>NZ_JBDGHY010000006.1:0-340747 GCF_039615155.1 Sphingomonas epibiotica | reverse complement strand
CGCCGCCCCGGCGCGTGGCGAGGAACGCGTCAAGATGACGCGCCTGCGCCAGACGATCGCCCGCCGCCTGAAGGAAGCGCAGGACAATGCCGCGCTGCTCACCACCTTCAACGACGTCGACATGACGGCGGTGATCGAGGCGCGCGCCAAGTACAAGGACCTGTTCGAGAAGAAGCACGGCGTCCGCCTCGGCTTCATGGGCTTCTTCGTGAAGGCCGCGACAATGGCGCTGAAGGACATTCCGGCGGTCAACGCGCAGATCCAGGGCGATGAGATCGTCTACCACGACTATGCCGACATCTCGGTCGCGGTCAGCGCGCCGCAGGGTCTGGTCGTCCCGGTCATCCGCGACGCCGACAAGCTGTCGGTCGCGGGCGTCGAAAAGACGATCGGAGACTTCGGCAAGCGCGCCAAGGACGGCACGCTGAAGATGGACGAGATGAAGGGCGGTACCTTCACCATCTCGAATGGCGGCGTGTTCGGATCGCTGATGTCGACCCCGATCATCAACCCGCCGCAGTCTGCGGTGCTGGGCCTGCACCGCATCGAGGAACGCCCGGTCGTCCGTAACGGACAGGTCGTGGTGCGCCCGATGATGTATCTGGCGCTTAGCTACGACCATCGCCTGATCGACGGTCGCGAGGCGGTGACCTTCCTCGTCGCGCTGAAGAACGCGATCGAGGACCCGACCCGCCTGCTGATCGACCTTTAAGGGCGAACGCGAAACCGATGGGCATGGTGATCTATCTGCGTCGAGCCGGCGATGCCGACATCGACCGGCTGGTCGCCGACCCATCGGTGTTCGAGGATTTCCTGTTCGAGGAAGGCGTCGAGAATCTCGACTTCCTCGACCTTGGCGAAGCGTGGCACGCGGTCCATTATCTGTTGACCGGGTCGGCCGACGATATCGGACACACGCTTGGCATCATCATCGCCGCGCTGCCCGAATTGGGCGCCGATGAGAATGGCGAGGGCGGGATCGGTCTGATCGCGCCGTCGCTGATGCAGGCGTTCGCCGACGCGCTCGACAAGATCGATGACGCCACGCTGGCGGGCCGTTTCGACCCCCGTGCGATGGCGAAGGCCGATGTCTATATGGCGGACACCTTCGGCAGTGCCGACGCGCTTGATTATGTGATGCAGGGGATACCGGCCCTGCGACAATTTGCGGCACAATGCCGCCGTACCGGCGACGGCGCGATCCGCGTGATCGCCCACAACGACTAGGACGGGATAGAGACTATGGCTGAATATGACTTCGACGTCCTCGTAATCGGTGCCGGCCCCGGCGGCTATGTCGCGGCGATCCGCGCCGCGCAGCTGGGGCTGAAGACGGCCTGTGCCGAGGGTCGCGAGACGCTGGGCGGTACCTGCCTGAACGTCGGGTGCATCCCGTCCAAGGCGCTGCTGCACGCCTCCGAACTGTACGAGGAAGCGACCGGCGGCCATCTCGCCAAGTTCGGCGTCGAGATCCAGGGCGCGTCGCTCAACCTCGACCAGATGCATGCCGAAAAGAAGAAGGCGGTCGGCGAGCTGACCGGCGGCATCGAATATCTGTTCAAGAAGAACAAGGTCGAATGGCTCAAGGGCTATGCGTCGTTCGAGAACGACCATAGCGTCAAGGTCGGCGATCGCACCGTCACCGCGCGCGATATCGTTATCGCCACCGGTTCGTCGGTTACCCCGCTGCCGGGCGTGCCGGTCGACAATGACGCGGCGATCATCGTCGATTCGACCGGTGCGCTGGCGCTACCCAAGGTGCCCGAACATCTGGTCGTGATCGGCGGCGGCGTGATCGGCCTCGAACTCGGCAGCGTGTGGCGTCGTCTGGGCGCCAAGGTCACCGTGGTCGAATATGCCGACCAGATCCTGCCGGGCTTCGATGGCGAGGTCCGCAAGGAATCGGCCAAGCTGTTCAAGAAGCAGGGCTTCGACCTCAAAACGTCGACCAAGGTCACCGGCGCGTCGGTCGATGGCGCGACCGCTACGCTGACGCTCGAACCCGCGGCGGGTGGCGAGGCGACGACACTGACCGCCGATGCGGTGCTGGTGTCGATCGGTCGCCGTGCGAACACCGAACATCTCGCGCTCGACAAGGCCGGGCTGTCGGTCAACCAGCGCGGACAGGTCGATATCGACGACGAATTCCGTACCAAGGTCGACGGCATCTGGGCGATCGGCGACGTGGTGCATGGGCCGATGCTGGCGCACAAGGCGGAGGACGAGGGCGTTGCGGTTGCCGAGTTCATCGCCGGCCAGACCGGCATCGTGAACCACGACGTCATCCCGAGCGTGGTCTACACCATGCCCGAAATCGCGGGCGTCGGCCTGACCGAGGAAGCCGCCAAGGAAAAGGGCGAGGTGAAGGTCGGCAAGTTCCCGTTCGCCGCCAACAGCCGCGCCAAGACCAATCGCGACACCGACGGTTTCGTGAAGGTAATTGCCGACGCAAAGACGGATCGCGTCGTCGGCGTGTGGATCGTATCGAGCCTTGCCGGCACGATGATCGCGCAGGCGGCACAGGCGATGGAATTCGGCGCGACCAGCGAGGACATTGCGTACACCTGCCACGCACATCCGACCCATGCCGAGGCGCTGAAGGAAGCGGCGATGGCGGTGCAGGGCAAGCCGATCCACATCTGACCGAGTCCGCGAACGCGACATAGGGGGCGGGGCATGGCGACATGCTCCGCCCTTTTGCTGTTGGCCTTCCGGCCAATGATATCTCGGGCCCAATCGTCCTGAGTAGTCGTTGAGCTTGTCGAAATGGCGTATCGAAGGACCGCCGAAGGTGCTTCGATACGGGTCTTCGACTTCGCTCAGCCCCTACTCAGCACGAACGGTTGGGGTTCACCCATCGCGCCCCCCAGACATGCTTAGGCAATTGTAAAAGCTTCCCTCCTAGCCTGCCCGTCACGAATCAGAAGGGTGGCGGGCGTGAACGCATTCGGACGGCGGAGCGGCATAAGCGGGGCGGGCGGCGGCAGGCCGTCCTTCGGGGTGGCGCGGCCGATGCAGGGATCGGGGCCGGCGCGGGCCGCCGATCTCGACCTCGCCTCGCAATTCCCGCCGCTGACCCAGTTGCCGCTGTCGGGCGACGATTTCGCGCCGATGCCCGGCGAACAGGCGGGCAGCCTGCCGCAGGGGGTGGGCGACGCGATGCAGCGGCTCGCCGATCGGCAGGCGCTGTCGGGCGAGGCGGGCAACAGCCGTGTCGAGGGGTTCGAATCGTCGATCCACCGTATCAAGGAACAGGTACTGCCGCGCCTGCTCGAACGCGTCGATCCCGAAGCCGCCGCGACGCTCAGCAAGGACGAACTGGCCGAGGAATTCCGGCCGATCGTGGGCGAGGTGCTGGCCGAATTGAAGCTGACGCTGAACCGGCGCGAGCAGTTCGCGCTGGAAAAGGTGCTGGTCGACGAGTTGCTGGGCCTCGGGCCGCTCGAGGAATTGCTGGCGGATCCGGCGGTCAGCGACATCATGGTTAACGGCCCGGAACAGACCTTCGTCGAGCGCAAGGGCAAGCTGGAACTGGCCAATATCGCGTTTCGCGACGAGGAGCATCTGTTCCAGATCGCACAGCGCATCTGCAATTCGGTCGGGCGTCGCGTCGATCAGACCACGCCGCTGGCCGACGCCCGGCTGAAGGACGGCAGCCGCGTCAACGTGATCGTGCCGCCGCTCAGCCTGAAGGGCACCGCGATCTCGATCCGCAAATTCTCGGCGAAGCCGATCACCATCGACATGATGGCCGGGTTCGGATCGATGAGCAAGGAAATGGCCACCGCGCTGAAGGTCGCGGGCGCCAGCCGCTTCAACATCGTCATCTCCGGCGGCACGGGTTCGGGCAAGACCACCATGCTCAACGCGCTGTCGAAGATGATCGACCCCGGCGAGCGCGTGCTGACCATCGAGGATGCCGCCGAACTGCGCCTGCAACAGCCGCACTGGCTGCCGCTCGAAACCCGCCCGCCCAATCTGGAAGGGCAAGGCGAGGTCACCATCCGCGATCTGGTCAAGAACGCGCTGCGTATGCGCCCGGACCGGATCATCCTCGGCGAAATTCGCGGCAGCGAGTGTTTCGATCTGCTCGCGGCGATGAATACCGGCCATGACGGATCGATGGCGACGCTCCACGCCAACTCCCCGCGCGAATGCCTCGCGCGCATGGAGAACATGGTGATGATGTCGGACATCAAGGTGCCGAAGGAAGCGATCAGCCGCCAGATCGCCGATTCGGTCGATCTGGTCGTGCAGGTGAAGCGCCTGCGCGACGGTTCGCGCCGCGTCACCAACATCACCGAAGTGATCGGGATGGAAGGTCCGGTGATCGTCACCCAGGAACTGTTCAAGTTCGAATATCTGGACGAAAGCGCCGACGGCAAGATCATCGGCGAGTATCGGTCGATGGGGATGCGCCCCTATACGCTCGACAAGGCACGGCAATATGGCTTCGACCAGGCGTTGCTGGAGGCGTGCCTGTAGCGCCGGTCAAACGCGCGCCCTACATCCGGGTGGTGCTGTTTCGCCTGATCCTCGCGCTGCTGCTCTGCGCGCCCGCCGCTGCCCATGCGCAGGGCACGCTGTCCGCCGATGCCGAGGCGCGCTGGGTGCCGTTCACCCTCACCGCCGCCAACCATCTGCGCTTCGCGATGACGATCGACGGCGTCGCGGCGCAGGCGCTGCTCGACACCGGGCTGAACCATAGCGCGGTCAGTCGGGAGTTCGCCCGGCGGGCGAAACTGACCATCGATACGAAGGACGCCGCCGCCGGGGTCGCGCTGGGCGGGTCGATCCGTGTCGACTGGGCAGCGACCAAAGCGGTGGCATTCGGCGCGCTCAGCCGCAGCGGCGGGCGGGTGGCGGTGATCGACCTGCCGAAACTGCTCGCCAGCGCCTCCGGCGATGCCGACATATTGGTGGGAACCGACCTGATCGGCCCGCACGCGCTCGACATCGATTTCGCCAATCGCCGTTTCCGGCTGCTGCCGAGCGGGCGGATGCCGTTCACCGGCACCCGCGTGCCGATGTCGCTGCAGTCGGATAGCGGCCTCTACCTGACGCAGGCGACGCTTGGCCGGACCCGCATCCGCCCGTTGCTGGTCGATACCGGCGACGGCGGGGCGCTCAGCATCGCGCGCAGCCAGTGGCGGGCGGCAGCGATCAAAGGCGCGCGCGTCACGTCGACCATCGCCTATGGCGCGGGCGGGGTGGTCGATGCCGGGCTGACCGTGACCGACGCCGTGGCGCTGGGTGGGCTAAGGACCGGTCCGATCGAACTCAGGATCGAAGCGGACGGCGGCTTCGCCAAACAGGTCCGAGTCGCCGGGCGGATCGGCACCGGCCTGCTGCTGCGCTACCGCGTGCTGCTCGATCCGGGGTCCGGACAGATGCTGCTCTCGCCCAATCCCGCCGCCCCGCCCGCCCCGCTCAAATCGACCAGCGGGCTGCTGCTCGGCTATGACCGGGCGCGGCTGCGCGTGCTGCACGTCATGGCCGGCAGCCCGGCCGCCAAGGCGGGGTGGAAGGCCGACGAACTGATCTGTCAGGTCGATGGACAGGCGGTGGCGCTGACCCCCGATGGCGGTGTCGATGTCCGCTGGGGCACCGATGCGCCTGGCCGCGTCGTGCGGCTGACCCTGTGCGATGGCGCGACAAGGACGCTGACACTGGCGCAATTTTACTGAACGCGCGGCGTTGCGCCGTTACCCGGCGCCGCCGCTCTGGCGACCAGATATGCCTGGATCGCCGCCATCTCCTGCCGGGTCAGGCTCGACAGACGCTTGCGGGCCTCCTGCGCCATATCGCCGGCGGGCTGGCCGTTGCGGTTGATGCCGGTCGTGAGCAGGTGTGCGAACTCGCCCGGCGTATAGGCGGCGGCGATCGACAGGTCCGGCGGATCGCCCGGACGCGGATCGCGTGGGCCCGACAGCTCCGGTCCGTGGCATTCGGCACAGGCGATCGTCGCCAGATAGCGTCCCTGCCGGAACCGGTCGTCCAGCACGACCGGCTGGCGCGCCTTCAGCTGTTCGGCCTGCGCCGCCGAGTCCTGAAACCCATGCTCCATCGCCACCGCGAACATCGGGCCGCGTCGGATCGGTGGATGGTCGGTCCCGCTCGGCGGGACGGTGCGCAACCATGCGATCAGGTCGCGCAGGTCATCGCCCGATAGCTGGCGTTGCGCGAACGTCGGCATGAACCAGAGCGCACTGCCATCCGGCCGTCGTCCGCTGCGCAGCACCTGTTCGATCTGCCGATCGGACCAGCGCGGCAGGATGCGCGACAGGTTGCTGCTCCAGGCAAGGGCGAATTGCGGGTCTTCCTCGAACAAATGGCCGTCGAGCTTCGCGCCATGGCAACTGGTACAGCCCATAACCGTCGCCAGCCGATGGCCATGGTCGATATCGGCCGATCGCCGTGTCGTCCCGCACCCGGCCAGCAGCAACAGCGCGTCAACCATTCCCCATGATCGCATGACGTCCCCCCGACGCATCCTGTCGGGGACAGGATAGCAGCTTTGCGACCGGCCGGAAATCGTGCCCTATTTTTGCGCCAGCGCCATCGCGACGCTGAACACCATTAGCAACACCGCCAGCAGTTGCAGCAGCGTCCATGGTACCCACCCGACCCGATCGGGATCGCGCCTGCGGCTGCGGCGGCGTTCGGCCAGTACCGAACCGGCGAAGAGCATCGCCGCGCCCGTCGCAATAGTCCATAACATCATCATCCTATCGTCCACCCAGCGCCCCTTTCGGAGAATCGCCATGCGTCGAACCGCCCTGTTGCTGCCAGCGTTAAGTGTCGCGCTGCTCGCCCTGACCCCGGCCCCGGCGCAGGCGCCCAAAGGGCCGATCGCCGCTGCCATCGCCTCGCCGCTGCGCGATCCGGCGAATACGCCCCGCGACCGTTATCGCCACCCGGCCGAGACGCTGGCGTTCTTCGGGGTGAAGCCGACTGATACGGTGGTCGAGATCTGGCCGGGCAATGGCTGGTACAGCGAAATCCTCGCCCCGATGCTGCGCGAAAAGGGGCGCTATGTCGCCGCCGGTCCGCTGCCGCGCACGGCCGAGATCCTGACGAAGCTGCAGACCCGCGACGCGACCGCGTTCGGCAAGGCACAGGCCGTCGCCTTCCCGACCGATGCCGGGCAGGCCGGCGTGCCCGACGGCGTGGCGGACAAGGTGCTGACCTTCCGCAACGTTCATAACTGGCGCTTCGGCGGGGCGGATCAGGCGCAGGCGGCGTTCAATGCGATGTTCCGGATGTTGAAGCCGGGCGGCGTGCTGGGTGTGGTCGAACACCGGCTGCCGGAAGGTCGCGATGCCGCCGCCGAGGAAAAGTCGGGCTATATGAAGGAAAGCTCGGTCATCGCCTTTGCGACCAAGGCTGGGTTCAAGCTGGCAGGCAAGTCGAACGTCAACGCCAACCCGAAGGACACCGCCGACTGGCCGCAGGGGGTGTGGACTCTGCCGCCGACCTATCGGCTGAAGGATGTCGACCGCGCGAAATATGCGGCGATCGGCGAGAGCGACCGGATGACGCTGCGCTTCGTCAAGCCGAAGTGAAAGGGGGCGGTACCACGCCGCCCCCACGAGTATCGCAGTCGAGGAGGAGTGCATCCCGCAGCGCCTCCTTGACGGACGCTCCTCGACTTCGCGCCAGGCTGCTCGAACCGAACGGGACAGGGTTCAGCTTCGAACGACCCCGGTTTCGCGGAACGGCCGCGGCTCCTTCGGCGGAACCGTCCCTTCGTTCAGTCGGCATTGCCAGAAGCCGACATCGATCCAGCGGCCCTGTTTGAAGCCGACCTCGCGGTACACGCCCGCGCGGCGGAAGCCGACCGCTTCGTGGAGCGTGATCGACGCGTCGTTGGGGAGCGACAGCACGCCGATCGCCTGGGTAAAGCCTTGCGCGCGCAGCGTGTCAATCAGCGCCTCGTAGAGCAGCCGCCCCGTCCCCTTTTGCTGCGCGCTGCCGGCCATGTAGATCGAGGTTTCGACGACATAGCGATAGGCGGGTCGTTCGCGGAATTTCGTCGCATAGGCATAGCCAAGCACGGCGTCGCCATCCGCCTCGCCCGTCGTCGCGACCAGCCACGGATAGAAGCCGTCGCTCGCGGCCATGCGGTGGCGGATTGCGCGGGTGTCCGGCGCCTCGGTTTCGAACGACACCGTGCCGCCCAGCACATAGGGGGCGTAGATCGCGGCGATCGCGGCCGCGTCTTCGGGCCGGGCGGCACGGATCGCAATCATGCGAATAGCCGTGCGACGATCAGGTCGAACAGCGACGCATCGTCGGCCGACGGGGTGACCGGCCCCAACCCGGCACATTCGAGGCAGCGCGCCTGCACGCCGGTCCGCGCGGTCAGCATCCGCCGGGCATCGCCCAGCGCCTGCGCCATCAGCGCGCGCTGTTCGATCGCGGCGGCGCCGAGTAGGTCGGTGGCGGCGTCGGTCGTCTCGCCCTTCTCGCGATCGGCAAAGCCCTTCATCAGTTTTTCGAAGGCGCTGGGTTCGCGGTCGAGATAGACGGCGCGCGCCTTGGCGGGGTCGAGCTTCGCCCGGCGCGCGGCCTCGGCGACGGCATCGCCCAGATTGCCGAAGCGGTCGACCAGCCCCAGTTGGCGCGCGGTGCCGCCGTCCCACACCCGGCCCTGCCCGATCTGATCGACACGCTGCGGCGTCAGCTTGCGCGAGGTGGCGACGAGGCCGGTGAAGCGGCGATAGATATCCTCGACATTGCCCTGCATGATCGCGTCGAACGCCGGGCTGGTACCGCGCATCACGTCGGGCTGGCCGCTCAAGGGGGTGGTGGCGACACCGTCGGCAGTGACGCCGATCTTGGCGAGGGTGTTTTCGAAGGTTGGGATGACGCCGAACACGCCGATCGATCCGGTGATGGTATTGGGTTCGGCGAAGATCACGTCACCCGGCGTCGACACCCAATAGCCACCCGATGCGGCGAGGCCGCCCATCGAGACGACGACCGGGATCTTCGACACTTGCTTGGCCTGCAGGATCGCCTGCCGGATACGTTCGGAGGCGAGCACCGACCCGCCCGGCGAATCGACGCGGACGACCAGCGCCTTCAGATCCTTGGTGGCGAGCCCATCGAGCAGCAGCTTGGCGACGGTGTCGCCGCCCGCCGTCCCCGCCTTCGCCTCTCCATCGACAATCGTGCCGGCGACGGTGATGACGCCGACCGCATCGCCGCCGGTCGGGACCGGGTTCCCCGCCAGCCAGTTGTCGTACTTGATCGTGCGGAAGCTGCCGGCGCCCTTGCCCTTGTCCTCGCCCGCCAGTGCGGCGACGCGGTTGCCGAAGGCGATGCGGTCGCCGAGCTGGTCGACAAGGCCGCCGCGCAGATTGGCCTGCGCGATATCGCCGCCCGCCGCCTGCACCGTTTCCGCCGGGCGGGTCAGGAAGGCGTCGATTTGCGCCTTGGGCCGCGCCTTATGCACCGCCGCGCGCCATTGGTCGAAGATCGCGCCGTACAGCGCCTGATTGGCGGCACGCGCCGGTTCGGACTGGTCGGCGCGGGTAAACGGTTCGACAGCGGACTTAAATTGCCCGACGCGGTAGACATGCGCATTGACGCCGAGCTTGTCGATCAGCCCCTTGTAATAGGGCTGCGAGCCACCGGGGCCGCGGAACAGCGTGCCGCCGAAGGGATTTTCCCAGACCTCGCTGGCGTTCGACGCGATGCGATAGCCGCCATCGGTGTAGAGCGTGGCATAAGCGAGCACCGGCTTGCCAGACGCGCGCACCCGCGCGACCGCGTCGCCGACCTCGGCCAGCGCGGACGGATAGCCGCCCGCGAACTTGTCGAGGTCGAGCACCACGACCTTGACCCGCGAATCGCCCTTTGCCGCATCGAGTGCGCGGACGACGTCGCGCAGGCGCAATTGCTGTGCCACCGGCTGGCCGCTGAGCAACGCGACCGGATCGGCCTCGGCCGGTTGCTCGACGATCGATCCCGACAGGTCGAGCAGCAGCGCGCCGTCGGTCACCCGCGTATTGGGGCGGCTCGACAGGGCCGCGAACAGACCGCCGAAGAACAGCAGCATCAGGATCAGGACCAATGCGTCCTTGATCCCGACCAGCAGCTTCCACGCACCCCGGACCAGTTTCACGGCAATTCCTTCATTTATCGTCTAGCGATAAATAGCTTGATGGTCGGGGGAGTAAAGCAGAGTCCGCATCTTCCCCCGAACGAACGACGGCCCCGCACGCGAGCTGCGTACGGGGCCGCGGGATGGCTCGGATGCGGCGCGTCAGACGCGCATCGGCATCAGCACGTAGAGCGCGGGCGACGCGTCGTTCTCGCGGATCAGCGTCGGGGCAGCCGCGTCCGAGAGATGGACCTCGCACAGATCGCTGTCGATCTGGCCGAGAATGTCGAGCAGATAGCGGCTGTTAAAGCCGATCTCGAACGGGAGCGCGGCATATTCGCCGGGCACTTCCTCCGCCGCCGCGCCGTTTTCGGGGCTGGTGACGGACAGGGTGATCTTGTCGCGGTCGAGCGCCATCTTGACCGCGCGGGTCTTTTCGGTGGCGATGGTCGACACGCGATCGACGCCGGCCATGAAGCTTTTCGGGTCGAGCTTCAGTAGCTTGTCATTCGCGGTCGGGATAACGCGCGAATAATCGGGGAAGGTGCCGTCGATCAGCTTGCTGGTCAGGATCGCCTGTCCGAGGTCGAAGCGGATCTTGCTGCCCGACAGCGATACGCCGACCGAACCGTCGACCTCGTCCAAAAGCTTGCGCAGTTCGGCGACGCATTTGCGCGGTACGATGACGTCGGGCATCTTCTCCGCGCCCTCGGGCCGGTCGACGGTCATGCGGGCGAGGCGATGGCCGTCGGTCGCGGCGGCCTTCAGCACCGGCTTGCCGTCATTTTCGGCGACGTGCAGGAAGATGCCGTTCAGATAATAGCGCGTCTCCTCGGTCGAGATCGCGAAACGGGTCTTGTCGATGATCGCCTTCAGCGTGGTCGCGGGCAGTTCGAATTGCGTCGGCAGTTCGCCCTCGGCAATCACCGGAAAATCGTCGCGCGGCAGCGTGGCGAGGCTGAAGCGCGCGCGCCCGGCCACCACGGTCAGCCGCCCTTCGGCCGCCGACAACTGCACTTGCGCGCCCTCGGGCAGCTTGCGGGCGATGTCGAACAGCGTGTGCGCCGACACGGTGATAGCGCCTGCCTGATCGATCGCCGCCGCGATCGTCTCGTCGATCTGAAGATCGAGGTCGGTCGCCATCAGGCGCAGCGTCGATTCGCCCGCTTCGATCAGGACGTTCGACAGGATGGGGATGGTATTGCGCCGCTCGACCACGGACTGGACGTGGCTGAGGCCCTTCAACAGGGTCGCGCGTTCGATCGTCGCCTTCATGATGTTCCCCTGCGCGGATGCGCTCGCACTCGGGCCGGCGGATTCGGTGCCGACCCCTTAGAAAACCGAGCAGGGTGTCTAGCGCAAAGAAGGGCCGGAGCAAACTGCTCCGACCCTCCTCGCGCAACTTGGTTACCGAGATGTAAACAAGTGGGTTCAGAAGCGGATGCCGACGCCCGCGACGACCTGATGCCGGTCGGTGTCGATGTCGAACTGCGACGTGGTGCTGCCGTCGCGGAACTGCAAATCGGCGTTGTTGTAGTTCGAATAACGATATTCAAGCTTGGCATAGGCGCGCGAGCCGATCGCCTGTTCGACACCGGCGCCCAGCCGATAGCCGTTCAGTTCAAAATTCTCGCGGCTGTCGACGGTGCCGTCGCTGGCCAGCACGTTGAGCCGGGCGTTGGTGTAGCCGCCCTTCACATAGGCGAGCGTGGTCGGCGCGACGAGCAGGCCGGCACGGGCGCCGACATAGAGGTCGCGGCCGGTCGAGACGCTGCCGAAGCCGAAGAAGTTCGGATCGGTGCGCGCGGTCTCCACCTTGCCGGTCGATCCGGTATATTCACCCTCGACACCGATCAGGAAGTTGCTGAGCGCGAAGTCGTAGCCGGCATCGACGCCGTAGAGCAGGCCGTTGACGGTCTGGTCGTCGCCATCGAGGTCGGTATCCTGGGTGCTGCCCGGACGGATACCGTCATAACCGGCAAGCGCGCCGACGCGGAAACCGGTAAAGGCCGGGTTGACGTCCTGCGCCATGGCGGGCGCGGCGGAAAGGGCAGTGCCGGCAGCGGCAAGACCGAGGATGAGGGTACGCATAGTCGAAACTCCATTGTCACCGCCCATATGGGCGCCGGGGTTCAATGGACGCATTCGCCGGGCGTTGCATGAACCTCACCTAAACAGCGAAAACCGTTGCAATCGCGCAACACGGGCTTGAAAGCAGGACCATGACGACCCATCCCCACGCCGCCCGCAAGGGACGCGACTTCATCGCCCGCCACGGCGAGACCGTGTACAATATCGCGCAGCGGATGCAGGGCGATCACCCGCACACCCCGCTGACCCGCAAGGGCTTCGCACAGGCCGATGCGATGGGCGCGGCGTTGCGCGAACTGCTGGGGGCGAAACCGAAGCTGACGCTATGGGCGTCGAGCGCGGGCCGCGCGCTCCAGACGCTGGCGATCATCGCCGAGCATCTCGAACTCGATTGGCACGCCGCGCGGCGCGACGACCGGCTGGTCGAGATCGGCATGGGCGAATGGTCGGGGCGCTATTATCACGAACTGGTCGGGGCGGACGCCGACTTCCTCGATGTCGAGGCGCGGCTGTACCGCCGCCCGGCGCCCGGCGGCGAATGGTATGACGCGATTGCGGCGCGGGTCGGCGCCTGGGCGAGTGATACCGACGCCGATCCCGGCGATCGGCTGGTCATCATGCACGGCATGTCCAGCCGGGTGCTGCGCGGCGTGCTGACCGGCGTGGACGTGCTGCCGCAATTCGACGCGCCGGTCGCGCCCGACCTGCCGCAGGGATCGATCGCGCTGATCGAGGGCGGGCGCGAGACGATCGCGCATCTGGGCAGTGGCGGACCGTCGATGGCGGCGCCGGCTTGATCGCGTTGCTGCTGGCGGTGGCGGCACCGCAGGCGATCGGCATCCACCAGCGCTGGGGCGCGTTTCGAGATGAGGCGCCGACGCGCTGCTATGCGATCAGCCGTCCGGTGCGCGGGAAGACCGGCGCGCCCTTCGCCAGTATCGGCAACTGGCCGGCGGCCGGCGCGCGGGGGCAGGTCCATGTCCGGCTGAGCCGGCCGCGCAGCGACCGGGCGCAGGTGGTGCTGGCGATCGGCGAGCGGCGGTTCGAACTGAAGGCCGGGCGGGTCGACGCGTGGAGTCCCGACGCCGCCACCGACCGTGCGATCGTCGCAGCGATGCGTGGTGGGCGGTCGATGAGCATCGAAAGCGTCGCCGAGAGCGGCGCGCCGTTCGTCGACGTCTATGCGCTGGCGGGGGCGGCGACGGCGATCGATGCGGCGGCTTTGGGGTGTTTATAAGAAGCGGCGGACATCCGTTCGTGCTGAGTAGGGACTGAGCGAAGTCGAGGATGATGGGGTCGGATCGTCCCCCGGACGATCCTGAACCATGCGGGGCATGGTTCACCGCATCATTATCGAAGTACACGCCCCAAACGGTCCTTCGATACGCCATTTCGACAAGCTCAACGGCTACTCAGAACAAACGGACAGTGGCCGGTAGATCGGCGAGTGGAAATCCCACCTGAAATCGGCTATATCCCGCCGATGCTGACAGTCTCGTCGCCCCCCATGCCGATTCCCGGCCATGTCGATCCCGTGCCCGTTCCGCGGCCGCTGGCGCCGCGTCCCGATGGCCGCACCGATCTGGTCGGGCTGTCCAAGCCGGAAATCCGTGCCGCGCTCGAAGCCGCCGGGTTCGATGCCAGACAGGCGAAGCTGCGTGCCAAGCAGATCTGGCACTGGATCTACAATCGCGGCGCGACCGAATTTTCGGCTATGACCGACATCGCCAAGGCGCAGCATCCGACGCTCGACAAGCACTTCGTCATCGGCCGCCCCAATGTGAAGGAAGCGCAGGTCTCGACCGACGGCACGCGCAAATGGCTGCTGACCTCGCCCGACGGGCAGGATTACGAGATGGTGTTCATCCCCGACGCCGATCGGGGGACGCTGTGCGTGTCGAGCCAGGTCGGCTGCACGCTCAACTGCACCTTCTGCCACACCGGCACGATGCGGCTGGTGCGCAACCTGACGCCGGGCGAGATCGTCGGGCAGGTGATGCTGGCGCGCGACGCGCTGGGTGAATGGCCGAGCCAGCCCGAGGGGCGGATGCTGACCAACATCGTGATGATGGGCATGGGCGAGCCGCTCTATAACTTCGATGCGGTGCGCGATGCTCTGAGCGTCGTGATGGACGGCGACGGCCTTGCCCTCAGCAAGCGGCGGATCACACTCAGCACGTCGGGCGTGGTACCGATGATGGCGCGCGCCGGTGAGGAAATCGGCGTGAACCTCGCCGTGTCGCTGCACGCGGTGACCAAGGAAGTGCGCGACGAGATCGTGCCGCTCAACCGCAAATACGGCATCGAGGAATTGTTGCAGGCATGCGCCGACTATCCCGGCGCCAACAATGCCCGGCGCATCACCTTCGAATATGTGATGCTGAAGGACAAGAACGACAGCGACGACGATGCGCGCGAACTGGTGCGGCTGTTGCGCAAGTACCAGCTGCCGGCAAAGGTGAACCTGATCCCGTTCAATCCATGGCCGGGCGCGCCGTACGAATGCTCGACGCCCGACCGCATCCGCGCGTTCAGCGACATCGTGTTCGAAGGCGGCATCTCCGCCCCCGTCCGCCGGACGCGCGGGCAGGATATCGGCGCGGCGTGCGGACAGCTGAAGACCGCGGCCGAAAAGAAGAGCCGCGCGGAACGCGACCGCGAGGCGGCGGAAGCGGCGGCGATCTGAACGATGCGGCCCGGCGGCGATGTGCCGCCGGGCCGCATATCGTCAACCGCGGTGCTTCAGCGCGGCGTCGACCGACGCGGCGAAATGATCGCCGGGCCGCGCCTTGCAGCTTGCCACCACCATCGGCCGGATCGTTTCGACACCCGCGACGGTGACGGTCGGATGCGGCTTGCCCTTCGGACCGTAATTGGCGGCATAGCGGATCGCTTCCGGCTTGAACGATTCGTCGAGCATGTTGAAGTCGCGACAGCTGACGGTTTCGAGGTTCCTGCCGCTCTTGATGACGGCGACGGTCCGTTCGGTGCCGGCATGACCTGGAAGCTGCGCCGCTTCGGTTACCCATGGCTTCTTCGCCGGCTGGGTAGCGAGGGCGGCCCCGCCGCTCAGAACGCCAAGGGTGCCGACGATCGCAAAAACCAGTTTCTTCATGATGTCATCTCCTCTTTGCCAGAGGCCGATGAATCGCGCGAACCGATGGGTTGTTTCGCCTCCGATCCGAATATGACGGACGTTTAATCGCACGACGCGCCGTCCTTCCGTACGGAATGAAATGGCGGTAATGTGTGTCGGATCGGGTGGCCCCTCGACAGTCCCGGGCCGATAGTATCTAGCCCGCCCGATGCTCGATACCTCCTCCCTGTTGCTCGCGGCCGGTGCCGGTGTGGTCGGCGGCGCGATGAACGCGCTGGCCGGTGGCGGCACGTTCGCGACGATGCCGGCGCTGATCGCGCTGGGGCTGCCCGGATCGATCGCCAATGCGACATCGAACGTGGCGTTGCAGCCGGGCGCAATCGCCAGCGCCTGGGCCTATCGCAAAGGACTGGGGCCGCTGGGGGGGCTGCCGATCCGGTTGCTGGCCGCCATCACCTTCGTCTCGGGACTGGTCGGCAGCCTGTTGCTGGTATGGACGCCCAGCGACCTGTTCGACGTCATCGTGCCGTGGTTGCTGCTGGTCGCCTTCCTCGCCATCGCCCTCGGCAAACGGGCGGCGGTATGGTTGCACGACCGGGTGACGATCGGGCCGGCGACGCTGGTCGTCGCGCAGGCGCTGCTCGGCGTCTATGGCGGCTATTTCGGGGGTGGCGTGGGCATGATGGTCACCGCGACCTATGGCCTGCTGGCCGGGACCGATCCCAAATCAATGGCGGCGCCGCGCACGCTGATGCTGGCCACCGCCAACAGCGCGGCGGCGATCGTGTTCATCGTGGGGGGCATGGTCGCATGGGCGGCCTGCATCCCCATGCTGCTGGGCGGGATATTTGGCGGCTGGCTGGGCGCGAAACTGGGGGTCAGGCTGACATCCGGACAGGTGCGGGCGTGGACGTTGCTGGTGACGTTCAGCGTGACGGTGGCGTTTTTCGTCCGCGCGTACGGATAGCGCTCGTCCGCGGGACGCCCCCTCCACCATGCTGCGCATGGTCCCCCTCCCCGTCCCGGGGAAGATTATTTTGGCCGGCGCAGGTCGAAGCGTTCGCCCGGTTCGAAATAATCCCCCGCCCCGCCGCCGCGCAGGATCGGATGGGCGCGTTCGGTGCGGTAGATGCCGTCCTCCAGCAAGGCGGGGTCGATATGGACCTGCACCACTTCGCCGAGCACCAGCCACGTATCGATTTCGCCGCCGGCATGATCGGTCAGGCGGACGATCTGGGTCGATCGGCATTCGAACTGGACCGGCGATCCCGCAACGCGCGGCGGAGCGACGGTCGTCGACGCAAGCGTGTCGAGCCCGGCGAGCATGAACTCGTCGGCGTCGGTCGTCGCCGACGTCGCGTTCATCGCATCGGCCTGCGCCCGGGTCGCTAGGTTCCAGACGAACTCGCCCGTCGCGCGGACATTGGCGAGCGTGTCCTTGGCCCCGGTCGAGGCGAAGCCGATGATCGGCGGGCGATAGTTGAAGGCGTTGAAGAAACTGTAGGGCGCGAGATTGCGTTTCCCTTCCGCCGACATGCTGGCGATCCAGCCGATCGGGCGCGGCGCGATGATCGCGTTGAACGGATCGTGCGGCAGGCGATGGCCCGCGGCCGGCGCATAGGAGTGAAATTCGGTCATGCCCGCCCCCAACGCACGATCCGCACCATCGACGCAAGCACCCTTCGCACGCGCCCTGATTCGGCCTAGACCAAAAGCATGACGCCTTCGATCCATCGCCACCGACTGGCCACGCGCCTGTGGCATTGGGTCAATGCGGTCGCGATCATCATCCTGATCGGCAGCGGGCTGATGATCCTGAACGCGCATCCCCGGCTCTATTGGGGGCGCTATGGCGCGAATTTCGACCATGCGTGGTTGACCTTCGACCGGTTTCCGGGATGGGTGACGATCCCGCAAAATTACAATCTGGCGCTGGCGCGCAACTGGCATCTGAGCTTTGCCCTGGTGCTGGGTTTTGGGCTGCTGGCCTATATGGTCGCGAGCCTGCTCAACCGGCATTTTCAACGCGATCTGCGCATCCGACGGCGCGAATTGTCGCGGGCGCATCTGATCGCCGATATTCGCGCGCATCTGGCGTTCCGCTTCCATGATCCCGAGGCGCCGGGCGACTACAACGTGCTGCAGAAACTCAGCTATGTGCTGGTGATCTTCGGGCTGCTGCCGCTGGTGATCCTGACCGGGATCGCGATGTCGCCGGGGCTGAACGCGGCGTTTCCATGGGTGCTGGAGGTGCTCGGCGGACGGCAGTCGGCGCGCTCGATCCATTTCCTCGCCGCCAGCGGCATCACCCTGTTCGTCATCGTCCATCTGGTGCTGGTGATCCTTGCGGGCGCGGTGAACGAGGTGCGGTCGATGATCACCGGGCGCTGGCGGGTGCCCGAATGAGCCGGCTGCTCTCCCGCCGGTCGGCGCTGGTGGTCGGGGCCGGCGGGTTGGTCGCGGCGTGCGACCGGGTGGCGCAACTGCCGGCGGCGCAACAGCTATCGGGCGGGGCGGAGGTCGCGCATCGCGGGTTGCAGCGGGCGATTACCGCGCGTGATGCGCTGGCGGTCGAGTATCGGCCGGAACAGCGGTCGCCCATCTTTCGCGCCAACGGCACCAACAATCCCAACACGCCGGACTATAACGCGCACGCCGCGAACCGCTTCGCCGACTGGCGGGTAAGCGTCGACGGGTTGGTGACGCGCCCGCTGTCGCTGCGGCTCGACCAGATCCGGTCGATGCCGTCGCGTCAGCAGATTACGCGGCATGACTGCGTCGAGGGGTGGAGCGCGATCGGGAAGTGGACCGGGCCGCGGCTGTCGCGCATTCTCGACCTCGCCGGGCTGCGGCCAGACGCGCGCTACCTCGTGTTCCACTGCGCCGATGCGATCGGCGGGCGGCCTTATTATGAATCAATCGACCTGATCGATGCCTTTCATCCGCAGACGATATTGGCATGGGCGCTCAACGACCGACTGCTCGGCGTGCCGAACGGCGCACCACTGCGGCTGCGGGTCGAGCGGCAACTGGGCTATAAGCACGCCAAATATGTCGAGCGGATCGAGGCGGTGGCGTCGTTGAACCCCATTGCCGGCGGCAAGGGCGGCTTTTGGGAGGATGTCGCCGGTTACGACTGGTATGCCGGCATCTGATCGACGCGGGTCCATGCCGCCGCCTTGCCGACCAGCCATGGCACCCGCCCCCCTGCCAGCAACGGCGCGCTGCCCCGCCGGTCCTCGGCCAGCGTCCTGAGCAGCCCCGCCAGCATGATCGGGCGGCGGAGCGCAGCGGCCAGATCGCGCTGATAGCCGATCGCGCCCGCCGCCCCCTGACGCTGCCACGCCGCGACCGCGCGGATCGCGCTGGCGATGGCGATGCCCATGCCTTCGCCGGCCAGCGACGGGATCACCCCCGCCTGATCGCCCAGCCGGTACACCCCCGCCCCGGTCGTGCGCGCGCGCCAGCCATAGGGCACGTTGGCGACCGCATCGATCGTCGGGGTTTCGGCCAGATATGCCAGCCGTTCGCCGAGCGCCGGACATTCGGTCGCCAGCACCTGCAACAAGCCCGAAAGATCGCCCGCCGCGCGCAACCGCGAGCGACGCAGCGCCATGCACAGATTGGCGCTGCCATCTTCCTGCAGTACCAGCCCGCCATAGCCACCGGCAAAGGCGTGGAGTTCGATCGCATCGCCGACCAGCCGGGTCAGCGCTGGATGTGCGGCGAGCCGGACCCGTACTCCCATCGCCGGATCGGCACCCGGATCGGCATCGCGCATTGCCCCGCGCAGGTCATGCTTGCCGGTGGCGAGAAACAGCGTCTCCCCGACAATATCCGCCCCGTCGCCGGTATGGAGCGTGCGCTCGTCGGCCGACCGGATCGTCACGCCGCGTTCGCCCCCCGCTCCCGCGGCC
Source organism: Sphingomonas epibiotica (assembly GCF_039615155.1). NCBI lineage: Bacteria > Pseudomonadati > Pseudomonadota > Alphaproteobacteria > Sphingomonadales > Sphingomonadaceae > Sphingomonas > Sphingomonas epibiotica. The sequence goes on along the minus strand of NZ_JBDGHY010000006.1, from coordinate 321,531 downwards.
TGCGCCGCTGCCAACAATTGGGCATCGAGCCGCCGCCGCGACAGGCCGATTGCGGGCGCGGGCAGCGGTGAGTCGGATCGCCCGCCCCCGGCGAACAACACCACCCGGCGTACGACATGGCCCTCCACCTCGATCCCGATCTGCCGGAGCGATGCCAGCGTCCGCCACGACAGGAATCCGCCGCACAGCGCATCAGGCGTGCCGCGCGATCGCTCCAGCAGCACCGGCCCGGCCCCGCCGCGCGCCAGCAGCAGCGCCGCGACCGCCCCGGCCGGGCCGCCGCCCGCGATCAGCGCCGACGTTCGACGCATAGCCGGAAGGGGAAGCGCCGCCGCACCTGCGCGTCCGCAATCCCCGCCTCGGCAAGGATCGGCGCCCATTCGTCGGGGCGATAGGAGCGCGCGATTGACAGCGTGCCATCCGCGCGGACAATCGGGTGCCAGCGCATCAGCGTAGCGAGCAGCGGATAGCCGCGATGCGCGAAGCGGTGGCGATGCAGGTCGTTGACGAACCAGCCGCGTGCCGCCTCCGCATCCATGAAACGCAGGAACGCGACCAGCTGCTCGTGGGTCATGTGGTGCGCGACAAGGCTGGAGACGATCACGTCCCAGCCCTGCCCCGCCAGATCGGCATAATCGCCGGTGCGATAGGTGATCGGCAGGTCCGATGGCGTATCGGCGCGGGCGATGGCTTCGCTGCGCGGGTTCAGGTCGATCCCGACCAGTTCCGCTTTCACCCCCTTGGCCGCAGCCCAGCGCGCGATCCGGCGCAGCATGTCGCCATCGCCATAACCGACATCGAGCAGCTTCAGCCGATCGCCCCGCCCGACGATCCCCGACAGAAAGGCGAGCGTGGGCCGCGCCGCCATCGTCACCCGATTGACCCGCGCCAGATCGCGCAGCACCGCCGCATAGATTGCCGGATCGAGCCCTGGATCGTCCATCGCCTCCTCGGCATGAACCCGCGCGAAGCTCATGAAGCGCTCCGGAAGCCGAACCCCTCGGCGGCAAGGCCGGGGCCGAAGGCGAGCGCGATGCCATTGGCGACCGGTGGACCGGCGAGCAGTTCGGCCAGGACGAACATCAGCGTCGCCGACGACATGTTGCCGTTCGCCGCCAGCACCCCGCGCGACGCGTTGAGCGCGTCCTGCGACAGCGACAGGCTGCGTTCGACCGCGTCGAGGATCGAACGTCCACCGGCATGGACCGCCCAGCCATCGACCTCGGCCAGCGATCGTCCGCCGGTCGCCGCCGCCGCGAAACCCGGATCGGTCAGCGCGGTGGCGATGCGCCCGGGCACTTCGCCCGACAGATGCATCGCGAAACCGGCGTCGGTAATGTCCCAGCGGATCAGATCGGCCGAATCGGGCAACGCCGCGGCAAACGGCGTCTCAATCGCGATACCGGCCGGGTCGGCAGTCACCAGCGCCGCCGCCGCGCCATCGCCGAATTGCAGCATCGCCAGCAATGGTTCGAGGGTGACCGCCGGTTGCAGATGCAGCGTCGACAGTTCGACGGTGATGACCAGCACCCGTGCACCGGGTTCGGAGCGGACGATATGGCGGGCGCTGCGCAGCGCGGCAACGGCGGCGTAGCAGCCCATGAAGCCAATCAGCAGCCGCTCGGTCGCAGATGGCAGGCCAAGCCGCGCGGCAATGATCTGATCGATGCCCGGCGCGACGAAGCCGGTGCAGCTTGCGACGACGACATGGGTGACGTTCCCCAGCGGATGCTGCGCAGCAAGCCGATCGATCGCCGACATCGCCAGGGTCGGGGCGGCATCCGCATAGACGGTCATGCGGGCGGCGGTGCCCGGCATCGCATCGGCATAGAAACCGCCCGGCGCGACCGGCGATCCACCATCGACGCCCGGTGGCAGCACCGACCAGCGCCGGCCGATCCCGGCGCGCTCGACCATCCGGTCGAACAGCCGTGCCTCCCGCAACGGCAGTCGCGCGCGCGCCCAGTCGATAAAGGCGTGATGAATGTCGTGGGCAGGCGTCGCGGTGGCGACCGCGTTGAGCCAGGCGACGGGCGCTACGGGAGAGGTCATTGCGGCTTCAACGCACTGGGGCCGCAAATGGCTACGAAATCAGTCCTTCCACGCCCACCAAAGCTGGGCCGGCGGCACGTTCCACCATTCCATGTCGTGATCGATCCGCGCGAATTGCCGGTCGAGGAAATCACGGACCCGCGGGTTGAATTGATAGACGAGAAATGCCCCACCCGGCCGCAACACCGCCTGCGTCGCGGCGGCAATATCGTCCCCCACGCCGGCGGGGAGCGTCGAAAAAGGCAGGCCCGACAGCACGTAATCCGCGTGCGGCTGACCATGATCGGCGACGATCCGTTCGACATCGGCCGCCGATCCATGGACCGCCGAAAAGCGCGAATCGAGGATCGTGGCGTTCAGATAGTCGATGAAATCGGGGTTGGTATCGATGACGATCAACTGCGCATCGGGGGCGAGGCGTTCGAGGATCGGGCGGCAGAAGGTGCCGACGCCCGGACCATATTCGACCACCACCTTGGCCGTGGCCCAGTCGATCGGGGCCAGCATCTTACGGATCAGGCGGTTCGACGACGGGATGACCGACCCGACCATGACCGGATGCTTCACGAACCCACGGAGGAAAATGCCGGCCGGCGATGGTACGCCGCGCGGCTTCCGTCGGGTCGCGGCGTTGGAAGTCGTCGTCATGGAAATCCTCGAACGGATGGCCGGGCGGCCATGGTCATCGCGTCGTCGCAAAAGCGAAACGAACTTGCAAGCATATCGGTTTCGCTTCGGCGTTTCGGTCCGCCGCACGTCGTTCCATTTCGATGCCGCTCCGCCACCGGCGGGGCGGCATCGCTAACGTGCTATCCCTTCGGTCCGCGTCCCTCGACCATGCCCGGCGCGATGAAGCCAAGCGGCTGGATGGACAGGGCATCCTGCTTCAGCCGCGACGACATGGCGCGATATTCCTCCTCCATCTCGGGCGTGACCGATGCACGCGATTCCCCCAGCGCCGCCTCGAAATGCGCCATCGTCACCGCGCGCGTGTCGAGCGAGTCGCGCAGCGCAAACAGGCCGGCACGGCGCACCACATCCTCCAGATCGGCACCGGTGAAGCGTTCGGTGCGCCCGGCGATGACGTCGAGATCGACGTCATCGGCCAGCGGCATCTTCTGCGTCTGGATGCCGAGAATGCGTGCACGTCCCGCCCGGTCGGGCACGCCGACATAGATCAGCTCGTCGAAGCGGCCGGGACGCAGCAGCGCCGGGTCGACCATGTTCGGCCGGTTGGTCGCGCCGATCACGACGACCGACTGCAATTCCTCCAGCCCGTCCATCTCCGCCAGAATGGTGTTCACGACTCGCTCGGTCACCTGCGGCTCACCAAGGCCACCGCCGCGCGCGGGGACCAGCGAATCGAGTTCGTCGATGAAGATGACGGTCGGCGCGACCTGTCGGGCGCGCGCGAACAGGCGGGTGATCTGCTGCTCGCTCTCGCCATACCATTTGGACAGCAGGTCGCTCGATTTGGTGGCGATGAAATTCGCCTCGGCCTCACGCGCGACTGCCTTCGCCAACAGCGTCTTGCCGGTGCCGGGCGGGCCATAGAGCAGGAACCCCTTGGCCGGACGAATGCCCAGCCGCCGGAAGGATTCGGGCGACTTGAGCGGCAGCTCGACCCCTTCCTTCAGCTTGACCTGCGCATCATCGAGGCCGCCGACATCGTCCCAGCGGACGGTCGGCGCCTGCACCATCACCTCGCGCATCGCGCTCGGCTGCACGCGCTTGAGCGCCTCGACGAAATCATCGCGGGTCACCGACAGGCTGTCGAGCACGTCCTGCGGGATCGTGCCTGCCGACAGGTCGATGCGCGGCATGATCCGCCGCACCGAATCGATCGCCGCCTCGCGGGTCAGCGCCGCCAGGTCGGCGCCGACGAAACCATAGGTCGTGCGGGACAATTCGCTCAGATCGACATGCTCGTCGAGCGGCATGCCGCGGGTGTGGATGCCAAGGATTTCGCGCCGCCCGCGCTCGTCAGGTACGCCGACTACGATCTCGCGGTCGAACCGGCCGGGCCGGCGCAGCGCCTCGTCGATCGCTTCGGGCCGGTTGGTCGCGGCGATGACGACGATGTTGGCGCGTGACTCAAGCCCGTCCATCAGCGTCAGCAGCTGTGCGACCAGCCGCTTCTCCGCCTCGCCCGATACCTGCCCGCGCTTGGGCGCGATCGAATCGATCTCGTCGATGAACACGATCGACGGCGATGCCTTGGTCGCTTCCTCGAACACCTCGCGCAACCGCTTTTCGGACTCGCCATAGGCCGATCCCATGATCTCGGGACCGTTGATCAGGAAGAATTCAGCATCGGATTCGTTGGCGACCGCGCGCGCAAGCCGCGTCTTGCCGGTGCCGGGCGGCCCGTGCAGCAACACCCCCTTGGGCGGATCGACGCCCAGACGCTGGAACAGTTCGGGATAGCGAAGCGGGAGTTCGACCATCTCGCGCAGCTGGTCGATCGTCTGGCCCATGCCGCCGATATCGTCATAGGTGACGTCGGCGCGGCGCGTCTCGCGCGGCTCCTCATATTCCGAGCGCAGCTCGATCTCGGTCGATTCGTCGATATGGACGACGCCCTTGGGCGTCGCCGAGACGACGGCGAGGCGAATCTCCTGCAGCGAGAAGGCGGGTGCGTTCACATAGCGGCGGACATTGGGCGACAGATTGTCGACGCGCTGGTGGCCGGTGGTCGCGACGATATCGCCCTGGCACACGGGCCGCCCGAAAAAGGTGCGCTTGAGCGCGTTCGACGATCCCTGCAGCCGCAGATTCTGCTGCGCCGGCGCAAAGACGACGCGCGTGGCCGGGCGCGATTCGGCCTTGCGGACCTCGACCTGGTCACCTGATCCGACGCCGGCATTGGCACGCTGCAACCCGTCGATGCGGACGATGTCGAGGCCCTCGTCCTCGGGGTAAGGCGCGATGGCGCGCGCGGGCGTCGTCTTCTTGCCGACGATCTCGACCACGTCGCCCTCGTTGATGCCGAGCAGCGCCATGACCGAGCGGGGGAGATGGGCGATGCCGCGCCCGCTATCCTCGGGCCGCGCATTCGCCACCTGCAACCGCCGTCCGCCTGTTTCGCTGTCCGCCATGCACTATCCCGTCCTGCTGGAACGATTTGAACAGCGGAGATAGGCGGCAGGTTGCCCGCAACAAGGCGAAAAAAAAGGCCGATCGCAAAGGACCGGCCGGAAAGTTTTTAGGAGAGGATGCCTGAAAGGCCTGCTCTATGTGCAGTGCGGGATGGTTTGCTGCAAGTGCGAACGACGCAATCGATATTGCAAAAACTGCAATGGTTAATTGCGGCGGTGGTTGCAACGGAGACGATCGCGGTGCAGCTTGTGCCGCACCGCAACCAGATAGGGACCCGGATGCGCCGCCTGCCGCCACTCACCGCAATCGAAGCGTTCGTCCACGTCGCGCGGCTGGGATCGGTCAAGCTCGCCGCCGACGAACTGGCGCTGTCCTCCCCGGCGCTCAGCCGGCGAGTGCAGGCGCTCGAGCGCTTCATCGGCAAGCCGCTGTTCGAACGCCGGCATCAGGCGCTGCGCCTGAACGACGATGGCGAACGGCTGCTGACGCTGCTGTCGGGGGCGCTCGACACGCTGTCCGACGCGGTCGAGCAGATGTCGGGCGCGGTCGAGGTGCTGCGCCTGCGCCTCGGCGTATTGCCACTGTTCGCGATCCAGCGGTTGATGCCGCGCATGGGCGACCTGCACGAAAAGCATCCCGAACTGCATCTTGATTTCGATACCGCGCATCACGGACTGGGGCGGCTGGGCGAGGGGATCGACGTCGCGATCGTGCTCGACCATGCGATCGATCCCGCGCTCTACGCCCGGCGGCTCGACCGCAATCGCGTCTATGCCATTGCCGGACGCGCGCTGATCGACCGGTCGCCGATCACCGATCCGGCGCAGCTGGCGCAGCACACCGCGCTGATCCACCGCGACATGCCCGATACCTTTGCCGACTGGATGCATGCGGCAGGCCTACCCGATCTGGAACCGGCGGCGATCGATCGATTCGATTCGGGAACGCTGATGCTGGAGGCGGCGGCACAGGGGCTGGGCGTCGCCTTCATGCTCGAATCGCATTTCGAGACGGCACGCGACGAACGGCTGGTGCCGCTGTTCGATCGCGCGGTCGATTCGACCTACAGCCACTGGTTCGTGTGCCGCCCGCGCATGTTGCAGCAACGGCCGGTGAAGCTGTTTCACGACTGGCTGGTGCAGGCGCTGAACGCACCGGCGGAGTAGGAAACCACCCCGCCCCCGCCGTCATTCCGACGAAGGCCGGAATCCATCGTGTCGGACGTTCCCGATCGATCGCCGCCGTCCCCCAAACCGTGGATCCCGGCCTGGCGGGATGACGGACGAGGGACGGCTGGTCGAACTACGCCTCGCTGCGTGCGGTCACGATCTTGCCCGGGTTACGCGGCGGCTCGCCCTTGGGCAGTGCGTCGACGGCGTCCATGCCGCTCTCGACCACGCCCCACACCGTGTACTGACGGTCGAGGAAGGTCGCATCGTCGAGGCAGATGAAGAACTGGCTGTTGGCCGAATTCGGGTCCATCGTCCGCGCCATCGAGCATACGCCACGGACGTGCGGCTCGGCGTTGAATTCCTGCTTGAGGTTCGGTTCCTTCGAGCCGCCGGTGCCGTCGCCGCGACCGCCGTCGCCGCCCTGCGCCATGAAGCCGTCGATCACGCGGTGGAACGGCACGCCGTCATAAAAGCCCGAATCGGCGAGCTTGACGATGCGTTCGACATGGTTCGGCGCCAGATCGGGGCGCAGCTTGATGCGCACTTCGCCGGTGTCGAGCGTCATCACGAGCGTGCTGGGGGTATCGGCCATTAAAAGCTCCTTGAAAGTCGGGGCCTAGCTAGGGTGCCGGAACCGCACTGGCAACCGCACAGGGTTTGCACGGCGATGCAGCATGGCTACAGCGTTGCGACGCACGCGGCAGGAGGGTTGCGACCATGACCGAACTCGACCTTCCCGACGCGACCGGCGAACTCGACGAAGACGACCGGCTGAAGCCAGAATTCGTCCGCGCCGTCTGCGAGGCGGTCGATCGTGGCGACGACGAGGCCGCGCGCGAGCTGGTCGAACCGCTCCACCCCGCCGATCTCGCCGACCTGTTCGAACTGGTGCCGGGCGAACAGCGTGCTGCACTGGCGGCGGCAATCGCCGAGCGGCTGAACGGCGACGTCCTCGCCGAGATGAACGACTGGGTGCGCGAGGCGGTGATCGAGGCGCTGACCGCGACCCAGGTCGCCGATCTCGCCGCGCAGCTCGATACCGACGACGCGGTCGCGATCATCGAGGATCTCGACGATGCCGAGCAGCGCGCGGTGCTGCGCGCGCTCGACCCCGACGATCGCGCCGCGATCGAGGAAGCGCTGTCCTACCCCGAGGAATCCGCCGGCCGCCTGATGCAGCGCGAGCTGGTCGCCGTGCCCGAACACTGGACCGTCGGCGACGCGCTCGACTATCTGCGCGCCGACGAGGCGCTGACCACCGACTTCTGGGAAATCTTCGTCGTTGATCCGGCGCACCGGCCGGTCGGCACCTGCCAGTTGTCGTGGATCCTCCGCACGCCGCGATCGGTCGCGATCAGCGACGTCATGGCGCGCGAGCAGACGTTGATCCCGGTCGACATGGATCAGGAAGAGGTGGCGCTCCGCTTCCAGAAATATGCGCTGATCTCTGCCGCGGTGGTCGATGGCAGCGGGCGGCTGGTCGGCATGATTACCGTCGACGACGTGGTCCACATCATCCAGGCCGAAGCGGGCGAGGACGCGCTGCTGCTGTCGGGTGCCGGCGAAGGCGACATCAACGAACCGATCCGCGATTCGTACAAGGCGCGGGTGCGGTGGCTCATCACCAATCTCATCACCGCGCTGCTGCCGGCGACGATCATCGGCGCGTTCGGGGCGACGATCGACCGGATGGTGACGCTGGCGGCGCTGATGCCGATCGTCGCCGGGCTTGGCGGCAATGCCGGCACCCAGACCATGGCGGTCACCGTCCGCGCGCTCGCCACCAATCAATTGACCCAGTCGAACACGCTGCGCGCGATCCGGCGCGAGATGGTGATCGCGCTGATGAACGGGGCGACCGTCGCCGCGCTGATCGGCACCGGCGTGACTTTGTGGTTCGGCAACCCGCAACTGGGTGCGGTCATCGGCAGCGCGATGCTGCTTAACGTCGTCATCGCCGGCTTTGCGGGGGTGTTCGTGCCGCTGACGCTCGACCGGTTCAATGCCGACCCGGCGGTCGCGTCGTCGATCTTCGTGACGATGACGACCGATTCGATGGGGTTTCTGGTTTTCCTGGGGCTTGCGACCGTGAGCGGACTGACCGGTTGAGGAGGAAGCCGGCGCTTCCCATCTGGGGCGCGTGCCGCTGCATCTGACCAAAGTCGCCTTCGCCATCGAATCGGTCGAACAACTCGCCGACCGGCTTGCCGTCCGCCATGCCGAGGGCGGGGCGCTGACCACGCGCTACCTGCCGAAACGCGCCGCCGAGATCGCGGGCGGATCGCTGTTCTGGATCCTCAAGCACCGGCTGGTCGCACGCTCGCCGATCCTGGGGTTCGGCGAGGCGGAGGGCGGGCGCGTCGCGATCCATCTGGGGCCGAAACTGGTGCTGGTCGAGGCGCGGCCGAAGCGCGCGCATCAGGGCTGGCGCTATCTGGAGGAAGCCGATGCCCCGGCCGATCTGGGCGGCGAAGGGACGGGAGCCGATGAACTGCCGTCGCGGCTGATAGGCGAGTTGGTGGCGCTGGGGTTGTTGTAAGAAAAAGGAAGGTCGTTTTCACGCGAAGGCGCGGAGACGCGGAAGAGGTTGCGTTCGCTGCAACTGGATCGCGTAGCGATCTGTCCTTCCGATCATTGCCATAGGTATAAAGGGTTCCGCTGACGCGGAACGGCAGGGAGCCACGCCCCTCCGCGTCTCCGCACCTCCGCGTGAAACCGAATCTTCTTCTACCCAACCAACCCCGGATACGCCGCCCGCGCCATAGCGACCTTCGGCTTGTCCCAGCGCACGATATAGGGATGCGTCGGGTTCCGCCGGGCAAAATCCTGATGATAGGCTTCGGCTGGATAGAAGGCGCCGGTTTCGACCTTCGTGGCGATCGGTTGGGGAAACGCCTTTGCCTGCGTCAGTTGCGCGATATAGCGGCGCGCGACCGCAGCCTGTGCCGGGGTCTGTGGAAAGATCGCCGAGCGATAGCTGGGACCGCGATCGGGATATTGGCCGTCGACCTGGGTCGGGTCGTGCGCGACCGAGAAATAGAGCCGCAGCAACGTGCCATAGCTGACGATGCGTGGATCATAGGTGATGCGGATCGCTTCGGCATGGCCGGTGCGTTCGGTCGATACCCGGTCGTAGGTCGCGGTGTCGCGGTTGCCGCCGGCATAGCCGCTGACTACCGACTTGACCCCCTTCACCCGTTCGAACACCGCCTCCATGCCCCAGAAACAGCCGCCCGCCAGTACGGCGGTGGCAAGGCCGGGGGTCGGGGGCACATCGGTGGCGATGGCGGGGACCGGCACCGCGCGTTCGGCGGTGGCGGGCGGGATCGAGAGCGCGGCGGCAATACCGATCGCGGCGATCGACAGTGGCAGCAGGGACTTCATGACCGGTTCCTCGCAGGACGAACCGACAGAAGATGGGGCGCGGGCGGCCGCCGCGCCAGATCAGCCGATACGTTCGACGACGGCGGGTGCGGAACGGACCGACTTTGCATCGCTGGGATCGGCGACCTGCACCGCAACGAGCGCGACCGCGCCCAGTGCGAAGCCGCTGATGAAATGGCGAAGGAAACCGGTGCGCTTGCTCGTCATCTGCCTCATCCTCTTGCCGGACCGCGCGCCCCCATGGTGCGCAGCAGCGGATCGATCGCCATCGCGGCGGACGACCCGTTCGTTCAGCGGCAAGATATAGTGGGTGGCGGTGAACCGACGCTGGCGCGTCCGTTCATCTCCTGCACAGCCTCAACCATGTTGCGCGTGCGAAATCAAGCCGCTGGAGGGACCGGTTTCGGCAACGCTGCGTTGCGTGGACAGCGCCTCGACCCGATTGCGCTGCTTGATGCCGTACATGTCCCGGTCGGCTTCGTCGATCAGGTCGGTGACCCGGTCGAGCGTCCCGGTCGCGCTGCCGATACTGAGCGCGATCGGCAGGTCGGGTGGTGCGATCGCGGTCATCGCATGGGCATAGCGCACGGCGATGGCGGCGGCGGTGGCATCGGCCCCCGCCTGATCGGTACCGGGGAGCACGCAGACGAACTCGTCGCCGCCCCAACGGAACACCAGCCCGCCCCGGGGCACTGCCGCCGACGCCGCGCGGACCAATGCCACCAGTGCCGCATCGCCCGCGGCATGGCCGCAGCGGTCGTTGAGCGGCTTGAACTGGTCGAGATCGATCATCAGCACTGCCCCCTCGCCCCGCCATTTCGCGAGCCGCCGGTCGAAACCGGCGCGGTTGAGCGCGTTGGTCAGCGGATCGCGTTCCAGCAGCGTCGACAGCAGCTGATGCCCGCGCTCGGCATCCATGGTCAGCAGCGACACGCCGCGAAACAGGATGAACGAGATCGGAAGTACCGTCAGCCACGCCGCCGCCCCGTGCTTCAGTCCGATCAGGCTGGTGCCGATATCGCCGTTGAACGCCGACCATGCGCGCGCAATGAAGAGCGGCACGGTCGGCGCGAACAGGGCGACGACGATCCACGCGCTGTGCAGCGACTCGCGCCGCGCCAGCCGGATGGCGATCAGCACGATGGCACAGTCGAACAGCGCGCGCAGGATGCTGAGATAGCCGACGCGAAACCCCAGTTCGGCGGTGCTGACCGAAAAGAACAGCGGGATGGCCGCGACCAGCGCCGCCGCGAGGATCAGCCGGTTGCCGCTGTCCGGATAGGCGAAGGTCCTGAGGCCGATGAAGATCGCGGCATAGGCGACCACCGCCAGCGGATTGCCCAGCCAGACGATATAGTCGCCGCCGCCCATCTCGCGGAACACGGCGGCGCCGGCGGTGATGCCGAGCAGGATATGGCCGAACCCCCACCACGCCGCGGACGAATCGAACCGCCCGGTCGCCCACGGGACGACATGGATGACGCCGGCAACGATCGATGCCAGCGCGACCATGACGTACATAGTGGAAAGGTCGAGCAAATCATCCTCACTATCGCGAACGGTGCCGCGATAGATCGGGATGCACTAATAGTCCGTTTAATCTATGGACTTACTTCAGAGCGGCGCAAGCGGTACGAATACGCGCGCAAGCCTCGCGCAGCAATTCGTCCGACGTTGCATAGCTGATCCGCATCGCCGGCGACAGGCCGAACGCCGCGCCCTGCACCGCCGCGACCTTGGCATCCTCCAGCAGATAGCCGACGAAATCCTCGTCGGTCTCGATCCGGCGGCCACCCGGCGTCGTCTTGCCGATCAGCCCCGACAGCTCGGGATAGACGTAGAAGGCGCCTTCGGGCGTCGGGCAGGTCGCGCCTTCGATCGCGTTCAGTTCGGCGACCACCATGTCGCGACGACGCTGGAAGGCAGCATTACGCTCGGCGAGGAACGACTGGTCGCCGTTCAGCGCGGCGACGGCGGCGGCCTGCGCGATCGAACACGGGTTGCTGGTCGATTGCGACTGCAGCTTGGCCATCGCCTTGATCAGCCATGCCGCACCACCCGCATAGCCGATGCGCCAGCCGGTCATCGCATAGGCCTTCGAACAGCCGTTCACGGTCAGCGTGCGGTCGTACAGGGTCGGGTTCACTTCCGCGATCGTCGCGAACTCGAAGCCCGGATAGACGATGTGTTCGTACATATCGTCGGCGAAGATCCAGACATGCGGGTGCCGTTCCAGCACCTTGCCCAGCTCGCGCAGTTCGGCGCGGGTATAGCCCGCCCCCGTCGGGTTGGACGGCGAATTCAGGATCACCCACTTGGTGCGCTCGGTGATCGCCGCGTCGAGCTGTTCGGGGGTGATCTTGTAATTCTGCGCCGCGCCCGCCGCGATGAACACCGGCGTCCCGCCCGCGAACTGCACGACATCGGGATAGCTGACCCAATAGGGCGCGGGCACGATCACCTCGTCGCCGGCATCGACCGTCGCGACCAGTGCGTTGAACAGCGTGTGCTTGCCGCCGACATTCACGCTGATCTGGTTCGCGGCATAGGTCAGGCCGTTGTCCCGCTTGAACTTCGCGGCGATCGCGTCCTTCAGTTCGGCGGTGCCGTCGACGTTCGTGTACTTGGTCTTGCCGGCACGGATCGCCTCGATCGCGGCATCCTTGACGAATTCGGGCGTGTCGAAATCGGGTTCGCCCGCGCCCAGCCCGATCACGTCGACGCCCTGCCGCTTCAGTTCGAGCACCTTCGACGTGATGGCGAGGGTCGGCGACGGATTGATGCGGTCGAGCGCGGCGGAGGGCTTCATGGGACGTCCGATGCTGAGAAGGAACAGGTGCCGCGCCCTTAGCCGCCCCGTTCCCCGTCCGCAACCAGCCGCGCATGAATCAATCCGCGAACCGCGTTGCCGATGTAAAATCCTTGCGCGAGATCGGCGAGTGTCAGCGGCATCTCGACCGCTTCGCCGCGCGCGATCAGGTCGTCGCGCAGCACGCCGGGCAGCAATCCCCGGTCGATCGGCGGGGTCAGCAACTGCCCCCCCTCCTCCCGCCGGACGAAGATGGAGGTGAAACTCCCCTCGGTCACCTCGCCATCGGGGCGAATGAAAATCGTTTCGAAACAGCCGGGCGGCGGTGCCGGCCAGAAGCGCCGGTCGCTGGTCTTGTAGGCGAGACGCAGGTCGGCGACCGACAGCGGCAGGGGCGCGATCGCGACTGCCACCGGCCCGGCGGGCGGCGACGGCAATGGCGTGACATCGACCGCGATCGCCCCCGATCGCGACAGCAGCAGCCGGATGCGCGACGGATTGCGCAAACGAAAGGTCGCCGCCTGCAATTCGTTGCGCGTCGCATGCCGGTCGATCGCGAAACCCAGCCGCCGCGCACTTTCGGTCAGCCGCGCGACATGACGTTCGAGCAACGCGATGCCGTTCAGCGGATCGAACGCCATCGTCTCGACCAGATCGAATCGCGCCGGCGGCAGGTCAAGGAAGCGCGCCTTGGCCAGACATTCGCACCATTCGTCGGCAGCGGACGAATCGGCAACGATCCCCGATCCCAGCCCGAGCGTGGCACGGCTCGCGCCGGCAGGGAGGTGCAGCGTCCGGATCGCGACGTTGAACGACGCGTCGCCCTTGCCGTCGATCCAGCCGATCGCCCCGGTATAGATGCCGCGCGCGCGATCCTCGATCGCATCGATCGCCTCCATCGCCCGCTTCTTGGGCGCGCCGGTAATGGATCCGCACGGGAACAGCGCCGCCAGCGCATCGACCGCGGTCTTGCCCGGGGACAGTTCGGCGGTCACCGACGACACCAGCTGGTGGATGCTGGGATAGGTTTCGACGACGAATCGCTCGGGCACGCGCACGCTGCCCGCTACGCCGACGCGCGACAGGTCGTTGCGCATCAGGTCGACGATCATCAGATTTTCGGCGCGCTGCTTGGGATCGGCGGCCAGGTCGCGCGCGGCGACGGCATCGCGCACCCGATCGGGATCGCGCGCGGCGGTCCCCTTCATCGGCCGGGCAGTGATTCGCCGCCCCTCCACCGCAAAGAACAGTTCGGGCGAGAAGGACAGGATCCAGTCCTCGCCGGTCCACACCACCGCGCCATGCCCCGCCGCTGCGCGCGGCCGGATCGCGGCATAAATGGCGAGCGGATGACCCGCGATCGGCACCGTCGCCCCGAAGGTCAGATTCGCCTGATAGAGATCACCCGCCGCGATCAGGTCGAGGACCGTGTTGCACTGCGCCGCATAGCGCTCGGCGTCGATCGCCGGCTCGACCTCACCGATCCATGCACCCGCCGGGTCGGGCAGCCCGGCGGTGACATCGACCGTATCGGCCGAATCGAACACGCCGAACCACAGCAACGGGGCGGCAGCGCTGCGGGCGTTCAGCCCCGGCACCAGCGCCGCGCCGGCTTCATAGTGGAGATAGCCTGCGACCGACGCACCTTCGCCGATCGCGCGCGACAATTCCGCCAACGCCGCCGGCACTTCTGCCGCGCGATCGGCGCGGATGATGCGAATCGGTGCCTGATACAGCGTTGCCGAACCACCCGGCCGGGCATCGTCGAACAGCACGAAAGGCCGGGTCGTATCGAACATCGCCCACGCTTGCCGCTTGCCGCGGCGCGGGGCAAGCGCCGAACCGCGCTTTGTCGTTACGGCTTTCGCGGGTAAAGGCAGCGACATGACTCCATCCCCGATCCGTGCGGCGATCATCCCGGTGACTCCGCTCCAGCAGAATTGCACGTTGTTGTGGTGTACGAAGACGATGCGCGGCGCCTTCGTCGATCCCGGCGGCGACCTGCCGCGCCTGATCGCCGCCGCCGAACAGCATGGCGTCCGGATCGAAAAAATCCTCCTGACCCATGGCCATATCGACCATTGCGGCGAGGCGAAGCCGCTGGCCGAGCAACTGGGCGTACCGATCGAGGGACCGCACGAGGCCGACCGGTTCTGGATCGCGCGGCTCGACGAGGACGGCAAGCGCTGGGGCCTGCGCGGCGTGCCGTTCGAACCCGATCGCTGGCTGGTCGAGGGCGACACCGTGACCGTCGGCGAGGCCAGCTTCGCGGTGTACGAGACACCCGGCCATACGCCCGGCCATGTCATCTTTCACCATGAAGACGCGAAGTTCGCGCTGGTCGGCGACGTCCTGTTCCAGGGATCGATCGGCCGTACCGACTTTCCGCTGTCGGATACGCAGGCGCTGATCGATTCGGTGGTGACCAAACTGTGGCCGCTGGGCGACGACGTGGCGTTCGTGCCGGGGCACGGTCCGGGCAGCACCTTCGGCCATGAACGCGCGACCAATCCGTTCGTCGGTGACCGGGCGCTGGCTGGATAGGCCGGTCCGTATCCCCGCGTAGGCGGGGATCGAGGGTAAAGCAAAGCGGCGGCAGCGTTCGACGCTCTGGATCCCCGCCTGCCTCGGGATACGACGAAAAAGCCGGAGGGTGTTCCCGCAACCCGAAGCTTGCAACCTTTCGCGAAAACGCTATAGGCGCGGTTCGCTTCGCGACCAGCCTGTCTGCCGGTCCGGCGGGTCGCCGGTCGCGAAAAGCGGTCGGGCACTTGCCTGGGCCGCGTCGTCAGTTGGTGGCGAAACCAAGTGATACCCAAGTTATAAAGGTGCCGAAATGGCAGTTCCCAAGAGAAAGACCTCGCCCTCCAAGCGCGGTATGCGTCGCAGCCACGATTCGCTGAGCGTCGAGTCGTTCCAGGAATGCCCGAACTGCGGCGAACTGAAGCGTCCGCACAATCTGTGCAACGCCTGCGGCCATTATAACGGTCGCGAAGTCGTCTCGGTCGAAGCGTAACCGCCAGACCGGACAGGGAAGCACGCATGGCCGACGGGTCCTGGATCGCCATCGATGCGATGGGCGGTGACGAAGGGCTTGCCACCATGCTGGCGGGCGTCGCCCATGCGCGACGCCGCCACGAATCGATGCGGTTCCTGCTGGTCGGGGACGAAGCGGCGATTCGTGCCGGGCTCGAATCGCACCCCAACCTGTCCGCCGCGTCGGAAATCGTCCACGCCCCCGAAGTCGTCGGATCGTCGGACAAGCCCAGCCAGGCGATCCGCCGGGCCAAGACGACGTCGATGGGCGTCGCCATCGGTCTGGTGAAGCAGGGTCGCGCCGCCGCTGCGGTGTCGGCGGGCAATACCGGCGCACTGATGGCGATGGCGAAGCTGGCGCTGCGCACCATGCCGGGCATCGATCGCCCGGCACTGGCCGCGCTGTTGCCCAGTCTGGGCGACAATGACCTCGTCATGCTCGACCTCGGCGCCAATGCCGAGTGCGATGCGCGCAACCTGGTCCAGTTCGCGGTGATGGGTGCGGCCTATGCCCGCACCGCGCTCGACCTCGAATCCCCCCGCGTCGCGTTGCTGAACATCGGCACCGAGGAACTGAAGGGCATCGACAGCGTCCGGGAAGCGGCAGCGATCCTGCGCGCCTCGCCGCATCTGCCGATGACCTTTTCGGGCTATATCGAGGGCGATCGCTTGTCGCGCGGACAGGTCGATGTCGTGGTGTGCGACGGTTTCTCGGGCAATATCGCGCTGAAGACCGCCGAGGGCACCGCGCGATTCGTCGCCGATCTGCTCAAGCGCGCCTTCCGGTCGTCGATCCGCTCCAAGATCGGGTTCCTGATCTCGCGGCCGGCGACCGAATTGCTGCGTCATCACCTCGACCCCAACAATCATAATGGCGCGGTCTTCCTTGGCCTCAATGGGCTGGTGGTCAAAAGCCATGGCAGCGCGAACGAGGCCGGTATTTCGAACGCGATCCAGGTCGCGGCCAAGATGGTCCGCGACGACCTGACCCGCAGCATCGCCAGCGATCTGGCGGGTATAGAGGCACGCGCGGCATGATCCGTTCGGTCGTCACCGGCACCGGTTCGGCGTTGCCGGCGCAGCGCGTATCGAACGCGGAACTCGCCGAGCGCGTCGACACCTCCGACGAATGGATCGTCGAGCGCACCGGCATCCGCTTCCGCCACATCGCCGCCGCACATGAGACGACGGCGACCCTCGCCGCCGATGCCGCCCGCGCGGCGATCGCGGCCGCTGGCGTCGAGGCGCAGGCGATCGACCTGATCGTGCTCGCGACCGCCACCCCCGACCAGACCTTTCCGGCGACCGCGACCAAGGTGCAGGCGATGCTCGGCATCGACGACTGCGTCGCGTTCGACGTGGCGGCGGTGTGTTCGGGCTTCCTCTACGCGGTACAGGTCGCCGATGCGATGCTGCGCACCGGTGTTCACCACCGGGCACTAGTGATCGGAGCCGAGACATTCAGCCGCCTCCTCGACTGGGAAGACCGCACGACCTGCGTCCTGTTCGGCGACGGGGCGGGTGCGATCGTGCTGGAAGGGCGCGAGGCCGAGGGTGACATGCCGCGCGGCATCCTGTCGACCCGGCTCCATGCCGATGGCCGCCATAACGGCCTGCTCTATGTCGATGGCGGTCCCTCGACCACCGGCACCGTTGGCAAGCTGCGGATGAAGGGCAAGGAAGTGTTCCGCCACGCGGTGGTCAACCTTGCCAGCGTCATGGGCGAATCGCTGGAACTCGCGGGACTTACCCCCGACGATGTCGACTGGGTCGTGCCGCATCAGGCCAATGCCCGCATCCTCGATGCGACCGCGCGCAAGCTCGGCCTCGCGCCTGAGAAGGTCGTGGTGACCGTCGACGTCCACGCCAACACCTCGGCGGCGTCGGTCCCGCTTGCGCTCGACGTCGCGACGCGCGACGGCCGCATCCAGCCGGGCGACATCGTCGTGCTGGAAGCGATGGGGGGTGGTTTCACCTGGGGCGCTGCTGTAGTCCGTTGGTAATCCTTTAGTATTTTTGAATCTTCGTATACGCTGTGCTAGCGGAAGCGGCGTACACGAAAAGAGGATTTCTCCAATGGTTTCCGATGGTACGCTGACCCGCGCCGATCTCGCCGAAGAAATGCATCGTGAGATCGGTCTGTCGCGTGCCGATTCCGCGCGCGTCGTCGAACAGATTCTCGACCATATGTGCGAGGCGCTGGCCGCGGGTGAGAACGTCAAAATTTCGGGCTTCGGCAGCTTCGTGCTGCGCGACAAGGGCGAACGGATCGGCCGCAATCCCAAGACCGGCATCGAAGTGCCGATCGCGCCGCGCCGCGTGCTGACCTTCCGCGCCAGCCAGATGATGCGCGACCGCATCGTCGCCAACTGAACGGATCCGGTTGCCACCCCCGGTCGACAAATCCGCCAACGCCTATCGCACGATCGGCGAAGTGGCGCGCGACCTGGGGGTGCCGCAGCATCGGCTGCGCTATTGGGAAGGGCGTTTCCCACAGATACGCCCGCTGACCCGCGCCGGCGACCGCCGCTATTACCGGCCGGAGGACGTCGCGCTGCTGCGCCGGATACAGGCACTGCTCGGCGAACAAGGCTATACCGTGCGCGGCGTCCAGCAATTGCTGGCGCAGGAGGCGAAGGCCCCGGCGGTGCCGGTCGCGCCGATCACCCGCCGCGCCGCGCGGATCATCGAACTGCGCGCGATCCGCTCGCTGCTGGCCGATGCGCTGGCAGCGGACGACTGATCCGCGTCCTCCGTTCGTCCCGGTCAGTCGCTGAGCCCGCCGCAGCCGCGTATCGAAGGACTATTTCCGGCGGCGTTTCGATCGGGGTTTTCGACTTCGCCCAGCCCCCTGCTCGGCACGAACGGATCATCGGCGGTCGCTCCGTCCCCTCCCTTTCCCCAACGGCCAAACCTGCTAAACCGCGCGGGCAATGAGCGTATCCGATACCGACACCTCCCCCGCCCCCTCCCGGCGGGCCCGTTTCGCCCGCATCCGGCGACGGTGGTGGTTCCGCCTGCCCGCCATTGCCCTGCTGCTGTCCGGGATCGGTGTGTTCTTGATCTGGCTGCTGCTGTGGCGGACCCTGCCCTCGGTCGATTCGCTGCGTGCCTATGAACCGCCGCTGCCGACCAATGTCCGCGGGATCGGGGGCGATCCGATCCACAGCTATGCCCGCGAACGCCGCGTGCAGCTGTCCTATGCCGAATATCCGCCGCTGCTGGTCCGTGCCTTCCTCGCCGCCGAGGACCGGACGTTCTTCGAACATCACGGCGTCGACTATCCGGGCATCGCCGCCGCGATCCTCACCAATTTGCGCAACGACGGCCGCCCGATCGGCGCGTCGACGATCACGCAACAGGTCGCCAAGAACCTGCTGCTGACCAACGAGGTCAGCTATGTCCGCAAGGCGAAGGAGGCGCTGCTCGCCTATCGGATCGAGGACGCACTGACCAAACAGCAGATCCTCGAACTCTATCTCAACCAGATCGCGCTCGGCCGGAACGCCTTCGGCGTCGAGGCGGCGTCCCACGCCTATTTCGGCAAAGAGTTGCGCGAGCTGACCCTGCCGCAAATGGCGTATCTGGCGATACTGCCCAAGGGGCCGTCGAACTATACGCCCGAACGCGGATATGACCGCGCGATCACCCGCCGCAACTGGGTGCTGGGCGAAATGGAGCGCAACGGCTTCATCACTGCCGCCCAGCGCGCCGCCGCCATCGCCCAGCCGCTTGGCACCATCCCGCGCCAGACCCCGCGACAGGAAACCGCCGGCGGCTATTTCATCGAGGAAGTCCGCCGCCAGCTGCTCGGCCAGTTCGGCGAGAATGCGAAGGACGGCCCGTACAGCGTCTATGCCGGTGGCCTGTGGGTGCGCACCTCGCTCGACCCGAAAATCCAGCAGGATGCGCAGGACGCTTTGCGCAGCGGGCTGATCCGCTTCGATTCGGGACGCGGCTGGTCAGGCCCGCTCAACAAGCCGCGCGCGACGATCGATGGCGACAATTGGCAGCAGGCGCTGCTCAACACCAATATCGGCGTCGATTATCAGGATTGGCAGGCGGCGATCGTCATCGACAAGGAAGGCGATTCGGCACGGATCGGCTTTGCCGACGGCCGCACCGGCACCCTGCCGCGCGGCAATGCGCAGATGCCGGTCCGCGGCGGCAACGGCAATGCCTTCGGCGCGATCCGGCGCGGCGACATTCTCGCCGTCGCGCCGGCCGGAAGCCAATGGTCGCTGCGCTCGGTCCCGCGCGTGTCGGGAGGCATGGTGGTCGAAGACCCGCGCACCGGCCGCATCCTCGCCATGCAGGGCGGGTTCGACAGCCGCATCCAGTCGTTCAACCGCGCGACACAGGCGATGCGCCAGCCCGGATCGACCATCAAGCCGATCGTCTATGCCGCCGCGCTGGAGGCGGGGATGACCCCGGCCTCGATCATCGTCGATGGCCCGTTCTGCGTGAATCAGGGCGGGCGGCTCGGCCAGAAATGCTTCCGCAATTTCGGCGGCGGCGGTGCCGGCCCGCACACCATGCGCTGGGGCATCGAACAGTCGCGCAATCTGATGACGGTGCGCGCGGCGGCGCAGACCGGCATGGACAAGGTCAACGACCTGATCCAGCGCGTCGGCATCAGCGACCAGAAATTCCCGCCCTATCTCTCCTATGCGCTGGGGGCAGGCGAAACGACGGTGCTGCGCATGGTCAACGCCTATTCGATCCTCGCCAATCAGGGTCGCGAACTGAAGCCGACGGTGATCGATTTCGTGCAGGACCGCCGCGGCAAGGTGATCCTGCCTGCCAACTGGCGCGCCTGCGACGGGTGCAACGCCCCCGACTGGGATGGCAAGCTGATGCCGCGGCCGCAGATCAAGTCGCGCCAGGTCATGGACGCGATGAGCGCATACCAGATGGTGCATATCATGGAAGGGGTGATCCAGCGCGGCACCGCCACGACGCTGCGCGATTTGAACCGCCCGATGATGGGCAAGACCGGCACCTCGACCGGACCGACCGACGTCTGGTTCGTCGGCGGCACGCCGCAGATGATCGCCGGGCTGTATCTCGGCTTCGACAGCCCCCGCAATCTCGGCGGCTATGCGCAGGGCGGGACGATCGCCGCGCCGATCTACAAGACGTTCGCGGTCAAGGCGTATCAGGACATGGAGGTCCTGCCCTTCCGTGCCCCCGCCGGCATCCGCATGGTCCGCATCGACCGCGCCAGCGGCCGCCCGGTCTATAGCGCATGGCCGACCACCGATCCGAAGGCGGCGGTGATCTGGGAAGCCTTCAAGCCCGAGACCGAGGCGCGTCGCGCCACCGGACGCCTCGGCGAGGCACGCGCGGCCGTCACCCGCGATCCGACCCGTACCGCACCGACACAGCAACAGGTACAGCCGCGCGACAGCGACTTCTTGCAACGCGAAGGGGGAATCTACTAGGCCGCTGGTCGGTCAACACTTGAAACCGTTCATCCTGCGTAGCCATTGAGCTTGTCGAAATGGCGTATCGAAGGACGTTTGGGGCAGGTGCTTCGATACGGGTCTTCGACTGCGCTCAGCCCCTACTCAGCACGAACGGTTGCGCCTAAGGTGCGTTTCCACGGCGTGCCGTTCATTACGTTTTCCGGAGTTTTCCCATGCGCGCCGAAGCGCAAGCCCATGTAGACAAGATCAACGATGCGCTCTCGCTGCTGCGCCGCTTCCTCGACTGGGACCGCGCGCTCCGCCGGCTCGACGAGCTGAACGCGCGCGTCGAGGATCAGGCATTGTGGAACGATCCCAAGGCCGCGCAGGACGTCATGCGCGAACGCCGTCGGCTGGACGAGGCGATCACCGCTACCCGTACCATCGAGCGCGAACTGGCCGACACGGTCGAGCTGATCGAGATGGCCGAGGAGGAGGGCGATGCCGAGATGGCCGACGAAGGCGTCGCCAATCTCGCCGAACTCGCCAAGCGCGCCGACCATGACAAGGTACAGGCACTGCTGTCGGGCGAAGCCGATGCCAACGACACCTATATCGAAATCAACGCCGGTGCCGGCGGGACCGAGAGCCAGGATTGGGCCGGCATGCTGCAACGCATGTACACCCGCTGGGCCGAACGCCGTGGCATGAAGGTCGAACTGGTCGACCAACATTCGGGTGAACAGGCGGGCATCAAGTCGGCGACGTTGCTCATCAAGGGCGAGAACGCCTACGGCTTCGCCAAGACCGAGGGCGGCGTCCACCGGCTGGTTCGCATCAGCCCCTATGACAGCGCCGCGCGCCGCCACACCTCTTTCGCGTCGATCTGGGTCTATCCGGTGATCGACGACAATATCGAGGTCGAGTACAACGAAAGCGACCTGCGCATCGATACCTATCGCGCGTCGGGCGCCGGGGGTCAGCACATCAACACCACCGATTCGGCGGTGCGCATCACCCACATCCCGACCGGCATCGTCGTCCAGTGTCAGAACCAGCGCTCGCAGCACAAGAACAAGGCCGAGGCCTATAACCAGCTCCGCGCCCGCCTCTACGAGCGCGAACTGGCGATCCGCGAGGCGGAGGCCAATGCCGAGAACGCGACCAAGACCGATATCGGCTGGGGTCACCAGATCCGGTCGTACGTGTTGCAGCCGTACCAAATGGTGAAGGACCTGCGCACCGGTGTCGTCTCGACCGCACCGGGCGACGTGCTCGATGGCGCGCTCGACCCGTTCATGGCGGCGGCGCTGTCGCAGCGCGTGACCGGTGAATCGGTCGATGTCGAGGATGTCGACTGATGCGCCACGCGCTCCCGCTTGCACTATTGCTATTGGCCGGCTGCGACGCGACGCAGCCGAGCGCGGTGGCCAATGGGCAGCGGGAGGAACGTCATGACTTTCCCAAGGCCGACCGGCCGGTGGCGACGATCGTGTCGGCGCGCTGGTCGACCGAGGAAGCGCGCGACCGGCTGAACGAGGCCGAACTGGTCATGGACCGCGCCGGCATCGCGTCGGGCATGACCGTCGCCGATATCGGCGCGGGCGAGGGCTATTACACCATCCGCATGGCGCAGCGGGTTGGTCCCGATGGCCGCGTGCTGGCCGAGGACATCATCCCGCAGATCCGCGACGCGCTGGCCCAGCGGGTGGCGCGCGAACGGCTCGACAATGTCAGCGTCCGGTTAGGCGAACCCGACGACGCGAAGCTGCCGGCGAATAGCTTCGACCGGGTGCTGATGGTCCATATGTACCACGAGATCGCCGAACCCTATGCGTTCCTGTGGAACCTGCGTCCGTCGCTGCGCGCCGGCGGACAGGTGGTGGTGGTCGATGCCGACCGCCCGACCCAGAATCACGGCACCCCACCCGCGCTGCTGAAGTGCGAGTTCGAAGCGGTCGGGTACCGGATGGTCGAGTTGCAGAAAATGCCCTCGGCCGGCGGCTATATCGCCATGTTCACGCCCGACGGTCCGCGCCCGGCGCCGGAAAGGATCGTGCCGTGCCGCGTGCCGGGTCCGACGCCGAGCGCCAGCCCCAGCGGCAACCACCAGGGCTGACCGGCGCCCGCCTTAACCTGGCACTGTCCTCATCCAACCCGTTTAGTTCGAGCAGCTTCGAGCCTGCCGAGAAGCGTCCGTCGAGAACCTGGTCGCTTGAGGCACCGCCTTCTCGACTTCGGTTCTCGACAAACTTAAACCTCCACTCGAAGCAAATGGGTGGGGGAAGAGACGGAACGGGACAGGAAAGGCCAATCCCCAAACCCCAACCGTTCGTGCTGAGTAGGGGCTGAGCTTGTCGAAGACCCGTATCGAAGCACCTCGGGCGGTCCTTCGATACGCCATTTCGACAAGCTCAACGGCTACTCAGTACGAACGGCAGGGGACGCATATAGCGGTCGTCATCCCAGAAAAACCGCCCCCAACAACAGCAGCAGCTTCACATCGACCGCCTTTCCCGCCGTCCGCTGCTCCGCAACGAACCCGGCCAGCTCCGTGAGCGCCACCCGGTGGACGATGATCTCCTCCCCCGGCACCCCGCCGCCATCCCCCACCCGCGTCAACTCGCCGGCGCGGAACAGCGTGAAGCTCTCCGACACCATCCCCGGTGACGAATGATATTCGCCGAGCGAGGTCATGCTGCCGGCGCGATAGCCGGTCTCCTCCTCCAGCTCGCGCGCCGCCGCCACCGCCGCCGCCTCGCCCGCCGCATCGTCGCCGACCAGTCCGGCGGGCAGTTCGATGCACGCCCGCCCCAATGGCACCCGATATTGCTCGACCAGCAGGACATGACCGTCGTCGATCGCGACGATCACCGCCGCCCCGATGCCGTTCGCCCGCCCGACATATTCCCAGCGCCCGCGTTTTTTCGCGGTGATGAAGCGCCCCGCCCACATCACTTCTTCGGGAGCGTCGCTGTCGATCATCGAACTTCCTGTCATGGCCCTTGCCTGTACGCACCGTATCGAAGCACAACAGCGTCCTCAACCATGGGGAGATGGTCATGGGAATGCTCAAGGAATTCCGCACCTTCGTCGCGCGCGGCAACGTCCTCGACCTCGCGGTCGGCGTCATCATCGGCGCGGCGTTCGGTACGATTACCAAATCGCTGACCGACGACATCATCATGCCGGTGATCGGCTATCTCTTCGGCGGCTTCGATTTCTCCAGCTACTTCCTGCAACTTGGGCCGATTCCAGCAGGCTATACCGGGTCGCCGACCAACTATGCCGCGCTGAAGGCGGCGGGCGTGCCGCTGTTCGGTTATGGCGAATTCATCAGCGTGGTGATCAATTTCCTGATCCTCGCCTTCATCGTGTTCCTGCTGGTCAAGTTCGTGAACCGGGCGATCGCGGTCGTCCATGAAGAGCAGAAGAGCGGCGAAGCACCCCCAGCCGCTGATCCGGCCGATATCGCGCTACTCCGCGAAATCCGCGACGAACTGCGCGCGGCGCGGGAAAGGGACTGATCGCCCTCCGGACGATGGCGACGGCAGGAGTCGCGAACGGTTCCGGTTCCAACCTGAAATCGGACGCACGGACGACGCTCGGTCTGGCCGGACCAGCCGCCCGATCGAAACCGACACAGCAAAACCCGCCGGTCGTCCATCGACATCCGGCGGGTTTCGAAAGCCCCGAGTGGCACGTCCGGTCCGGCTGGACCGGCGCGGCTTACTTGATCTTCGCTTCCTTGAACTCGACATGCTTGCGCACGACCGGATCGTACTTGCGGAAGGTCAGCTTTTCGGTCTGGTTGCGCGGGTTCTTCTTGGTGACATAGAAGAAGCCGGTATCGGCCGAGCTGACGAGCTTGATCTTGACGGTGGTCGGCTTTGCCATGACCCAAAAACCCCTTGGGCCTGACGCCCGCGAATTGACAATAAAAAGCGGCCCGCCACATGGGGGCTGCTGCAAGACATGGGCGCATGGGCCAAATGCGCGCCGAAGTCAAGGCGAGCGGTCTTCACCGGAACGTAACCAAGTCATCCTAGGTTCTGATTCAAGGCTTTGGAGGTCGGGATGCGGATCGAGGCAGCACATATCGATGCGGAACGGGCACTGCGCGTCGGATACCGCGCGTGCCCCCTTGCCGAGATCGAGGCGATTCGCGCCATCGCCACCGCCGAATCGAGCCTCCCCGCGCTGAGCGTCCTCGCCGTCGTCGATGCCGCCATGGCGCGCGGCGAACGACGGTCGATCGGCGAATGGACCGCGCTCGCCCGCGAAGCGATGCATTGCGGCCGCAGCGACGTCGCGACGGCACAGGCCTATGCCGCGGCCTGCACGGTGCGCCTCGCCGACTGAACCGGCACCCGATGGACCCGCTCGTTCCCGCGTTCGTCGCGGTCCTGCTGGCGGGGGTGAGCGACCGCCCGCCGCTGCTCGCTGCGATCCTGTCCGATCGGCTCGGACGCGGTGCGCTATGGGGGGCTATCGTCGCGAAGACGATCGGCTTCGGGCTTGCGGCGATCGGCGGGATGCTCGTTGCGCCGGCCATGACTCCGAACGCGCGCAACGCGATGCTCGCCCTCGCGCTGATCGCAGCGGCCACCGCCGCGCCGATCCCGGCACGGATCAAGGATCGCCTCGACAGCTGGCGGCTGCCGCCCTTCCCGACCGGACTGCTCGGCACGGCGGTGCTGGCGCTCGGCGATCGCAGCCAGTTCCTCGTCTTCGCCCTCGTCGCGCGCACACCCGATCCGGTGGCCGGCGCGATCGGTGCGTCGCTGGCGGGCGCAGTCCTGCTGCTGGCCGCCGCGACGCTGGGCGAGCGCGACTGGCAGAAACTGCCCTTCCCCGTGATTCGTATCGTGACGATGCTGCTGCTCGGCCTGACCGGTGCGGTCGTCGGCCTTGGCGCGCTGCGGCTGCTGTGATCCAGCCGGACGATCACCGCGACCGGATTTTTGACTGGAGCGTGGCGGAAAGATTCGGCAGCGCGATCGTTGCTGAACCGAACCATATCCAGCCGGAGACTTTCCCCGTGACCAATCCCGCGCTCGACACGCCGACCGACCTGCCCAACAACAAGACGGTGACCGTCGCCGACGGGCTGAACGCCGCGCTGGCCGACTGCTTCACCTTGTATCTGAAGACCAAGAATTTCCACTGGCATGTGTCCGGCCCGCATTTCCGCGACTATCACCTGATGCTCGACGATCAGGCGTCGCAGATCCTGGCGGTCACCGACGTCATTGCCGAGCGCGTGCGCAAGACCGGCAACACCACGCTGCGCTCGATCGGCGATGTCGCTCGTCGCGCCGCGATCAAGGACAATGACAAGGATTTCGTGAAGCCCGACGACATGCTCGCCGAGCTGCGCGACGACAATCTGAAGCTGGTCGAGCGGCTGCGCGAAGCGCGTGAGGCCGCCGAAGACGCTGGCGACACCGCGACCAGCAGCCTTGCCGACGACTGGATCGACCAGGCCGAGGAACGCGCCTGGTTCCTGTTCGAAGCCGCTCGTAAGGGCTGATCGGGCGTGCGGGGCGGTCCATGCCGCCCCGCCTGTCCCGCACGAACCGATGCGCGCCTTTGCCGACCTGCTCGACCGCCTGATCTACACCCGGTCGCGCAATGCCAAATTGGCGCTGATCGGCACCTATCTACGCGACACACCCGATCCCGATCGCGGCTGGGCGATTGCGGCGCTGACCGGCGATCTCGACCTGCCCGCCGTCAAATCGGCGACAATTCGCGCGCTCATTACCGAACGCACCGATCCGGTCCTGTTCGCGATGAGCCGCGATTTCGTCGGCGACACGGCCGAGACGGTCGCGCTGCTATGGCCCGAACCGCCGCCCGGCGCGATCCCTGATAGCGACCCGCTGACGCTCGACACCGTCGTCACCCGCCTCGCCAGCCTGTCGCGTTCCGACGCACCGCGCGCACTGGCCGACATGCTCGACCGGCTCGAATCGGACGAACGCTATGCGCTGTTGAAGCTGGCGACCGGGGCGTTGCGCGTCGGCGTGTCCGCCCGCCTCGCCAAGACCGCACTGGCGCAGGCGTTCGGGCTCGATGTCGATGCGGTCGAAGAGGTCTGGCACGGTCTCGCCCCGCCCTATGTCGAACTCTTCGCCTGGGCCGAGGGGCGCGGCGAGCAGCCGCATGCCGCCGATCTGCCGGTGTTCCGCCCGTTCATGCTCGCCCATCCGCTCGACGACGGCGTGGTCGACCTCGCCGACTATGCCGCCGAATGGAAATGGGACGGCATCCGGGTGCAGCTGGTCCATGTCGGTGGCGAGACCCGACTCTACAGCCGCGCGGGCGACGACATCACCGCCGCCTTTCCCGAAGTCGCCGCCGCCTTCCGCACACCTGGCGTACTCGATGGCGAATTGCTGGTCCGCGGCGAGGGACAGGGGGCGAGCGTCCATGAAGACGCCGGTGCCGCCAGCTTCAACGCGCTGCAACAGCGGCTGGGGCGGAAGATCGTGTCGAAGGCGATGCTGGCGGACTATCCCGCCTTCGTCCGCCTCTACGACATTCTCTTCGATGGCACGGAGGATTTGCGCGACCAGCCCTGGACCGCCCGTCGCGCCCGGCTCGAAGCGTTCGTGCCGCGCCTCGACGCCCAGGTCTTCGACCTGTCACGGCTGATCGACGCCGCCGACTTCGATGCGCTGGCCGACATTCGCAGCGGCGCGCGCGACGCCGCGATCGAGGGCGTCATGCTTAAGCGGCGCGACTCACCCTATGTCGCCGGGCGTCGCGTCGGGTTGTGGTACAAATGGAAGCGCGACCCGCTCGTCGCCGATTGCGTGATGATGTACGCACAGCGCGGTAGCGGTAAACGCTCGTCCTTCTATTCCGACTATACCTTCGGCTGTTGGACCGCCGATCCGGCCGAGGGCGGCGAGCTGCTGCCGGTGGGCAAGGCCTATTCGGGCTTCACCGATGCCGAACTGAAGGACCTCGACCGCTTCGTCCGCCAGCATACCGTACAGCGATTCGGCCCGGTGCGCGAGGTCGAGAAGACGTTGGTCCTCGAAGTCGCGTTCGATTCGATCCATGCCTCCAAACGCCACAAATCGGGCGTCGCGATGCGCTTCCCCCGCATCAACCGCATCCGCACCGACAAGCCAGCGGCCGAGGCCGATCATGTCGCGACGTTATTGAAGCTGGTGAGCTAGCCCCTCGCCCGACCCGTACCCCCGCGCAGGCGGGGGTCCAGAACCCAGCAGAACGACCGTAGCTTCCTGCAACCCCGGACCCCCGCCTGTGCGGGGATACGGAGCGATCACCCGGCAACCGGCTCCAACGCGATCTCGAACAGCGTCGGCCACCATTTCCCCGTCACGAACAACCGCTTGCCCGCTGCATCCCAAGCAATCCCGTTCAACACCGCTTCCGGGTCGAGCGGTCCCAGTTCCGCACGCAGCGGCGCCAGATCGACCAGTCCGTCGACCGCGCCCGTCGCCGGATCGATCCGCACGATATAGTCGCGGTGCCAGATATTGCCCCACAGCTTGCCGTCGATCATCTCCAGTTCGTTCAGGTTATGCACCGGCCGGCCATTGGCGGTCACCGTCACCCGCCGCCGCTCCTTGAACGTCTTGGGATCGAGGAAGCGCAGCGTCGGCGTCCCGTCAGACAGGATCAGCGACTGGCTGTCGCTCGCCAGCCCCCAGCCTTCGCCCGGATAGCGCGCGCTTCCGACCGCCTTCAGCGTCTTCGGGTTCCAGCGATGCGCGATGCCGTCCTGCCATGTCAGGCTGACCAGTTGTTGCCCATCGACCGCCAGCCCCTCGCCGAACTGCTGCCCAGGCAGCCGCGCCCGCGCCAGCACCTTGCCGTCGGTCAGGTTGACCCGCCGCACATCGGACACGCCCGGCTGCCCGGTGCTCTCGAACAGCGCGCCGTCATACCACACCAGCCCTTGGGTAAAGGCAGTGCGATCATGCGGATAGCGCGCCACGATCCGCGCCGAAATGCCTTCGACCGGCACCGGCTGCACCGGCGCAGGCGGCGGCGCAACGGCCTGGGCCGACGCGACGGAGGCGAGCGCAAGGCTCACCGGCAGGAACCAGCGGATCATGGTCGTCGTCATCCTCGCATTCGCCTTGCCACCCCCTGAACGATCAGAACGGCACCGCCGGTCCGGCGGGCACGATCCCGGTCGGGTTGATGTCCTTGTGGCTGCGATAATAGTGCGTCTTGATCTGGTCGAGGTCGATCGTCGCCGCGACCCCCGGCAGCGCCGCAATCCGTTCGGTCAGCGCGCGCAACCGCGGATAATCGAGCAACCGCCGGACATTGCATTTGAAATGACCATGATAGACCGGATCGAACCGTACCAGCGTGGTGAACAACCGGATATCCGCCTCGGTCAGTCGATTCCCGACCAGCCATTGGCCGGTCAAGCCTTCCTCCAGCCAGTCGAGCGACTCGAACAACGCTCCGACCGCCTCGTCATAGGCCGCCTGCGTCGTCGCGAAGCCGGCGCGATAGACGCCGTTGTTGACGGTGCCATAGACGCGGTCGTTGACCGCATCGATCTCGCCACGCAGCGCCTGTGGATAAAAGTCGCCCGGCGTCGCGCCCAGATCGTCGAACGCCGTATTCAGCATTCTGATGATCTCCGACGATTCGTTGTTGACGATCCGCCGTTCGACCTTGTCCCACAACACCGGCACCGTGACCTTGCCGGTCATGTCGGGGTCGGCAAGCGTATAGAGTTGATGCAGATGGTCGACGCCGTTGACCGGATCGCCCGTCCCGCCGAACGCCTCAGCAAAGCTCCACCCCTGCGCCCCCATCAGCGGCCCGACTACCGTCACCGGCAGCAAATCCTCCAGTCCTTTCAGCGCCCGCACCACCAGCGTCCGATGCGCCCATGGACAGGCAAGGCTGACATATAAGTGATAGCGCCCGACCTCGGCCGGCCAGCCGCGCTGCCCGTCCGGCCCCGCATCGCCGTTGCGCGTCAACCAGTCGCGAAACCCGCTCTCCGCCCGTTGGAAATTGCCCGACGCATCGGTCGGCGCGACCGGCGTATCGTTGGTCCAAACCCCGTGCTGCAACATGCCCATCGGCGATCCCTTCGCTGTCCGGCAGTGCAACGAGCGAGGATGGGTCGGGGTTCTCGACCGTAAGTGTGTCGCACCGGCGCAATCGGACGTCGAACCCGTCAGGGATTCTGGATCAGCCGCAACAACGAACTATCGGGGTCGAGCAACGCGCCGATGCGCAGGCCGTTCTGTTCGCGCGCCGGTTGCAGCCGGGGAAATCCCGTCGGTTTCTCCGCAATGCCCGCCGCCTTTGCGACCGCATAGAAAGCGTCGAGGTCGTCGAGCCGCAGGCAGCTGCCATAGCCGCTCGTCGTCGGATCGAAGTCGGGCCAGGGAAAGAATTCGAGCTTCAGCGACCCGCGCTCCAGGATCATCCACGTCGCATCGCGCCACGTTTCGACGAAGCCGAGCGCGGCGAAGAACGCCGAGGTCACCGCAAAGTCGCGCGACGGCAAATTGGGTGTCGCCAGATCCATTCGAAGCTCCGAGTCGCGCGCGCACGCCGCGCAAACGAAAAGGGCCGGTCACCCCTGCGAGCGACCGGCCCCTTGTCTATCGCCGAAGCGCGAACCTCAAAGCTTGTTGAGGTTCACCGCGGCGTGCTTGCCGCGACGGTCGACTTCGAGTTCGAACTCGAGACGATCGCCTTCATTGAGCGTCGGCAGACCCGCACGCTCGACGGCCGAGATGTGGACGAATGCGTCCGGCTGGCCATCGTCGCGCTGGATGAAGCCGAAGCCCTTCATCGCGTTGAAGAACTTCACGACGCCGCTCGCGCGCTCGCCGGTCAGCTGCCGCTGCGGGCCGCCCATGCCGCCGCCACGCGGGCCGCCTTCGCGCGGTTCGCGCGGGGCGCCGCCGCCGGTGACCGGCATCGGCTCGCCGTCGATCTTCAGGTCGGTCGCCGAGATGCGGCCGCCACGATCGACGAGGGTGAAGCCCATCGGCTGACCTTCGGCCAGCGCGCTCAAGCCAGCCTGTTCGACGGCAGAGATGTGGACGAACACGTCTTCGCCACCATCATCACGGACCACGAAACCGAAGCCCTTCTGCGCGTTGAAGAACTTGACCACGCCGGTCGCTTCGCCGACGACCTGTGGCGGCATGCCGCGGCCACCGCCGCCGCCACCACCAAAGCCGCCACCGCCGCCGCCGAAGCCGCCACCGCCGCCGCGGAAACCACCGCCGCCGCCGCCGAAGCCGCCGCCGCGATCACCGTAACCGCCGCCGCCGCCGAAACCGCCGCCACCGAATCCACCGCCGCCGAAGCCACCGCGATCGCCGCCGAAGCCGCCGCCGCCATAGCTGCCGCCTTCGTCACCAAAACCGTCGCGCTTGTCCCTGCCGCGCCCACCGCGCTCGCCGCGCCGTCCTCGATCGAAACTCATTGCCCTGTTCGTCTTCCCGGTTCGCCCAACTTCATTCTAAACCCAAGCGCCGAGCGAAAAACGCAGGTGTCCGGGCACCGCCAAACCGGGTGCCACAGCCCTGCCATAGCGTAAAAGCGCGCGGCCCCAAACGAATTTCGCCGTTGCAATCGTTCCGGTGGCCGCGAACCTCGCGATTATCTTGCGGTTATGTGGCGAAGACGGCACAGAATCCTCGCATGGACACCATCTTGGCGCTTGTCGCCGATCCGACTGCCTGGGCAGCCTTTTTCACGCTGGTCGTGCTCGAAGTCGTGCTCGGCATCGACAATCTCATCTTCATTTCGATTCTGTCGAACAAGTTGCCGGCGCATCAGCAACAACTGGCGCGGCGAATCGGTATCGGTCTCGCGCTGGTCATGCGACTGTTGCTGCTGTCGATGATCGCCTTCATCGTCTCGCTGACCAACCCGGTATTCGACCTGGGTATTCAGGGCCGGCCCGACGGCTATGGCCGGCCGAGCTTCGAAACCGCCTTCTCATGGCGCGACCTGATCCTGATCGCCGGCGGTCTGTTCCTCGTGTGGAAGGCGACCAAGGAGATTCATCACACGATGGATGACGAACCCACCGGCGAAGCGCTCGACAAACAGGGCAAGACCGCGTTGTCGTTCGGATCGGCGATCGCGCAGATCGTCGCACTCGACATGGTGTTCTCGATCGATTCGATCCTGACCGCGGTCGGCATGACCGACGAAGTCCCGATCATGATGGCGGCGGTGATCGTGACCGTCGGCATCATGCTGGTCGCCGCCGATCCGCTGGCGCGCTTCATCAATGCCAATCCGACCGTGGTCATGCTGGCGCTCGGCTTCCTGCTGATGATCGGCGCGGTGCTGATCGCCGACGGCTTCGGCGTGCATGTGCCCAAGGGTTATATCTATGCCGCCATGGCCTTCTCGGCCGGGGTCGAGACGCTCAATATCGTCTCGCGCCGATCCAAGGCAAAGAAGCGAGCAGCGCGCGAGGCCATTGAGCGCGCCCCCTCCAACCGCTAGGCGCATTCGATGACCGTTTATTTCCACGAAGAAGATCTGCCCGAAGGCGTCTTCGCCCCCGGCGCCGACATCGCCGTCGATACCGAGACGATGGGCCTCATCACCCCGCGCGACCGGCTGTGCGTCGTGCAGCTGTCAGACGGCGGCGAGGACCAGCATCTCGTCCGCTTCAACCCCGGCAGCGACTATGCCGCCCCGAATCTGAAGGCGGTGCTTGCCGATCCGGCGCGGGTGAAGCTCTATCATTTCGGCCGGTTCGACCTCGCCGCGATCCAGCATTACCTCGGCGTCACCGCCGGCCCGGTATTCTGCACCAAGATCGCGTCGCGACTGGTCCGCACCTACACCGACCGCCACGGGCTGAAGGAACTGGTCCGCGAACTGCTCGGGCAGGAACTGTCCAAGCAGCAGCAATCGTCCGACTGGGGCGGTCCGGTGCTGTCCGATGCGCAACGCGACTATGCCGCCTCCGACGTCCGCTTTCTCCACGCTCTGCGCGAGGAACTGGCCAAGCGGCTGGCGCGCGAAGGCCGCACGCATCTGGCGCAGGCCTGTTTCGATTTCCTGCCGCACCGTGCCGCCCTCGATCTCGCCGGCTGGCCCGAGACCGACATCTTCGCGCATATGTAAGGGACGCCGATGTCGGAAATCGCCCGCCAGGAACGCTCTCGCCGGCAACGCCGTGCCGCGCCCGGCAGCGCGCATGATCGGCTGATCGCGGTGCTGATGGTCGCGCTGCCGATCGGCATCGGCGTGCTGGCGGCGTTTCTGGTGATGGCGCCACTATTCATGCGCGGCGATACCAGCTTCGTGCTCGACAAGAACAAGGTCGATGTCGCGCAGGAACGGATGCGGCTGCGCGCCGCCGAATATCGCGGACAGGATGCCAAGGGCCAGCCCTTCGTCATCGATGCCGGGTCGGCGGTGCAGAAAAGCTCGGCCGAACCGGTCGTGCAGCTGCAGGAACTGGCCGCAGCCATCCGCCTGCCCGATGGCCCCGCCCGCCTGACCGCGCCGCGCGGCCGGTACGACATGCGCGACGAACAGGTCGATGTGAACGGCCCGATCCGCTTCCGCGCGGCGGACGGCTATACGCTCGATACCAACGACGCGACCGTCGACCTGAAGACCCGCCGCCTGCAAAGCGGCAGCGCGGTAACCGGCACGACGGCGATGGGCACGTTCAGCGGCGACCGGCTCGATGCCGATCTCGAGTCGCGCACCGTGCGGCTGACCGGCAATGCCCGCTTGCGTATCGACCCGGCACGCACGAAATAGCCGCGATGATTCGTCAAGCGCTACCGGGCCTTATCGCCACCTTCGGCTTCCTCGCCATTGCGGGTTCGGCTCCGGCGCAGACGCGGCATGATTCGAACGCGCCGATCGATTTCTCGGCCAATGCCATAGAGTTGCAGGATCGCGCCAACCGCGCGGTGCTGACCGGCGGGGTGACCATCCGCCAGTCGACCATGACGCTGACCGCCGACCGCCTCGTCGTCGCCTATACCGGCCAGATTACCGAAGGCGCCTCGCCCCAGGCATCGCGCATGGACGCGACCGGCAACGTCACCGTCACCCGTCCCGATCAGACCGCCAAATCGCGCTTCGCCGTCTATGACGTCAACCGCCGCGTCGTGACCATGATCGGCGGCGTGCAGTTGACGCAGGGGGCCAACACCCTGACCGGCGGGCGGCTGTCGATCGACCTCGACACCGGCCGCGCGACGATCGACGGCTCGGGTGTCGGCACGACCCGTGCCCCCGACGGCTCGGTCCAGCAAAGCGGTGGCCGCGTCACCGGTCGCTTCTCGGTACCCCGGCGCAACTAATCGCACTTTCCGGGCGGGTCGGTGATCGGACCTTTGCTTGCATACGCCTTTCATGCAATATTCCTGCCAATCGAACCGTCCTAACGGTACGGTAACTATTGCAATGCGATCAGGACGCTGCCGATGACCGACACCACCCTGTTGTCCCGCAGCGCCGATGCTGTCCCGGTCCACGAACTGCCCTCCGACACGGGGCTGTCGGTCGTGTCGATCGCCAAATCCTATGACAAGCGGGTCGTGCTGTCCGACGTGTCGATGTCGGTCGGGCGCGGCGAAGTCGTTGGACTGCTCGGACCCAATGGCGCGGGCAAGACGACCAGCTTCTATTCCGCCATGGGCCTGGTGAAGCCCGATGCCGGCCGCATCCTGCTCGATGGCGAGGATATCACCGCGCTGCCCATGTATCGCCGCGCGATCCTCGGGCTGGGCTATCTGCCGCAGGAAACCTCGATCTTTCGGGGCCTGTCGGTCGAAAAGAACATCCTCGCCGTGCTCGAACTCGCCGAACCGGACAAAGCGGCGCGTGCCGCGCGGCTCGAACAGCTGCTCGACGAATTCGGACTGACCCGGCTGCGCACCGCATCGGCGATGGCGCTGTCGGGCGGCGAGCGGCGCCGCGCTGAAATCGCCCGCGCGCTCGCGGCCAATCCGACGATCATCCTGCTCGACGAACCCTTTGCCGGCATCGATCCGATCTCGATCGCCGACATTCGCGATCTCGTGATCCAGCTCAAGTCGCGCGGCATCGGCGTGCTCATCACCGACCACAATGTCCGTGAGACGCTCGAAATCGTCGACCGCGCGTACATCATCTATGACGGCCGCGTGCTGTTCGCCGGATCGCCGGCCGAACTGGTCGCCGACGCCAATGTCCGCCGCCTCTATCTCGGCGAAGGCTTCGAACTCTAACCGCGATGAGCCTCGCCCCGCGCCTCGACCTGCGCCAGTCGCAATCGCTGGTGATGACGCCGCAGTTGCAGCAGGCGATCCGCCTGCTCGCGCTGTCGAATCTGGAGATCGAAGGCTTCCTCGCCGAGGAGATCGAAAAGAACCCGCTGCTCGAATCGGGCGGCAGCGACGATGACGGCCCCGCGCCCGAAGCGCCCGAACCCGCTCCTTCCGGCGAACCCGCCGGGTCGGACGAACTGCTTGGCCTCGGCGCGGCAAGCGGCGAGTCGCTCGACCTCGATCTCGGCGACACCTTTCATCATGACAGCGCCTCGGACGGCGTCGGCTCGCTCGACGGCGGCCTTGGCCTCGCCGCGACCGGGGCGGGCGGCTATGAGGACGCGCCCGATCTCGACGCGCTGGCCAGCGCCGATGTGTCGCTGGTCGACCATCTGCTGCAACAGGCCGGGGCCTGCGTGTCCGGCGCCGACCTGTTCATCGCCAGCGCGATCATCGACCAGATCGACGATTGCGGCTATCTGTCGGGATCGCTGCTCGACATCGCCAACCGCCTCGGCGTGCCGCTCGCGCGCGTCGAATCGGTGCTGACCATCGTCCAGACCTTCGACCCGAGCGGTGTCGGCGCGCGCAGCCTTGCCGAATGCCTTGCGATCCAGGCGCGCGAGGTCGACCGCTACGATCCGTGCATGGCGCGGCTGCTCGACCATCTCGATCTTCTGGCACGCGGCGCGCTGCCGCAACTCCGCCGGATCTGCGAGGTCGATGAGGAAGACCTTGCCGACATGATCCGCGAATTGCGCGGCTATGATCCGAAACCCGGCTGCCGCTTCGGCGGCGAACGCACCCAGTCGGTGGTCCCCGACCTGTTCGTCGCGCCGCGTGGCGACGGCTGGGCGGTCGAGATCAACGGCGCGACGCTGCCGCGCGTGCTGGTCAATCGCGGCTATTTCGCGGAACTGAGCGCAGGCGGCACCAAATCGTCCAAGGCATGGCTGTCCGACTGCCTCGCCAGCGCCAACTGGCTGGTAAAGGCACTCGACCAGCGCCAGCGCACCATCCTGAAGGTCGCGACCGAGATCGTGAAGCAGCAGGAGGCGTTCTTTCGGCAGGGCGTCGCCCATCTTCGCCCACTGACGTTGGCGAAGGTGGCGGAGGCGATCGAGATGCACGAATCGACGGTCAGTCGCGTGACGTCGAACAAATATCTGTCCTGCCCGCGCGGCCTGTTCGAACTGAAATTTTTCTTCACCTCCGCCATTCAATCTGCCGACGGTGGCGAGGCGGTATCGGCGCTCGCGGTCAAGGAAGCGATCCGCACCCTGATTGCAGGCGAGGATCCGAAGAAGATCCTGTCCGACGACACGTTGGTCGAACTGCTCAACGCCAAGGGCTTCGACATCGCCAGGCGGACGGTCGCGAAATATCGCGAGGCGATCGGCCTGGGGTCGTCGGTGCAACGGCGGCGGCAGAAAGCGCTCGGCGGGTAAGGCTTTCCTACAGGGGACGGCGGCGGCAGGATCGCGGGCGCTCTTTCCTGCCGTAGATTCCGCCGCCCTGCCGACAGGGCAAGGTCATGCGCGACGCAAAATGCGCACGAGTGTGAACTTTGTGAACTTTGGCCGTCGCCAATTAGCTAAGTGCTTCAGATCCCACCAGCCGTTCAATTCGAGCAGCTTCGAGCGAAGTCGAAAAGCGTCCGTCGAGAACGCGCCCGCTTTGGGCACCGCCTTCTCGACTACGGTTCTCGGCGAACTCGAAGCGAACGGGGAAGAATGATTGGATACATCGTGCAACCGTTCGTGCTGAGTAGGGGCTGAGCGACGTCGAAGACCCGTATCGAAGCACTTGTGGCACGGGTCCTTCGATATGCCATTTCGACAGGCTCAATGGCTACTCAGGACGAACGAAGCGGTTGCCGTTCTCTTCGCAGAGCCGCGTTCTCGACGGACGCTTCTCGACTTCGCTCGAAGCTGCTCGAACCAAACGGGATGCAAGCGAGCGCCCGCTAAACGTCCAGCTTTTCATAATCCGCCGGCGGCGGCACGCCTTCCATTCGCTCGGCCAGCAGCGGCCGGAAACTCGGCCGGCTCTTCATGCCGACATACCAGCGCTTGGCGAGGTCGTGGGTCTTGAAGTCGATCCCGCCCAGATAGTCGGCAATCGAAATCTGCGCCGCCGCCGCAAGATCGGCGAGGCTCATCGTCGCGCCGCCGATCCACTGCCGGTGATCGAGCAGATAGTCGATATAGTCGAGGTGCTCGACCGCCGCCTTCATCGCCTCGCGCAGCACGCGCGTATCCGGGGTCTGGCGGTGGACGATGCGCTTCTCCATCCGCTCCATCAGCAGCGGGCCGGTAATCTCGCGATAGAATTGGGTGTCGAACCACGTCACCAGCCGCCGCTGTTCGGCGCGGTCGGCGGCGCTGCCGTTCAGCATCGCCGGCCTGTCGCCCGTCTCCTCGATATATTCGCAGATCGCCATCGAATCGATCAGCCGGATGCCCGCCGCTTCGTCGATCATCACCGGCGTCTGTCCCGCCGGGTTCAAGTGCAGAAACTCGTCGCGCCGCGTCCAGGGCGATTCACGAACCGGTTGATAACCGATACTCTTTTCCGCGAGCAGCAGACGGACCTTGCGCGAGAAGGGACATAACGGGAATTGCAGGAGCTGCCACATGGCTTCGTGTTAGGCGGCACGGCTGCGGTGCGGAAGGGGATTCGTGTGGGATTACTGATTGCGCTGCTGTGGCTCGGTGCCGCGATCCTGCTGGTCCGCATATCAACCCTACCGTTGGTCCATGCCGCCGCGATCGTCTGCGCCGGGATCGCCGGCACCACCCTGCCCGATCTCGACCTGTTGCTGCCGATCGGCCACCGCAGCGCCCTGACCCATTCGCTGCTGCCGCTCGGACTGGCGCTGTGCGCGCGCCACTGGCGTCCGGTCATGGCCGGATTGGCGATCGGCATCGGCCTGCATCTTGCCGCCGATGCCTTCCCCAATGCGATGCGCGGCTTCGCGACGGTGAAGCTGCCGGGCTTCGGTTCGCTCGGTGTTTCCGGCTCTTATGCTTGGCTGGGCGTGCAGGCGGTGGTGGCGACCCTTGCCGGCGCCGTCCTGCTCGCGGCAACGCTGCCGGTCGGCCTTTCCCTCGCGACCGCGCTGGTCCTGACGCTGATCGGCGTCGCCTATCTGTTCGCCACCGATGGCGGCTGGTGGGCCCTCGGCTGCTATGCCGCGCTTGGCTGGATTGCGATCGGAGGCAATCGAAATGCCGCCTCGGCATCAGACGGATCAGCCTAATTGTCTATCCGCGCACGCCATCTTTTCGGCAGGAGTATACGATCCGGAAACCGTTGCGCGCCACGATAATGCGATGGAAGCAACCTTTACCCTTACTGCCGACTCAGGGTCGGGGATCTTGCGGATCACGATGAGTGGGTTCTTCGAACCCCCGGATATCGCCCGCCTCAACGCCGCGATCGGCGACGGGGTGGTGCGACTGAACACCGCTCCCAACCAGCATCGGACGCTAGTCGATATGCGGCATGTCGATATTCAATCGAGCGAAGCCGTCGCCGAGTTTCAGCGCATCCTCGCCAATCCGCGTAACGCGGCGTCTTGTATCGCATTCGTGGTCGCGAAGTCGCTGGCGGCGATGCAGGTCCGCCGCGCGGCAGCGGGGCGCGTCGCCCGCTATTTCGATACTATCGAGGCGGCCGAGGCATGGCTGCGCTCGACCGAGCTCGACACGGCGCCGCGACGATCGGTCGGCTGACCGTCGCGGCGCGTTGGTTCAGGCGGCGGCGACCGCCTGTCCCGGTTCGCCCGCCGCATCGTCGAGCAACTGGTGCGGCAGCCGCGTCAGCATCTCCTTGGGCACCACCTGCCAGAAGCGGCCCTTGCACCGGTCCCAATCCTCGAGGATCGCCCCCGACCAGCGGCTGTCGGTCGCGGCGTGGTGCTGTTCCACCAGGTCGCGCAGGGTCGCTTCCCAATGTGTCGAGCCGAGCCGGTGCAGCGTAATGCTCTCCGGGTTGTAGTGCCGCTCAAAGCTGTCGTCATGGTCGTAGACGAACGCCATGCCGCCGGTCATCCCTGCGCCGAAATTCGTGCCGGTCCGCCCCAGCACCACCGCGACGCCGCCGGTCATATACTCGCAACCATTGGCGCCGCAGCCCTCGACCACCACCGTCGTGCCGGAATTGCGGACCGCGAAGCGTTCGCCCGCCTGTCCCGCCGCGAAGAGCCGGCCAGAGGTCGCGCCGTACAGCACGGTGTTGCCGACGATCGTGTTCTCATGGCTCTTGAGCGGCGACGACACCATCGGCCGCACCACGATCGTCCCGCCCGACAACCCCTTGCCGACATAGTCGTTGGCGTCGCCGAACACTTCGAGCTTGATACCCTTGCACAGGAACGCGCCGAGGCTCTGCCCCGCGCTCCCGCGCAGCCGCACCGTCACATGGCCATCGGCCAGCTTCGACATGCCGAAGGTCCGCGTGATCTCGCTCGACAGGCGGGTACCGACCGCGCGGTGGGTGTTGCGCACCGAATAGGTCAGCTGCATCTTTTCGCCGCGCGAGAACACCGCCGCCGCATCCTTGATCATCTGCGCATCGAGGCTGTCGGGCACGTCGTTGCGGAACGTCGACAGGCTGAAGCGCCGCTGGCTCTCCTCGGCATCGACCTTCGCCAGGATCGGGTTGAGGTCGAGATCGTCGAGATGCTCCGCCCCACGGCTGACCTGCCGCAGGAACTCGGTCCGCCCGACCACCTCGTCCAGCGACCGCACGCCCAGCCGCGACAGGATCTCGCGAACCTCCTCGGCAATGAAGGTCATCAGGTTAATGACCTTTTCCGGCGTGCCGGTGAACTTGGCGCGCAGCCGCTCGTCCTGCACGCACACGCCGACGGGACAGGTGTTGCTATGGCACTGGCGCACCATGATGCAGCCCATCGCGACGAGGCTCAGTGTGCCGATGCCGAACTCCTCGGCACCCAGGATCGCGGCGGCGACGATGTCGCGCCCGGTCTTGAGCCCGCCATCGGTCCGCAGCACCACCCGCCCGCGCAGGCCGTTGAGGGTCAGCGTCTGGTTGACCTCCGACAGCCCCATTTCCCACGGCGTACCGGCGTACTTGATCGAGGTCTGCGGGGACGCACCAGTCCCGCCGACATGGCCCGACACGAGGATGACGTCGGCATGCGCCTTCGCCACACCCGCCGCGACCGTGCCGATGCCGGCCGAGCTGACCAGCTTCACGCACACCCGCGCCTTGGGATTGATCTGCTTCAGGTCGTAGATGAGCTGTGCCAGATCCTCGATCGAATAGATGTCGTGGTGCGGCGGCGGGCTGATCAGCGTCACCCCCGGCGTCGCATGGCGCAGCTTGGCGATGAACTCGGTCACCTTGAAGCCGGGCAGCTGCCCGCCCTCACCGGGCTTGGCGCCCTGCGCGACCTTGATCTCGATCTCGTCACAGGCGTTGAGATATTCGGCGGTGACGCCGAAGCGGCCCGATGCCACCTGCTTGATGACCGAATTGCCGTTATCGCCATTCTCGTACGGCTGGTAGCGGATCGAGTCCTCGCCACCCTCGCCCGACACCGCCTTCGCGCCGATGCGGTTCATCGCGATCGCCAGCGTCTCATGCGCTTCCGGGCTGAGCGCGCCCAGCGACATGCCCGGCGTCACGAAGCGCTTGCGGATCTCGGTGATCGCCTCGACCTGATCGATCGGCACGCCGGTATCGGGGAAGTTGAATTCCAGCACGTCACGCAGGTAGACCGGCGGCAGGTCGCGCACCCCGCGCGAAAACTGCATATAGGTCGAATAGCTGTCGGTCGCGACGGCGGTCTGGAGCAGGTGCATCAGCTGCGCCGAATAGGCATGCGCCTCGCCACCGCCACGCTGGCGATAGAAGCCGCCGATCGGCAGCGTCGCCACCGCCGTATCGAACGCCGCCTCATGCCGCTGCGTCGCGTTGACGTGCAACGAGTGATAGCCCTCGCCCGAAATCTTCGCCGGCATGCCAGGGAAGAAGTCGTTGACCAGCGCACGGCTGAGACCGACCGCTTCGAAATTATAGCCGCCGCGATAGCTGGAGATCACCGCGATCCCCATTTTCGACAAGATCTTCAGCAGTCCCTCGTCGATCGCGGTGCGATGGCGCTTCAGCGCCTCGTCCATGCTGATCTCGCCGAACAGGCCGCGCGCATGGCGGTCGGCGATCGCGGCTTCGGCCAGATAGGCGTTCACCGTCGTTGCGCCGACGCCGATCAGCACCGCATAATAATGGGTGTCGAGGCATTCCGACGACCGCACGTTGATCGACGCGTAGGAGCGTA
Organism: Sphingomonas epibiotica; assembly: GCF_039615155.1. NCBI lineage: Bacteria > Pseudomonadati > Pseudomonadota > Alphaproteobacteria > Sphingomonadales > Sphingomonadaceae > Sphingomonas > Sphingomonas epibiotica. The sequence goes on along the minus strand of NZ_JBDGHY010000006.1, from coordinate 279,988 downwards.
GCCCCTTGCGCACCAGATGCGTATGGACGGCGGCGGCGGCCAGCACGCCGGCGATCGGCACCTTGGTCGCGTCGAGATGCTCATCGGTCAGGAACAGCTCGCTGCGCCCCTCGCGCACCGCCTGTTCGGCCTGTGCGCGGATGCGGGCGATGGCGGCGCGCAGCGCCTCCGGCCCCTCACCCGCCGGGAAGGTGCAGTCGATCTCGGCGGCCTGGGCGCCGAAATGCGCCTTCAACCGCAGCCAGTCGGTGTTGGTCAGCACCGGGCTGTCGAGCACCAGCACCGCGCTGCCCCGGTCGGCGGCATCGAGGATGTTGGCCAGATTGCCGAACCGCGTCTTGAGCGACATGACGTAGCGCTCGCGCAACGGGTCGATCGGCGGGTTGGTGACCTGCGAGAAATTCTGGCGGAAGAAATGGCTGATCAGGCGCGGCTTGTCGGAAATGACCGCCAGCGGCGTATCGTCGCCCATCGACCCGATCGCTTCCTTGGCCCCTTCGACCATCGGCGACAGGATCAGCTCCATGTCCTCCAGCGTCTGCCCAGCGCACACCTGCCGCCGCGCCAGTTCGGCACGGTCGTAGCGCAGCGGCTCGGCGGTGGCGGCGGGCAGGTCGTCGATGGTCAGGAACTTGCCGGTCATCGCGGCATAGTCCGCCTCGCCCGCAATCTTGTCCTTGATCGCACGGTCCTTGTAGAGCTTGCCCTCGCCCAGATCGACGGCGAGCATCTCGCCCGGCCCCAGGCGGCCTTTCTCGACTACCGTCGCTTCGGCGACCGGCACCATGCCCGCTTCCGACCCGACGATCAGCAGCCCGTCGCCGGTCAGCGTATAGCGCAACGGACGCAGCGCGTTGCGGTCGAGACCCGCGACCGCCCAGCGGCCATCGGTCATCGCCAACGCGGCGGGGCCGTCCCATGGCTCCATCACGCTCGCGAGGTAATCATACATCGCGGTATGCGCTTCGGGCATGTCGGCGGCACCCTGCCACGCCTCGGGCACCAGCATCAGCTTGGCGGTCGGCGCGTCGCGGCCCGACCGGCAGATCGTCTCGAACACCGCGTCCAGCGCCGCCGTGTCCGACGCACCGGCCGGAATCACCGGCTTGATATCCTCGCTGCGCTCACCGAACGCGATGCTTGCCATCTTGATCTCGTGGCTGAGCATCCAGTTCTTGTTGCCGCGGATCGTGTTGACCTCACCGTTATGAGCGAGGCAGCGGAACGGCTGCGCCAGCCACCATTGCGGGAAGGTGTTGGTCGAATAACGCTGGTGGAAGATCGCGACACGCGATTCGAAGCGTTCGTCGGTCAGGTCGGGATAAAAATCCGACAGGCTCTCGGCGAGGAACAGCCCCTTGTAGATGATCGAGCGGCACGACAGCGAACAGAAGTAGAAGCCGGTGATCTGCGCGGCGATGATCCGCTTCTCGATCCGGCGGCGGACCAGATACAGGTTCTTCTCGAACTCGGCCTCGTCCATCTCTTCCGGCGCGGGGCCGGCGATCATGATCTGCTCGATCTCGGGCCGCGTCGCCTGCGCCTTCATGCCGATGACCGACACGTCGACCGGCACCTGCCGCCAACCATAGATCGACCAGCCTGCCTCGATGATCTCCGATTCGACCAGGGTGCGGCAGGTTTCCTGCGCGCCCAGATCGGTGCGCGGCATGAACACCATGCCGACCGCGAGCCGCGCGTGCAGCGGCTTGTGCCCGGAGGCAGCGATCGCATCGTCGAAGAACCGGTGCGGCAGATCGACATGGATGCCGGCACCATCGCCGGTCTTGCCATCGGCATCGACCGCGCCGCGGTGCCACACCGCGCGCAACGCATCGATCGCCGACTGTACGACGCGGCGCGACGGCTTGCCATCGGTCGCGGCGACCATGCCGACACCACAGGCGTCGCCCTCGAACTCGGGACGGTACATGCCTTCGGTGGCGAGGCGGAGGCGTTCGGAGGTCATGTCGGTCATGCCGCAAACCCTTTCTTGGAAAGATACGTTACGATGGCTGTGACGATCGACTGCAACTGCGTCGCGGCATCCCAGCATTGATTGACCCGGCGGACCTGCTCCGCCTCGTCGATCGGATATTCATGGACCAGTCGGTTGCGCAGCAGCGTCAGGTCGACCCAGTGATCGGCATCGTCGACGAACCGGCTTTTTTCCATCCAGTTCGCAATATCGCGCCGGGTCATCGTCGCGGTGTCGAGCAATTCCCAGACGGCGACCAGTCGGACCAGCCGCGCGATCATGTCTTGCAACTGCTCGACACGTTTGAGCAGGGCGATCGATGCGACCCGTTCGATCAATGGCAGCGTTTCCAGTTCCGACACCGCGGTCGGCAGATGCCCCGACAAGAGTGGCCGTAGCTCGTCGATACCGTCCGACAGGCGTCGGCACCTGAGCAAGGTCGAACGCAGGACCGCATCGGTATCGGTCATGGCAACATCACCGCTTGCGGCGCGACCATCCGAGCGAAATCGGACCATTCGCCCGATCGCGGCGCGAAGACGACGTCCACCTTCTGCTCGTCGATCCGCTCGAACAGGCGATCGCGAAACCGGTCGGCCAATGCCTCGGTCGCCATGCTCGCCTCGACCTCGACCAACAGATCGATATCCCCGCCGCGTAGGTCGTCGCGTACCCGGCTGCCGAACAGGCGCACGACGACATCCTCGCCGAACGCTTCACGCGCCGCCGTCTTGATCGCCTGCACCTCGTTCGGCTTCAGCCTCATGCTGCGACCCGCGCCGCCTTGGCCTTCGCCTTGAGATAGGCGTGCATCCGCTCGGTAACGTCACGCCCGTCGCGGATCGCCCACACCACGAGCGAGGCACCGCGCACGATATCGCCCGCCGCGAACACGCCATCCAGCGAAGTCATCATCGACTTGCCGTCGACGCGCACCGTGCCCCAGCGGGTGACGCCCAGTTCGGGCGCATCGAACAGGGTCGGCAGATCCTCGGCATCGAAGCCCAGCGCCTTCACCACCAGATCGGCGTCGAGTACGAATTCGTTGCCCGGATCGGTCTCCGGCGCACGACGGCCCGAGGCGTCGGGCGCGCCCAACCGCATGCCGGTCGCTCGGACCTGCACCACTTGGCCATCGCGATCGTCGAACGCGGCGGGGGCGGAGAGCCAGACGAACTCGACGCCCTCTTCCTCGGCATTGGCGACCTCGCGCTGCGATCCGGGCATGTTGGCGCGGTCGCGGCGATAGAGGCACTTTACCGACTTCGCCCCCTGGCGGATCGCGGTACGGACACAGTCCATCGCGGTATCGCCGCCGCCGACAACGACGACATTCTTGCCTACCGCGTTCAGCGAACCGTCGTCATAGGCGGCCACGCTGTCACCGAAGCCGATCCGGTTCGACGTGGTCAGATAGTCGAGCGCATCGACCACGCCACCGCTGCCGACGCCCGGCGCCTTGATCGCACGCGGCTTGTAGACGCCGGTCGCGATCAGGATCGCGTCGTGCTTTTGCCGGAGTTCGTCGAGTTTCGCGTCGCGGCCGACCTCGAACCCTTCGTGAAAGACGATACCGCCTTCCTTCAGCCGCTCGACGCGGCGCATGACGACCGGCTTTTCGAGCTTGAAGCCGGGAATGCCATAGGTCAACAGCCCGCCCGCCCGGTCGTACCGGTCATAGACATGCACTTCGTAACCGAGGTTGCGCAGCCATTCCGCCGCCGCCAGCCCCGCCGGGCCTGCCCCGACGATCCCGACCGACTGGCCGCGTACCGGGCCGACCGCGACCGGTTCTACCCAGCCATTCTCCCACGCGGTGTCGGTGATGAACTTTTCGACCGACCCGATCGTGACCGCGCCGTGCCCCGAAAATTCGATGACGCAATTGCCTTCGCACAGCCGGTCCTGCGGACAGATGCGCCCGCAGATCTCGGGCATGGTCGAGGTGCTGTTCGACAGTTGATACGCTTCCTGCAACCGCCCCTCGGCAGTCAGGCGCAGCCAGTCGGGGATATGGTTGTGCAGCGGGCAATGGACCGAGCAATAGGGGACGCCGCATTGCGAGCAGCGTCCCGCCTGATCCTCGGCGGTCGGCGGTGCGTAGCGCTCCGCGATCTCGCGAAAGTCTTCGGCGCGCAGTTCCGGTTCCCGCTTGGCCGGATAGGCCTGCGGACGCGAAACGAACTTCAGCATTGCTTGATCGGCCATAATGCCCTCCGACCGTTCGGAAAGCATATTTTGACGGCGGAGTCACGCAATAAACCGTCGGTAGGTAAGAATTACTGACCTTATTACGCAGCGTGACCGTGGTTACTAATGATATCCATTCTTAACTAGCTAAATAATGGCCGAAACGGGCCTAACCCAGTGGCGTGATCCGTCCCTGAGAAAGCAGCACAATCAGCGCGCTACCCAGCAGCACGCGATAGACGACGAACGCCATATAGCCGCGGGTCGACACGAGCTTCAGGAATCCGACGATCGATGCATATCCCACGACGAACGAGATCGCGGTGGCGAGCAGCGTCGGCCCCGGCCCATAGGGACCGAACTCTCCCCAGGTCTTGAGCAGCTGATACAGCCCCGACGCCAGCACGGCGGGGATCGCCAGCAGGAAGGAATAACGCGCCGCCGCCTCACGGGTAAAACCCATGAACAGCCCGGCAGTGATCGTGCCGCCCGAACGCGAGACGCCCGGCAGCAACGCCATCGCCTGCGCAAAGCCGAAGGCGATGCCGCTGCCCCAGCCGAGCCGGTCGATGCCCCAGCGCCGCCGCCCGACCCGGTCGGCGATACCCAGCAGGATACCGAAACCGATCAGGCTGAAAGCCGTGAACCATAAATTGCGCAACGACGTCTCGATCGCGTCCTTGAATAACAACCCCAACAAGACGATCGGCAACGTACCGACGATGACCAGCCAGCCGATCCGGGCATTGTCGGCGTCATGCGCCGCCTGCCGTCCGAAGAACTGGCCGAGCCATGCCGTCGCGATCCGCCAGATATCCTTGCGGAAATACAGCAGCACCGCCGCCTCGGTCCCGATCTGGATGATCGCGGTGAAAGCGGCACCCGGATCAGTCCCCGACGGCAGGAACGCGCCGGCGATGCGCAAATGCGCGCTGGACGAGACCGGCAGGAACTCGGTCAACCCCTGGATCACGCCCAGGATCGCGGCTTCGAGCCACGATTGCGCAGTGCTCATATGCGGGCGGCTTTGTTGAAGCGGCCATTCTTGCGGTACGCGACCAGCCATTCGGGCGCGACCGTCGCCAACGGCACCGGACGGATGTCAAACGCCTCGATCCCCTGCACATCGCCGGCGACGACATTATCGCGCGACAGCATTGCCCACTGATCCTTGCTGATCGGCGTGAACGGCAGCGCCGCGATCAGCCCGCCCAGTTCGTTCGCGACCTCGACGAAGCGGACATCTCGCCCGACCGCGCGCGCGATCCAACGGTTCAGTTCCCCCATCGAGATCACATCAGGACCGCCGATCGCATAGGTCTGTCCGCCGAACCGGTCGGGATCGGCCAGCGCCTTCACCACCACCTGCGCCAGATCGACGACATAGATCGGCTGGAACCTGGTCGCCGACGCCATGACCGGCACGATCGGCCGCCCGAGCAGCGCCGGCGCACCGGCGATCATGCCGGCGAAGCGGTTGACGAAGCCGTCCTCACGCCCGAACACGATCGAGGGGCGCAGCACAGTCGCCTTCGGGAATGCCGCCCGCACCGCGTCCTCACCCGCCGCCTTCGACCGGCCATAGGCGGAGGGCGATGCCGGATCGGCACCGATCGCCGAGATCTGCACAAACGCCCCGACACCCGCCGCAGCCGCTGCCTCGGCGACATTGCGCGCGCCAGCGATATGCACCTTGTCGAAATCGCCCTCGAGAATGCCGACAAGGTTCACGACTGCGTCCGATCCCGCCACTGCGCGGGCGAGGGTGTCGGGGCGCGACAGGTCAGCGGCGACGAACTGCGTCTGACCAAGGCCGCCTTGGGTGCGCAGGTACAGCGCCTGGCGCGGATCGCGTTGCGCGATGCGGACCCGTGCGCCCGCCTTCAACAATTCCTGTACGACATAGCGGCCGACGAAACCGCCACCGCCGAACAGCGTCACCAACTGGTTCTTCATCGTGCCCGCCTTTGCTTGGCCCACATGCCTCTATGCCAGCCCCATGCCGCTCCCGCAGCAAAACGGCAAGGACAACGTAAAAATCGCAAAACAAGTTGTTGACACCCCGCCGCACCCCCCGTAGAGGCGCCCTCCTACCCCGTGCCCAGATGGCGGAATTGGTAGACGCACCAGCTTCAGGTGCTGGCGATCGCAAGGTCGTGGAGGTTCGAGTCCTCTTCTGGGCACCACTTCCGGTCAAAACCGCGAACTGCGGTTGCGCCGGTCATATCCCCCTTGGTCGCTGCTGCTTCAAGCACGGCCGTGCAGCCGGCGATGACGATCTCGTTGTCGTTGACTGAAACGTCGCCGACCAGCATCCGAACGTAGGAACGCCGCAGTTCCGCGTTCTCCCCAAGGATTTCGGCGCGGAGCATCGCACCAAATCGTTCGACTGCGGCTTCATCTACGAGGCGGGTGCCCGTGCCTAGCTGCGTCTGCAGGCTCCGCTCGGTTTCGGTCAGTGCGGTGATCGAGGCGCGGACCTCGGCGAGCTTGTCGCCGAAGATCGGGTCGCGCGGGCTCATCAATCCTTCTTCTACCAGTTCCAGCAGGCGACGGAGCCGGCCCTCTGCTGCGATCCGCTCGCGGCGTACACGATCGAGATCGTCCTTCCTGCGCTTTTCGGCGTCGTCCGATCGATCGAGGACTTCCGCCAAAAGCATCTTCAGCCGTTCGGGCTGCAGGATGCGACCGAGTAGCCCCTCGAGCACGATGCCGTCGAGCGCATCTTCGCGGATCGCCTTGCTCGGGCAACTTGCTGCCCCCGCCGTCGCCTTGCGATTGCAGACATAATAGCGATAGGCGCCGCCCTTGCCGGTGCGCAGCACCATGCCGGAGCCGCATTCGGAATGGCCGCAGGTCGCGATACCGCCCAGCAGAACGGGTGAATTCGTGATCCTCGGCGGTGTGACGGAGGGTGCTGCCCCGGCGCGAATGGCGGCAACGCGGGCGATCTGATCGGGTGCGACGATCTGCGGGCATGTAACCACGATCGCCTCGGCTTCTGCTGGCTTGATGCCTTTCGCGTCCATCGTGCGATCGCGATAGAAACCACCGTAATGCTGCCGCGTGAGGATGCCGTCGACGTTGCTATGGTAGAACGGCTTGCCGCGTAGTGTGTAACCGTTAGCGTTCAGGTGCGCGGCAATCGCCCGCGTTCCCATGGGCCGACCGGTGAGGCCCACGTCGGCGAGATCATAGATGAGCCGGACAACTGCCGCCTCGCTTTCTGCGGTGAAGAGCTTCTTGCGGCCCTTGCGGCCGTCGGTCACGACCACGCGCGATTCGTAACCGAAAGGAACGGGGCCGCCATTCCAATAGCCGTTGGCAGCGTTCCCGCGGCGGTCGCGGGCGGTAAAGATCGAAGCGTCGTTGGCGTATTTCTCGTTTACCAGACCGATCATGCCGCGCATGAAACGGCCATTCGCGTCATCGGCGATGTTCTCGATCACCGACACCAACTTGACACCTGCTCCATCCAGCTTGTGTTCAGCGGTCATTTGGGTGAGCAGCCGCCGCGCAAATCGGGAAAGTGCGTAAACGACGATCATATGCACAGGTCGGTGCGCGGCTGTCGCTTGCGCAATCATCCGGTCGAACTGTCGCCGCTTGAGTTTGCGCCCGGAAACGTTCAGCTCCTCGAATTCCTCGACGACTTCGACGCCTTCCTTCTCGCACCAGGCGCGACAGGCGGCGCGCTGAGCGGCGCCTGAGGCGTTGTTGCCGTCCTCGTCGTCGTTCGAAACACGAGCGTAGATGTAGGCACGAAGCGGCTGGGTCATGTGTGTCTTCCGATCAGTCGGCAGCATCGTCGAACAGCCCCGCAAGCCGACCGCGCAGATACTGGTATACGAGCGCCGCCTCGCCCGGCAGGAGCACATCGAGCCGCTCGGGGATGTCGGTGCTGACGCCCTTCGCATCAGAATCGACCGGACGCGATCGGTCAACCCCGGTGGACGGGACCGATAGACCCGTCTCGTCCGAAAACGAGTCACCCGCGCCCGCCGTCGAGTTTTCGGGCGACGAGATCGGAAGATCATGATCGGCCACGACCGAATCCCTGATGCGGTCGGTAGCCTCAGAAACCGAGGAGCCGGTCGACCGCCTCGTGGACAAGGTGGCGCACCTCGGCCTTTCGACGATCTTCCAGCTTGGTCATGTCGACCAGCAGGCGGATGCTCGGGAGCTGGTCGGCGCCCATCTCGACCATGGCGACGGCGTCGCCGCCGGAGTCCTCGACGCAGTCGATGATCGTCGGGGCCACGAGTTCGGAAGCCGGGGCGGAAACGTCTTCCGGTCCGTTCTTCGCGGAGGTCGGCTTAGCCTTGTCCGACTTGCCGATACCGAGCTTCGCCAACGCCTCCGCGGTGGCGAAGCGTTCGGGCTTCGCGAGCAGCGCCTCCAGCCTCGCGTCGAGCTTCGCGACCGCGCCCTTCTCGGGCGCGCGCTTCGGATGTGCCCTGTCATCCGCCGCGGCTTCGGCCCGAGCCTGCTGGACCTTGTACATATAGTCGATCGGCGGGTCGTCGGCCTTGACGTGGAGTTCGGCGAAGCGCGGCGCCTCCAGCATCGCCTGGGCGGCAGCCAGCTCGCGCGTGACCCGGCTGTCGATCCAGCCGATCCGGGCGCCCAGCACCAGCTGCGGCACGTTCCAGGCGAGGTGAAACTGACGAAGCAGGATCGACTTGTCGATCTTGCGGCTCTTGAGCGTCAGGAACGTCGCGGCGAAACGGTTGTAGAGGTCCGCGTCGTGCGTGCCGTCCCACTCGATAGCGCGGACCAAGAGGTTCGCGCTGTTGCCGAACTGGTAGCGCATTGCCATGACGCGCGCCCAGCCATCGACGACGTGCCAATCTTCCTTGACCTTCATCACGACGATGGGCGCAATATTTTCCGGCGTCTGAACCGCGTGGAGCAGCGCCTCCCCTGCGCCGCTGTCGAAGTCGTAGATGCCGCCCGGCGACTGGTCGCCGATCAGAAGGTCGCAAAGCGCGACCTTGAACTCGCCCGGCTGGCTCGGCGCGGCGGGGAAGTCGGCGAAGAGGCCGCCGTCGGTCCTGATTTCGGCGCTCTCCGTTCCCAGCGGATCGCCGCCAACCAGGTGCGCGGTGCTCCCCTCGACATCGCCATCCGCGTCGCCGGCCAGTTCCTCCTGCGTCAGCGACATGTCCGACGCCGCGGGGTCAGCGCTGCCCTGCGATACGGTCGTTTCCTCCGTTTCTGCTTCGTCGCTGATTGCGAGCATTGTATCCGGGTCGACGTCGTCCCCCGGCAGGATGGCTGCGTTGCCTTCCTCATCGGAGGCGATGTCGTGCGGCGGGGTGTCGTCTCGGTCTGCCGCAGGATCGTCGGTCGCACCGACAGGCTGGAGGGCTGCCGCGAAATCGGCGGCGATCTGGGTGAAGTCGGTCTGGTCGGTCACGTTCTGTCTCCCGTCGCGCGGCGAGTCGCCGGCGAGCGGGAGACCAATTATCGCTTCGTGGCCTTCGGATTTACCGGACCCCCCATCCCGGCGAGCCTGAGCCGCTCGAGCAGCAGGCGCTGTGAGGCGGTCGGCGGTAGCGGCGGCGCTGGCGACCCAATTGCTGCACGTCCCCGGTTGGGCGACCGAATACTGTCGGGCTGGCGGCAATGGGGGTCGCGCAGCATGTCGGTCGCAGCGACCTGCTGGCGCGCTGCGACCCGCAGGCAGAAGGCGAGCTCGTCCGCCGGTATCGACCGGTCGAAGCAGCGGGGGAATGCCGCCTCGTGATCGCGGCCGACATCCTCCCAGGCGACCTGCAGTCCCACGGTCTCACGATAGGGTTCGAACCAGACTTGCGGCATGAAGCAGATGGAATGACCGAGTGCCGGGAAAGCGGCCGAGATGAATTGGGAAGTATCCTTCTTCGCCTTTTTGACCATCCCGGCAAAGGCGTCGTGGCCGAGCCATTTCGATTGCGCGGTAATTGAGCCGGTGATTGGTAAGCCCTTTCTGAGTTCTGCACGCCATCGACGTGGGTTCGCGACGATGTCACTCAGAGTAATCGGGTGGTCGGGTTCCGCAGGGTTGTCCGCGATCTTCGCGCTGAATCGAGGCGCGCTTCGTACAGCAGTGATCGTTTCCGTTGCCTCCCGGATGATCGATCGGGCCGTGTCGGGGCAAATGCGTGCAATCATGAGCAACGCCAAGCGGCCGATTGCACTGTCAGTTTCGATCTCGAACAGCGGTGGCCCCAACACCGCCTTGCGCCCTTTCGATCCGCCGAGCCACGCCCGCACCTCGATCAGGAAGCGGATCGCCAGCGACCGGACATCGCGCCCTGCCAAGAAGGCGACGGGTTCCTCGCCTTGGACGTCGCGCAGACGTGAGTCGAGCGCGAAGGGCGGCGCGGTGCGGGCATTGAAGCCGGCGAGGTCGAGACCTGCGTCGCTGACGCAACCCACGATCTCGTCGGTCACATTGACATCGCCGCCGGGGCCGAGCGATCGGTGCGGGTGGCGAGCGTCATGGCCGGTCGCCAGCCCCTCGTCGAACAGCAGGGCCAGCGCGCCGCGATGACACCACATGCTGCCGACGTAACGACCGGTCGGATCGTCCGCCGCCACGGCGGCGCCCAGCATCGAGGTGGATGCAAGCGCCGACAGCAGCCTGGTCATCGTCACACGGTGCCTGCCACCGATCGCGTGCATGAGCTCGAACGCCCTTTCGGCCTCCCAAAAGATCGCGACGACGGTGCGCAGCTTGTCGGCAGAATCCTTCCTGACGCGCAGGAACGGCATGTCGGGCAAGCGCCGGTTCTGGCGCGAGAGGTGGTCGACGGCCTTGGCGTCGCGGTGCCAGACGGCGTCGAACATCGCCGGCCATGTGACCCGCAGCGTCTCAAGCAGGCCGATCCAGTCGATCAGGGTGACGTCGAGCACTTGGCGAAGCAGCTCGTCGGGGACGTGGTCGGCGTCATAAGCATGTCCGGCGTAAGCCGGATCATCGGCCAGCCTGCCGTTGTCATCGCGATACACGCGACAGAGATCGGCATCGACGCCGAACCAGTTCGACCAGCGATAGATTGCCGCCCGCCACAGGTCGCTGGCGCTGACCGGCGACCGAAGCGCCGCCTCCCGCTCGGGCGGCACGTTCTTCTCGTAACGGCGGGCCATGACCATCATCCGGTCGAACACGGGGTGGAATTCCCCCACCATGTCACGCAGGCCGGGCAGCCGCCCATGGCGCCATCCAGCGCGTCGAGTCTCATGCCCCATGATGTGGATGCCCGCCGCGGACGGGGCCGACCAGTCCTTCGCCTTGTCGAGAACGGACGTCGGGACGGCATCAGGGTCGGCGGCGATCTCCGTAGCGATGCCGGCGGCAACGCTGGCCATCAGATGATTTGGCTGTTGCCGGAAGCGCAGCGCGCTGGCGCTAGACATTGCGGCCATTGGACTTCTCCAGTTCGTCAAGGAACGCCATGGAGTGGCTGCGGGCAACAGCGATCACGTGTGCGGTCCATCGGGTCATGGTCCTTTCTAGGATCGACACCCGGTCCACCGCGAGTCGGCCTGCTTCCAGCGCCTTGATCACGTCCCGGATCGGGACGTCGGCCGCCAGTTGCGGCCGAAGGCGCGAAAGGTCATCCGCCAGCGCGACATATTCGCGCTCGATCTGCCGCAGGTCACGCACCTGGTGGTAACGCATGTAGCGATCGGTCCATTCGAACCCGGGCGCGCTCGGCGGCAGCGGCGTCCGGCGGGTTGCCGAATGCGCGAACAACAGGGTGTGCGCTTCGCCGAAGGTGGAAGGGATGATCGCCGCCCGGCCATCCCGGATAGCCTGCCTCCGCAGCACCGACATCTGGTCAGGCGTCGGAGGCACTGCCAAGGCTGCGGGGTCGTCACCGCATGCCTCGCGCTGCTCGTAGCTACGGTGCAGGCTGCGGAGGAACGAGGCGTCCAGGTCGATCTGCTCGATCATCGCCACAGCGCGCATGGCCTCGTGCCGGACGAAGCACTGCAGGTCCTGCTGCAGCGCCATCAGCCGCTCGCCAAGCGCTGCCGCCTCATCGTACGCTGCCACGAACACGGCGTCATCGGTACTCGCGAGCCTGGCACCCAGATCGAGCAGTTCCAGCCTGATCTCCTGTCGCTCGCGCTCGATATCGTCGTCGGTCGAGAGGTCGTGCATCACGCCGTGACGGTCGGTCCAGCTAAAGGTCGTCGTCACGCGCTCACTCCCTTGTAGCGCAGGTTGGCACGCGCGGCGTCGAGCCAGTCGTGTGCGCTGCCGCGCAGCAGATGCCCCGGCAGATCGATTTCCCACAGCGCACAGGTCGCGCGGATCAGGTCCTGCTGACCCATCGTCATGCGCCGCTGGCGCCAGCCACCTGTGAGGCGCATCTCCTCGTCAGCAGCGAGCCACGCGTCGTGTTCGCCGAAGTAGCGATCGGCGCGGCGTTTCCACGCAGCATATTCCCCTCTCGCCGCCAGCTCGGCAGCGGCAAGGTCGATCGCGCGCACCAGCACCGCGCCGGCATCGCCGCCGGGCAGATGGTGCGCCGCCTCGGTCAGGCGCTGGATCAGTTCGTCGACGCTTCCGCTCAGCAGGCCATCGAGCCGCCAGCTGTCGGCAGCACCCAGCCCGCGACCGCGCAGGACGAAGCCGAGCGCGATGGCTCCGGCAACGTCCTTGGGGTCACGCTGGACCAGCGTCGTATTCGCGGCCAGCAGCGCCCTCCGCCGGAGCGCGTTCGCCGTGTGGCGCGCGATGAGCAACGCCTCACTGGCAACCCCTGCCGCGTCGCCCTCCATATCGATCGTCTGTCCAGCAACGCCGATCGACTCGCTGTCGTCATTCATGGTCTGGCTCCTTCCAGGAGCCATCAACCAGATCGACGCAGCTTTATTTACCGGACCCCCCTTTGTTGAGCGGTAAATGGAAAAGTAGCGGCATTGAGGGGGCAGGCATCAGGTATTAAGATAGTGAAGTTCAAGAGGGGGTGTTGGCGAAATAAATCTTTCAGCTCGCTGAAAGCATCGCGACCCGCCTTGTCGGGTCTTTGATGGACACCCCCTCTTCTTTGTTTGGATGTGCGGCGTGCAATTGCAAATTTGCAATTCAGGTGAGGTCTGGACCTCGATCACGGCAGCCCAGGCGCACCGGATCGTGCGCAAGCGCACGGGCGCGATCGCCCGGATGATCCGCGATGCGCGTAAGGCCGAGAAGCAGGAAGCGCGCGAATACCGCCGCGCTGAGCGGGGCTTGCAGCAAGAATTGCGCGAGGCGGATCGGCGCAGCCGGGCGCTATGGAAGCGCATCAGGATAAAGCCGGATGACCGGCCGCGGACCGCGATCGAACGCAAGCCGGAGATGCATCGGTCGACGCGAACCGGCTGGCTTGCGGCCGCCTCGCAGCTGCCGCGTTATTCAGGGCAGATCACCGACCGAGCGGGACGCGTGGGCATCTTCTTCCGCGTGCGCTACTACGGGCACGCTACCAAGGCGGGAGTGAGTCGCCGCGCGACGCTGTACATCTGGCAGGGCGCGCACGAAACGGACGATGGCCGCATACTGTTCATGTCCAACGTCGGCGAGACGGTCGAGGAGGCGGTTGCCGCACTTGAAGCTGTCGAACTGTTCAACCGGGAGGCGCAGGGCGGGGCGAAGGTACTGTTCCACGCCATCGCCAACGTGCCGTATCAGTTGCTGGAAATGGATCGCGGCATCGAGCGCATGTTCGAGATCGGCAGGCGCTTCGCCGAGGAGCAGTTCGGCGATCGTGATCTGCCCTTTGCGCTGGCGCTGCACCCGCCGTCCGAAGACGGCGATCAGCGCAACTGGCATCTGCACCTCCTGTTTTCGACTCGTCCCATGGTTCGCACCGGCGACCATGAATGGGATATCGGCAGAATGATGCGGCGCGAGATCGACAACCCGGACGCGTTCGAAGCAATGCGCCACCTTTACGCTGCCGTCCAAACCGAGGTCGTGCAGGAAGCGGGGCTCAGCATTCGGTACACCGCCTTGTCGAACGCCGAGCGCGGTTTGCCCATCGCGCCACAACAGCACCTTGGTCCGGCGCGGACGGCGCGTGTCCGCCGAGGTCAGCTGGACGCTGTCAATGAACGAAACTGGGAGAAGAGCCTTGCGGGCGAGGCGGCGCTGCTCGACGAGCACCTCCGACACGCGCAGGAAGACACAGCGGCGGAAATGGCGTTGCTCGATCGCGTCAGGGAACGTGCGGCACCGATACTGATTATGATGACACCTGTGCCACATCTGTCGATCGCTGCAGCAATTCCGCAGGGACTGTCGATCGCCGACGTTCCTGGCGTTGTCGCAACCATCGGTGACGATGCGCTACCGCGGCCGATGACGATCCAGGTTGCAAATTTGCAATCGGTCGTCCGGCCGATCCCGGCTATCCCGGCTGCGGCTTTGCTCCCGGGACCCTCGAAGACCCCTGCGATACCTGGCGTGACGGCAGTGCGTGACCGGCAGCATCGGCTGAGCGCCGTTCCAAAGAGTATGGACCGCGACCAGGTCCGCATCATACCCTCGCTTTCGGTCAGCGCCGTGACGCCGATGCCGCACCGTCCGACAATTTCTGCATTCAGCCGTTTCGCGGCATCTCGCGTGAACGCTGCTGTTGGGCATGACCCGGGACTGTCGATCGGCTTCTCGCAACACGCTGTGAAGCGAACGATCGACGTGCCGAAGCAGGCTTTCGCGTTGGAGGTCGACGCGGTCAATCGGAACGTCCAGCAGATATTCGATCTGCTTGAACGGCGTAAAGCCGAGGCGGCGGCGACACGAGATCGCCTGCGCCGTGAGCGGCTGACACTGCAGCGCATCCAAGCCGAACGTCTGCTTGAGGAGGACCAGCGCAAACGCGAAGAGGAGCGTCAGCGCGAGGAAGCGGCAGACGCCCGGCGTGTCGCGGCAGAGTACAACTCAGCCAAGATTCTCGACGCGATGCTGACGGCCGTTGAGGCCGAACGAATTCTGATAGCGTTCGACGGCGACGACCGATGCGTGGTCAACGATGCCGTTCTGACGCGCTTCGGTGTCGAGCCCGCCATCATCTCTTCTCGAAACGTGCAGACGCGGCTGGATGAAATTGCTGATCGCCAGCGTGCTGAGATTTCACGCCTTGGAGTTTACCTCGCCTCCCACGCCGGTGATGCCGTTCATGCCCCTCAAGGATGGACTCTGTCGGCGAGGGCACCTGCTGACCTCCGCCGCATAGCCAAAGCTTGGCGGCATGAGCCCGCGCTGCAAAGGGCCTTCTCTGAAACCGCTGCGGCGTTCAAGGCATCGCAGAAGCGGATACCGTGCATGTCAGCACCAATGCCCGCTGCCTCCTCCGCCGTGCGGCGCGGTGTCGGGCCTGCACGAGCCGGGGCCCGGCTGCCCGCGCAATCGCAGGCCATGCGGCAGGTTCTCGCCATAGCCGCGGCCCAGCGCGAGGCCTTGAACAGGCGATGGGAGGAGGACCGTCGACTGGATGAGGCACATCTTGCCATCAGGCCGGCGACTGAAACGCAGATGCCGGCGCAGACACCGGCACGACGACCGTCGCCGACGAACCGCAGTCAGGAGCGCTGAGAAGCCCTTTCGTCGATGAGCTTGGCGACAGCTTGCTCGCGGCCATCACAAAATTCGATCGGAGTTTCGCCTGCGCCCCAGGTCATCCGGTGCATCACCGAGCAGTGGCAGAACAGTTCGTCTCCCTCGGTCCAATACCACATTGACGAAGGACAGTCGCGGCAGGCGACCTGATGGCCAGGCACTGGCTCACCGAGACCATGCTCGAGATGATCAAGCGTCGGACTGAAATACGGATTTACCGGCACATCGCTATCGGTGTCTTCGTCGTGTGCCGAGTTTTGCATTGGGAACCAATGAAACCAAACGCCTTAACATCCCGTTGGGATTTCTCCGTCTGAACGGCAGCCGTTTGTTCAGACGATCGAGAAGCCGGCCGGTGACCGGCGTCCGCGATTAGGGTGTTGAAGGGGAAAAGGTGCGTGTTCGCGCCGGTCCCGGCGCTCTGATCGTATCCGCGGGGGCGTCCCGCTTTTCATGATGAGGTGAAGCATGAGCGCATCTTCGCGCCCGCCAGGCCATGCCGGCACATCCGGCGCGGTGCTGGCCTACGATCTCGAGACTATCGCGCCGCCGATGCCGGACGGGTCGTTTCCGCCGTGGCCAACCCATGTGCCGGTCGCTGCCGGCTTCGCCGAAGCACGGCTGCGGGGTGGAGAATGGGCCTTCGACATCGCCGCGCTGGTCGTGTCCGGCGACACGCAGGAGGCCGACCTGATCCTTGAGGCCGATCGACGGATGGCGGCAGCGCAGGTCGTGACGTCGTACAACGGTCGCGGTTTCGACGCGCTCGTCCTGCGCCTCGCTGCCCAGCGGAACCGGTTGTGGAACCTGAAGGCGATAGCCGACCATGCGGCGGCCAACCGCTTCGGCGGCGAACATGCCGATCTGGTGGACCTCTACAGCAGCCACGGCCGCAAGGTGTCGCTTGCGGCGATCGCCGAGCAGATCGGCGTGCCGGTCAAGACCGATATCGCCGGCGGCGATGTCGCGGCATTGTGGGAGCGTGGCGAGGTCGAGCGCATCCGCCGCTATGTGGCGGAAGATGCGGTCGCGACGCTGATCCTCTGGTTCGCATGGACGGCTTCGCGCGCCGCGAACGAGACGCTTGTCACCCGGCCGATGGCAGCACTTGCCCGGCATCTGGAGCGCACGCCGAACCTCGGTCATCTCTCCGGCTTCGTCGATTGCGCGTTGATGCGCTGGTGCCGCCCGCGCGCGCTTCATGCCGATATCGCTGCCGCACTCGATCGGGTCACGGCGAAGCTCGGACGTGAGGAGGACGAACGGGCCTTCGCGGCCGCCTGACCGCTACCCGCATCGCCAGCACCGCCGGCCCGGCCATCCCCGTGATGGCCGGGCCGTTTCTGTTTGAAGGACCCTGCATGAACACCGATACCGTCATCCTCGCGACCGCGTGGATCCATCAGCCCGCCCTGTCGACCCGCCCTGCACGCACGCTCATCGTCGGCGCGGCCACGCTCACCGTGCGCTACCGCTTCTGCGACCTCGGCTTCGATCTCGAAGCACACAGCACCACCGTCACCGACGACCCGCACGAAACCATGACCTGGCTCGCCGAGCGATTGCACGTTCCCCCCGCGCGTCTGTTGCTGTGGCGCGCCGAGGATATCGTCGTCCCCTCGCTGATCTCGGCCTGCGATACCGCGCGGGACACGATGGCGGCAGCGCGACTGCTGCGCGAACTCAAGCTGGTTTTCGAGGGCGACGTGATCGACGTCGCAGAAGGATATGGCGGACAAGCCGCGACGTCGTTCGACGCGGTGGCCCACGGGGCCGGTGCGCCGTTCGTACAGCTGAGTTCCGCCGATCTGGCGGAGGCGCATCGAACCGGGTGCCACGGCGCGATACGCCAGCACCTCGCCGCGCGGGTGAAGGCGACATGGCAGCTGTGGCTGAAGGGGCGCGAAGATGGCGATTCGCTGATCGCGGCGACTGATACCTGGCTGAACACGCCAGACGCGGAGGTGCGGGCATGATGGTGCTTTTCGACAAGCCGCATGTCCGCCCGTGCGTGTCGATTCCCTCTGACGGCAACGAGGCCAATGAATGGATCGCGTCGATCCCGCACCTGTATGAGCAGCTGACGTTCCCGCTGCCACTGGCGGGGGCGTCAACGCTGCCGCGATCCCGTGGCGGCGATGAGCCGCGCCTCGCCGCGGCCCTTCGGGCCGAAGCGCCATGGCTGGGCAAAGCCATCGACCGGATCGCCGATCAGGCGGCAGTGCAGTTGTGGGCGGGGCGACCGTGGCTGGCGTTCCGGCCGCTGCTGCTCGTCGGGCCGCCGGGTGCAGGCAAGACGCATCTGGCGCGGCGGATCGGCGAACTGTCGGGCTGCGGCAGCGCGATCCTGTCGCTGGCCGGGGTCAGCAGCAATTCGGAACTGGCGGGTAACCCGCGCGGCTTCCGCCACGCCCAGCCGTGCTTCCCGGCGATGGCGATGCTGCGCGCACAATGCGCCAACCCCGTCATCGTCATCGACGAGGTCGAGAAGGCTGCGTGCGGCGACATGGGGGATCCGGTCGGCACGCTGCTCGGCCTGCTCGAACGATCCACCGCCCGTCGATACTTCGACGGCTGCCTCGCCGCCGAGATCGACCTGTCCCATGTCAACTGGATCCTGACCGCCAACCGGGTGGATCGCCTGCCGGCGCCGCTGCTGTCTCGGGTCGATGTGGTGGAGGTGACCGGTCCCGGTCCTGACCATGCCGAAGTGGTTCTGGCCGGCCTGTGGCGTGCCGTCGCCCGGGACGTCGGCCTGCCGCCATCGGCGCTGCCGCGTATCGAGGCGGCGGCAGAGACGGCGCTGATGCGCCTGTTCCGCAACACCCGCTCCGTCCGCCGACTGCGGCGCGCGATCGAGACGGTGGTGGCGGTGTCCGCGCGACACGTGCCCCGCACGGTCAACTGATGCCCTTCGGGAATGAGGATGATGAGCACCGTGGGAAACGGGAAAAATGCTCCGGCCACAGGCCGTCACCAGAATGGAGTAATAAGATGACGACGACCAAGACCCTGCCGATGCAGGTCCGGCACCAGAACTGGATGCTCGCCCTGCGCGCGCTCGCCGGCGTGCCGACGTTCAGGCCGGTGAACGAAAGCATCCTGTTCTGCGCGACCGGCCCCGGCGGCATCGAGCGCGGGATGGAACTGGCCCGTGTCGCCCAGGAGGCCGAGCGCGACGTCATCTGCGCGCACTGGGCGAACACCAAGGCAAAGCGGCCCTCCGGCTACACCGTCGTCCTGCGCAACGTGCTGTCCGTCGACGTGCTGAGCGGCTGCACCGCCTACATGCTGGAGGAGGGGCCGCTTGCCCTGGTATCGACCAAGGAGAAGATGACGGTCTGGGTCGGTGACCGTGGCCTGCTGCAGCGTGGCCATGGGGTGCCGCATCACTTCGCTCGGGGTACACGGCTGGCGGCCGCCCGTATCCGCGATGCCGCCGATGGCCGGGATACCGAACTCCTCGACGGCAACCGCTTCATGCCGATGGGTGGCGAATGGACCGCGTCCGACGCGCCTGTCGACGCACCGGTCCGCCTGTCCTGACGAGCCTGCGGGTGCCGCCCGCCATCATGATGATCATCGCCGACGCCGCCCCTGACCCGGGCGGCGTCGGCGTTTTTAAGGAGCTTGCGACGATGTTCATTACCAAGGCAGACGTGGCGCATGCCCGCCGCACCCTGTTCCGCGACGACGATGCCGACGCCGAGATGGACGAACAGGGGCTTGGTCACCCGGACCGCCGGATCGACTTCACCATCCGGCCGGTCAGCGCCGAATGGCGGCTGGTCGGCCGCAAGCCCGCCTACCGCACGGCGCGGGCGAACGTGCAGTATATCTGGCGCGACAGCGTCGGGCGCGACCGCTTTGGCGCGATGCCACGCTGGTTCGGTGAGCGGACCTACGACCTGCGATCCTTCGGGCTGCTGCTGCCCGGCAGCGCACCGCGATGGGCGGCCAAGGATTACGCAATCTGGGACCGAGTCGATGCGGCCACGGCCGCCACCGGCGATCCAACCGAGGTGTCCGCGTGGCACATCCTGGCCGAGTTGCCGGCGGGACTCGATGAACGCTGGTGGGAATGGCTGGCGACCACGTTCGCCGAACGAAACCTCGTCCGCCTGGGTGCCCCGGTGGCCTATGCGGTACACGCGCTTGCTGCCCCGGAAGGCGGCTGGGCGATTGCGCCCCATGTCCACATGATCGTGCCCGCGCGGCGCTTCCGGTCGGGAGCCCAGCATGGTCAGCGCATGCCGACCTGGGCGGGCTATGCAGGCAGCCAGGTTCGGCTGGAAGGCGCATGGCGCGCTACCTGTGGACTGGCGAAGGTGAAGGGTCGGACTTCCGCGCCTTTCATGGTCGACGACCGGGCCATGACGGACGCGGCAACATTCCGGTGGCTGGCACGCAGCCTCAAGACCGAATGCACGGTGTCACCGGATAACAGCGAACCTCGTGCGGCGATGCCCGCGGCCTGACGAATGAAAAGGATGACGATGAAAAGGAATATCGATGACCAGATCGGTCAGAAGTTCGCCATCGCGGCCGGCATGTTGATGGCGCGGATGTTCTCGACCCCGCTGAAACCGAACCCGCGGCGCTGCTCGTTCGCAGCCGGTCCTGCATCGGTGGGAGCGCGTGTCACCCTGCCAAGTCCGGACTCGAGGTTCGATGTGGTCGGCCTCGGGTTCATTCCCGGCCGGGAGTGGAAGGGGCCGGTGGAGGTGTTCGTCGAGGAGATGCGCGACAACGAGGCGAAGGTCTGGACCGGCTGCAGCTTCTGGGCGGGCACGCATGACGGTCCGCTTTACCTGCTGACGGACGATGCCAACGTGTGTTTCAGCTTCGACGGGCACGCGCTCATCCCGCTTGCCGGCGACCCAGGCGATCGCGCCGCTGGCATCAAGCGGGCGCAGGCACGCCTGAAGCAGGCGGCTTTACGTTTGCCGCTGCACGAGATTGAGCGGCAGCGGATGATGTAATTGCGCATGAGTCACGCCCTTGGCCCGGCAACGAATCTGATAGTGTCACCACATCGAAGGCGACGGTCAAAATCTACCGCTCGCCATCGCGTAATGCGGTATATTGCCAGATTACGAGCGCAGACTTAGCATCCGTTAACATGCACCAGAAGGATGTTCAGTTCCTATTGCCGATCGTCGTCGTGGCTCGTGAGAACAATACTGATTGCGGCAAGCGATGTCGCCTTTCAACGCCAGAATGCATGACTGAAGCGCGTGGACCGGGGGCGACGTGACACGCTCCCGTTCGCGAACGTTGCGCGGGCATGCCGCACTTCAGGCCGCTGTCGAATGGTTCGGGCCACCCACTGATCGTCCCGAGGAACTGCGGGGCGTTCCCGCCCGCAACGATTACGCCAACCGCGAAGCAATCCTTGCATTCCTGGCTGATATGGATGCGCGTGGGAGCCGGCGCGTTTACCTCAGGCCAAGCGCTTTCGATGGCGCGCAGGACAGCGTTCCCCTCGGCTCTGCGCGCTTTCGCCCTCTCATCGGCGATCCTGATGTTGATGGCGACGGTGGGGTTTTCGGCTTTGGCCGTTGGGGTTGCAGCCTTGAAGGGGTTCGCATTCGCATCAGCGCGCCTGGCGTGCTCGAGATGGGCGATCGCTGGGGTGACGGCGAATCGTTCGGCAGCCATGCGGATGCCCCATTCGATGATACGATCTGGGACACTGACGAATGGGACTTGCCCGTCCCCGTCCAGCCGCTGAGCATTCCCGCCAGCGCCTTGGAGCATTTCTTGCCCCGCGCCGCAGCCATCGCAGCAGACGTTCTCGCGACGCATCCTACCGATCGCGCCACTGCCGGTGCGGCGATTGCTGGGCACATGAAGGCCTGCCGCCCTTGGTCCAGTCCTCCGCCGGTAACCTGGTTCGCAAGCCCCAGCGCTGCCCTAGACGCGCGATCTGCAGCGAAGATCGGCTACGGCAATCTCGCACGTGATCTGCGAGATCGACCGCTCTTCAACTTCGATCAGGAAACCACCGTAAGGCTGAACGGCAGCGCCGCCAGTTACGGGCATTCGTTATGGGACAAGGGCTGCGGCACCGCTGTACGGGATGCGGTATGGCGGCTGGCCAGCGCGGCGCTGGGGTATGATGCACATCGGGCCATGCTCGATATGATCATCGCACGCGGTGTCCAGCAGGGCTTCGACCATATGGGCCTTATCGCTGATCATCAGCGTCTCGCCTTCTACGAGTTCCTGCGGGCCAACGGCGCGGATCTGTCGGATATTGTCGCGACCTTCGCCACCATGACTAGCGCCGTCTGGTTGATGTTCCCGACACCTACCATGGTTTTCGCGGTTGATCGGCCCGTGGCAGCGGTTGCAGATGAAGAAGGGATCAGGCTCGTATTTTCGGACGACAGTCGTCTGTTGCTACCGCGCTTGGTCGGAGATTGATGTCCGCTTGGTCAACGCAGTTAGCTTCGTTCAGACTATTAAATCCTTTCGAAAATACGGACCGACAAAATATCAATAGGCGGTGACAGGACAATAGTCCGCGATGCTGTTCATTCCGGCAAACATAACGGCCATTCGAATCGTCCGATCGACGAGGAGAGCAAAAACTGCTCCACCCGATCTACTGTCGTAATCTCCGTATCTTTACTCAACACGCATTCCCAGACCAATCCGAAGCGCCAGCCCAGTTCCACAAGCTCGGCCTCGGTCTTTACATCGCGCTCAACGTTTTGGCGAAACTTCAACGCCCAAAACTCGGAATTCGTCGACGGGTTGGTTGTCTTCTTGCAGCCATGACGATGCCAAAAACATCCGTGCACCTGAATGACGACACGATGTTTCGGAAACACCAGATCGGGTTTTCCGGGAAGGTCCCGGACGTGAAGGCGGAACCTGAACCCGCGCGCATGCAATGCGGATCTCAGGACGAGTTCGGGCCGCGTATTCCGCCCCCGGATGCCCGACATCATCCGGGACCGAGTTTCCGGCGAAACTATGTCGGCCAATCGGCAGGCTCCAGCGGTTTCGGCCTGGTCAGGGCCACCGGAAGACATATAGGAAACTTTCTCAGGGAGGCCATGTGAGCGGCGCAATTGAAATTATAGACCTGTTTGCCGGTCCCGGCGGGCTCGGTGAGGGATTCGCTACGGCCGGGCGTCAAACGGCCAATCCGATGACGATAAGGCTCTCGGTCGAGAAGGATCCGTACGCGATCCGGACTCTTCGGCTGCGTGCCTTTCTGCGCAGCTTCGAAGGCGGTTTTCCTTCCTCTTATTACGACGCATTGAATGACATGCGTCCTTTGCCGGACTGGGGCAATCTTCATCCGGCGAACTGGAAGCATGCGCTCGAGGAAGCGCAGCAACTTGAACTAGGCTTGCCAGGTGTATTCGAGCGCCTTTCCACTACACTGGACAAAGCGCGGGAGAGATGCGCTGGGCGCACGATCCTCATCGGCGGACCGCCCTGCCAGGCATATTCATTGGCGGGCAGGTCCCGCAACGCGGGGAACAGGGCTTATGTCGCGGAGAGCGACAACCGGCATTTCCTTTACCGTGAATATGTCTCGATACTCGATCGCCTCAGGCCGGCCGTATTCGTCATGGAGAACGTCAAGGGGATGCTGTCGAGTCGGGTGTCCGGCGGGGCAATAGCGGACAGGGTGTTCGACGATCTGCGCGGCGCCGGCGACGGCTATGTGCTGCTTCCGCTCACAGCGGAAGGCGACCTTCTGGGCGACCGCCATCCGCGGGAATTTGTCCTGCGGGCCGAGGAACACGGCGTTCCCCAGGCAAGGCACAGAGTAATCATCGTAGGCCTGCGATCCGACGTCGCCCGGGGTCGCCGTTTCACAGGCCCCCTGCTCGTCCGAACGCGACCCTCGGCTGATAACTCGGTGATATCGACAATAGGCAATATGCCGAAACTGCGAAGCGGTCTCAGCCGGAATGACACCGGGACGGCATGGGTACAAACTGTTGGCAATTGGGCTCAGCAGTTGGCAAACGACTCTGCTCTCTCTCCAGAACTCCGGGCCGAATTTCGTAATGTGGCGAATTCCTGTCCAGCACAGTCGCTCACCCGCGCTACCAGCCGGCAGGCTTCACCGATCTGTTCCGCCCCTCTTGCGCTCTGGCTCGAGGATCCGAAACTGGACGTGCTTCTCGATCACGAAACGCGAGGACATATTCCAGCAGATATCGGACGCTATCTATTTGCAGCGGGTTTTGGCCAGATCAACGAGCGATCGCCAAGCCTTGTCGAGTTCCCGGACTACCTTCAGCCACATCACGCTAACCGGCAGACCGGCGCGTTTGCCGACAGGTTCCGTGTTCAACTGGCAAAGGGGCCATCGACCACGGTAACAAGCCATATCGCGAAGGACGGGCATTATTTCGTTCATCCTGACCCGACGCAGTGCAGATCACTGACAGTGAGAGAGGCTGCCCGTCTCCAGACTTTTCCCGACAACTATTTCTTCTGTGGACCGAGGACCGAACAATACAGACAGGTCGGCAATGCCGTTCCGGCGTTGCTCGCACGACAGATAGCACAGGTCGTGCACGATCTGATCGACGGCAGCATCTAATAGGTCAACGCTCGGCCAACTCCGGAATGCCTTTTGGTGGTTCGGGGAAGCTGGCAGCCTTGATCGCTTTCCATGTGTCAGCCCGTTTGGCTACTTCCGAAAATTGTCGGCCGGGGGCAATCTTTTCAAAGGTCGTGTTCACGACCCTTGCCCAGTCCCAAAGGAGGCGCATGAATTGAGCGGATACGGTCTGCTGCTGCCACACCAGATCGAAGTCTATCTGACCGGCAAGCCTTTCCGACAAGGCAGCAACCGTATACGTCGTGATGTTGACCCAGCCTTGGCGGAAAGTCTCCTTGGCCTCCTTTTTCTTGATTGCGCTCTCGATCGCCCTGAAAATGATCACCTTCGCGATCATTGCACGATACCAATCGGGAGTGAGCGGGTTGGGTACAAGCTCGGGATTTTCGTCGAGCGCCGACATGAACGCCGCGAAGTTCTTCTCTCCGGCAAGGGCGACCTGCGCTGGCCGGCCCCTCCACGCTTCGTGAAACTTCGCAATGTCGTTCTTCGAGAGCTTGTGCCGCGTCGGAACCATACGTTGGAATTCCCGCCGCTTGGCGTCCGTGCGCTCGCGGAGCAGCCGCACCTGATAGGCTCCTGCTGCTCTTTCGTAGAACCAGCGGCTTGCTCCATCGGCACACCAGACCTCCTCCGACAGCTTCTCTAACTGAACATGGAACGGCCTGTTGGCGGAGAGGTCCGATGTCTTGACTGCGTTCTGGCTGTTCGCGAACCGTGAAATGTTACCGATCAGTCGCTCGCGCGCATCATCGTCCTCACCCTTGAGGATGATGATCTTTGCCGGAACCATCACATGGCTGAGGTCGATTTCCTTGCGGTCGCGCGAGGCAAAGAAGATCGACGACGTGGTCTGTCCGCCGTTTACGATCTGAAGGCCGCTCATCAACGAGAAACCGAGACCGCCGTCCTCGCATCTGCTCAGCTGCGCGCTGTCACAGACCATGACGAGTCCGTTGTTGAACGCCATGAAATGTTCGGGTTCCCGCAGAAGCGTGTCCGCGATTCCTTGGTTGACCCTGCTTCGATAGCCAAGAAACGTACGAACATTCGCCTCCAGCAATCGCGGTCCATAGCGAAGGTATAGTTCGCGGATCACTTCGCCGGGGATCGCGGTTAGTGCATACTCGTAATCGGCGTCCGGGTCCGGCACATGAATGCACGGGAGTGGTCGCCCAATTGTCTGCTCGAAACTTATCGAAACTTCCTCGCGCGGCTTACCGGACGTGTGCCGATACAGCCGTTCGATATCCATAGCCTCGATCGCAACGATCTTCTCCTGAACCTCCTTCGGTGCGAACCGCTTCGACTTTGTCAGACCATCGGTCACTACGAAGATACGCAGTTGCTGGAGGCTCGACCATTGCTCTCTTATGAAAAGGACTAGCTCGTAGATCTCGCCACTTGCTTCAATCCTTGTGCCGAGCCGACCGCTGGCGGCTTCGAACAGAAACTTGATCCCCTCCTTCGCAGTTGACGCCGCTTCCGCGTCACGGAGCGTCTCGATCTCGTCAGTGCCAAAGTAACGGGTGACGAACAAGTCGAGGCAGGTTTCGTCCGCAGATTGTGCGTATCCTGTGATCCGCAATCGTGCGTTTCCGATTGTGCCGGTCCAGTGGCAGACGGTCGGCGACTCGCAGATATTGGCATTTGCGATCTGATCCATCGCAAGTTCAGCGTAAATCAGTTCCTCGGACGGGAAGCTGCCTTCATCGCTACTGAGTCTCTCAGCAACGACAGCCTGCAACTCCGCACGCAGGTTACGATGGAATTCTTCGATGCTCATTCAACGATTCCCAGCGCCGATAGGGCTTCCGAAAGTTCCATACCCGGCTGCGGAACGGAACTCAGGTCAAGTGTATATGCTGCGCCGGTGATCTGAGCTGGCAAGGCCGCCCGACGAAGCGCGGGGAATTCCTGGTCAACTGCGAAACATTTAAATTCGCTCACGTTGAAAGGGCGTTCGTACAGCGAAGCGTGTTCGTCGTAATATCCGGCGAGGACCAGCATTGCGTCGAACGCCCTCCGCCGGCCTCGAACATCGGCAATATCTCGTATGACAGCGACCAGCCACGACAGGCTGATGCCGGCCGGGTCGTCAGTCAGACGGACCGCGCCGACGAACATCGGTTGTCTTTCGGAATCGAGCTGCTCGATGCTGTTGATTCGCGCCTTGAATGCGTCACTGGTCGAAGTTGTCTTCACCTCAAGGGCGCCCGATCCAAGATGGAAATCCTGCGCCGAGTGCATCGGTCCCTTCCATGAATCGAAAGGAAGGCTGCCGGGCATTACGGCGGCAAGAAGGCGCAAGGTGGCGAGTTCGCCGTAGAGGCCCGCCTGTGCTTCCTGCGAAAGCGGCCTGGAGCCGCGGGACATGAAGGCCTGCCACTCCCGTACACGCTGCAGGAATGCCGCGACGAGTGCCCGGCCGTCCTGCGTCTTCCGGTCGTCCAAAAATCGCAACAGGTCGACCGCCATGATGACGAATATGTCGAACGCGCCTTCCACTCGCCGGATAAGCGCGACCACGTCCTTGCCCATGAAGGCGGCATGTCCCCCGATCACTGCCGCTTCGAACCCACGACCATCCGGAAGGCTGGTCGATTTTCCAAACCAGCCGGACGGAAAGGCGACGACCAGCGCTTCCCTGCTGTCGGGAAAGTGACGACCCGCCTGGACCGTGACCAGACCGATGGTGGTGAGGCTTACTAGGCGCCACTCCTCGTCGCCTTGCGGCTCGGCAAGGGCTCGCCAAGATCGGATCAGCCCGTCCTCAGTCCACCCAGGCATTGAGGCCCTCCCACATTACGCTGTTGCCCATATAGGCGGCATTGCTCACCCTTCTCGTCGAACTGCTGCCGGGGAAGCTGACGGCAAAGCCAACCACCGGATCGGCATCCCTGATCGCGTCAACACCGCTATCGGCCGGATTCAGCAGGTACAGGAGAAGCAGTCCGCGCTCCGGCTGTGCAGCCACGCCGGTTGCAGGATTTCCCTCGCCGAGCGTTTTCCGGATCGCAGGCCCCCTCGGTTCAGCCGGCGGTTCCCGCCCGTCGTTCCGTTCCGCATCGCGGCGCCAAGTGTCGCGACTCAGCTCAAGCGCGGCCTCCCATTGCGCCTTTGTCAGATCGATCGCTTGGTCGCGAGGCGAGATCAGCGTCTTGATGGAATAGCGATCCTCATGGTCCACGGTTTTCTTGCGGGTGAGCATGGCTGTTTCGAGGCCAGCGATCAGGCGCTTGTCCTCCGGGCCGGGATTGTCTTTCGACACCAGTGCCACGGTCCATTTCGTAAGCTCGTCGTCCTTGTTCATCTCATCAATGAAATCGGCAATCAGCGGGCTCATGATCCGGAAGCTTGCAGGATGTGTCCGGTATTCCCGCAGGAAAGTCGTAACCTGCTGCGAGGGAACCTCCCGCCACAGGTGGCCTGCCCATCTCTGGCCCTCCGGCACGTAATGCTGGTCGGCGAGGTCGAGGGCAGGTCCGAGTCTCGCGACGAACCGTTCAGTCGCGGCAAAGTTGGCCGCAATTTCGTCAGGCCTGTTGGGAAACACGATCGTCTGGAGCAGGTCGCCAGAGTAGGTGAAGGATATGGGGCGTGCGTTTCGCATTTTCGCCCGGGACGTTATCGTCAGGACGGAATGCGACCTGACGCGAAGCCCGAAGTCCTTGGGCGTGCCCCCGGCGGCCACCATGTTGTCGAACTCCTGCCTCAGCTCTTCGGCGGCATCAGCGATGTGGCCGAACCATTCGACAAGCTCAGTTGTGGTATACAGCCTGCAGACATCGAGATAACCGTCCCTGTAGCCGAACCAGCGCCCCATCTGCATGAGCGTATCGTACATCCGCGCGCTGCGCAGGAAGTAGCTTGTGCATAAGCCTTCCAGGGTCAGGCCGCGCGCAAGCTTGTCGCCACCTATCGCTATGACCTTGAGACCGGTCTGCTCATTCTCCGCGTAGTCAAGGGCATCCTTGGCTGTGCCGTTTATCTCTCTGACCCTGATGTCGGCGATGACGTCCGGAAGCACGTCCCGGACCTGTGACCAATCGAAATCCTTTAACTTCTCGTCCTCAACGAGATCCGCCCGAATACGGGCCATGCCCGGCCGGAAGCGGCTCTCGTACTCCTCACGCATCAGCGCCTCGGTATCAGCCAGGTCGATGCCGCGCTGGTAACGCCCCTTCAACTGCCTGACATACTCGGCGACCTGCAATACCACTTCTGCTTGGACGGACGTGAAACGCGTCACGTGAATCAGCATCGAGGCATGACGGCTGCCCTGTCCCCTGAGCTTCCTGACAGCGCAGGCATACACGAACGAGCGCACCGCCTCCTCCAGCGAATCTGGCAACTTGGCCTGCCCGTTCCACCTTGGGCGGTAGCCGTTCTTGTGCCGTTGCGGCATCCACGAGATGTATTCGGCATCGGCAAGCGCTCTCGTCAGCGGCAGGTCTACCGCAGTCGACGACGCGGAGCCGAAGACCCTTCCCGGACCGATATAGTTCGACGGGGCAGCAAGGTTCGTGATGAACGCCGACGGGAAAAGGTCAGGGCCATGCTCTTCCGTGGCACCCTTGTCGTGGATGAAGATATTCGCGAACGGGGTGGCGGTGTAGCCGACATATGCCGACCGGGCGAAGTGATGCAGGACGGACCGGATCAGCCGATTGATGGTGGTAGGTTGGTGTTCAAGATCTGGCTTGCCATTCTCGTCAAGCACATCCTCGCCGGTATCGACCGATCCGTGATCCGACTCGTCGTCGATCACCAGTATCGGCAGATTGGTTACCAGCCTCCGTCCTGTTACCGGATCCGTGTAGTCCGCAACCCGGTTTCGAATCCAGCCGAGCAACCGTTCGAGGACCGTCTTGTTCTTCTTGATAACAAACAACCACGGCCTCTGCTCAGGGGTAACCCCAAGCTTGGCGGCAGCCTGCTTGTTGAAATCACCGTTCTCCGTGCGGTTGGTTGCATAGTTTGGCCGGATCGAATGGTCTGCATCAATAAGACCCACACCGACGGGTGGGAGATCGTCGGCATTCGCAAGGGTGGCAAATCCGAGGAAACCTTCATCAAGACGAATTTGCGTCTGCGCCCTCAGATTGTTGTGAAGCCCAGCAAGTACGATTATTATCTTGTATCCTGCATCGGCCGCTTTGCAGATGAGCCCCGTGTAGTTTCCGGTCTTGCCAGACTGAACGTGACCTACCACCAGTCCACGCCGGTCCCATGTGCCGGTGCGTCTCGGATCTTCAAGGTGCCCCAGAACTTCGTCGGTGGCCTCGTCCAGCGCATCGAGCGCGACAAGCGGAATCTTTGCTTCCATGTATTCCGAATATCGGCGCCAGTAGAGCCAATCCTTTTTCCGTTCCGCTGTGAGCCAGGGAACGTGATCGGTGTCGTCGGAAAGGGTCGCGTTACGGCCGATCGTGTGGCTGTAACGACGGATCAGTTCGTCAACGAGCCGGTCACGCTCCACCAACTCGAAATCGTCTTCCATGATCGCCTCGAGCTTGTTGAGCTCGGAATCGATCATCTCGGGCGTGATTGCGTCGCCCGTCTTGGCAGATGTGCGTCGAAGGAGATTCTGTGCCATGCTCAAGATCGAGTCGAAGGCACGCTGATCTGTTGTCGTCATTCGCTGTTTCCGCCAATTCTTTGGACAATATCGGGATGCTGGTCGAACGGAGGCGTGCGAGAAAGCCGCAGCCGCGCTTCATCTGGGCTAAGTCCTCTAAATTCGACCAGAGCTTCGAACAGACTGTTCAGTGTCGTCTCGATTTCGTCGGGTGCCGCTGCAAAGCCACCCCGGGACACGTTGGTCTGCTCGGCGGTATCGAGCCAGATTTTCTGCACCGGCACGGTCTCGGCAATCAGACTGAGCAGGGATATTATGTCAGACCTTAGCGATCCCGCGCGGTCCAAGATCGAGGCGACGAGATCATGCTGCTTGGATATGCGGTACGAATTGCCCTTCGTAGAATGATGCACAGCCCATACGTCGGGGATGCCGCCACTGGCCTCTGCCCGTCCGGTGGTCAGCCGGCCGCGATGCGCAAAGACCCGTTTGGCGACATCCCGGGTTTCCGATGCTAGCCGGGTCAGCTGCGTTCGCAGGCGGACCGGCACGCTGGCCGTCGACTTCAGTATATTGATCTTCCATTCGGCGTCGGCCGTGTTCGGGATATCTAGGCGTATCCGCGCAAGGCGGTGAGCCTCGTCGCGTGTCCAGCGTCGTCCGCGGTCGCCCAGTCCCAGCCATCCGCCGGCGAGAAGCAGGCGACGGTTCCTGTAAATGTAGAATCCTTCCTGGGCGGGCCAGCCAACCGGGCCGGCTGCCGCCTCGTATTCGGCAGGCTTCAGCAAATCCTTGTGCGGAAGGACGTGGCACTGCGCCATAACACCTGTTGCGTTCTGCAGGCGGTACTCCACGCTTTCCATGGCCTTTCCCGGATGGCCTGTAAGAAACGGATCCCAGCTTCGTACGGGCCGACCATTGATCCGGAGTTTCAACCCTTCATCAATCAGCCGGTGAAACGTCATCGCAAGATGACTTTCGACCTGTTCGATCAGGTCAATCATGTCCTGCGCGGTGAAGCCGTCCGTCACGACTCGATCGAGGTTTTCCCACAAAACAACTGTGCCCGTCTCGCCGGTCAGTCCGGCGGCAATGCGACTTTCCGAACCGGACCGCGCCCCCTCATGCAGCAGCCAGCTTCCTTCTGCGCCGCCGAGCTGATCCAGATCCCAGCGAAGGCAGCTTCGCTCGTGATCGGCCTTGGTGGTCGCAACGGTCAGTATTCGCCCTTGCGAGAAACTTGCCGTCTTCAGGCCCATGCCAAATCTGCCGAGATCATCGGCACGCCGTTGTGCCCGCGGATCACGCGCGCCCAGCCGCATTGCGGCTTCGAGTTCCGCGTCGCTCATTCCACGGCCGTTGTCACCAATCCTGATCCAACTGTCCGAACCGTTCCATTCGAACAGCACGTCCACACAATCGGCTTTCGCACTGACCGAATTGTCTACCAGATCTGCAATTGCGGTCGCGGTAGTATAGCCGAGCCCACGCAGAGACTCGAGCATTGCTCCTGCAGCTGGTGGGATATTTCTAGTGGCCGACATTTAGAGCAGCCCGCGCAAGGCGCGTCTACGACTTGGATGAGAAAGCTTTTGAAGCGCCTTTGATTCAATTTGCCGAATTCGTTCACGTGTGACGCCGAAGACCTTGCCGATCTCTTCCAGTGTCATGTCGTTGTCACGACCTATGCCAACCCGCATCCGGATTATGGCTTCCTCGCGTTCTGATAATTGATTCAGTTCTTGGCTAAGGATGCTGGCGATTTGGTTGTGCGTTACCACTTCGTCTGGCCCTTCAGCACGTGATGCAATGCTACTCTCAACTCGATGGAACGGAATCGGGTCAGAAAGAGCAAAATCCAGCATCCTAATTATTGCGACTTCGATGCCAGCAGATGTTGCCACCTCCATTTCTGTCGGGGAGCGCGAATGCGCATACTCGAATTCCTCGGCATGCGCCTTGACCTTGTCGTGAAGTTGCATCCGATGCACGGGAACACGGATCAATGACCCTTGGTCCGCCCTCCAGCGACCTATCCGCTGCCTGATCCAGAGCAGGGCGTACAAATAGAAGCGAACCCCGCGTTCGGGATCAAAGCGTTCTGACGCCCGCCGAAGACCGAAATATGCTTCCTGGAAGAGCTCTTCCGCATCCTCATCGTCTTTGACAATCTTGGCTGTTTCCCGACGCATGAATGAAAGATGCGAAAGCACGAGCTTTTCGGTCGCGCGGTCGCAGACGCTCATCAGCCCGCGTATCGTCTCGCCCGCTGTCTCGCCTTGGCTGGCCGCAAGTTCGACCAAACAATCTTGGCGAATTTCCAGGTCCTCAAGCGCTTGAATCGCATTTCGCCGGAATCGACCTCCGTTTTCGATACCCTGCTCGACCGCATTGTGGAGGATTTCAATATTTCCTCGAAACTCTTCCACATCTGAGTCGGCGTCGACGTCGATACCCAAGTCCGTGAAGTCGTCGGGTGCAAGCTCGCCTGCCAAGACAAGCTCGCCGCGCCTGACGACCTCGCCCAAGACACCGTGAGTGTCGAGAATGCCGTTCAGCAAACCCCGACGGGCGTTTGCAATTTCGCGAAGAATTCTCTCTTCGCTAATCCGGTCGAGAGTGAAGGGGGCGCTGCCAGGAACAACCGTATTACGGGTGCAGGCGGCAACGATTGCCTCACTCAGTACGGTCGCATCGATCAGGTCGAGGGCAACGTCGGGAAGAGGCCGAAAATCTTGGGCATCCTGAATCACGGGTATACCCGCAGCCGTGAGCACCTTGCGCAAGTTGCCCTCGATATCTTTCCGATGCGGGTTCCCCCGGCACGCGCCCACCAA
The DNA here is from genome assembly GCF_039615155.1 of Sphingomonas epibiotica. Classification (NCBI taxonomy): domain Bacteria; kingdom Pseudomonadati; phylum Pseudomonadota; class Alphaproteobacteria; order Sphingomonadales; family Sphingomonadaceae; genus Sphingomonas; species Sphingomonas epibiotica. Next base: position 247,204 of record NZ_JBDGHY010000006.1, on the reverse strand, counting down.
ATCCCGGATTGCCTGATCAGTCACGGTACCGATGGCAAGGGCTTCGACCACAAAAGCGTGCGCAACATCCTCGGACAGCGCTAAGCTTGTGTTTCTGAGCTTCCGGGGTTGGCGCGATCGACGGCGCGCGGAAGAATGCGAGAAATCTGCGGCGTCGTCGATGCCTGGGGACCGACTGGCCTCAGATCGGGACAGACCTGCTACGTTTACCGTAGCGAGACTTGCTGGCAGTTCCCAGTCTTCATTATCTTCCGATCCGCCGGTTCGCATTCCGGACCGGGGGAAAATGGCGGTAAAAGTTGCCGATGCCGTATCGTTCGACTGCCGCGCGAAATATTCTGCTGGCTCCTCGATCCCGTCGAAATCGATCAGATCGACGCCAACATTCATAAACGGCTGCGCCGCTTTCTCGTCAGGTTGCAGCACGGCGAGAACCGGGGAAGCGGGACTTGGCGCGACAGGTTCCGGACCGGCAAGAAGTCGGGCGAGGTCAAGATGACCGGCTTCTGCCGCCATCGCCGCGGGGGTCTGCTTCGCGTCGTTCCGGGCTTCGGGATCGGCACCCGCTTCGAAGAGCGCGTTGCACGCGGTCAGATGGCCGCCCGCAGCGGCCAAATGAAGCGGGGTATCGCCCTTAGGGTTGCGACAGCCCAGCCGGCCATTCGCGATGATCGAGGAAATGACGCGCTCATCACCGGATACAAGCCCGCGCTGCTCGGCGGCGTCCAGCAGTTCCGGGCGAGTCGACGTCGGCTTGACGATGCCAGCCGCTTCACGGCGGGGAGGTAGCGCATCCAGCGAACGGGCAAGGGCAGCATATCCCGCAGCCTTGGCAAGGTCCGCAGCGGTCCGACCTGAATTGTCCCGTGTCGAAGGGTCACAGCCGGCAGCGATGTAGATCCGGCACACGGCTGCCTTGCCGGACATCGCAGCGAGGTGGAGGTGCGATCGTCCGCCTGCGTCCACTTCGACCAAGTGGGCAGGGTCGCGAGATGCGCGATAGGCCCGCTCCTCTTCGGTCATCGATGCGACACCAAACGACACGGACCTCACCACCTTCGGTCGGCCAAGTGCAGGTGAAGCACTGCTTGCGACATGCGTACCGTGTCAGGGAGGTGGCCCGCCGCCAAGCCGCTCAGCCGGCTTGGTGCCGAAACCCCAGCATCGAACAGCGGCTTCGATTCCACCATTTTCACGCGGTCATTCGCCAACAGGGTTTCGTCCAAGGCGTGCCCCGCCCAAGTCGCCGATCGATCCGTGCGGCGGCCAGCACACAACGGGCGGCCTTGTGATCGAACGATGAATCCTGTCGTGAACATCCAGTCCCCAAAAAATCTAACGGCGTAGCTCTGCCAAGACGCGATGCTTCCGCGCGATCCGAAGCTCGTCAAGCCTCGACATTCTGTCGAAATATTCGATTTGGTTCTTGTCACCCGAGTCAGCTGGAATGAACATGCGACAGAAGCGGACGCAGAGGGGCGCATGACCGAAAGAATGGCCAAGCTGGACCGGCTGCTCGCACTTGTCCATGCGCTATCCGAAACAATCGAGGGACTGACGCTCGACGAAATGGCAGAGCGGCTCGATGTTAATCGGCGCACGGCGGAGCGGATGAGGAACGTCATTGCCCGGCACTTCGATCTGGACGAAATCGCCGACGACCGCCGCAAGCGCTTCCTGATTCGCGACAGCCTGCGCCGCGTCTACACCCGGCCGACCGCCGCCGAGGTCGCCGCCCTTCAGGCAGAGGTGGATGGGCGCATATTGGCGGGGCAGAAAGCCCGCGCGGAGCAACTGGCGAGCCTGCTTGCCAAGGTGAAGGGCGCGCTCGACGACCGGGAGAAGCGGCGGCTCGACCCTGATCTCGATGCGCTCGCCCGGCTCCAGCGGACGATGGTGACGGCGGGGCCGATAGCCACCGTGGCGCCGGAAACCGTGACCGTCATCCAAAGCGCCATCCTCGCCGGCCGCTGCGTGGAGTTCCACTATGTGACCGAGGATAGACCCGAGCCGCGCTGGCGGCGGGTGACGCCTTACGGTCTCGTCCACGGCCCGCTGACCTATCTACTCGGCAAGATGCCGGGCCGCGACGAGCAGCCGGTCTATTTCCGGCTCGACCGAATGACCGAGGCGATTGTCAGCGATACGCTCGGCTGCGCGCCGGACGACTGGGACATTGACGCCTGGCTGGCCGAGAGCTTCGCGGTGTGGCGCGACGATAAGCATGACGTGGTGCTGCGTGTGCCAGCCTCGTCCGCAGCCCGCGCAAGGGGCTGGCGCTTCCATCGTCTGCAACGAATCGAAGAGTTGTCCGATGGCGGGCTCAGCATTCGATTCAGCGCCGGCGGCATGCGCGAATTGGCGGAGCATCTGTTCACTTGGGGCGGCGAGTTGGTGATCGAGGAACCGAACGTGCTCATCGAGACGATGCGCGAGCGCCTTGCGGCGGCACAGACAATGCTGCCAGCCTGTTCGGCGTCCGATTCTGTCGCTGACGATGCGGATAATTAGAGCTTGATGGCACGGATGCTGCTTTTCTGTTGCCGGGGATCGTGGGCAATATGATCGTGATTTTGCGCGCCTTAATGCGATGGACCGGGTGGCTGATCCTCTCGTTCCTCATCGTCGTTGCCGTATTGGCGCTGCTTCACGATCTCCCAGGTCGCGTTTCGGCATCGAGGCAGGAAGCGAACGCCGCGCGAGCGAACGCGGACAATCTGTTGTTGGCAAGGCCCATCTTTGCGCGGCAGGCGCGAGATGCGATCTCCAACGCCGATCAAGAAATTGCTATGCTGCGCCGCGCCGGAGCAAACGAACTTGGTCAGGCCGAGGCAGATATCGCGCGCCGGCGCCACGAGGCGCGAGGCCGGGTGCTCAGCACGCACGAGATCCACTGGGCCGTTGCGCGCGGACAAACCGATAGGATTGTCGCCAGCTACCGCGCAAAATACCTCGAATTGCCGTTGCTCGATCGCGCCGCCGCGCTAGCTCAGGTGCGTTTGGGCAACCTGCGAGAGCGTGCAAATCACGCGACCCAGCTCGCCTCCGTACGCAAACGGATCGCTATTCACAAACGGGAAGTGGTAGACTTTAATCGCCGGATTCAAGCCTACAATGCGTTGCAGCAGCGGGCTAGAATGCAATGGCGTAATCCGCTGTGCTCGCAGACTGCTATGCCGCTCGTCTGCGCAGACGTGCGCCAGCTCAGAGAACTCAAGAAGGATTTGGACCACCGCCGACATTGGCTGGATCAAGAGAGGCGCGTGCTAGAGGCCGAAAAAGCAGCGATCCGCGCGCTTCGACTTGAGCGCGAGGCGGTTGCGGACGGAAAACGCATTGCCGGCGAAGCTATAGCTGCGCTCGATCGTGCGGCAGAGAAATACTCCGACGACGCCGAGAATTTAGCGTGGAACAAGACCGCGGGTGCGTTGCGCCGCTATGGCTGGCAGGCGTTCTGGATCGTAATCGGCAGCGTTCTGCTGCCGCTGCTGCATAAAGCGTTCGCATTCTGGATCATCGCGCCGCTCGCCAGCCGGACGGCACCAGTGCGATTGTGCGAGCCTGGGCTGATGCTGCGCGCATCGCCATCCGGCGTCGCTGTCGACGTGCCGATCGACCGCGATACCGAGTTGCTGGTGCGATCCGGCGTGCAGGATCGATCGAACGACATCCAGGTCGATGACAAGCTATTCCTGAAGAACCGCATGTTCCTGGCGTGCATCGCTGCGGGGCTCGTCAATCTCCAACGATTCCGAAGCAGTCGGCAAGATCATGTCACCGTGACTGGGACCGATGACGAACATTATGAGGTGGCTTTAATCGAGGTGCCGGAGGGGGGCGCGATGGTGCTGCAACCGCGGGCGCTTGTCGGTGTAGTCAAACCGCGATCTCGGACGTTGATTATAAGACGGCTGTGGCGATTGCGCTGGCTGATCTCGTGGATCACCTTCCAGTTCCGCTACATCGTCTTTCACGGGCCATGCACGCTGATCGTCCAGGGTCGGCGTGGCGTGCGGATCAAGGATGCGGCGGAGGGCCGCGCAACCAACAAGCGCCTTGTCCTCGGTTTTGACGCCGGCCTCGCTTACGGCGCTGCCAGATCAAGTTCGTTCCGTCCATATTTGCTCGGCCGGACAAGCCTGTTTGATGATCGGTTCACAGGACGCGGGCGATATGTTTACGAGGAGCGGCCGGCAGGCGCCGGAAAAGGCAGTATCTGGGGACGAGGATTAAAGGGCATCGGCGACACAATCCTGAGTGCGTTGGGCATATGATCGCATTAAGCTTATGATACACCCGACGACCATTTCTGTCGCAGTGGCCCGCCACAGCTAAATCATGATGACTCGCCAGCCCACCTTCCTGTCCGGCGTGCCAGAGGATCTGGTCCGCGCAGCCCTCAGCAAGGCCGGCGGCAATGAGATCGACAGCGGCAAGCTCGACAGTCCGGAGAGCAGCGCGGCGCTGGCGATCAACGCGTTCGGCTGGTTTCTGGAACGGCCGGCTGACCTGCCACCGTTCCCTTCGCTCGCCGATCTCAACTGGCCGGCAGTTCGCGTCGATGTCGAGCGACAGATGCGTTTCCCATGGCGCGGTGGGCGGCATCCTTGGCTCGACGCGGCGGTCGAAACCGCGACACAGTTGGTCGGCGTCGAGTCCAAGCGGTTCGAACCGTTCCGCGACGCCAAGTCGATCAAACTGTCCGACGCCTATGATCGCGACGTCTGGGGCGAGCGGATGGCGCCGTTCATGGCGATGCGCGACCGCCTGCGCACCGGCGATGCTCGCTATGTCCACCTCGATGCCGCGCAACTGGTCGAGCACGCCTTCGGTCTGGTCACGGAGGGGCGCCGTCTGGAGAAAATGCCGGTGCTGCTTTACCTCTACGCCGAACCGACGCACCGAGGCACTACCGCCATTCCGGCCACCGCGATCGAGCGGCATCGCGCCGAGATCGCCGATTTCGCCACCGCGCTAGCGGGCGCCAAGGTGCGGTTCGCCGCCTGTTCGTGGCGTGAATGGCTTGCAGGCTGGACCGGCGACACCCGCGATCACGCCAATGCGCTCATCGAGCGCTTTCAGGCATGAGGGGGACGACCATGACCGATCGCCCGCGCCGCTTCGGCCTCTCCAAGTCGAAGATCACGATGTTCGAGCAATGCCCCAAGCGGCTGTGGCTGTCGGTGCATCGCCGTGAGCTGGCCGAGCAGGACGAAGGTGCCGAAGCACGCTTCGTCACCGGGCACGAAGTCGGCGCGATTGCCTGCTCCTTGCTGCCGGACGGCGTGATGGTCGAGGCCGAGCCGGACCTCGCAACAGCGCTCGCCACTACGCAGGCGCTGCTTGATGGCGAACACAATCGACCGATCTTCGAGGCAACGCTTCAGCACGACGGCGTCCTCGTGCGCATCGATGTGCTGGAGCCGGATGGTGCAGGCGGCTGGCACATGGCGGAGGTGAAGAGCTCGACCAAGGCCAAGGACTATCACGTCGGCGACCTCGCGACCCAGCTCTGGGTCGCGCGCAATGCCGGTGTGCTGATAAGCAGCGCGGCGATCCGACATATCGACAGCAGCTTCGCTCTCGAACGCGCTGGCGATTACGATGGCCTGTTCGCCGATACCGATCTGATGGCGAAGGCCGAGCCGATCATCGCCGGTCGAGGCGAGACCGTCGCGGCCGCGCGGGCGACGCTGGCCGGTGCCGAACCGGATACCGCGCCGGGCGCCCATTGCGATGCGCCGTTTCCGTGCGAGTTCGCCGGCTATTGTCACGCAGCGCTGCCGCCCGTGCCGGAATGGCCCGTGTCCGTGCTGCCGCATGGCGGCGGCAAGCGCTGGATCGAACAGGGTGTCGTCGATCTGCTGGCCGTCGATCCCGCCGCGCTGACCAATGCCGTACACGCTCGGGTCCATCGCGCAACCGTGTCAGGCGAGGTGTATCACGATGTCAAGGGCGCCCGCGCAGCGATGGCCGGCTGGGCGTTCCCGCGCACCTGGCTAGACTTCGAGACGATTGGTTTCGCTGTTCCGCGCTGGATCGGCACGCGACCATACAGCCAAGTGCCGTTCCAATTCTCGGCCCACGTCGAGACTGCGGACGGCACCATCACGCATCTCGAATTCCTGAGCCTCGACGGAAGTGATCCGCGGCGCGCGTGCGCCGAGGCGCTGGTCGAGATGGTGCCGCCGACCGGCGCGGTCATCGGCTACAACGCCAGCTTCGAAAAGGGGCGCATCCACGAACTGGCCGCCGCGTTCCCGGACCTTGCCGACGCGCTGAACGCGATTGCGGCGCGCGTCGTCGATCTGCTGCCGGTCACCCGCGCGAACTGGTATCACCGCGACCAGCGTGGCAGCTGGTCGATCAAGGCCGTGCTGCCGACGATCGCCGCCGAGATGGACTATGCCGCGCTCGAGGTGAAGGACGGCGGCAGCGCACAGGAGGCTTACGCGGAGGCGATCGCGGCGGGCTGCACGCCGGAGCGCAGGCTGGCGCTGGATGCCGCACTGCGCGCCTATTGTGGTCGGGATACCGAGGCGATGATCGTGCTGGCGCGGCGGCTGCAACTTCATGATGATGTGTGCGGAGGGGAGAAATGAAGATGGACGACGATGCCAATTCGCTGGTGCTGGAATCGATGCCGCCGAAGCGCGTGCTTCGCGACCGCATCGACCGCCTGTCGGTGTCGGCGGATGCAAAGGCGCTGCTGAACGATCTGCTCGAGATGGCGATAGAGGTCGGTGGTCGTGTCATCGACGCCGGCCGACGAATCCTCGCCTTCGTCTTCGATCTGGTCGAACGCTTTCCGAACACCGCCTTCGGCGTGATCGTCGCTTCGGTGGTTTCCACGCTGATCGCGTCGATCCCGCTGCTCGGCCTGGTGCTCGGTCCGCTTCTTTCGCCGCTGTTGCTGGCTTTCGGCCTGACTGCCGGCGCGATCGCAGACCTCAAGGATGCCCCGCTACGAGCACGGGTGGGCGCGCTGGAGCGCCATTTCGCATCCGCGACCCAACATGCGTGAGGGTGGCGCAACCGACCTGACGCTGAAGGAACGGTTCGCCTCCGTCGATCGCGTGGTGGCGGATCCGGTACGCTTCAAGCTGCGCCTCGGCATCGGTGAGGAGGCGTACACATCGCTGCGTCTGAAGAACAACGTCCTGAAGGTCTGGGATATCGGCAGTTGGGGCGGGACCGGCGCGGCAGTGGCGTCGTCGAAGATGGTCGCCAGCACGTTCTTCGCACCGACCGGCTTCATGGCGCTGATCGGCCTTGGCACCGCGGCGACGCCGGTCGGATGGGTCGTGGCGGCGGCGGTGACGTCGGCCGGCGCCTATTACGGCGTGACGCGCCTGTTCGGCCGCTATGCCGGATCACGCGTCGACACGATCCCCAAGTTCATCAACACGCCCATCGACGTCCTCGGCGCTGCCCTGCTGGACCTGATGGGCGGGCTGGCGATCCGTGTCGCCGCCATCGACGGCGAGATCGACGATCGCGAGATCGAGACCATCGTCGATCACTTCGTCGCCGATTGGGGCATGGATCGGGACTACGTCGAACAGGCGCTGTCAGTGTTCCAGGCAAATATCGCCAAGGCAACGATCAAAGAACTCGCGGGCGAGCTGGCGAAGTTCATGACCGCCAACCCTGATTGCAACGCGACCGCAATGTCGGCAACGCTGACCGCCTTTCTGCGGGATATCGCGATGGCCGATGGACGGATCGACGAACGCGAAGACCTGGCGATCGACGCTATCGCCGTTGTCATGGCACAGTCAGAGCCGGGAATGATCGTCAGACTTGGGGACGGTGCGAGCCGTGCATGGTCGGCGACTACGGATGCGGTCGCAGCGGTCGCGCAGACCCTGCCAGACAAAATGAGAAATCTCTATGCGCTAGGCGGGAAGCAAACCAAGGCGAGCAGTGACGAGGCCTGACGGAAGCTGTCCCTGAAAGCAGAGCTGAGGCCAAGCAGCGCCAAATCGCACCTCCATCACTGACGACGCACCGAAATTATCCAACAATCTGAGTGCCCAGCTTTGTCCCCTGTGGGGCACCATATTCTAGAACCGGCAGAAACGCTGGGTTTTGGCTGATCCCATAGAGGACTATCTGAGAACTCGTGATTGCGCAGGCAGTCGCGACTTCACCTGCTTTCCACGATCATGCCCTCGCGGCGAGTGCCAGCAGGACGACGGTGGTTATGATGGCGGTCACCTTTCATCTCCTGTGTGAGCACAGACGGACCGATTGAGAGCGGACCGCCCCGGCTGCCTGGACCGTTGACAAAGGCTGGTTTGACCGTGGTCAAAGGCCCGTCTTTAGGATCTGGGCATAGCATCCGCCATGTGGTCCTATCATCCCGAACTGCTCGCCCGGCTCGTGCCGCGCTACACCAGCTATCCCACCGCCGCTGAGTTTGGCGACGGGGTAGGTCATGCCGACATGGCCGCCACGCTCGATGCAGTCGATGCGAACGCGGACGTGTCGCTCTATCTGCATGTCCCCTATTGCCGAGCAATCTGCTGGTATTGCGGCTGCAACACCGGCGCGGCGAACCGCTCCGCGCGGCTGGATGCCTATCTGACCCGGCTGCATGCCGAGATTGACATGGTCGCCGCCCGCCTGGAGGGCCGAGGACGGATCCGGCGGATTGCCTTTGGCGGGGGCAGTCCCAATGCCATTTCGCCTAGCGCGTTTGCGGCGCTGGTCGCGCATCTGCGCGGGGCCTTTGCATGTGAAGACGCATCGCTATCACTGGAAATCGATCCACGCGGCTTCGCGCCGGACTGGGCAAGCATCATAGCCGCGACCGGCGTCGCGCGGGTTAGCCTGGGCGTGCAGACCTTCGATCCCATGCTCCAGGCGGCGATCGGCCGGATTCAGCCGCGCGAGGACATCATCCGCGCCGTCACGCTGTTGCGCGGGGGCGGGGTCAGATCGATCAATTTCGACCTGATGTACGGCCTGCCCGGACAGACCGACGCAGCGCTTCAAGCCACGCTGGAAGAAACGATCGCACTTGCGCCCGAGCGGCTGGCGGTCTTTGGCTATGCGCATGTCCCTCACCTGATCCCGCGCCAGCGCCGGATCGACGCGACAGCACTCCCCGGAGCGGCGGCGCGCTTCGCGCAGGCCGCAGCGGCGCATGAGCGGCTGACGGCGGCGGGCTACCGAGCAGTCGGCTTCGACCATTTCGCCAAACCGCATGATCCGCTGGCACAGGCGGCGGCAAACGGCACGCTGCGCCGCAACTTCCAGGGTTTCACCGACGATCCCGCCGAGATCCTGATCGGCCTGGGTGCCAGCGCGATCAGCGAATTTCCCGACCGCCTGCTTCAGAACGCGAAGAAGGCGGGCGATTGGCACCAGGCGATCAGCGCCGGTCGATTCGCGACCGCGCGTGGTATCCACCGGACGCCGCTCGACCGGCGGCGGGGCGCGGCGATTGCGGGGGTGCTGTGCCAAGGAATCGCCGATACGGACGGCCTGCCGGAGCGGGACGCCATTCATGCCCGGCTGTCACGCTTCGAGCAGGCCGGACTGCTCCGATGGAAAGGCCACCGCCTTCGCCTGACCGCCGACGCGCTGCCCTATGCCCGCAGCATTGCCGCCGCCTTCGACGCCTGGCGCAGCGAGGACGACACGCATTTCAGTCATGCCGTCTGACCTGCCGCCGCGCTGCGCCACCGATGCGGCGCGTGACATGGCGCTGTGCGACGGACTGGGCGGCGCGGCGCTGGCCGCGCTTCACGATATCGGTCGTCGCCGCCGGTTGAGCGCCGGACAGGTATTCGGCGGGAGCGGCGATCCGGCCAGCCATTGGGCCAATCTCGTCTCAGGCGTGCTCAAGGTGTCGCGCGTAGAGGCGAATGGCGGCGCTAAGATCGTCGGGCTGCTCTATCCCGGCAATTTCGTCGGCACGCTCTTTGCCAAACATTGCGTCGACACGATCGCAGCGCTGAGCGATGGCGACGCTGGCCGAGGTGAGACCTGGATGCCAATGCTGGCCCGTGCAAGAGCCGAGGCGCGGGTCGCCGCATTGCTGCTCGACATGGCGCGTAGGGGTGAGGTGGAAGAGGACGAAGCATTCCGCCTGCCGCTGTCACGGGCTGCGATGGCGGAGGCGCTGGGCCTTGGCGGTCGAGACGGTCAGCCGTCACATGACCGCGTTCCAGCAGGGCGGACTGATCGCACTATCCGGGCTGAGGGGCGTGCGCCTGCTCGACCGGGTCCGACTAGCCGGGATCGCGGGTTAGGCGGCGGATCGGCGGCTTGCCGCGTCGGCCACCCATTGCCGATCACAAAGGGCCGACAGCGCCGGGCGATGGCTGACCATGATCATGCCCTGCCCGGTCGGCTTCAGCCGCGCGTCCAGGCGCCGCGCGACCTGCGCCGCCACCACCGCATCCAGCCCCTCGCCCGGTTCGTCGAGCAGCAACCAGGACGCTTCCGCCAGATAGGCCCGCGCCAGCAACAGCCGCCGCCGCTCACCGCCCGACAGCCGCGCGCCATCCTCGCCCAGCCAGGTATCCAGCCTCTCGGGCAAGGCGCGCACCACGTCGTCGAGCGCAGCGTCGTGCAACGCCTGCCACAGCTGGTCGTCGCTTGCCTGGTCGTCGGCCAGCCGCAGATTGTCGCGAACCGTGCCCGCCATCAGCGCCGCGTCCTGCGGCGCCCAGGCAAAGGTAGCGCGCAGGGTTTCAGGCGCGATGGAGGCGGCATCGCGTCCCCCGATCATGATCCGGCCGGGTGACAGCGGACGAAGGCCCAGCAATCCCTCGACCAGACTCGTCTTGCCACAGCCCGATGGCCCCGTCAGGGCGATCCGGCTGCCGGGCGCGAAGTGGGTGCCGTCGATCAAGAGGTCCGCGTCCCCCGCCCCGTCCGCAACCGGATGCTCCCTCGCCGCATCAAACAGCGTTTCCAGCCGCGCCTCCGCCTCGCGCAACCGTCCGCGTTCGGTCATCGCGCGGAGGATCGGCGCGGTTGCGTCGGCCGTCATCGCCGCCGCCAGCGCTGCCAGCGCCGCGATCGGGGCGCCCGCGTCCGCCGACAGGAGCAGCGCCAATGCCGCCGCGAGCGCTACGCTGATCGCGTGCAGCGCCTCGAACCGGGCTACGACCGCCGCCTGCCGCGCCTGCGCCTCGGCCAGCCGGTCAGTCGCCGCCACGATCCGGGCGGCCGCCCAATCCTCCAGCGCGAAGCAGCGGAGTTCCGCCGCCGCACCGCCGATCGTCGCCAACTCCTCGCGCAGCGCGCCCATCGCCTGCTGCACCGCGCGGCCGGGTTCCTCCAGCCGGTTCGCCCAGACTCGCGCCAGCCCAAGCGCTCCCCCGACACAGGCCAGCGTCGCCACCATGGCCAACCATCCGCCGAGCAGCGTCAGCGCCGCGCCCGATGTCAGCGCCGCCGCGACGCCCCAAGGCCCCGACAGGCGGACGAAGCGCCATTCCACCGTATCAACATCGCCGATCAGCCGTGCGGTCGCCTCGCCACGCCCGAGCGCCAGCGCCATCGCGGGCGGCGCGGCCGAGAGCGCACGATAGAGCGCAGGCCGCAGCCGAGCGAGCGCACTAAAGGCCGCGCCATGGCTAGCGAGCCGCTCGCCATAGCGCGCCCCGGTTCGCACGATTGCCAGCAACCGGATCGCGGCGGAGGGCAGCATATAGTTGAACGCCTGCGCCGCGACGATCCCCGCGCCCCCCGCCAACGCGGCGGCAGTCAGGAACCAGCCCGACAAGGCGAGTAGCAGCACCGACGCGATCGCAACCAGCGCGGCACAAAGCCCCGCCTGTCGCAGGCGACGGCGTTCCCGCCAGCGTTCGACGACGATCAGCCTGTGGAGTGGCATGCAGTGTGTCCCAGATGAACGACGCGGTTCGCGATGGCGGCCAGCGCGGGGCTATGGGTGGCGATCAGCGTCGTGCGCCCTTTGGCGGCGCGCGCGATGGTTGCGATCAGTGCGGCTTCGGCGGCGGCGTCGAGATGCGCGGTCGGCTCGTCGAGCAGCAGGAAGGGTGCGGGGCAGAGCAGCGCGCGGGCGAGCGCGATCCGTCGCCGCTCGCCCCCCGACAGCCCGCTGCCCCGCGCATCGAGCGTTGCGTCGAGGCCACCCGGCCAAGCAGCGAGCATCGGCCCCAAGCCCGCCGCCGCGACCGCACGCTGGATCGCCAGTTCGTCCGCGTGGGGATACGCGAGCGTCAGATTGTCGCGGATCGTACCCGCGATCAGCAGGGGATGCTGGCCCACCCAGCTCGCCTGCCCCGCCAGCGAGACCAGCGGGACGCCGCCCGCCTCGACCGTTCCCGCCGATAGCGGCGCGAGGCCCAGCAGCAGGTGCAGGACACTGGTCTTGCCGCTGCCCGACGGGCCGAGCAGCGCCACCGTCTCGCCCGCCTCGATCCGCAACGACAGATGCGAGACGGCCGGGGCGTCGCTGCCCGGATACTGGATGGCGACATTGCGCAGGACCAGCGGAGCCGCTACCCGAACCAAGGGCACAGGCGCCGGTTCGGCCAGCGGCATCAGCGTATCGGCCGCCGTCTCCGCCGCCTGCTTGTCGTGATAGGCCGCCGCAAGGCGGCGCATCGAGGCGTAGAATTCGGGCGCAAGCGCCAGCACGAAAAACGCTTGGGCGAGGGTCAGCGTCTCGGGCACGACGAAGGGCAGCAGGCCGAGCAGCGCGAAACCACAATAGACCGCGACCAGCGCGACCGACAGCGCCGCGAAGAACTCCAGCGCGGCGGAGGACAGGAACGCCACCCGCAGGACCCGCATGGTCCGCTCGGCCAGTTCCTGCGCCGCCGCAGCGATCGCCTCGGTCTCGCGTGTCTCGGCCCGGAAGGCCAGCACGACCGGCAAGCTGCGCACCCGGTCGGCGAAGCGGGCCGACAGACGGTGAAGGGCGACGAATTGCCGCCGCGACTCGTTCGCCGCCGCCCCGCCCGCCAAGATCATTGCGGCAACGAACGGCAACAGGGTGGCGGCGAGAATGACTGCCGCCACCCCACTGGCACAGGCGGTCGCAGCGAGGACCAGCATCGGCGCGATGGCGGCGGCCCGGCGCGCGGGCAGGAAGCGAGCGACATAGCCGTCCAGCGCCTCGACCGCATCGACGGCTTGGCTGGCGAGCAGGCCGCTGTCGATCGGGGTGCCGGGCTTGCGACGCAGCGTGGCGGCCACGGCGCGAAGCCGCTGCGCGCGCTTGACCGCCCCCGCCCTCCCCGCGCCCCGCCGCAACGCCAGGGTGGCGAACACCCCGCGCAACGCTCCCATGCCTAGCATCAGCACAGCCCAGGGCAGCACCGCCCGCTGCCCCGTCACGGCCGTCACGCCGCCCGCGATCCCTGCCGCAAAGCCGATCGCCGCCAAGGTATCGAGCAGCAACAGCCCCGTCACGCCGTCGCGCTGTCCGGTCGCATCCTTCAACCAGCGGTTGCGCGCCTTGGGTGTCGAGGGAGCATGAGTGATCGTCGTCATGCCCCGACGGTCGCCCCGACCGCTCCCATAGTCTTTGACCGCGGTCAATGTCGGCACGGCGCGCCAAGCTTAGCGAGTCCCTCGACAAGGGGCCGGGGGGCGGCTCCTTTTATGGAGACATGCCATGGACCCCGGCGTCGTAGACCTGTCGCGACTGCAATTCGCGGCGACCGCCTTGTATCACTTCCTGTTCGTGCCGCTGACGCTCGGCCTGTCGATGATGCTGGTCATCATGGAATCGGTCTATGTCATGACCAACCGCCCGGAATGGCGCGTGACCACGCGCTTCTGGGGCAAGATCTTCGGCATCAACTTCGTGCTGGGCGTCGCCACCGGCCTGACCATGGAGTTCCAGTTCGGCACCAACTGGTCCTATTTCTCGCATTATGTCGGCGACATCTTCGGTGCGCCGCTCGCGATCGAAGGGCTGATGGCCTTCTTCCTAGAGGCGACGTTCGTCGGGCTGATGTTCTTCGGCTGGGACCGTCTGTCGAAGCTCGGCCATCTGATCGTCACCTTCATGGTCGCGCTGGGCACCAATTTGTCGGCGCTGTGGATCCTGATCGCCAATGGTTGGATGCAGAATCCGGTCGGCGCGAGCTTCAATCCCGATACGATGCGCATGGAGGTCACGGACTTCGGCGCGGTGCTGTTCAATCCGGTCGCCCAAGCCAAGTTCGTCCACACCGTCAGCGCGGGCTATGTCTGCGCTTCGGTCGTGGTGCTGGGTGTGTCTGCCTTCTGGCTGTTGAAGGGACGCTTCCTGCCCGTCGCGCGCCGGTCGATGACGGTGGCGGCAGCGTTTGGCCTCGCCTCCTCGCTGTCGGTCGTCGTGCTGGGCGACGAGAGCGGCTATGCGCTGACCGACAACCAGAAGATGAAGCTCGCCGCGATCGAGGCGGTCTGGCACACCGAGCCTGGTCCCTCGGGCCTGACCCTGTTCGGCTATCCCGACACCGTCGCGCGCGAAACGCGGTACAAGGTCGAGATTCCTTGGCTGCTCGGCCTGATCGCTACGCGCAGCCTGGACGGTACCGTCACCGGCATGTCCGAACTGGTGCTGAAGGCGCAGGAACGGATCGCCTCGGGCGTGATCGCCTATGACGCGGTTCAGCGGTTGAAGGCGAACCCGCAGGACATGCGCGAGCGCAACCGGTTCGAGGCGCACAAGCGCGACCTGGGCTATGCCCTGCTGCTCAAGCGCCAGATGGCCGATCCGCGCACCGCGACGCCGCAACAGATCGAGGCGGCGGCCTGGGACACGGTGCCCAATGTCGGCCTGCTCTTCTGGAGCTTCCGCATCATGGCGGCGATCGGCTTTGCGATGATCGCGCTGTTCGCCACCGCCTTCATTCTGTGTTCGCTGCGGATGCACATGGATTCGCGCTGGTTCCTCCGGCTCGCGGTGGCGGCGATCCCGTTGCCGTGGATCGCGATCGAGCTGGGCTGGGTCGTCGCCGAGTTGGGCCGCCAGCCTTGGGCGATCGAGGGCGTGTTGCCGACCTTCCTGGCAACCAGTTCGCTATCGCGCGGCGCGCTGTGGACCACGCTTGCGGGCTTTACCGCGCTTTACGGCGTGCTGGCGGTGATCGAGGTCCGGCTGATCCTCGCCGCCATCGCGCACGGCCCGGAGGAGCGGAACGACCAGCCCGCGCCCGGACCGATCCCCGCCGCCATTCCCGTCACCGCCTGAAGGAGCCAGGACATGTTCGATTATGAGATATTGCGCCTGATCTGGTGGGCGCTGCTGGGTGTGCTGCTGATCGGCTTCGCGCTGACCGACGGGTTCGACCTGGGCGTCGCCGCGCTCCTGCCCTTCGTCGCGCGAACCGATGCCGAGCGGCGGATGGTCATCAACTCGATCGGGCCGACCTGGGAGGGAAACCAGGTCTGGTTCATCCTGGGCGGCGGTGCGATCTTCGCGGCGTGGCCATTCGTCTACGCGGTCAGCTTTTCCGGCTTCTACCTTGCTATGTTCCTGGTGCTGGCCGCGCTGATCCTGCGACCGGTGGGGTTCAAGTATCGCTCGAAAAAGCCGGATCCGGCCTGGCGCAGCCGCTGGGACTGGGCGCTGTTCGTCGGGGGACTGGTGCCCGCGCTCGTCTTCGGCGTCGCGGTCGGCAATGTGCTGCTCGGCGCGCCCTTCCGCCTCGATAGCGACCTGCGCGCCTTTTACGACGGGACGCTGCTCGGGCTGTTCACGCCCTTCACGCTGGTCTGCGGGCTGTTGTCGGTGGCGATGCTGGTGCTGCACGGTGCGGCGTGGCTGTCTATCAAGGTCGAGCATGGTCCCGTCCACGACCGGGCAAGGGCATTCGGCACGGTGGCGGCCATCGCCTCCATCCTGCTCTTCGCGGTCGGCTTCGCCTTCGTCGCATGGGGCGATATCGGCTACCGGATCGTCGGCACGGTCGATCCCCTCGGCCCGTCCAACCCCTTGCGCATGACGGCGGAGCAAGCGGGCGGCGCATGGCTCGACAATTATGCAACCTACCCGTGGATGATGGCGCTGCCCGCGCTGGGCTTTGCCGGGGCCGCGCTGGCGCTGATCGGTATCCGCAGCGGACGCGAAGTGCTGGCCTTTGCGGGGTCGTCGCTCGCCGCGACGGGGATCATCGCCACCGTCGGCTGCGCGATGTTCCCCTTCATCCTGCCGTCCAGCATCGACGCGCATAGCAGCCTGACGGTGTGGAACGCCTCGTCCACGCAGAAGACGCTGGGTATCATGTTGTTCGTCACGCTCGTCTTCCTGCCGATCGTGCTCGCCTACACCGCCTGGGCCTATCGGGTGATGTTCGGCCGCGTGACGGCGGACGCGGTGCGCACCAATCCCGACTTCTACTGAGAAAGGAACGACTCATGTGGTATTTTTCCTGGGTGCTGGGGCTCGGCCTCGCGATCGGCTTCGGCATCCTCAACGGCATCTGGCACGAATTCCATCTGCCGCAGGAGGATGACGTGTCACCGCGACACTGACAGATAGGACAATCCGTCCGGCGACAGGGGAGCATGGCCGCGCTATAGGGCAAGGCCATGATCCCGAACGACATCTGTGCCGATTGCGCGGTGCGCGACCGGGCCTTGTGCGGCAGCCTGGACGACCGGGAGCTGCTCACCCTGAACGCCATCGGTCAGCGCCGCCGGGTCGCGCGCGGCCAGACCATCGCCTGGGCGGGCGACGAGGCGGTGATCTGCGGCAACCTGCTGACCGGCGTGCTGAAGCTGGTCGCTGCCACCGTCGACGGCCGCGAGCAGACGGTCGGCCTGCTCTACCCCGCCGATTTCTTCGGGCAGCCCTATGCGGGCGATGTCGACTTCACCCTGACCGCGCTGACCGAGGCGGAGCTGTGCGTCTTTCCCCGCGCCGCCTTCGAGCGGGTGCTGGAAGATCATCAGCGCATGGAGCGCCTGTTGCTCCAGCGCACCTTCGAATCGCTGAACGAGGCGCGCGGTCGGATGCTGGTGCTGGCGCGCAAGTCGGCGGGGGAAAAGCTGGCGGGCTTCCTGCTCGACATGGCGGCGCGCGCCGGGACCGGCGGGTGCCGGGCCAGCCGCGACGGGCCGGTGACGTTCGACCTGCCGCTGACGCGCGGGCAGATCGCCGATGTGCTGGGTATGACGATCGAGACGGTCAGCCGCCAGCTGACCCGGATGAAGCAGAGCGGGGTGATCGGCCTGCCCGGCGGCCGCGCCATCACGATCAGCGACCGCGAGGCGCTGGCGGCACGCGCCGAGGCTGCCTAAGCCGCCAGACTCTCCGCCAGCGCATCGACCAGCAGGCCGCGCGCCTGCGGGGTCAGTCGCTGTCCGGCGAGCGCAATGATGGCCAGTTGCTCGAAATCAACCGCGCGGCGACATCCCGTGAAGAAGCTGCGCAGCATATGGCCCAACGTCTCGGGCGCGGCGAAGGCATCCGCCTCGGCAAAGGCTGCGACCAGCTCGCGTGCCGCCGCCGCATCTGCCTCATGCCGGTGGCGGACATGGTCGAGGAGCGTGGCGGTAAGCAGATCGGCCCGCCCGTTGGACAGCATCGCCTCTAGATAGACGCCATCCGCCTGCTCGCCCCGCATCACCAGCGTTTCGAGCGCCTGCAGGAACAGCGTCATGGTCGCGGCGACGGGACGATCGGGCAAGGCATCCGCCATCGCCTCCGCCTGCCCGCACAGCGCCAGCCGACGACGATGCTCCTGAAGCAGGCGGATCAGGTCGATTTCCTGGATGCTGTGCCAGCGCCGCGCGAACGGCACGACGCTGCCTTGAAATGGGTTGCGATCCATGGCGGGTCTTCTCCTTCGCCTTCCTGGTGACGAAGGAACGCGGCCGCCGCATTGACGATGGTCAATCAGTGCTGGCGGGCGAGGTGCCGGTGGATGGTGCTGCGATGGACGCTCAGTTGCCGCGCCGCCGCCGAGACATTGCCGTCATGCGCCGCCAGTGCCGCGTCGATCGCCTCGGCCCGCTCGTCGGCCAGTGGGCGGGCGGCCGGGGGCAGTTCGACGCCGCCCCGCCCCTCGGCATCCCAGCCGCCGATCAGGGTCGCGCCGTTGGCCAGGCGCAATCGGCCCCGCGCCGCCTGCCCCTGCATGTCGACCAGTTCACCAAGCGCCGCATCGTCCAGCGCCTCCCAGCTGCGCCCGACCAGCGACAGCCCGCGCCGGTTGGCGGCGACCAGCCTTTCGTCGCGGAACACCAATATCCCCTCGCGCGCGGTGCCCAGCATCGCGGCATCGTCATGCATCCGCAGCACGCCGCAATCGACGAACCGGTCGCGAAACAGCCGATGCTCGATCTGGTCCACCGCCAGCCGGATCAGCCCCAGCGCATGGCCATGGCCGATGGCCGATGGCCCCGAAATGTCGAGCGCCCCGACGATCGCGCCACGCGGGTCGAGGATCGGCGTCGCCGCGCAGCTCAACATCGCATGTTCGGCAAAAAAATGCTCGGCGCCGTGGACCGCGATCGGGCGACGCTCGGCGATCGCGGTGCCGATCGCGTTGGTGCCGGTGCTCGCCTCGGTCCATGAGACGCCGGGCCGCAGCGCCACCTGCGCCGCGCGGGACAGGAAGCCGGTATCGCCGATCGTGTCGAGGATCATGCCATCCGCATCGGCCAGGATCACGACGCTGCCCGTATCGCGCGCCTCGCCCGCCAGCATCTCCAGCTCCGGGCGGCATAGGCGGCGGAGCGACTCGCGTCGCTGGCGCAGCGCTCGGAGTTCGCTTTCGGCCAGCGGCCCGCTGCCCATAAGCCGTCCCTGCGCCAACCCCATGTCGGTGCATCGCAGCCAAGATCGCAGCACCGGCTGGCGCACGGTTTCGAGGGGCAGTTGCCCTTGGTCGAAATAGGCGCGTCGCCCCTGTTCTATACCGGCGCCGTCCATCGCCGCATCCTTCTCCACCTGTCGCGATTTGCGACACCGGCCCGTCGTTCGCGTCGCGCCTTGCGACACATGCTACGCTTGCGGCACAGAAAGTCCATCTTCACCCACACGCTTTGTCGCGGACGGGCTTGCCCCCAAGGGGCTGCAGGCAGAGCCTTTGTTCAAACAAACGAAGGAGAGGTTCGATGACGATCCAACAAGCCATCAAGGCCCGCACGGCGCCGTTCAAACAGCGCTATGCCAACTTCATCGGCGGCCGCTGGGTCGATCCGGTCGAAGGACGCTGGTTCGACAACCGATCCCCCATCGATGGGCAGATCATCTGCCAGGTCGCGCGCAGCCAGGCCGCCGATATCGAGCTGGCGCTCGACGCCGCGCACAAGGCCAAGGACGCTTGGGGCCGCACCAGCGTCGCCGAACGCGCGCTGATGCTCCACCGCATCGCCGACCGGATGGAAGAGAACCTGTCCCTGCTCGCAACCGCCGAAACCTGGGACAATGGCAAGCCGATCCGCGAGACGACCGCCGCCGACCTGCCGCTCGCCATCGACCATTTCCGTTATTTCGCGGGCTGTATCCGCGCGCAGGAGGGCGGGATTTCGGAGATTGACCACGACACGGTCGCCTATCACTTCCATGAACCGCTGGGCGTGGTGGGGCAAATCATCCCGTGGAACTTCCCGCTGCTGATGGCCTGCTGGAAACTGGCGCCCGCGCTGGCGGCCGGCAATTGCGTGGTGCTGAAGCCCGCCGAGCAGACCCCTGCCTCGATCATGGTGCTGGCCGAACTGATTGCCGACCTGCTGCCCGAGGGCGTGCTGAACATCGTCAACGGATACGGCGTGGAGGCGGGCAAGCCGTTGGCGCAGAACCCGCGCATCGCCAAGATTGCCTTTACCGGCGAGACCGGCACCGGACAGCTCATCATGTCCTATGCCGCGGAAAACCTGATCCCGGTGACGCTGGAACTGGGTGGCAAAAGCCCCAACATCTTTTTCGGCGACGTGGCTGCCGAGGACGATGATTATCTCGACAAGGCGATCGAGGGGTTCGCCATGTTCGCGCTCAACCAGGGTGAGGTCTGCACCTGCCCCAGCCGCGCGCTGGTCCACGAATCCATCTATGACCGCTTCATGGAAAAGGCGGTCGCCCGCGTCGAGGCGATGATCCAGGGCGACCCGCTCGACCCCGCCACCATGGTCGGCGCACAGGCGTCGCAGGAGCAGATGGAGAAAATCCTCGGCTATTTCGACATCGGCCGCGACGAAGGGGCCAAGGTGCTGACCGGCGGCACCCGCAACCGGCCCGAGGGGCTGGAGGGCTATTACGTCAAGCCGACGGTACTCAGCGGCAACAACACAATGCGCGTCTTTCAGGAGGAGATTTTCGGCCCCGTCGTCTCGGTCGCGACCTTCAAGGACGATGAGGAGGCGCTGCGCATCGCCAACGACACACTGTACGGGCTGGGCGCGGGCGTGTGGACGCGCGACGGCACCCGCGCCTACCGCATGGGCCGTGCGATCCAGGCGGGGCGGGTGTGGACCAACTGCTACCACGCCTATCCGGCACACGCGGCGTTCGGCGGCTATAAGCGGTCCGGCATCGGGCGCGAGACGCACCGGATGATGCTCGATCACTACCAGCAGACCAAGAATCTGCTCGTTAGCTACTCGGCCAAAAAGCTCGGCTTCTTTTAACCCCGATCAAGGCGGGGTCGGCGCATGCACTCATCCCCGCTCCAACATCATCCGAGAGGAGAATATCCATGGCCAAGACCATGAAGGCAGCCGTCGTCCGCGCATTCGGCGAACCGCTCAGCATTGATGAAGTCCCCGTGCCGGAGGTCAGCGACGGCCTGATTCAGGTCGCGATCCAGGCCTCTGGCGTGTGCCACACCGACCTGCACGCCGCCGAGGGTGACTGGCCGGTCAAGCCCAACCCGCCCTTCATTCCGGGGCATGAAGGCGTCGGCTATGTCTCGGCGGTCGGCAAGGGCGTCAAGCACATCAAGGAGGGCGACCGGGTCGGCGTGCCGTGGCTCTATACCGCCTGCGGCCACTGCGTGCACTGCTTGGGCGGGTGGGAGACGTTGTGCGAGAGCCAGCTCAACACCGGCTATTCAGTCAATGGCGGCTTTGCCGATTATGTCATCGCCGACCCCAATTTCGTCGGCCATCTGCCTGCCAATATCGGCTTTACCGAGATCGCGCCCGTGCTGTGCGCCGGGGTGACGGTCTATAAGGGGCTGAAGATGACCAATACCAAGCCGGGCGATACGGTCGTCATCTCCGGCATTGGCGGCCTGGGTCACATGGCGGTGCAATATGCGGTCGCCATGGGGTTGAACGTCGCGGCGGTCGATGTCGACGACGCCAAGCTGGACCTCGCCCGGCGGCTGGGTGCGAAGATCACCGTCAATGCGCGACACGGCGATCCGGCCGAGGCGGTCAAGCGCGAGACCGGCGGCGGCGCGCAAGGTGCCCTGGTGACGGCGGTCAGCGAAAAGGCATTCGCGCAGGCCGTGGGCATGATGGCGCGCGGCGGCACCGTCGCCCTCAACGGCCTGCCGCCGGGTGACTTTCCGCTCAACATCTTCGGGCTGGTGCTGAACGGTATCACCGTGCGCGGATCGATCGTTGGCACCCGGCTCGACCTGCAGGAGTCGCTCGACTTCGCCGCTGACGGCAAGGTCAAGGCCACGGTCGCCACCGCGCCGCTCGCCGAGGTCAACCAAGTGTTCGACCGGATGCGCCGGGGCCAGATCGAGGGCCGCATCGTCCTCGACCTCGCTGCGTGACACCGTGGCGGGCGGCGGTTTCGGCCCCGCCCGCCGCCTTGGGAGTGACAATGACCGATCGTATCGCCTGCCCCACCCTGCGTTCCCGTATCACCGATGCCGACACCGCCGCCGCCGCCCTGATCCGCCCCGACGAGACGGTGGCGACCAGCGGCTTCACCGGCTCCGGCTATCCCAAGACGGTGCCGCAAGCCTTGGCGCGGCGCATGGCGGCCGAGCATGCCGAGGAACAGCCGTTCCGCGTCAATCTGTGGACCGGTGCCTCCGCGGCGCACTGCGGCGGTCGACGGCATCACCCAGCGTCTGCCCTATAGCGGCGACCCGGTCGCGCGCGAGAAGATCAATCGCGGCGAGGTCGACTATCTCGAAATGCACCTCAGCCAAGTCGCGCCGATGGCATGGGAAGGCGTACTCGGCCCGCTCGACACCACGATCACTGAGGTGTCAGGCAATCGCGTGATCTTCCGTGCGGCCGGGGCCCCGTCACACGCCGCCGACTGTCTGCTCGCCCGGCATGCAGCGGCGCAAGCCCAGGAGGTGGCGGCATGACGCTCCTGACCCCCGAACTGCGCCTCGCCCTGCGCACCAACGACCTGGCCGCCGTGCCGCCGCGCGTGCTGGTCAGGCCGGACCGGACTCCATTCCGAATGTATGCTGAGTTAAGCGACGGTTATGCCGCCTGATTATTAGATGGACGCCCGAATGCTGCAGCGTTCGAGTTAGTCATGTCCTTGGGACAAAAATTTCCCAATGTTCTGAGTGCCCATCTTTGTCCCCTGTGGGGCACCACTTCCCCTTAGGGCGAGGGAAACCGAAAAATCGGTAGTCTCCGGCAGCCAGTGGCATCTGAACCCACTACGTAGGAAGTCGCCGAAGTCACCCGCACAGCATTGGTCGGGGTGATGCATACTGGTTCTTAAAGCTGATGCTGAAGGGCGATAAGTAGGAGCGGATGCCGCGGCGCATCATTGGGGATGAACAGGAGCGGGTCTTCCGGGCGCCGTAATCGGGTCGTTATCGGCTTCGGAAAGCCGCCGTAACCATCTCGCTATGGTCACTCCGGTCGCCACAATCCTGCGGCGCCGATCAGCGTCCACTCCCCTAGACTTTGAGCAGCCAGCCGCGGCGGTCTAGCCACCAGCCAAACGTCCAGCAGACCAGCGCGTAGCAGATGGCGCAGGCCAGCGACCCGACCGGGCCGGGGGCAATCGTCTGGAAGACGGCGATGCCGATCCAGTCGTACAGCCCGCCATAGGGCGGTACCGGCACCAGTTGCAGCGTCACGACCAGCAGTTCGGAGAAGATATAGATCGCGAGCGGATTGCGCCCGAGGATGGTCAGGAAGCGCCGCCCGACGGCAACCCCGCGCACCTCGATCGCCCAGACGAAACCGGCCAGCAACAGCATGTCGATGCCGATCGTCAGCAACGCGAACGGCCCGGTCCACAGCCGCTTGCCGATCGGAAACCAGGGCGACCAGAGAAGCGGGAGCGCGATCGATCCCGCGCCAGCGAATGCGATCCCCGCGACCGACCGGGCATGGTTGCCAGCCCGTTGCACCCGACGGCCAACCAGAAAGCCGGCAAGGACGTTGACCGTCGCCGGCAGCGTACCGAGCAGCCCTTCGGGATCGAACCCGCCCATCTTGCGATAGAGATGATCGCGCCCGAACAGGGTCAGGTCGATCGTCGTGCCGATATTGCCGAGCGGGGCATACGCTTGTCCCGCCGGACTGAACCCCAGCAGGATCAGCCAATAGCCGATGAGCAACGCAGCACAGATCACCAATACCGCGCGCGGCGAGCAATAGCGGGCGATCGGCGCGGCCAGCAGATAGCAGAGCGCGATCCGTTGCAGCACGCCGGGGATCCGCGCATCGCCAAGCGACTTTGCCACGAAGCCGCCATCGGGTCCGGGTGCCACGAACGGATACCAGAACATCAGAAAGCCGAGCAGGAAGATCAGCGCCGCCCGCTTCGCCACGCGCGTAAGAAAGGCGCGGGCGGCAAGGTCGGGCCGCAGCGCGAAGCTCATCGCATTGCCCACCGCGAACAGGAAGGTCGGGAAGATCAGGTCGGCCAGAGTAAAGCCGAACCATGGTGCATGGCTCAGTTGCGCGAAGGGCGCGGCGCCCGGCCCGGCGGTGTTGACGACGATCATCAAGAAGATCGTCGCGCCTCGGAACATGTCGAGCGAGACGAAGCGCGCGCGGCCGGGTGCGCTCATTCGGCGTCTGCCAGTACCAATACCGTGCGCGCCTGTGCGATAACGTCACGCGGGCGCGTGCGGCGATAGACCTTTTTGTCATGCACCCAGTCGCGTTCCCATGCCTTCATCGCGGTGCGGAAGGCGGCATCGTCGAACGGCTTGCCGGTGACGGCGGCGGCGCGACGGTCCTGGAGAAAGCGTTGCCAGCGCGGCAGGTAGAAATCGGCGACCATGCCCTGCCACGCCTTCGACGCATAATCGGCGAGATTGCCGTCACCACCCCAGACCGTCACCTGCGCCTTGGCATTGGCGACGAAATCGCGCGCGTCGGTGGGGGTCCGGGCATAGGCGCGGGCCATGTCGATCCAGCTCGACAGCGTCTCCTGCTGGTTGCCGAGCAGCAGGTCGACGGCCCGCGCCAGCGGCGCGATCCCCGCTGCCGCCCGGTCGCCGTCGGCGACGTCGCCCGCAGCATAGGCGGTCACCGCCCGCTTCACCCGCGCGTCGAGCCGAAGCAGTGCGTAATGGCGGGTGAAGTCGACCAGATCGTAGCGATAGAGCGCCTCCCCGTGCAGTTGCGGTGCCTGACCCAGCAACCGGTCGATCCCGGCGCGCAACGCCGCCGGGTCGCCCGGCGATGCCGGCCAAGCGGTCGCCGCCTCGGTCGGACGCTTGAAGAACAGATAGGCGCCGGCCTTGCTCTCCCACCAGCGCGGCGTCCAGTAACGGCTGCTATAGGCGCCCTTCGCGATGTCGGCCCAGGCGGCATCGATCGCCGGGTTCGCCGAACCATAGCGTGCCGCTGCATAGTCGTGCAGCCAGCCGGCGATCGATGCGCCGCCGCGATTCCATGCCAGATCATAGCTGTTGGCGTAGACGATAGAATTATTGTGCAATCCTTCGGGGAACATGCCGAACCCGGTCAGCCGCCCCTTACCCCCATCGGCGGCGAGCGCCGCCAGATCGCGGCGATAGAAATCGAGATCGCCATAAACCGGGTTCGACCCGCCGTAATTATGGACATAGCCATAGACCCAGTTCTTGCCGTCGAATGCGTTGGTATCGTGCCAGATGCCGGGATAGCGATCGTTGCCGATATCGAGCAGCAGCATCCGCTGGTCCGGCACCTTCGACAGGAAGGCGGCGATGGCGTCGGGCGTCCAGAAATGCTTGTCCGCGCCGAACAGCCAGCCCTGCATGACCCAGGTCGCGCCCGGCGCGGCATCGGCGATCGAACGGTACAGCCGTTCGCCATAGGCGGCGAGCCGCGCGGCGCGGACTTCGGGTGGCAAGGCCGCGGCGCGCGCGGCGGCGGTGTTGGCGATGCTGTCGCCATACACCGCGCTGGCGGCGTCGCTGCCGTCCTCGGCGATCGGCGGCACCATTTCGTTGAAGGCGTCGGCTAGGTAATATTGCCCCGGGCCATATTCGCGGGTGTAGAGGTCGATGAACCGCTTCGCCAGCACCGCGAACAGCGGATCGGACGGGTCGAGCCAATAGGTGGCGTTGAACCCTTCCCATGCCCGCATCTTGTAGATCCGCGCCTTGGGATGGGCGTCGGCGAACGCCTTGGGCACATAGCCGGCAAAGGCGGGCAGCACCGGCGTCATGCCAAGCGCACGCATCCGCGACAGGATACGGCGTTGCAGCGCGTGCTTGTCGTCGATCCAGTTGGCCGACAACGGGCCGCGATACCCCTCGATATTGCCCATGCGCTGCCACGGGAGAAAGGCGGGACCGGACATCGACGCGGCGATCGCGGCATCGGACAGGCCGTTCTCCCGCCACAGCGCGCGCCAGATATATTCCTGCCCCTCCATCGCCAGCGGCATGTCGACGCCCTGCGCCGCCATCCAGTCGATCTCGCGTTCCCAGCGCGCCCAACCCCAGAAGGGCGTGGTGTAGCCATAGGTGCAGGTGTTCAGATACACGCGGTGCGCGAAGGGCGACATTACCGGTCCGGTCGTGCCCTGTGGCAGCCGCGCGGGCAGCGCGATCCGGTCGCCCTCCCAACTGAGCGACGCCGCGCCCGCCGCGTTCCAATAGCTATAGGTGCCACGCACCAGCGCCACCGGCGAGGTCGCGTCGATGCGGGTGCGGCGACCATCGGCGGTGATGCTATAGGCCGGATCGGTACCGGGGGTCAGCGTCAGCACGAGCCGTTCGGGTGCGAGCCGCAACCGGGCGAGCGCCGCCCGTGCCGCCGCGACGCCGGTCAGTTCGGCCTTCAGCGCGGGGTCCGTCAGGGCGGGGCGGGCGGAAAGGGGAGTGGCGATCCCGGCCAGCACCATCGCCCCGGCCCAGAACAGCGTCCTCGAAATCGTCATCGCACACCCCCGCCGGAACGCGATAGCGACGGGATGGGGGTAGGTCCGGCACCCCCCATCCCGCCATCACCGGATCAGAAGCGCGCGGTCGCCGACAGGTAATAGTTCCGGCCGGTGACGCTGCTCATCTGCCAGCGATCGGTGAAGTCCTTATACGCTTCCTCGCTGGCGTCGTTGAGGTTGATGACCCCCGCCGCGAAGTTCAGATGCTCGTTCACCGCATAGCCAAGCGCCAGATCGACCTGGGTGCGGCCTCGCACGGTATGGCCTTCGCGCGCAAAGAAGCTGTCGGAGAAATCCTGCTCGTACGAGCTGCGGCGATTGACCGATGCCCGGATCGAGAAGGTGTCGTCCTCCCAATAACCAGTGAAGTTCCACGTCTGCCGCGACAGGTTGCGGACGCGGTAGCCCTGACCATTGGCGACCTTCTCCGGGATCACGCGGGTATAGTTGCCGGTAAAGCCGAAGCCGTCGACCGGCAGCAGATTGTCCAGCGACTGGGTCCACGCCGCCTCGAACCCCTTGATCGTCACCGTCGAGCTGTCGTTCAGCGTTTCGGTGATGTCGTAATATTCGCCATTGGCAGCCCGGCATTCGCCGTCGCCGTCGATCGCGAGCGACGCTCCTTCGAAGGTCGAGGGACAGATCAGCCGCGAGAAGGTGCCGTTGCGGATATCTTTCCAGAAACCGTTCAGGCTGAGCGCGTTGCCCTGTCCGTAATAATATTCGACGCCGAGATCATACTGCTTGGCGGTCAGCGGCGACAGGTTCGCCTGACCCAGATCGATATTGTTGAACACCCGGTTCTGGCTGTCGCGCGTGGTCGATCGGACCTGCGCCAGCGAGGTGTTCGAATTGAGCAGCGGGCGCACCAGCACCTTGGCGGCCGCCGCGCGCACCAGCACCCCGTCGGTCACGTCAAGGATCAGCGCCGCGCTCGGCAGGAAATTGCCATAGTCCTTGCGCGTGACATATGTGCCGGCGACCGCGTCGACCTCGGCCCCCGGCACGTCGCGGGTCAGATAACCCGCGATCTTCTGCTTGGTCCGTTCGTAACGGCCGCCGATATTGCCGCGCACTCCCATGCCGAACAGCGTCGTGTCGATGTTGGTCATCGCATAGACCGACGGGATGAAGCGATCGACCTGATAGCTCGATTCCGGCGCGAACAGGTCGGGCACGGTGACGTTCTGGTCCTTCAACGCCTGTTCGTTGGCGGCGAGCGACGGCGCGACCCAGCTGTTCGGGATCGACATCCGCCCATTCAGGAAGTCGGTGACGAGGTAATTGGCACTGGCGATCGTCGGAAAGGCGGTGAACGGTACCGCGCCCGATGCGTCGCGATCGTGGCGCGAGACATGCCGGTCGAAGCTTTCGTGCCGATACTTTGCACCGATCGTCACCGACTTGAGGAAGCCACCGTCGAGATCGCGGGTCAGGTCGAATTGCGTCGCGCGTTCCGCTGCGTCGGCCAGACGGGTGGCACCGTTCGGATAGGTCGCGCGCAACAGGCGATTGGTCGCATATTGGTTCGTATCGGTCAGCGGCGTCGTGACGCTGAACTTCACATCATCTGGGTCCGAATAGTCGAGCGAGAGCCCGTTCATATAGACCGAATAGATCGCCGCATCCTCACGCTGCAGTGAGTCGCCCTTGGTATAGTGACCGACCAGTTGCGCGTGCCAGCCCTCGCTGTTCCACTTGGCGGTCGCAGTATAGGCGGCGCTCGACAGGTTGCGCTTCTCCGCCTGCCGGTTGTTGTCGGTATAGACATTGTCGGCGGTGATCGCCGAATTGGTCAGGCCCTGCGTCTTGGTGATGGTCTGCCGGGTGCGGTCGAACCCGAATACCTGCTGATTGACGTCATAGGTCGTGTGGTCGCGGGCATAGATCGCACTGGCCGCCAGTTCGAGCGTCTCCGTCGGCTGATATTGCAGCCCGGCGTTGAGCAACAGGCGGTTGGTTTCGCGATCGATCCGGCGATAGCGCAGGCGGCGCGGTGTATAGACGGTGCCGGCGCTGGTTGCGGTGGTGAACCAGCGGTCCATCCACAGATAGTCGGCGCGATCCTTCAGCTTCTGGTAGCTGGCGTTCAGAAACACACCGAGCCTGTTGTCGAGATATTTGTTCACATAGGTCGCGCTGACCTTCGGCGTGATGCCGCCATCGGCATTCTCCGCCTTCTGACCCTTCACCGACAGGATGATATGATCGCCGCGATATTCCAGCGGCTTGAGCGTATCGATATTGACCGTGCCCGACAGGCCGCCGGCGTCCATATTGGCGGTCGGCGACTTGATGACCTGAATGCTCGACGCGAGATCGGTCTGCACGACGTCGTAGCGGAAGCCGTCGGTGAAGTCGGCGCTCTGGAACGTCTGCCCGTTGATCGTCGTGTTGGCATATTGCGGGCCAAGGCCGCGGATGCTGATCGTCGCGCCGCGTCCGTTGACGTTCGACATCTGCACGCCCGAGATGCGCTGCACCGCTTCGGTGATGTTTTCCGACGGGAACTTGCCAATATCCTCCGACGAAATGCCGTCGGTCACGCGCACATCGGCGCGCTTCGCCTCCAGCGCGGTCGCGATCGAGCGGCGATATCCGGTGACGGTGATCTCGCCACCGCCCGCATCCTCCTGTCCGGTCACGACTTCCTGCGCGGTCTGTGGCGCGGGCAGGCTCGGCTTGGGCGTCTGCGCCTGCGCCTGCGGGTCGGCGGGCGGTTGTGCGGTTGTGGACTCCTGCGCCAGCGCGGGGCTGGTCAGCAGCGCTGCGCCGCCCGCGATCAGCAAGGCGCGCCATGAGATTCGCGAGGCGGCGGGGGAAAACTGGTGGACGCGCATAATCATCTACCTCGTCAAAGGCATGGAAAGGATCGGCGGATACGCGGGACCGGGCGAAGCCCGTTGACTAGGTTCCGACACGGTATTCCGTATGCGGATGGCGACTTGTCAGATGATTGCGATTGGTCGTCAAGATGGTCTTACCAAAAAAAGTACCAATCTAGACCGGTTTGTCTTGCCGCAACTTCGTAAGTCGCCGAATAAATGGGCAGCCGACTATGGTGTCGGTATCTCACCTTTATGGCCCGCGATGTTTTCGCCTTGAAAACAGCGCACTACCGTCCGACTCCAAACCGGAGGCGTTGCCTGAAAATTGGTCAGCCTGCTCGCATTCGCGTCACGGCCGATTCAAAAAATTTCGGATGGCGGTTTTGAACCGCGCGGCAGGACCGGCGCGGCCGCTGGAAAGGACGCTCGCCTAGAGGTTGCATCGGCAATCTGCGGTTCGTCCCGCATCCGCGCGGATGGCGCAGGCCAGCTTCCGGCCGAGGTCCGCGGTTCCTTTTATTCGGAGTAGGCGATTCGGAAGCCAATGTGCGACGTCGGGAAATCCTGTTCCTGTGCCTGGAACGCCGCAGGGCGGAAATTCGCGCAGTAATTGGTGGCACATAAGAAGCTGCCGCCCTTGACCAGTCCGACCGGACCGTCCCCCGCGACCCATTCCCAGACATTGCCGACCATGTCGTACAGGCCGAAGTCGTTCGCGGGAAAGCGCGCGACGGGGGCGATGCCGGCATAGCCATCGTCGGCGGTATCGCGCATCGGGAAGACGCCTTCCCAGATATTAGCGCGCGGCCTGCCATGGTCGAACGCCCATGCCATCGCATCGCGCGCGGTGGTCTGACCGCCGCGCGCGGCGCGTTCCCATTGCTCGACATCGGGCAGGAAGCCGCCGGCCCATGCGGCATAGGCGGCGGCGTCGGTGCGGTCGACATGCACGACCGGGTCCTGCCAATGGCCGTCGATCGCGCTGCCCGGCCCCTGCGGATGGCGCCAGTCCGCGCCTTTCACGAACCGCCACCAGCGTGCGGCGTTGTCGAGCGGCACCGGTTCGGTAGGTGCTACGAACACGGCCGAGCCACCCTCGCGTTCGGCGCGGGTGCGATGGCCGGTGGCGGCGACGAAGGCGGCGAACTGGCGGTTGGTCACCTCATGCGCGTCGATGCGGAAGGCGGCGACGGGGGTTGCCCGGCCGGGTCGGCCGGCGCCGTCTTCGCCCAGCAGCACGGTGCCGGCTGGGATCGCGACGCAAGGATCGGTCGCATCGCAATGCACGGCGGGGCGGTTCGCGCCGATCGAACCCAGCCCGGCCATCGCCGCGAGCAGCGCCGCCGTCCGCCTCATGGCTTGGCGACGCCGGCCGCCGGGGTTTCGGCGGGGGGCAGCGGCACGACGCCCTTGTCCTTCGCATAGGCGTCATAGGCGGCGACCAGTTCGGCGAGCCGCGCCGGTTCGGCAGCGGCCAGATCGCGGGTCTCGCCCGGATCGCGCGCGACATCGAACAATTGCCACCGCCCGGTGCTGACCCCCTTGCGCGTATAGCGGTTGGTCCCAGCGGGCAGGTACACGACCTTCCAGTCACCCTTGCGCAGCGCACGGCGGTAGAAGAGTTCGTAGCCGACCGCTTCGTCGGCGCTTCGCACCGTCGGGGCGGTCGCCGCGAGCACCGGGCGCAGGCTGTGCCCTTGATGCGGCAGGATCGCGCGGCCGGCAAAGGTTGCGGGCTGGGTCAGCCCGGCATAGTCGAGCAGCGTCGGTGCAATGTCGCGCACGTCGAGATTGGCGGTGGCGATGCGTCCGCCGCCGGTCACGCCCCGGCCCGCGGCGAAGGCGCTGACGCGAATGCCGCCCTCGCTCGGATAGCCCTTCACCAGCCACGACGGCGTCGAATTGGCCTGTGCCCAGCCCGGACCATAGCCGACATAGCTGGTCGCCTTACCGATATTGGCGAGACGGTTATCGATGCGAAGCGACGGATCGGGCAGCGTCGGCGCATCGGGGTCGGCCGGCGGCGCCTTCAGATCGGCGACCTTGAAGCGGGGGGAGGGCTGTTCGATCACATTCCCCTCCGGCCCATTGTCGGCAAGGAACAGGATGACCGTGTCGTCATAGCGGCCCTGCGCCTTCAGCGCCGCGATCACCCGCCCGACATTCTGGTCGAGCCGGTCGACCATCGCCGCATAGACCTCCATCTTGCGGGCCTCGATCGCGCGTTCCTCGGCCGAGAGCGACGCCCAGGGGCGGACCTGTTCGGTGGCATGGGCAACGGCATCGGCGGAGACAAGGCCGAGTTGTTTCTGACGGGCAAGGCGAGCGTCGCGCAGCGCTTCGTAGCCGGCGTCGTAGCGGCCCTTATATTTCGCGATCGTCTCCGCCGGGGCCTGTAGCGGCCAATGCGGCGCGGTGAAGGGGAGATAGGCGAAGAACGGGCGGACGTCACCCGCGCGCTTCGCCTGATCGAGATAGCCGATCAGGCGATCGGCGAAATAATCGGTCGAATAGCGGCCGGCGGGGAGCGCGGCGGGCTTGCCGTCGTCGCGGTAGCTGGGGTTCAGGCCGGCCTTGGTCCACGCCTTGTTCTGGTCTGCGCCGAAATGGTTCGACAGGCCCTGTAGCAGCGCGAAACTATGTTCGAAACCGCGCGCCGCCGGTTCGCGATCGGGGGTGAGGCCGAGATGCCATTTCCCCGACATCAGCGTGGCATAGCCGCCGGCGCGCAACAGTTCGGCGATCGAGGCGACGCGGTCGTTCAGATACCCCTCATAGCCCGGCCGGCCGGTCGTCGCGTCGCTGAGCAGTTCGGCCATGGTGCCGAGGCCGGCCTGATGATTGTCGACGCCGCTCATCAGCATCGAGCGGGTCGGCGAACAGGTGGGCGCGGTGTGGAAGCCGGTGAAGCGCACGCCCGAGAGCGCCAGCGCGTCGAGATTCGGGGTCGCGATCTCGCCGCCGAACGCACCGAGGTCGGACCAGCCGAGGTCGTCGGCGACGATCACGAGGAAATTGGGAGCGTTTTTGGGCGCGACCGCCGGCGCGGGCGGAACCGGCGGGGTGTCGGGGGCGGCGGCGGCGGGGAGCGCGAGCAGCAGCGCGGGGAAAGCGGCGGCGATCAGGGGCTTGGCCGGCATGGGCACTCCAAAGGTGACGAAGGTTACACGCACGGCATAGCCACCCGTTGAGTTCCAACAATAAAGAATATCTATCAATTAAATGGGAATTAGTCTGTTCGTTTCGATGGCGTCCCTATCCTAGCCAGTGGCGGTCCGGCGGGTGCCGCCGCCATTCGTGACCGAAGGACCATCGATGCCGATTTCGCCCGCCCGCGCCTGCCGCCTGTCCCTGTTCGCCGGCGCCGCGCTGTTCGCCATGCCCGCCTTTGCCGCCGATCCGGTGCCGACGACCGCCGAAGTTGACAACGAAGCCCCAAAGGACACCGCGACCGGCGAGGATATCGTGGTCACCGCACGCCGCCGCGCCGAACGCAGCCAGGACGTGCCGATCGCGATCAACGCGTTCGGCGCGGCGCAGATCGAGGCGACGCGGACCTATAATCTGCGCGACCTGCAACAGCTGACCCCCAGCCTGGTCGTCACCAACACCAACCCGCGCAACACCAGCATCAACATCCGCGGCCTCGGCAACAATGTCGCGGTGTATAATGACGGGCTGGAGCCGGCGGTCGGGGTCTATGTCGACGGCGTCTATCTGGCGCGGCCGGGACAGACGGTGTTCGACCTTGCCGATCTGGAGCGGATCGAGGTGCTGCGCGGGCCGCAGGGGACGCTGTTCGGCAAGAATACCTCGGCCGGCGCGGTGGTCGTCACGACCAAGGCCCCGACGTTCGAACCCGAAGCGGGTGGCGACGTGTCGCTCGGCAATGTCGGGTTCCGCCAGCTCCACGCCTATGTCTCGGGTCCGATCACCGACAGCCTCGCCGCGCGGCTGTTCGTGTCGAAGACCGATCGCGACGGCTTTACCCGCAACCGTTTCGACGGGCGGCTGGGGCAGGATTTCCACGACCTGAACCTGCGCGGGCAGTTGCTGTACAAGCCGACCGACACGCTGACGCTGCGGCTGATCGGCGATTGGGGACGGCAGCATTCGTTCACCGCCGGCAGCATCCTGCTGGGTGCGATCCGGAGCTATGACAACGGCACCAACTTCGCGAACAACTATTACGATCGCGCCGCGCGGCTCGGCTATACCCCGGTCCCGGCCGATCCTGCGTTCCGCACAACCGATGTCGATGCCAATCCGCGCTATGCGATGAACCAGCATGGCATCAACCTGACCGCCGATCTCGATCTCGGTGCGGCGACGCTGACGTCGGTCACCGCCTATCGCGCGTGGAACTGGTATCCTCATAATGACGGCGACAGCACCAGCATCGATGCCGGCGCCGATTTCCACCAGAGCAACGAACAGCGGCAGGTCAGCCAGGAACTGCGCATCGCATCGAACGGCGACCGCCCGGTCGATTATGTCGCGGGTCTCTATTATCTCTACCAGTCAATCCGGGCGGAGGCAGTCAATCGCTACGGCACCCGCGCCGCCGACTGGTTCCTGCCACCGACCACCAACGCGGCAGTCGGCGCGGCGGCGCTCAACGATTACAATGTCGTCAGCCAGTCGCGCCCGGTCACCGACAGCTATGCCGCCTTTGCCCAGACGACATGGCATGTCGTCCCCGGCGTCGATCTGACCACGGGGCTGCGCTATACCTATGAAACCAAGACCGGTTATTTCGATCAGGTCGCGACCGGGCGGTCGCTGGCCGGGCTGACCGCGGCGCAGCAGACGGCGGCGCAGACGATCCGCTCGCGCTACGGCATCGCCAATCGCTATGAGGCGGAGACCAAGGCCGGGCGGCTGTCGGGACAGGCGACGCTGTCGTGGAAGGTCGCCGAACCGGTGCTGGGCTATGTCACCTATGCACGCGGCAACAAGTTCGGCGGGCTGAACCTAGCCAACATCACCACCACCGGACAGTTCGCCGCCAACCCGGTGATCGCGCCCGAGACGATCGACAGCTATGAGGCGGGCGTCAAGACGACGTGGTTCGGCGGGCGGCTGACCGCCAATGCCGCCGCCTTCTGGACCGATGTGAAGGACTATCAGACGACGATCATCGATATCGAACGCAACGGCGTCAGCTTCTTCACCAATGCCGCCAAGGTCCGCACGCGCGGGTTCGAAGGCGATGTGCGCGCGACGCCGACGCGGTGGCTGACGCTCTATGCCTCGGGCACCTATGACGATGCGCGTTACATCTCCTATGCCAATGCGCCCTGCCCGATCGAAATTACGGGCCGCACGCTGTGCGATCTGTCGGGGCAGCGATTGCCAGGCGTGTCGGAATGGGCGGCATCGGCGGGCGGCGAGGTCCGCGCGCCAATCGCGAACATCGCCGGCCGGTCGGGCGAGGTCTATTTTGGCAGCGATTACAGCTATCGCTCAAGCACCAACACCACCGCCAGCCTCAGCCGCTATTCGGTGATCCCGGCTTATGATCTGGTCAATCTGCGATTCGGATTCCGCACCGACGACGGGCTGTTCGATATCCAGTTGTGGGGCCGCAACGTGACCGACGAAACCTATTTCCTGTCGCGCGCCGCCGCCAATACCGGCGCGATCACGGGCACGCTGGGCGATCCCCGAACCTATGGTATCACGCTGCGCACGCGGCTGTAACCGAAGCTGTGCCGGACGAATGCGCGGTATCGGGGAGCTGGATGTTTGATCCAGCCAATCGCAAGCGGCGCCCCGGCGCAGCCTGCTGGCGCTGACGGGTGTCGACGGACCGGGCGTGGTGTCATCGTCGGCGCAGGAATGGATCGGCCGCTGCCGATTACCCCCTTTAGGGATCGAGCCCCAGCGCCGCACGATCCGCCGTCGCGGCGGCGAGTTCGGCGCGGGCGGCGGCGATGCGCGCCTGCGCGTCGATCAGGCGGACGCGGGCGTCGTTTGCCGTTTCCTCGCGCTGGTTGACGAGGAAGAAGTCGCTCGACCCGAGTTCGAACCGGCGCCGCTCGGCCGCCGCCAGCCGTTCGGCCAGTTGCCGTTCCTGGTCGGCGATCGCCGCCAGTTGCTCGGCCGCGCCGACGCCGATCGCGATCCCCTCCACCTCGACGGCGATCTGGTCGCGCAGGAAACGGCTGCGCGCCGACAGCGCGTCCAGTTCGGCCTGCGCCTCAACCACGCGTCCCTTGGCGGCGCGGTTCTGCAGCGGCAACGAGAAGCGGAAGCCGACCGCCGCCTCCAGCGGGGTGCGCGACGGCCCACCCAGCCCGACCGGGCCGACATCCTTGCCGACCTCACCGCGCAGGTCGAGCCGCGGGCGCAGATCGTTTTCCGCCAGCGCCAGCCGCGCCGTCCCCTGGTCGATCCGCGTCAACAACATCTGCAGGTCGGGGCGGCGCTGCACGAAATCGTCGCGGGCGACGGCGGCGACCCCGGCCAGTGCGCCGATATCGCTCGGCCGCCGTTCCGGTCCGACCAGCAGCGGTTCGCCCGCGCCATCGCGATAGTAGAGCGACAGCGCATTGGCGGCGGCGGCGAAATCCCCCTCGGCCCGCACCACCAGCGCGCGGCGGCGGACGAGATTCTGGTCGTTCTCGGCCAGCAATATCTCGGGCCGCGCGCCGAGCTGGACCTGCCGCGCCAGCCCGCCGCGCCGGCTTTCGGACAAGGCGAGCAGGTCGCGATAGGCGCGCAGCCGCAACCCGGCGGCGACCCAGTTCTGATAGGCGTCGATCGCGCGGCGCTGCACGCCGATCGCCACCGCGCCGCGTTCGAACCGGGCAATGTCGATATCGCCCGCCGCCAGTGTCCGCTTCGTCCGCCGCTCGTCGATCAGCCGGTCGCGCAACAGCGCATAAAGCGCGCCGACCTTCGCCTCGCCCAGCCGGTTGGTATATTGCTCGTCCTCATAGACCGGGAAATCGCCGCGGCTGACGCGGTAATTGCCATAGACATAGCCGCCATTGCCGGTCAGCGGCCGCGTCGCGCGCCCGGCGACATAGGTGCCGTCATAATAGCCGAGCGCGCGCGAGCGCCCTTCGGCATCGAACACCGTGTCGAACGCGCCGTCGGCGGTGATGGCACGGCCTTCGGCGGAGCGGACCTTGGCCAGCGCCTCGACGATCTGCGGCGCGGCCCGGGCGGACGCACGCAGCACCTCGTCGAGCGTCAGCGGCGCGGTGGCGGGCGCCGGGGTCGCGGGCGGAGTCTGCCCGCGCGCCACGGGGGCGAGCGGAAGCTGCGCGGCGAGCAACACGGACAGGAAGCGGATCATTTCGGCTTGCCCGCCTTCGTCGCAATCTTCTTGTCCTCTTCCTTGTCGCCGGCCTGCCCCGTCTTATCGGTCGCGGCCTGTCCGAATTCGAGCGGGAAGTCGTTCAGCTGCCGCCACAGTTCATAGCCGACGGTGACCGTCTCCCCCTGCACCCAGCCATAGACCTTGCCCCCCAGCCGGACGAAGCGCCGCTCGGGCCAGGCGGGCTTGCCCGGCGCCGGTTCGACGAGGATGCGGAACAGCCCCTGCGCATTGGCATTGGGATCGATCGTACGGACGCGCCCGTCGAAAAAGCCATAGGCGACCGACGGCCAGCCGCTGAACTGGATCGCCGGCCACCCTTCGAACTCCAACCGCACCGGCCGTCCGGGCCGCAGCAGCGGGACGTCGCGACCGTCGATCAGCAATTCGACCGCGCGCTCGACCCGCTCGGGCGCGACCACCGCCAGCACCGTGCCCGCCGACACCAGCGCGCCGCCGGTCGCGGCGCTCAGATTCTGGATGCGGCCGTCGCGCGGCGCACGGACCAGCTGCGCCGACTGGCGGTTGAGCTGCACGTCGATGCGGTTCAGCTTGGCGCGCGATTCGGCGAGCTTCGCCCCCGATTCGGCAACCTTGATCTGGGCCTGTTCATAGTCGCGACGCGATGCCAGGCCTTCGGAAAAAAGTTGCCGCATCCGGCCGACATCGATCTGTGCCACCGCCTGCGACTGCTGCACGCTGGCGATCTCCGCCTGCACCTGCGCGCGTTCGGCGGCCAGCCGCGACAACAGATTGGGATCGAGGTCGACGATCCGCGCGATCGGATCGCCGCGCGCGACATGCTGGCCGTCATGGACATACCAGCGCTCGACCCGCCCGGGGACCAGCGCGGTCACCTCCTGCGCGCGGTCCTCGGGATCGAGCGAGACGACCTGCCCGCGCCCCTGCGCGGTCTGCAGCCAGGGTACGAAGAACAGGACGAACACCGCCGCCACGACCCCGATCACCAGCAGCCACGCGACGGCAACGGCGACGCGCGGCGGGCGCAACGTGGCAAGCGTGCGGAAATGCGCCATGGTTTCAGGCGGATGCGGCATCTTCGCCCTCCTGGTTGGCGGCGGCCTGCAGATCGGCGAGCCGTTCGAACCGGCGTTGCCGGGCCAGGCCGAGATGGAGATAGCCGTCGAGCGTCAGATCCTCGGGTCGGCCGGTACATAGCAGCACGGTTGTGCCATGCGCCTTGAGCAACCGCAGCGCCGCGACCAGCCGTTCGGGCGGCAACAGGTCGAAGAGCTGGCCGAGCAGCAGCAACCTGGGCCGGACCAGCAGGGCATTGGCGAGTTTGAGCGCCATGGTCTCGCCGACGCTCAGGGGATAGCCGGTCGATCCCAGTTGCGTGTCGAGCCCCTTGGGCAGGCTGGCGATGCGGCGTTCCAGCCCGACCGTCGCCAGCGCCTCCATCGCCGCCGTATCGAGTTGCTCGGAGGCGAGCCGCAGATATTCGCGGATCGTCGCCTCGACGATGGTCGATCGGTCGAGCACCGTGACGTCCGAACGCAGCCGGTACATGTCGAACGAGCCGAGATCGGCCCCGCCGATGCGGACCAGACCGCGTTCGGGCACCGCATGCCGCTTGAGCAGCATCGACAGTCGCCGCTCGGCCCCCGGTTCGGCGACCGTGACCAGCTGTTCGCCCGCCGCCAGCGTCAGGTCGTAGCGGGCATCGTCGAACACCACGTCGGTCAGCTTGACCGAACCGTCGCGCGGACCATTCTCCCCGCGCACGGTGGTTTCCTGCGGGATGGCGAACAGCAGCGACAATTCCTCGGAACTGGCGACGAGGTCGTAGAAGGTGTCGAGATACCAGCCGAATTGCGAGATGCCGTAAAAGACCCCCGACAGGATCAGTTCGGCCGCGACCAGCTGTCCCAGCGACAATTGCCCGCGCAGGATCAGCATCCCGCCGAGCAGCAGCAGCCCGGCGCTCGCCAGCGCATAGGTCAGCAGGAACGCGACCGTCTGAGCAAAGTGATAGC
The DNA here is from genome assembly GCF_039615155.1 of Sphingomonas epibiotica. Lineage (NCBI taxonomy): Bacteria > Pseudomonadati > Pseudomonadota > Alphaproteobacteria > Sphingomonadales > Sphingomonadaceae > Sphingomonas > Sphingomonas epibiotica. The sequence goes on along the minus strand of NZ_JBDGHY010000006.1, from coordinate 208,852 downwards.
GGAAATAGCGCCGGTGACTGGAGACATAGGCGGCGGTCACCGCCTCCGACCGCTGCATCGCGAAATCGAGGTGACGGGACGATTTGTAGAAACCGTTCGATCCGCCGACGCTTTCGAGCCAGCGCGCGGCATTGTGCTTGGCATGGCTCACGCCCACCGCGCTGGTGATCGCGCCACGCCGCCACAACATCCACACCAGCAGCAGTGCCGCCACCAGCACGGCGTTGAAGGCGAGGAAGACCGGGTGGTAGAAGCTGGTGATGGTCAGGCCGATCACCGCCTGCAGCATGATGGTGAAGGCACCGATCACCAGGCTGGGGACCGCTTTCTGCACGACGACCAGATCGAAGAAACGGTTGAACAGGTCGCCGCGATTGCCATCGGCGAAGAACGGGTCCTGCGCATGGACCGCGCGCAGCGTGACCTCCGCGACGACGCGCGCGAACAGCCGGCGTTCGAACGCCGCCATGATCCACACGCGCAGCGCACTCAGCACCGCGACCATCAGCAGCAGCAGCAGCAGGATGCCCGACAATGCCCAGAGCGGGGCGGGCATCGCCGTATTGGCCACGCTGTTGATGAGCAGCTGAACCGAAATCGGCGTGGCCAGCGCGAGCAGGCTGATCGCGATGGTATAGACGATGCCGAGCCGCACATAGGCCGAATCAGGTCCGATGATCTGCGACAGCCAGCCGATCGCATCCCGGAAACCCAGTCGTTGCGTCGCCAAAACACACCCCTTTTCCTGCGCCCCGGCCCATTGACATGGCCGTACGACGCGATGTTCGCTCCCCTCCCCGGTGATGGACCACCCCTGATCCATGCCGCTACAGCGTAACGACATATCATCAAGCCCGGCAATCCGATTTATGGTGGATCGCCGCTTTCAACGGGCTATGGCGCGGTGGGCGGCTACGTTCCGAACGGGTCAGCTGTTCGCGGTCGATGCCGGCGTATCGCGGGCGGGTGCCTCGAACGTCGCCCAGTCGCCCTCCTCGCCCGGCCGGGGCGGCGGTCCGGCGATCCCGGCGGACTCGTTCGTCGCGCCGCTGCGCAGCCGGTGGAGATGGACCTTCGCGATCATGTTCGCCGAAATCGGCGCGGTCAGGAACAGGAACAGCGAAATCAGCAATTCGTGCGCGGTCCACACCCCTAGCTGCGTCCGGAAATAGACGACCGAAGCGAGGAGCAGCGCGCCGAGGCCGAGCGTCGTTGCCTTGGTCGGCCCGTGCAGCCGCTCCATCGTCGCGGGCAGCCGCACCAGCCCCCAGCTGCCGATCAGCGCAAAGCCCGCCCCCAGCAGCAGCAACGCGACGACGACGATCTCGGCCAGCGTCCTCATTCGACGATGTCCCCGCGCAACACGAACTTGCAATAGGCGATGGTGCTGACGAACCCGACCATCGCCAGCAGCAGCGCGGCTTCGAAATAGGTGGCGTTGCCGCCGATCATGCCGATCAGCACGATCAGCGCGATGGCGTTGATGACCATCGTGTCGAGCGCGACGATCCGGTCGCCCAGCCCCGGCCCGCGCAGCAGCCGCCAGCCATTGAGGATCAGCGCAAGCGCGATGCAGCCAGCGGCGATGGGGAGCGCGATGTCGATCATGCGAAAATCCGTTGCAGTCGTGCTTCGTAGCGCGCCTTGATCCGCGCGACCTCTGCCGCCGGGTCGGCGGCGTCGAGGGCATGGACCAGCAGGAACCGGCCATCGGCCGAAACGTCGGCCGTGACCGTGCCCGGCGTCAGGCTGATCGTGCCGGCCAGCATCGTGATCGCCTCCGGACTGGTCAGCTCGATCGGCACGACCAGCCAGCATGTGCGCAGATCGGCGTTGCGGCGGAACAGGATCAGCGCCGCCACCTGAAAATTGGCGACGACGATGTCGAACAGCACGATCGCCAGATAGCCGGCGAACGCGCGGCCGAAGCGCATGCGCGGCCGGGCTGGCCAGAAGGGCTCGGTGAATTTTGGCAGGATCAGCGCGAGGCATCCGCCCAGCACGATGCCGCCGACGGTGACGCTGTTGGCCATTAGCAGCCAGACGATCAGCAGCATCGCCGACAGCGCCGGATGGGGCAGTAGCCGCCTCATCGTGCCGCTCCCAGGATCGCGGAGGCATAGCGTTCGGGAGCCATGACCTGCCGGGCGGCGGCATCCGCCTGTGCCGTCGCCCACCCGGCGGCGACGGTCAGCGCCGCCGACAGTGTCAGCAGCACCAGCGGCGCGATGAACTCGGCGGCGGATCGCGCCGGCCCGGCGACCGGGTCGGCATCGGGCGGGGCAACCTTCCAGAACAGGGTCGATCCCGTGCGCGAAAAACCGATTACGCCGATCAGCGTAGTGCCAAGGATTGTCGCCCAGATCGCCTGCCATCCCGGCACGGCGAAACTGGCATTCAGGATCAGCAGCTTGCCGACGAAGCCGGCGAGCGGCGGCAGCCCGACCGCCGCGATCGCCGCGACCATATAGAGCAGCCCCGCCGCATCGCGTCCGGCAAAGTGCGGCGCGGGTACGATCGCATCGGCATATTGCCCGCGCCGCCGCAGCGTCACGTCAGCGACGAGGAACAGCGCCGCCCCAGCCAGCGTCGCCTGCACCAGATAGTAAATCGCTGCGGCGAGCGTCGCCTCGCGCCACGGCGCCACCGCCAGCAGCAGCGTGCCCGTCGAGGCAAGCACCCCGAACGCCGCCTGCTCGCGCAATCCCCGTGCCGCCAGCACGCCGATGAATCCGAGGATCGCACCGGCCATCGCCGCGGGCAGCAGCCACGGCGCCGGCACCCATGCCGCGGCCCCGGCACCGTCCCCGAACAGCAGCGGCACCGTCCGGATCATCGCATAGACGCCGACCTTGGTCATGATCGCGAACAGTGCGGCGACCACCGGCATCGTCGCCGCATAGGTGCGCGGCAGCCACAGATGGATCGGCACTACCGCCGCCTTCAGCGCGAATACCGTCATCAGCAGCAGCGCGGCGATGCGCAGCAATCCCTGATCGTCGCTGCCCAGCGTCGCGATCCGCCGCGACAGATCGGCCATGTTGAGCGTCGCGGTCAGGCCGTAGAACAGCCCCAGCGCGATCAGGAACAGCGCCGATCCGACGATGTTGACGACGACATAGGCGATCCCCGCCTTCAGCCGCAGCGCACCCTGCCCGTGCAGCATCAGTCCATAGGAGGCGATCAGCAACACTTCGAAGAAGACGAACAGGTTGAACAGATCGCCGGTCAGGAACGCGCCGTTCAGCCCCATCAACTGGAAATGGAACAGCGGATGGAAATGCCAGCCGCGCCGGTCGGCGGCGGTGACGATCGCATGGCCGAGCACAACCAGCCCTAGTACGGCGGAGAGCAGCAGCATCGTCGCCGACAACCGGTCGAGCACCAGCACGATGCCGAATGGTGCGCCCCAGTCTCCCAGCGCATAGCTGCGGAACGCATCGTCCTGCGCCATGACGAACAGCGCGATCGCCGCCGCCAGCATCGCGACGCACCCGCCGATCGACAGGATCAGGCTGAACACGCGCCGGCGCCGCATCATCAGCATGGTGATCGGCGCGACGACCGCCGGCACGAGGATGGGCGCGATCAGCAGATGGTCGGGCGCGGTCATGCACCGTCCTCCGCGTCGCGGTCGGCACGGCCGTCGACCTGATCCGATCCGGTTTCGAGGAAGCTGCGCAGGCTCAGGATCACGGTCAGCGCGGTCATGCCGAAGGTGATGACGATCGCGGTCAGCACGAGGGCCTGCGGCAGCGGATCGGCATGCTCGACCACCCCCTTCGCCCAGAGCGGCGGGCGGTCGACGACCAGCCGCCCGACCGCGAACAGGAACAGATTGACCGCATAGGAGAGCAGCGTCAGCCCCAGCACCACCTGAAACGTACGGCCCCTGAGCGCCAGATAGATGCCGCCCGCGACCAGCACCGCAATGGCGGAGGCGACGAGGAATTCGAGGCTCATGCCGCGCCCTCCCCGTCGTGCCGCGCGGCACGCTGCGCGACATGGGCGAGTTGCGCCAGCGCCATCAACACCGCCCCGACCACGACGCAGGCGACGCCCAGATCGAACAGCATCGCCGTCGCCAGCTCGACCTCGCCGATCAGCGGCACATGGAAATAGCCGAAGCTGCTGGTCAGGAACGGCGCCCCGAACAGCAGCGACCCCGCGCCGGTCGCCGCCGCGATCAACACGCCGGTGCCGATCAGCGCATGTTCGCCGAACCGGCGCCGCTCGTCGGTCCAGTCGAAGCCCGAAGCGAGATATTGCAACAGGATCGCGATCGAGAAGACCAGCGCGGCAATGAACCCGCCGCCCGGCTGATTATGCCCGCGCAGGAAGATATAGCTGCCGACCAGCAGCGCCAGCGGCAACAGCAGCCGCGTCGCCATCACGAACATCATCGGATGCCGCTCGGGCGAATGCGGATCGCTCGACCGCCATGTCCGCAGCCGCCGACCCGCCACTCCGCGCGCCGCCGGTTCGAGCAGCGCGTAGATGGCGAGCCCGGCAATCCCCAGCACGATGATCTCGCCCAGCGTATCGAAGCCGCGGAAGTCGACCAGGATGACGTTCACGACATTGGTCCCGCCCCCGCCCGCATAGCTGTTGTCCCAATGGAAGCGGGCGATGCCGTCGCGCGCCGGGCGGGTCAGCACCGCCCATGCCAGCCACCCCGCCCCCAGCCCGCCGGCACCGGCGATGATCCCGTCGCGCATCCGACGCGACACGCTCGACAGGCGCGGCGGACCGCCTGGCAACAGATGCAGCGCCAGCAGCATCAGCAGGATCGTCACCACCTCCACCGCGATCTGGGTCAGCGCGAGGTCGGGCGCGGACAGATGCACGAACGCCAGCGCGATGACGAGGCCGATGACGCTGATGAACAACAGCGCCAGATAGCGTCGCCGGTCGACCGCGACCACCGCGACGGTCGCCGCGACCAGCGCCCCCCATGCGACGATCGCGACCGGCGAGGCCGGGGTCGTCACGCCCTCCCCCGCCGGCACCGCGTACGACCACCCCGCCGCGACGCCCAGCGCAATGGCGACGACGAACAGCACCGACAGATACCGTTGCAGCGACGCGGCATGGATCGATCCCGACCCCCGCCGCAGTCCGGCGACGGTCGCCGTCATCATCGCATCGAACATCCGCTTGGCATCGGGCGCGGGGATGCGTGCCACGCCCGTAGCGATCGACCGATAGCGCCACAGCAGCACGATCGCGCCCAGCACCGCGCCGACGCTCATCCACAGCGCCGGATTGATGCCATGCCACAGCGACAGATGCAGCACCGGCGATGCGCCGCCGCTCACCGCCGCGCTCACCGCCGCCACCAGCGGCCCCGCCAGCGTCATCGGCGCCAGCCCCAGCGCCAGCGCGGCGAGAGCGAGGATCGCCGGCGGCACCAGCAGCATCGCCCCCGGGTCATGCGGTGCCGCGACCTCGCCCGTCCGCCGCGCCCCAAAATGCAGCGCCACCGCATAACGCAGCGCATAGGCCGCCGACAGCAGCGCGGCGATCGTCGCCAGCACCGGCACCAGCAGCGCCTGTCCGGCGAACACCGCGTGCGCGCTTTCCTCCAGCATCATCTCCTTCGACACGAACCCACCCATCGGTGGCAGTCCGGCCATCGCCGCGGCGGCGAGTACGCCCAGCGTCGCGGTCAGCGGCATGATCGCCGCCAGCCCGCCCAGCCGGCGGATGTCGCGCGTCCCGGTCTCATGGTCGACGATGCCGGCATGCAGGAACAACGCCGCCTTGAACGCGGCATGGTTCAGCAGGTGGAAGATCGCCGCGCTCACCGCCGCGCCGGTGCCAAACCCCAGCAGCATGACCATCAGCCCGAGCTGGCTGATCGTCGAATAGGCAAGGATCGCCTTCAGATCGTGGCGGAACAGCGCGACCGCCGCGCCGAACACCATCGTCGCCAGCCCGACCGATACGACGATGCCGAACCACCATTCGGTGCCCGCCAGCACCGGCCACAGCCGCGCGAGCAGGAACACCCCCGCCTTCACCATCGTCGCCGAATGGAGATAGGCGCTGACCGGCGTCGGCGCGGCCATGGCGTGCGGCAGCCAGAACTGGAACGGAAACTGCGCCGATTTGGTGAAGGCCCCGATCAGGATCAGGACCAGCATCGCCGGATATAGCGGCGACGCCTGCACCGCGTCGGCGCGCGTCAGGATGGTGGCGAGGTCATAGCTGCCCGCCGCCTTGCCCAGCAGTACCATCCCGGCGATCAGCGCCAGCCCGCCACCACCGGTGAGGGCCAGCGCCATCCGCGCGCCCTGCCGCGCCGCCGCCTGCTCGCGCCAAAAACCGATCAGCAAGAACGAGGCAAGGCTGGTCAATTCCCAGAACACCAGCATCAACAGGATGTTGCGCGACAATGCGATGCCGATCATCGCCCCCTGGAACAGCATCAGGAACGACAGGAACCGTGCCATCGGCTCGGTCTTCAACAGATAGCCCTGCGCATAGACCACGACCAGCAGCCCGATGCCGAGGATCAGCCCGGCGAACAGCAGCGCCAGCGGATCGAGCCACAGCGCGAGGTCGAGCCTCAGCGCCGGCACCCAGGCGATGGTCAGTCGCGGCACCAGCCCGGATAGCGCCGCCCCCGCCTGCGACAGCAGCACCGCCAACCCTGCGCCGCTCGCCGCCGCCGCGATGCCGACCTGCACGCCCCGCCCCGCCCGCCGGCTCGCCAGCAGAACCAGCACCGCCACGAACGGCAGCGACAACAGGATCAGCAACGCCATATGCTGCCTCCCGTGCGGTAGCGGCTTCTGCGGTAGCTACTCTCTTCCCTCGACGCAGACCCCTGCGAGACGCTCTTCTTGCACTCCGGCGAAGGCCGGGGCCCAGTTGGGGGACGTCGGTAAGGTACGGACAAGCCTTCCCGACTGGACCCCGGCCTTCGCCGGGGTACGGGGTTTTCCAGGTGATCGGGCGACTTTCGCGGCGGTCTCCCAGACAGGATGGGCTGGCGGGTTGGCCCGAAAGGAAAGGTCACGACCGTCGACGGGCGGCCCCATCCCCTGCCCCTCGCTTTCAGCGAGGGGAGGGAAACAGCCGCTCTGGCGGACGCGAGGCCCCTGCGCGCGACGCCGGCTCCCCGCCCGCACCGGACGATCCGCACGTCAACACATCGCGACAGGAAAACTCGATCGGACAATCCGATGCTCCGGGCAATAGGGTTCGTCGCTGGCGGCCCGACCAGCGATACGAACCTGCCCGCCCCCGATCGGGACGGACACCCATGGCCGAAACTGCCCGATCGGCCGCTGCGATACAAGCCGGTTTGGCCGCGCGCCCGATCAGAAGCTGTAGGCGATTCCGACCGCACCCAGCCACTGGTTGCTCGACCCGTTGCGCGCGACGATCGGGCTGTCGGCGAAATCGTTCAGCAGCTTGCGATAGACGACCGTCCCGAACAACTGCCAGCCCGAGCGCAGGTCGCCGCTGATCGACCGGCCGCCAAGGACGCCGAGCGTCCAGTTCTTCCACCCGCCGCGCGCGTTATAGACGGGCAGACCGCTCGCCAGCGACTGCGCCGGCGTGATCGAGAAATAGCTGTCGGCATAGCCCTCGCCGACCCGCTCGGCCGACACGATCACCCCGGCGATGGCACGGGTGCTCAGCGGGGTGACATAGTTGATCGTGGGGGCGAGCACCGTCGACTTGTGCCCCCCGCCGACATCCTTGCGGTAGCTGAGCGACGCCGACAGCCGGTCGAACTGCGAGGTGACGACCCCGGTCTTGCCGATGCCGACATAGCCGCCCAGTTCGATCGCGGTATCGACCGTGCCCAGCGCGCGGACCTGCGCATCGTCAATGCCCTTGGTCGAATTGCGGTTGAGGTTGACGACCGCGATCGGTCCCGCCTGGAAATCCCAGGTCGGCCCGACGCCGTCGGGGATCAGGTCGACGCTGAACCGGTTGCCGGCCAGCAGGAAGTTGAAGCCCGAGACGCGTCCGGTCGCGGCCGGCACCGGGCTGAACGAATAATCGTCCGACCCCTCGTAATCGGGCAGCACGGCGGCGCCCAGCCCGACGACATAGAAATCGGCACCGGTATCGGTGTTGGGCAGCGCCGATGCCGGCACCGCCGGCGTCGCCGCCTCCTGTGCGAAAGCGGGCGTGGCGAAGGCGGCTACGGTCAGGACGGCGGCAAAAATGGCGCGCAAGGGCGTGGCTCCGAGAAAATATTACTCCCCCGTAACGCTATCCCGCCCGCTTCGGTCCGTGCCGACTACTAGAGGAGATAGCGAATCCGCACCTGTTGCATGGTTACATCACCCGCGAGCGGGAATTCCGCTGCGCTGAACTTGGGCGGGCCAAAGCGGATCGCCGGGTTGCGCGAGAAACCGAATCCTTCGCGCGGGATACCGGCAAAGGTGTCGAGCTTCGCATTGTTGTTTTCGTCGTGGATCACCGACACAGCATAGTCGCCGCGCCCCAATCCCGCGATGCGCACCCCGCGCTCATCGGCTGCGAAAGTGCGGGTGACCGCATTACGGTCGTCGGTGCAGCCGGGAAAATTCTTCGGATCGGCGGTCAGGCAGAGACGGATGACGCCCTTGGTCGAACGCAGGTCGGCGATGCGGACGTCAAGCGTGCCGGTCGGCATGGCCCCGGGCAGCATCGCCAGTGCCAGCGCCGCCAGCGCGATTCGCCCGCCGCGCGACGCGCGCGCGTTCCTTTTCGAAATCGCCAAGACCGCCATCGGTGCCGCACACCCGGTCCCAGAAGCGGAAATAGAGCCCGAAATTGCAGCCATAGCGCTCGTGATGCCTCTGATGATGGCTGGCGGTAATCAGCCAGCCGCCCAATCGCCCCGCCCACATGAACCGGGGGAACATTTCCCACCCCATATGGTTCGTGACGCCCATAACCGTCATGATCGTCAGCACCAATGCCAGCGCGCCGATATGGATCGGAATGACGAACACCAGTAGCGGAATTACCACAGCGCCGGTCAACGCCTCGATCGGATGAAACGCCATCGCCGCCCATGCGGTCGGCGGTCGGCTGGCATGGTGGACGGCATGGGCGATCCGAAACCATTTCGGCCGGTGCATCCAGCGGTGCGTCCAGTAGAACCACGTATCGTGCGCGAACAGGTACAGCAGCACCGACAGCGGCAGATACCAGAGCGGATACGCGTGAACGTCGCGGTAGATCTGCGTCCATCCGCGATGTTCCCATCCCCATGCGACGATCCCCGCCGGAATGCCATAGATCGCGGCCGACAGCAGCGACCAGCGGATTTCCTTGGCGATCTGCGCGTCCAGCCCGCGGTACAGGCCGGGATGTTTGCTGCGCGTCGCAAAGGCGAACCCCGCCGACGCCAGCAGATAGCGGACACCGACGATCACCGTCATCGCCACGGCGGACAAAAGGATAGCCAGCGGGATCGACATGCCCGCGCTGTAGCGGATTGCGCAGACGGATGACACCCGCAAATCCTCCCCGGCACGGGGAGGGGGACCGCGCCCCGAACGCAACGACGGCGGCACCCCAAAATCCTCCCCACCCCGTGGGGAGGGGGACCGTCGCCGAAGGCGATGGTGGAGGGGGGTGGCGGCGCAACGCAACGCTCCCGTACGCGGCTACCCCCCTCCACCATGCTGCGCATGGTCCCCCTCCCCGTACCGGGGAGGATTTCACGTCCCGCTCCCCGCGCGCGGGCAGGAATCTTCCGCTAGCGTTTGCCAGCCCTTGCCCGCTCCCCTAGTGCACCCCCATGCCAACCATCCATCACTGCGACCTCGCCATCGTCGGCGGTGGCCTTGCCGGTGCGTTGATCGCGCTGGCGGCGGCGAAGCGGCGGCCCGATGCGCGCATCCGCCTGATCGAGGGGGCGGCGCAGTTCGGCGGCAACCATGTCTGGTCGTTCTTCGGCAGCGACGTGTCGGACGAACATCGGGCGCTGGTCGCCCCGCTCGTCGCCCATGCATGGCGCGGCTATGACATCGCCTTTCCGGCCCATGCCCGGACGCTCGACACCACCTATTACTCAATCACCTCCGAACGACTCGACACGGTCGTCCGCCGGACGCTGTCGCCCGAAACGCTGATGGCCTCCGCGCGCGTGCTCGGCGCCAGCCCGACCGCCGTCGTCCTCGCCGATGGCGACCGGGTCGAGGCGCAGGGCGTGATCGACTGTCGCGGCCCCGGCGACGTGTCGCTGCTCGATCTCGGCTGGCAGAAGTTCATGGGGATGGAGCTCAAGACCGCCTATCCGCACGGCGTCGAACGGCCGATCGTGATGGACGGCTCGGTCGAGCAGCTCGACGGCTATCGCTTCGTCTATACCCTGCCGTTCGATACCTCGACGCTGTTCGTCGAGGACACCTATTATAGCGACACCCCCGATCTCGATACGCAAACGCTCGCCCGGCGCATCTCCGCCTATGCCGCCGCGCAGGGCTGGGACGGCGTCAGCATCGGCCGCAGCGAGACCGGGGTGCTGCCGGTCGCGATGGGCGGCGATTTCGAGGAATATTGGCGCTCGGGCGGCAATCGCGTGGCGAAGGGCGGGATGCGCGCCGGGCTGTTCCATCCGCTGACCGGCTATTCGCTGCCCGATGCCGTCCGGCTCGCGCATCTGGTCGCCGACAGCGGCGACTGGTCGGGCGGCGCGCTGCACACGCTGACCCATGATTATGCCGCGACATTGTGGCGGCAGCGGCGATTCTACCGGATGCTGGCGACGATGTTGTTCCGCGCGGCCGATCCGGCGGAACGCTACCGGGTGCTCGAACGCTTCTACCGGCTGGACGCGGGACTGGTCGGGCGCTTCTATGCCGGGCGGTCGACGCTGTTCGACAAGATGCGGGTGCTGACAGGCAAACCGCCGGTACCGATCGGACGTGCGGTACAGGCGTTGATGGGGAGACAGGGGTGAAGACGGCAGCCGTTATCGGCGCGGGGTTCGGCGGCCTCGCGCTCGCCATCCGCCTGCAATCCGCCGGGGTCCAGACGACGCTGGTCGAGGGTCGCGACAAGCCCGGCGGCCGCGCCTATTACTGGGAACGCGACGGCTTCGTCTTCGACGCCGGCCCGACCGTCATCACCGCGCCCGAAGCGCTGCAGGAATTGTGGCAGTTGACCGGCCGCGACATGGCCGAGGACGTGACGCTGCAGGCGGTCTCGCCCTTCTACCGGCTCAACTGGCCCGACGGCACCAATTTCGATTATACCAACGACGACACGCTGCTGCGGTCGGAAATCGCCAAGCTCGATCCGGGCGACATCGCCGGCTACGCTCGCTTCCTCGAATATTCGGCGGGCGTGTATGAGGAAGGCTATGTGAAGCTCGGCCATGTGCCGTTCCTCGACTTCGCCTCGATGATCAAGGCCGCGCCGGCGCTGGCGAAATATCAGGCATGGCGGTCGGTCTATTCGATCGTGTCGTCGTTCGTGAAGAACGAGAAGCTGAGGCAGGCGCTGTCGTTCCACACCCTGCTGGTCGGCGGCGATCCGATGAAGACCAGCAGCATCTATGCGCTGATCCACAAGCTGGAGCGCGACGGCGGCGTATGGTTCGCGCAAGGTGGCACCAACAAGCTGGTCGCCGGCATGGTCCGCCTGTTCGAAAAATTGGGCGGCACGCTGATCCTGAACGATCCGGTCAAGAGCATCGACACGCTCGGCGACCGCGCGACGGGGGTCACGACGAAGAGCGGCGTGGTGATCGGCGCCGACATGGTCGCGACCAATGCCGACCTGATGCACAGCTACAAGGATCTGCTGTCCGGATCGCGCAGCGCGCAGCGCAAGGCCAAGCGGCTGGAGCGCAAGCGTTTCTCGCCGTCGCTGTTCGTCGTCCATTTCGGCATCAAGGGGACGTGGCCGGGCATTCCGCACCACATGATCCTGTTCGGCCCGCGCTATAAGGGGCTGCTCGCCGACATTTACGATCACGGCGTGCTGAGCGAGGATTTCTCGCTTTACCTGCACCATCCGACCGTCACCGACCCGTCGATGGCGCCGGAGGGGCATTCGACCTTCTATGCGCTGTGCCCGGTGCCGCACACCGGCAAATTCCCGGTCGACTGGGACCAGATCGGCCCGATCCTGGAAAAGCGCATCCTCGACGAGGTCGGCCGCCGCCTGATCCCCGACATTCACGAACGGATCGTGACGAAGTTCAGCTATATGCCGAGCGACTTCACCCGCGACCTGAATGCGTATCAAGGCTCGGCCTTCTCGCTGGAGCCGATCCTGACGCAGAGCGCCTATTTCCGGGCGCACAATCGCGACGACGATATCCCGAACCTGTATGTCGTCGGCGCGGGAACGCATCCCGGCGCGGGGATCCCGGGCGTGGTCGGCAGCGCCAAAGCGACGGCGGCACTGATGCTGGGCAGCGAGGACTGAAGGCTCTGCCAAGATAGAAACCGTTCGGTTCGAGCAGCTTCGAGCGAAGTCGAGAAGCGTCCGTCGAGAACGGATTGGCAATCACCCGCCCCCCTGCCGTTCGTGCTGAGTAGGGGCTGAGCGAAGTCGAAGACCCGTATCGAAGCACCCTTGACGGTCCTTCGATACGCCGCTTCGACAAGCTCAGCGGCTACTCAGGACGAACGGAAATACCGCTTTCCTCACAGCGGGGTTCTCGACAGACTTGAACTTGCACTCGAAGCAAACGGTTGGGCAGGGGGGGAGTATCTTGCCCCCCACCCCCCGATCGCCTACCGCTCCCCACCATGCAGCGTCTGGCCATCTATTGCGGGTCCGCGACCCCCGCCGATCCCGTCTATATCGACTCCGCCCGTGCCGTCGGCCGTGCGCTGGCGGAACGCAACATCGGCGTCGTCTATGGCGGCGGCCGCCTCGGGCTGATGGGCGCGGTCGCCGATGGCGCGATCGAGGCGGGCGGCGAGGTGATCGGCGTCATCCCGACCGCGCTGGTCAAGGCGGAGGCGGCGCATAAGGGCCTCACCGAACTCCATGTCGTCGACACGATGCACCAGCGCAAACAGGCGTTCACCGACCTGTCCGACGGCTTCGTCACCATTCCCGGCGGCACCGGCACGATGGACGAATTGTGGGAGGCGATGAGCTGGGCGCAGCTCGGCTATCATGCCAAGCCGGTCGGGCTGCTCAACACCGCCGGCTATTACGACCATCTGATCGCCTTCGTGGAAAAGATGGCGGAGGTCGGCTTCATGCGCCCTATGCACCGCGATATCCTGCTCGTCGCCGATACGCTGGACATCCTGCTGGACAAGATGACGGCGCATACGCCCGTACAGGCGATTATCCATATGAGCAGCAAGGACCTTTGATCCAGCCCCGCGCCGACCTCGTCGCGCATGCCCGCGACACGATCGCGCGCGGCTCGAAGAGTTTCGCGGCGGCGAGCAAGCTGTTCGACCCGGTTACCCGCGAACGGGCATGGCTGCTCTATGCCTGGTGCCGCGCCTGTGACGACCTCGCCGACGGACAGGACATGGGCCACGGCATGCAGCGGCTCGACGATGCCCCCGCCCGCCTGCTGCTGATCCGCGAGCGTACCGCGCAGGCACTGTCCGGGCAGCCGACCGGCGATCCCGCCTTCGATGCGCTGGGCGTCGTCGCGGCCGAGGTCGGCCTGCCGCACCGGCTGGTCTATGACGTGATCGACGGGTTCCAGCTCGACGCCGATGGCTGGCAACCGGTGAGCGAAGCCGATCTCTACCAATATTGCTATCATGTCGCCGGCGCGGTCGGTGGATTGATGGCGGTGGTGATGGGCGTGCCCGCTGGCGACAAGGACACGCTCGACCGCGCCTGCGACCTCGGCCTCGCCTTCCAGCTTGCCAACATCGCCCGCGACGTACGCGAGGATGCCGACGCCGGTCGCTGCTACCTGCCGCGCGACTGGCTGACCGAACAGCGTATCGACCCGGCCGATCCGATGGCGACACCCGATCGGGTAGCAATCCTCGCCCGGCGCATGGCGACGCGCGCCGCGCTCCACGAGGAGAGCGCCCGCGTCGGCGCCGCCCGGCTGCCATGGCGCTCGGCCTGGGCGGTACTCGCCGCCGCCGACATCTATGGCGGCATCGCCCGCAAGGTCGCCGCCGCCGGCCCCGCCGCATGGGACCGGCGGCAAACCACATCAAAGGCGGAAAAGATCGCCGCCATCGCCCGCGCCTTCATCGCCGCCCGCTGGCGATCCGCCCGCGACAAACCCCGCAACCCGGCGCTGTGGACGAGAAATATCCCACCGGTTCGTGCTGAGTAGGGACTGAGCGAAGTCGAAGGCCCGTATCGAAGCACCTGCCCCAAACGGTCCTTCGATACGCCCCTTCGACAAGCTCAGCGGCTACTCAGAAAGAACGGGACGGGGCAGTGGAGAAGCCTCACTCCTCCTTGACCTTGTCCGTCGCAACCGTGATGTCCCGCCCCAGCAACGCCTGCACGTACACCCGCTGCACCAGCACGAACACCACGATCGTCAGCGGTGCCGCCAGCAACACCCCGATGAACCCGAACATCAGCCCCATGCCGATGACCGAGAACAGCAGCACGGCGGGCGGCACGTCGACCGCATGCTTCTGGACGATCGGTTGCAGGATATTGCCCTGAATCTGCTGGACGATCAGGAACACGCCGATCGTCCACAGCGCGGTCGACGGGGATACGGTAAAGGCCAGCATTACCGCCGGCACCCCGGCAATGATCGGCCCGACATAGGGCACGACGTCCATCAACCCGGCGATCAGCCCCAGCCCGATCGCGGCGGGTACGCCCAGCAGCCACAACCCCGTCCCGGTCAGCACCGCGACGACGATGATCGCCACCGCCTCGCCCTTCATCCATCCGCGCAGGCCGCCTGCGGCATCGTCGACCGCCTTGCGCGCGACCGGCTCGGCCTTGGGCGGCACCAGCTTCACCAGCCCCCGGCGATAGAGTTCGGGATCGGCCGCGAGGAAGATTGCGCCGACCAGCACCAGCACCGCATCCGACAGCCCCGACCCGATCGACAGGACATAGCTGCCCGCCCGCGACATGATCGTCGACAGGTCGCTGCTCCCTTGCGACAACAGGTCGCGCGCCGGCTCGCCCAGCCCCCAGCTGTCCAGCTGCCGCTGGATCGCCTGCAATGCCGGCGGAATCTGTTCGCGGATCGTGTCGAACTGCTCCACCAGCTGCGCGCCGAAGCCATAAAAGATGCCGATCACGATCCCGAGCAGCAGGATGATCGATAGCGCCAGCGCCAGTCCGCGCGGCAGCCGCGTCCATTTCTGGATCCGGCGCGCGACCGCGCTGAACAACACCGCGATGACCGTTGCCGCGAACACCAGCAATATCAGCCGCATCATCGAGATCAGCAGATAGCCGGTGCCGATAATCGCCAGCACCATCACCGTCATCGCCGCGACCCGGCCATAGCTCGGGCCCTGTCGTTCCGTTCCGCCGTCCATCGCCGCTTCCCCTTTGTGCGTGAACGGACCATGACGCCGCCGCGTTCCGGTTCGGCTCCGTCACGATCGACCGAAAATCGTATTCGAACCAATTGCCCTTGCGGCACACCTTCGCTAATGCGACCGCCTATCAATATCAGGGGGACGGTAGTGAAGCGTTGGTGGATGCCCGCGATGGCAATATTCGTCGCGAGTCAGGCGGCGGCGCAGGACCGTTCGTCGAGCGACGACGCCGACATCATCGTCGAAGGGCGCGCCCGGCAACTCTATCGCACCACGCTCACCACCGTCGGCAAATCGGCGCAGGATCCGCTCGACATTCCGCAGGCGTTGCAGGTCATCAACAGCGACCTGTTTACCGATCAGGGCGCGCGCGACGCGACCGACCTCTATCGCAACATCTCGGGCGTCAGCGCCTACAGCTATGCCGGCGTCACCTTTCGCGGCTTTCGACAGGACGAATCCTTCTACGACGGGATGCGCGGCAATCCGTTCGTCGGCTTCACCGTGCCGCAACTGTTCAACATCGACCGGGTCGAGGTGCTGAAAGGTCCGGCGGGGCTGTTCTTCGGACCCGGCGCGCCGGGCGGGATCATCAACTATGTGTCGAAGACCCCGTCCGATCGCGCCAGCCTGCGCACCGTCGCCACTGCCGGCAATTACGACCGGTTCGGCATCTCGGCGGAGGCGACGAACCGGATCGATGCCGATGGCGTCGTCTCCTATCGCATCGGCGGCTTC
Source organism: Sphingomonas epibiotica (assembly GCF_039615155.1). Classification (NCBI taxonomy): domain Bacteria; kingdom Pseudomonadati; phylum Pseudomonadota; class Alphaproteobacteria; order Sphingomonadales; family Sphingomonadaceae; genus Sphingomonas; species Sphingomonas epibiotica. The sequence continues at coordinate 192,683 of NZ_JBDGHY010000006.1, read as the reverse complement.
ACCGAATCGATGCGGCCCTATCGTTTCAATACGCTGCATAAGGCGCTGATCGGCGATGCCGGCCTGTCGATCCGCACCAATCCCGGCGGGCTGCTGACGCTGCAGGTCACGACCTACGACAATTATCTGCGCGCCAACCGGCTGCGCGGGGTGCTGGTCGATGACAGCGGCCGCTTCCGCACGTCGATCGACTGGAACGCCAATGAGCGGAGCGACTATCTCCACCTGACCTCGACCGCATGGGCCGCGCGCTATGCGACCGCCATCGGTGAAGCGGTGACGTTCGATGTTGGCGCGCGCTATTTCCGTTCGACCGAACGGCAGAAATATCACGAACCGCGTGGGACAAGCCCGACCAACCCCGACCTCGTCCTGCGCGAATTCCGCGATCAGGTCCGCCCCGTCGATGGCCTGTCGTTCATGGCCAACGCCACCGCGCGCACGACATTGTTCGGCCTGTCGCATCGGTTGCAGGTCGGCAGCGACTGGTATCGCGAAGCCAATGGCCTCGAATCGCGCATCCTGCGGGCCGGCGTGGCACCGCTCAGCCTGTCCAATCCGGTCTATGGCCGGTCCGACGGTGACGCGCTGCGCGCGATGACACTGCCCTTCACCGTCACCGACACCGATGCGCGCCGCTTCGGCATCTATGCGCAGGACCAGATCGACCTGACCGATCGGCTGCTGCTGGTCGCGGGCGTCCGCTACGACCGGTTCGAGGATCGCACCCGGGTCGCCACCGCCGGGCGGTTCACGTCGAACGCGCGCTATAACGACCACGACGTCACCTTCCGCACCGGCGCGATCTACAAGCCGCAGGACGATCTGTCGCTATATGTCAGCTGGTCGCAGGGCTTCGATCCGCAGGCCCCGGCCAGCCAGCTTCCCGCCGCCGGCGGCCCCTTCGCGCCGATCACCGGCAACCAGATCGAAACCGGCGCCAAATCGCGCCTGTTCGACGGTCGGCTACAGGCCAATGCCGCGCTGTATCGCATCGTCCGCCGCAATCTGTTGCAGGTCGACCCCTCGCTGCCCCCGGTCGGCGGCGTCGACCAGCTTCGCCCGATCGGGGAGGTGACCAGCAAGGGGTTCGAACTCGACCTCGCCACCGATCTGACGCCGAACTGGGTGCTGCTCGCCAATTACGGCTATAACGACACCCGCGTCACCGGCAGCGTCGCCGGACAGGCGCTGACCGATGCGGTCGGCAGCCATTTTCCCAACGCGCCCGCGCACAAGCTCGGCTTCTGGACCCGCTATCAGGTCGCGCCGATCCGGACCGCCTTCGCCGTTGGCGGCGAGCATGTCTCGCGCCGGATCAGCCGCTCGGGCCAGCCGGTGTTGCCCTACACCATCTTCGATGCGTCGATCACCCACCAGTTGGGCTTTGCCGAACTGATGCTGCGCGTCGATAACATCTTCGACAAGGTCTATGCCGCTTCGGGCTTTACCGCGATGAGCGGCCATTTCCCCGGCGACCCGCGCACCGTCTTCGCCGAACTACGGACGCGGTTCTGAGCTTCGGTCTGGAAAACTCGCGAAAGCGCGAATTCTCCGGGCGGTGCCGGCCCGCAAAACGCGCCCTCAGCGCGTTTTCGAACCATCCGCCCACGCATCGATCGCTGCCCAGCCGGCAATGCCCGGCAACGTCCGCGCGCGCCGCTCGGTCATCGCGCCCAGCGCGATGACCGGCAGGCGCGCGCCGCGGATCAGCATCGCGAACCGGATACGGCCGAGCGGCCTCGCGCCCGGATGCGAGCGGGTGGCGAAGACGGGGGAGACGAAGGTTGCATCGACCCCCGCGCGCTCGGCAGCGATGCGTTCGCGCACCGAATGCACCGGCCGCGTCGCCAACCCCTTGCTCTTGCGCGCATTTTTCCCATGCACGCCGTCACCACCCGGCAGAAACGGTCCGGCGATCAGCAGCGTTATCCGCCGCGCCCGTGCGATCCGCCGCACCTGTGCAAACATCCGCCGTCTTTTCCCTTTTGGCGTAGCATATTGGCGGAAGACGACACCGCTGCCGCGTGGCAACTTCGCCACCTTCGCCGCCAGCTCGTCGCCAAGCCGCTCGTCGGTCATCATCCAGCGGCGCGGCAAAGGGTGGCGGCGATCCATGACCCCCTCTATAGCGCGCCCAATGACCAACGCCGCAACCTCGCTTGGCCGCATTCGCGACCGGATCGCCCATGCCGAATCGATCGCGCGCCGGGACGCAGGCGCGACGACGCTGATCGCGGTCAGCAAGACCCATGACGCCGCCGCGATCCAGCCGCTGATTGACGCCGGACAGCGCGTGTTCGGCGAAAACCGGGTGCAGGAGGCGCAGGCGAAATGGCCAGCGTTGCAGGCGCTTACCCCCGGCATCGAACTGCATCTGGTCGGACAGCTGCAATCGAACAAGGCCGAGGACGCGGTCCGCCTGTTCGACGCGATCCATTCGGTCGACCGCCCGTCGCTGGTCGCCGCGCTTGCCAGGGCGATCGACAAGGTGGGTCGCGCGCCTGCCTGTTTCGTCCAGGTCGATATCGGCGACGAACCGCAAAAGGGTGGCTGCGCGCTGTCCGACCTCCCCGCGCTGCTGGCCGAGGCACAGGCGGCGGGCCTGCCGGTCGCCGGGCTGATGTGCGTGCCCCCCGCCGGGCTCGACGCCGCGCCCTATTTCGCGCTGACCGCCAAACTGGCCCGCGACAATGGCTTGGCCGGGCTCAGCATGGGCATGTCCGACGATTTCGAAACCGCCGTCACGCTCGGCGCCACCCATGTCCGCGTCGGCTCGGCGCTGTTCGGCCCGCGCGCCTGATCCTTTCCCGGAGCTTCTGATGACCCGTCCGCAAGCCTTGCTCTTCGATTTCGACGGCGTGCTGCTCGAAAGCGAATATGCCGGCAACCGCCAGATCGCCGAGTTTCTCACCCAGGCCGGCCACCCGACCAGCGCTGCCGACTCGATGGCCAATTTCATGGGCCTGTCGGGCAGCCACTTTACCAACGCGATCGAACGCTGGGTCGGCGGACCGATCCCCGCCGGCTTCTTCGAGGCGCGCGCCATCGAGGATGCGCGGGTGCTGGAGGAAGGTGTCGAGGCCGTCGCCGGCGCGATCGCCTTCGTCCGCTCGCTTCCCGCCGATTTGCCGCGCGCGATCGTGTCGTCGAGCACGACCCACTGGATTTCCACGCATTTGCGCCATCTGGGCATCGCCGACGCGTTCGGCGATCACATCTATAGCGGCAAGGAGCATGTCGCGAACGGCAAGCCCGCGCCCGACCTCTATCTCTACGGTGCGAAACAGCTGGGCGTGCCGATCGAGCAGTGCGCGATCATCGAGGACTCGCCGGTCGGCGTTACCGGCGCAGTCGCATCGGGCGCGCGCGTGATCGGCCTGTGCGCGGGCACGCATTGCGGTGTCGGTCACGATGCCCGCTTGCGCGAACTGGGCGTAACCGAAATCGCGCACGGCTTCGACGAAGTGGCGCGGTTGCTCGGACTGGAGCCCGCGACGGTCTGAGTTTCTCGGATTCACGCGAAGGCGCGAAGAAAGATTGGGTTTCGCGCAAAGGCGCAAAGGACGCAGAGGATGTTTGTGCAGTCATCGGCACGTCCGATCGGCAGGCCTATACGTCCTTTCCGATCAAAGCGTAGACCGCTGACGGGGATCGGCCACACATAGGCAACCTCTTCGCGTCCTTTGCGCCTTTGCGCGAACCATCATCCTGATGGCCCCCGCCCGAACGCGGAACGAAGCGTTACTCGCCCTTCTTCGCCGCCTGTTCCGCCGCCGCGGGATCGACCGACGGCGCACCCGAAGCGGGCGTGGCCGCATTCACGATGTCGGCGGTATTGGCGGTCGCGCCTTCCTCGACATTCTTCACGCCTTCGTCGGCCGGCGCGGCCCCGGCGGCGGGTGCGGCGGGCAGCGGCAGGTTAGACCCCTGCGAATTGAGATAGGCGATGACATTCGCCCGGTCCTCGGCACTGCCGAGGCCCGCGAAGGTCATCTTGGTGCCCGGCGCATATTTGCGCGGCGACGTCAGCCACGCGTTCATCGCGTCGAAATCCCAGTTGCCCGGAATGCCGGTCAGCGCGCTCGAATAGGCGAAGCCCGGCAGGTGCCCGTGCTTCTTGCCGATCACGCCCCACAGATTCGGGCCGATGCCATTGGCCCCGCCCTGGTTGACGGTGTGACAGGCCGCGCACTTCTTGAACACTTCCGCGCCCTTGGCGACATCGGCGGTCGCAAGCAGCGTCGCGATCGGCACCGCCGCCGCAGCACCCCCGCCGCCCGCCTCAGCCGCGCCTTCCACCGGATAGCCCGGCTTCTCCGGCGGGCCGGAATGGAAGATCATGCCACTGGCAATGGACAGTCCGAGGGCCGCGGCACATCCGGCCAATACCCAACCCGCGATCGTGTTCGTCCGGTCGTCCATGCGCTGAGCCGTCTCGCCTAAGATGGTTTTGTTTGGGGCCATGCTTAGAGGCGGCATCCCGTACTGGCAAGTCAGGCTTGCCGGGCCGTACTGGCAAGTCAGGCTTGCCGGACCATACTGTCAAGACAGGCTTGCTGCTTGCGCGCTTGACCGATAATCGCCGCGACCCATGCACAAATATGCCGCACCGGCCCGCCCCCTCGTCGCGCAGATGACCGAAGCCGCCGCCCGCGAGCCGCATCGCGCGGTGGCGTTTCAGGGCGCGCCCGGCGCCAATTCGCACGTCGCGCTGGCGCAGGCGTTCCCCGACGCGCTGCCCTTGCCCTGTTTCGGCTTTGCCGATGCGATCGACGCGGTGCGCTCGGGCAAGGCCGATTGCGCGATCATCCCGATCGAAAACTCGCTGCACGGCCGCGTCGCCGACATCCATTTCCTGCTGCCCGAATCGGGGCTGGTCATCACCGGCGAACATTTCCTGCCGATCCGCCACGCCTTGCTGGGTCTCGGCCCGATCGAGGCGGTGAAACAGGCGATGAGCCACGAACAGGCGCTCGGCCAGTGCCGGCACTGGCTGAGCGCGCGCGGCATCGAGCCGGTGGCGCATCCCGACACCGCCGGCGCGGCAGCCTCCGCCGCGGCGATGGCCGATCCCGGCGTCGCCGCGCTCGCCCCGCCCGCCGCCGCCGCGCTATATGGTTTGAAGATACTGGCCGACGACATCGCCGATGCCGATCACAATACCACCCGCTTCGTCGTCCTCGCCCGCGCCCCGCTCGCCGAACTGCCCGCCGGGCCGTGCATGACGACCCTGGTGTTCGAGGTGAAGAACGTGCCCGCCGCGCTGTACAAGGCGATGGGGGGGTTCGCGACCAACGGCGTCAACATGACCAAACTGGAAAGCTATCAGCGCGGCGGCACCTTCGCCGCGACCGAATTCTTCTGCGATATCGAAGGGCGCCCCGGCGAACCGCATGTCGACCGCGCGCTGGAGGAACTACGCTTTCATACGAAGAGCATGCGGCTGCTGGGCAGCTATGGGCGGGCACGCGAGCGGGGGTAGGCCGTCACCCTGCCCACGCCACCAGCAAACTATGCGCGATCGCATAGGCCGGGGGCGCCACGAACCGCCCGCTCTCCCCCGCCAGCGCCGCGCGAACCTCGTCGCGCGTCGCCCAGAACGCGTCCTCCAGCTCGGCCGTGTCGATCCGCAACTGGTCATCCTCGGCAACCGCGACGCACCCGATCATCAGCTGCGACGGAAACGGCCAGGGCTGGCTGGCGACATAGCGCACCGCGCCCACCCGTACGCCCGCTTCCTCCAGCACCTCGCGCCTGACCGCTTCCTCGATCGATTCACCGACCTCGACGAAGCCGGCGAGCGTCGAATAGCGTCCCGGCGGCCAACTCGGCTGCCGGCCGAGCAGCACCCGGTCGCCCTGTTCGACCGCCATGATGACCACCGGATCGGTCCGCGGAAAATGCTGCGCGGTGCAGTTGCCGCACGCCCGTGCCCAGCCGGCGCGCGATACCGACGTCGCCTGCCCGCAATTGGCGCAGAAGCCATGCCGGACATGCCAGTCGATCAGGCTGCGGGCGATGCCGTACAGCGCCGCCTCCCCCGCCGGCATCGCGGCCAGCGCAGTCATCAGCGTGGGCGACCGCATGGCAGGCGCGGTCGCGACACCGTCGCCGATCGTGAACAGCGGCGTCCCGTCCAGATTGCCGAGCAACAACGCGTCGCCGCGCGCCGGGTCCATCGGCACCAATGCCAGCCGGTTGTCCGCGACCGGCGGTTCGAGACCGTGCAGCACCAACAGCCGCGCGCCCGGATGCGTCAGCGCCCGTGCAAAGGCGGCCGGATCGTCGCGTTCATGGTCGACCCGCTCAAGCGTCGCCCCGGTAAAGCCGATCATCGCGCCGCCATCAGGTCGCTCGCCAACGCCTTCACCAGATCGTCGCGCAACGGAAAGCGATCGGCCGGGAAATAATTGACCATCACCGTTCCCCGCACCTGCCGTACCGGATCGACGAACGCCACCGTCCCTGCCGCGCCGCCCCAGCCATAGGTGCCCTTGCCCGGCCGCCCCGGCAGCGTTTCGAGATAGACCGAACCACCGGCACCAAAACCCATTTTGGGGCCCGCCTGTCCGCCGGTCGCCCCGTCGACGCCGCCAAAGGTGACGCCGGCGGGCAGCAGGTTCGACATGGCGAGCGCCACCGTCTCCGCCTTCATCACCCGCTTGCCGTCCAGCGTCCCGCCATTTTGCAACATGTGCAGGAACCGGTCGTAATCCCGCGCCGACATGGCAAGTCCCGCTCCGCCGTAAGCGAAACTAGGTCGCTGCAACCACACCGACGTCGCCGCCGGATCGACCGGCAGCAACGCCTCACCCGCCCAGGCATAGTTGCTCGCAAGCCTTGCCTTCTCGCGCTCGGGCACCTGCCAATAGGTCGAGGTCATGCCGAGCGGGCCGAACATCCGCGTCTGCAGGAACTGCTCGAACGACATGCCGCTCGCCACCTCGATCACCCGCCCCAGTACGTCGAGGCCGATCGAATAGCTCCACTTCGTCCCCGGTTCGGCGATCAGTGGCAACGTCGCGACGCGATCGGCGAATTGCTCGAGCGATTTGGGCCGGACCGGCGCCATCGCCGCCTCGGCCTGAACATTGACCGCGGCGGGAATGATGCCCAGCCGCTCATATTCCTTGAGCAACGGCCCCTTGGTGACGATGGTATAGCCGAGCCCGGCGGTGTGGGTCAGCAAGTTGCGAACCGTGATCGGCTTCGTCGCCGGACGGCTGGCGAGGCTGTTGTCGGGATCGGTCAGCACCTTCATCGACTTGAAGGCGGGGATGAAGTCGCTGATCGGCTGGTCGAGCTTCAGCTTGCCGTCCTCGACCAGCATCATCGCCGCCATGCCGGTGATCGGCTTGGTCATCGAATAGACGCGCCACAGCGTGTCGATATTTGCGGCAGGCGCGCCGGCCTCTACGGCGGTGCGTCCGGCGGCATGGGCGCTGGTCCAGTCCGGACCGCCCACGACCACGACCATGCCCGGCACCTTGTTGACCGCGACATAGCGCCCGACCATTGCCTCGGTCGCGGGCAGCGTCCGGGTTGCGGGGGCGGCCGGCGTTCGCGGCGGCGCGGCCTGTGCGAACGCCGCTACCGGTTGCGCCAACAGCACCGCCAGCGCCATCGATCCGTGCGCCCATCGTCCGATCGTCATCGCATTCCCTCCACCACCGCGATCGCCCGCGCGAACAGCGTCGGCAGCCCGGCATCAGCGATCTTCGCCACCGGCCACCATTCGCCCTGCGCGACGTCGTCGCCTGCATCCGCCACCATGACGGTGCAGGCAAGATCGAAATGGGTAAAACCATGGCGAACCAATCCGATCGCGCGCCAGTCGGCGGAAAACGGTGCGCCCTCGGTCCCCGGATCGCTGTCGGACCAGGGGCCGGTCGGCAGCGCGCGCATGCCGCCCAGCAGCCCCTTGTCGGGCCGCCGCACCAGCAGCACCCGTCCGTCGCGCTCCGCCCAGAACAGCGTGCCATGGCGTTGCGGCTTGGCCTTCTTCGCCGCCTTGACCGGAAAGGCTTCGGGCGCAGCCGTTTGGAATGCGACGCAATCGTCGCGCAAGGAACAGAGCAGGCAGCGCGGGTTGCGGACCGTGCAGACCGTCGACCCCAAATCCATCATCGCCTGCGCAAAATCGCCTGCGCGGTCGTCGGGGGTGATCGTGTCGGTCGCGGCGCGGATCGCCGCACGGGCGGCAGGTAGCGGTTCGGCAATCGCGAACAGCCGCGACACGACGCGCTCGACATTGGCATCGACCACCACCGCGCGCCGCCCGAATGCGATCGCGGCGATCGCCGCGGCGGTATAGTCGCCGATCCCCGGTAAGGCGCGCAGCCCCGCTTCGCTGTCGGGCAGCGCCCCCAGCGCCGCGACCGCCCGCGCACAGGCCAGCAGATTGCGTGCCCGCGCATAATAGCCAAGCCCCGCCCATGCCGCCATGACATCGGCATCGTCCGCCGCCGCCAGCGCCGCGAACGATGGCCAACGCGCGGTCCATGCTTCGAAATAGGGCCGCACGCTCGCTACCTGCGTCTGCTGCAGCATCACTTCCGACAGCCACACCCGATAGGGATCGGGCGGCGGGGTGCCGGGCGGGCTGCGCCACGGCAGGCTGCGATGATGGCGGTCATACCAGTCGAGCAATCGTTCGGCGACAGAGAGATGCTTGGCGTCCACGCCGGCTCTATGGCATGGGGTGGCGACAATGACGACGCGTCCCCGCCCCCATGCGACGATTCCCGAACCCCGCCGCCGTGGGGGAGCGCGCGCCGTGGCCGAATTGCTGCCCGAAATCGGCGGTGCGGCGTTCCGCAAATTCGGTTTCGTCCAGTCGGCGGTGGTCAGCCGCTGGGGCGAGATCGTCGGCGAACGCTTCGCGCGGGTATCCGCCCCCGAATCGATTCGCTTTCCCCCGGGCAAGCGCGCCGACGGCACGCTGACGCTGATCGTGTCGGGCGCGCACGGCACGATGATGCAGCATATCGCGCCCGAGATCGTCGAGCGGGTCAACCGCTTCTTCGGCTATCCCGCGGTCGCCCGGTTGCAGTTCCGCCATGGCGAGGTCCGCGCGCCCCGTGCGGTGCCGGTGCGACGCGATCCGCCGCCGATCCCGGCCGACATGGGCGAATCGATCCGCGACATCGCCGATCCCGAGCTGCGCGAAGTGCTCGCCGCGCTCGCCGGTGCCGTCGCCGCCCCGCCGCCCCCCGCCATCCCGATCCTCGGCAAGGTCCGCTGATGCGTATCCTCCTCCTCGTCTGTACGTTCCTGCTCGCGCTGTTCGGCCTGCCGCCCGCCAAGGCGCAGGCGCCTGCGCGCGCCACCGCCAGCCGCGACTGGTCGACCAATGTCGTGATGCTGCCGACCGGCGGTATCGTCGTCGGCAACCCGATGGCCCGGGTGCAGCTGGTCGAATGGGCCAGCTATACCTGCCCCCACTGCGCCGCCTTCGCCACGGAGGCGAAGGCCGATTTGCCGGCGATGCTGAAATCGGGCCGCGTGCGGGTCGAATATCGAACGCTGCCACGCGACGCGCTCGACCTTGCCGCCGCGATCCTCGTGCGCTGTGGCGGACCGAACCGCTTCCTCGCCGCGCATGACGCGATCATGGCGCAGCAAAAGGAGATGCTCGACAAGGCCGATGCCTTTGCGCAGACGCCCGCCGCGCAGACCCGGACCGCGACGATCGCGATCCGCCTGCAGCAACTGGCCGACGCCACCGGCTTGCGCGCGCTGATGCGTGGCCACGGCCTCGCCGATGCGCAGATCACCGCCTGTCTGAACGACGAAGCGGCCCAGAAGCGCGTCATCGCCATCGCCGAGGCGGCACAGGCGGCGAATGTCGCAGGCACCCCCAGTTTCGAAATCAACGGGCAGAAGGCCGACGTCCATGACTGGGCGGCGCTCAAGCCGCTGCTGCTCGCCGCCAAATAACCCTATCGCCAAGAGAGTATCGCCCATGCGTTTCGCACTTCCCCTGATTGCGCTCGCTTCGCTGTCGGCCTGTGGTGGCGGCGGTGACGCCGGCGGCAATGGCAGCGCCGCGGCACCGGTCGCCAATGTCGCCGCGCCGGCCGGGCAGAAATGGACCGACATGGTCGCGGTCACGCCCGAGGGCGGCTATCGCATCGGCAACCCCGATGCGGCGGTGAAGCTGGTCGAATTTGGGTCGCGCACCTGCCCGACCTGCGGCGCGTTCGGCCGCGAGGGCAACGAGCCGCTCATCAACAACTATGTCTCGACCGGCAAGGTGAGCTTCGAATTCCGCGACTTCGCGATCCATGGGGCACCCGACCTTGCTGCTGCGGTGCTCGGCCGGTGCAACGGCACCGCCACCTTCTTCCCGTTGCTCGAGGCGATGTATCAGGATCAAGCCGCGACGCTCGACCGGATGCAGGCGATCCCGCAGGCCGAACAGGCCCGGCTCCAGTCGATTCCGCCGTTGCAGGCGGTCTCGACCTGGGCCGATGCGGCGGGCTATGTCGACTTCGTCAAGCAGCGCGGCGTGCCCGAGGCCAAGGCGCGCCAGTGCCTCGCCGACCAGAATCTGCTGCAACAGGTGGTCAAGATCACCGAAGAGGGCGGCGCGGTCGTCACCGGCACCCCGACCTTCCTCATCAACGGCGAGAAGGCCGAGAATGCGCTGTCGTGGCCGCAGGTCGAAGCGGCGCTGAAGGCGGCCGGCGCCTGACCCCATGGCCGCGCCGGATGACGCGGCCATCCCTCCCGCGCCGGGGCTGACGCTCCGGCGGCTGCGGCTGAGCGGGTTCAAGAGCTTCGTCGACCCCGCCGATCTGGTGATCGAGGCGGGGCTGACCGGCGTCGTCGGCCCCAATGGCTGCGGCAAGTCGAACCTGCTCGAAGCGCTGCGCTGGACCATGGGCGAGAACAGCGCGAAGTCGCTGCGCGGCGCCGGCATGGACGACGTCATCTTCGCCGGCACCGCGACGCGGCCGCAGCGCGATTTCGCCGAGGTCGCGATCCTCGCCGAAGACGCGGCGGGCGACGAGGTCGAGATCGTCCGCCGCATCGAACGCGGTGCCGGTTCGGCCTATCGCATCAACGGCCGCGACGTGCGCGCCAAGGACGTGTCGCTGCTGTTCGCCGATGCCGCGACCGGCGCGCATTCGCCGGCGCTGGTCAGCCAGAACCGGATCGGCGCGGTCATCGCCGCGCGCCCCGCCGAACGCCGCGCGATGCTGGAGGAAGCGGCCGGTATCGCCGGGCTGCACGTCCGTCGCAAGGATGCCGAGGGCAAGCTGCGCGCCACCGAAGCCAATCTCGAACGCTTGGGCGAAATGGCGCAGGAACAGGATGCGCGCGCAGCGACCCTCCGTCGACAGGCGCGGGTCGCGATACGGTATCGCGAACTGACCGACGCGATCCGCGTGGCGGAGGCACGCGCAATCTATGCCCGCTGGCGTGACACCGTTGCCGCGGCCGAAGCCGCCACTACCGAAGCCAAGACCGCCGAGGCGCTGGTCGCCAGCCACGCCGGGATGCAGGGCCGGACCGCTGGCGACCTGTCGGCGGCGACCCAGTCGCTCGCCACCGCCCGCGGCGATGCCGAACGCCTGCGCCAGCAACTGAGCGACGTCGGCCATGCCCGCGAACGGGTACAGGCACAGGCCAATGCCACGACGCGGCGGCTGGCCGACCTGACCGCACAGACAGCGCGCCTGACCGAAGACCGCGCACGCGAGGCGGCGCTCGCCGGAGACGCCGAAACGGCGCTCGCCCGGCTCGACGGTGAACGCGCGCAGCTTGCCGACGCGCTGGCCGACGCCGTCGCGCGCCTGCCGCTGCTCGATGCGGCACTGGACGCGGCGATCCGTGCTGCAACCGTTGCCGACGCCGCCCATGCCGAGGCGCTGGCCGCACAGGCCGCCGAACTGGCCGAAGCGCGCGTCGCCACCGCCGCGCACGATGCTGCCCGCGCGCGACTCGACCGGGTCGGGCGGGAAGAGGCGCGGCTGCTCGCCGAACAGAGTGCCTTGTCGGCGGTCGCCCCGTTGCTCGCCGAACGCGAGGCAGCGGCCGAACGGCGGGCGGCGGCGCTGACCGACGCAGACGTCGCCCGCGCGGCAATTGCCGCCGCCGAAGCCGCCGACCGGTCCGCCCAGGAAGCACGCGGCCGTGCCCAGTCCGACCGCGCCGCCGCCGCCGCCGAACTCGCCGCGACCGACAGCGAGATCGCCGCGCTCGACCGCGCGCTGCGGCGGACCGGGCGGGCGCGGATCATCGATTCGGTCGTGGTCGAACCGGGGTTCGAAGCGGCGCTGGCGGCGGCACTCGGCGACGATCTCGATGCCGGCACCGACCCCGTCGACGATCGCCACTGGCAGAACGACGCCGTTGCAGGTGACTCGCCGCCGGTACCGGCCGGCATCGGCCGCCTGTCGGCGCATGTCACCGCACCGCTGCTCGCCCGGCGGCTGGCGCAGATCCTGGTCGTCGAACAAGATGACGGCAGGCCGCTGGCGGTCGGGCAGCGATTGGTGACGCTGGACGGGGCACTGCGCCGCTGGGACGGGCTGCGCAGTCGCGCCGGATCGGGAGCGGCGGCGGCCGAGCGCCTCGCCCGGACCAATAGGTTGCGCATGTTGCGCGAGGGGCGCCCGGCGCTGGTCGATCGGCGTAGCATCGCTGACGCCGCGCTGGCCGCCGCCGACACCGCCATCGCCGAGGCGCGCGCGACGCTGACCAGCGCCCGCCGCGCGCTCGACACGGCCGAAAGCAGCGCCCGTGAGGCCGCCCGTGCCGAGGATCGCGCCGCCGCCGCGATCGAGCGGGCACAGGCGCGTGCCGACGATGTCGCTGCCCGCCTGCAACGCCTGCGCGGCGAACTGGCCGAAGCCTTCGCCGATGCCGACCGCGCTGCGGCCGCGGTCCGCGCGCTCCCCGACCGGACGCTGGCCGCTGCGCAAGTCGCCACGCTGATGGCCGAGGCCAACGCCGCCCGCGCGCGGGTCGCCGATGCCCGCGCCGCCCGGTCGACGCTCGACGCCGCGCTGGCCCGCGACCGGGCGCGGTCCGTTGCCGCCGCGACCGAAATCGCATCGTGGCATGCCCGCGCAGGCGACGCCGCCGGGCGCGTCGCCGAGATCGATGACCGCATGACGACCATCGCCGCCGATCGCGACGCGCTGCGCGACCGTCCCGCCGCGCTCGCCGCCGAACTCGCCCGGATCGAGCAGGACTTCGCCCGGTTGCGCACCGCCGCCGCCGAAGCCGCGACCGCCGAACAAACCGCCGACGCCAGGCTGCGCGCCGCCGAACGCGCCGCCGGCGATGTCGCCGAAGCAATCGCCGCCGCCCGCGAAACCCGCGCTGGCGCTGCGGCGCGGGCTGAGGGGCATGAACAGCGCCGCCTCGAACTTGGCCGTCTGTCGGGCGAGCGCTTCCAATGCCCCCCGCCGTTGTTGCCGCGCATCGGCTTCGTAGGGGGCGAGGTCGGCGACGCCGCGGCCGAGACGGCGGCGCACGACCGATTGCTTGCCGACCGCGACCGCATCGGCCCGGTCAATCTAATCGCCGAGACCGAACTCGCCGAACTGGAAGCGGCGCAGGGCGAAACCGCCGCCGAGCGCGCCGACCTCGTCGAAGCGGTCCAGCGCCTGCGCGGTTCGATCGGCACGCTCAACCGCGAGGGTCGCCAACGGCTGCTCGCGGCGTTCGAGGCGGTCGACGCGCATTTCCGCCGCCTGTTCGGCGCGTTGTTCGACGGCGGCCAGGCGCAGCTCGAGCTGATCGACTCGGACGATCCGCTGGAGGCGGGGCTTGAAATCCTCGCCCAGCCACCGGGCAAGCGCCAATCGCTGACCTTGTTGTCGGGCGGCGAGCAGGCGCTGACTGCGGTCGCGCTGATCTTCGCGCTGTTCCTGACCAATCCCGCGCCGATCTGCGTCCTCGACGAGGTCGACGCGCCATTGGACGACGCCAATATCGACCGCTTCTGCGATCTGCTCGACCGGATGGCCGCCGATACCGATACCCGCTACCTGATCGTCACCCACAATGCCGCGACGATGAGCCGGATGCACCGCCTGTTCGGCGTGACGATGATCGAACGCGGGGTCAGCCGGCTGGTATCGGTCGATCTGGGCGGCGCGACCAGTTTGCTCGCAGCGGAGTAACTCCCCGCGCATCCTTGCACCCCGGCCCTGCCTCGCCTAGTCGCGCGCCAATACCTATCACGACCCCCAAGGAGCCTGCCCATGGCCGAGTCCATCAACCGCGTCGTCCTCGCCTATTCGGGCGGTCTCGATACCAGCGTCATCCTGAAATGGCTGCAGCAGGAATATAAGTGCGAGGTGGTGACCTTCACCGCCGATCTCGGCCAGGGCGAGGAGCTGGAGCCGGCGCGCAAGAAGGCCGAGCTGATGGGCATCAAGCCCGAGCATATCTTCATCGATGACCTGCGCGAGGAATTCGTCCGCGACTTCGTGTTCCCGATGATGCGCTCGAACGCGCTGTACGAAGGGCTGTACCTGCTCGGCACCTCGATCGCGCGCCCGCTGATCGCCAAGCGCCAGATCGAGATCGCGCGTCAGGTGAATGCCGACGCGGTCAGCCACGGCGCGACCGGCAAGGGTAACGATCAGGTCCGCTTCGAACTCGGCTATTACGCGCTGCAGCCTGATATCAAGGTCATCGCGCCGTGGCGCGAATGGGACCTGACCAGCCGCACCGCGCTGATCGCCTTCGCCGAACAGCACCAGATCCCGGTGCCCAAGGACAAGCGCGGCGAATCGCCCTTCTCGACCGATGCGAACCTGCTGCACACCTCGTCCGAGGGGAAGGTGCTGGAGGATCCGTGGGACGAGGTGCCGGATTACGTCTTCTCGCGCACCGTCAATCCCGAGGACGCGCCCGACACGCCGCAGGTCATCACCGTCGCGTTCGAGCGCGGCGATGCGGTGGCGGTCGATGGCGAAGGAATGTCGCCCGCCACGCTGCTCGCCAAGCTCAACGACCTTGGCCGCGTCCACGGCATCGGCCGGCTCGACCTGGTCGAGAACCGCTTTGTCGGCATGAAGTCACGCGGCATGTACGAAACGCCGGGCGGTACGATCCTGCACGCCGCGCACCGTGCGATCGAACAGATCACGCTCGACCGCGGTGCCGCGCATCTGAAAGACGAACTCGCCCCGCGCTATGCCGAGCTGGTCTATAACGGCTTCTGGTTCTCGCCGGAGCGCGAGATGCTGCAGGCGGCGATCGACCATAGCCAGCACAAGGTGTCGGGCGAAGTCCGCCTGAAGCTGTACAAGGGTGGCGTCCATGTCATCGGGCGTCGTTCGCCCAATTCGCTGTACAGCGAAAAGGTCGTGACGTTCGAGGACGATCAGGGTGCCTATGACCAGCGCGACGCGGCGGGCTTCATCAAGCTGAACGCGCTGCGCCTGCGCCTGCTGGGCCGGCGCGACCGGTAAGGCGCTAACGCGCGCTTAACCATACCGGGATAGGCACGGGCGATGCCAGCCCCTGCCGCACCGGCCACGCGCACTGCTTTGCTCGCGCTCAGCCTCGCTTCGGGGATGGGCGCGGCATGGACTATGGTACGATGGCGCGACCTGCTGGCGCGCAACCTGCCCGACCCCGACGATCTGATGCGGCTGCAACAGATTGACGACTGGCTGGCCGGACAGGCTTTCGGGGACCTGACCCAGCACCGCATCGGGCTTCACGGCGTGGCGATGCACTGGTCGCGGCTCCCCGATCTGATCCCCGCCGCGCTGCTCCGCGCGCTGCGTCCGCTGATCGGCGGTCCCCCCGCCGAACTGGCGATGCTGATACTGTGGCCGACGCTGCTGTTCGCGGCATTGCTGTGGGTTGCGGCATCGCTGGGGCGGCGCATCGGGGTTCGCCCAATCGAAACGATGCTGGTGGCGCTACTCGCCTATCCGCTGACCCCGTTGTTCGCGCCGGGGCGGATCGACCATCATGGGCTGCAGATGGTGCTGCTGCTCGCCGGACTGCTGGCGCTTGGCGGCCGCGCGACGCTGCTTGCCGGCATCGGCGGCGGTCTGGCGCTGGTCGCATCGATCGTCGTGGGAATGGAAACGGTGCCGCTGTTCGTCGTGGCGGTCGCCGTCCTTACGCTGCGCTGGTGCGGCGATCGAGCCGAGGATGCGCGGCTGACCGGCCTTGCGCTGGCGACGGGCGGCGCGGCGGTGGCGGCGATGCCGGTCTTCGCCACCGATAGCTGGGCGCTGTCGGCATGCGACGGTTTCCTGCGCCAGAGCTGGATCGCGACGATGGTCGGCGCGGTCGCGCTCGGTTCGCTCGCCGTGGCCGGACGCTTCGCAACGACACGGGTCGCACGATATTGCTGTGTGGCGGTCGCCGGCATCGGCACGGTTCTGGCAATCGCCGTCCTGGCGCCCGCCTGTCGCAATCCCTATGGCGCAGTCGATCCCCTGTTGGCGCGGCTATGGCTGCGCGACGTCGGCGAGGCCGGCAGCGTCCTGACTGCCGATCCGCGCTGGTCGTTGCGCTATACCGGCTTGCTGGTGGCCGCGATCGTCGCCGGCGTCGTTCGCGAACGCGCTTCGCCCGACGCGCCGCATCGCATGCTGCTGGCGGTGGCGTTCGCGTCGCTGGCGCTGGCGGCGGTGCAATTGCGCGGCGCCTATGGCGGGATCGCGGTGGCCACGATCCTGCTGGCCGACGCCATCGCCGTGGCCCGGCGGCACGGTGTCGCCGCCGCATCGGCGATGCGGCTGGCGGGGGCGGGTATCGCCTATCCGCTGCTTGCCGCCGCATTGCCCGTCTCCGCCCGATCGGCCGGCCCCCCGTCCTGCGTTACGCCAGCGACCCTGCAGGCGCTGGCCGCACTGCCGCCGGCCCGCATCCTCGCGCCGGTCGATCTCGGGCCATGGCTCGTTCGCCACGGGCATCATGCCATTGCCGCACCCTATCACCGCAACGCCGCCGGCATCCTTGCGACCTATCGCTTTGCCGCCGCTGGGGAGCGGCAACGCCGGACGCTGCTGCATCGTCTCGACACCGACTATGTCGTCGGATGCGACGGACGCGGATTGATCGCAACCGCTACCCCCGCACTATGGCGGGTGCCTTGACCGCGGGGGACATGGCCAGCTCCGGCCACGTCGGAGCCACATCAACAACGCTTGTCGGAACCGGCGCCGACCCTATAGAAGCGGCACATGAACGGGGGCAAAGCGGCTTGGTGGCAGACGCGATGGTTCGTCGCGCTGATGGCGGTGCTGGCGGTCGTCCCGCTGCTATGGCCCGACGTCCCGCCGCTGGTCGACCTGCCCGGCCATATGGGGCGCTACCGTGTCCAGCAGCTTTGGGACACCGGACAGGCACCATGGTTCCACGACTGGTATAATTTCGACTGGAGCCTGATCGGCAATCTCGGCGTCGACCTGCTGGTCTGGCTGTTCGAGCCGCTGCTCGGCCTCGAACCGACCGTCAAGCTCATCATCATGGCGATCCCGCCACTGACCGCGGTCGGGCTGCTGTGGATCGCGCGCGAGGTGCATGGCCGCATCCCGGCGACCGCGCTGTTCGCGCTGCCAATCGTCTACAGCTTTCCGCTGCATTTCGGCTTCGCCAATTTCGCGCTGTCGATGGCGCTCGCGCTCAACGCCTTCGCGCTGTGGCTGCGGCTGGGGCGGCAGGGGCGGTTGCTGCTGCGCGGGATCGTGTTCGTGCCGATCGCGGGATTGATCTGGCTGACCCATACTTTCGGCTGGGGGACATTGGGCGTGCTCGCCGCCTCGGCCGAGCTGATCCGCGAACATGACAAGCGGCGCAACTGGTTCGCCGCCGCTTTCCATGCCGGGCTGCACTGCCTCGTCCTCGCTCCGCCGGCGCTCCTGATGCTGCTGTGGCGTTCGGGCGGGCATGTCGGCGGGCAGACCGCCGACTGGTTCAACTGGCGCGCGAAGATGTTGTGGATGACCATGACGCTGCGCGACCGGTGGCAGCTTTACGACCTCGCCTCGGTCGCGGTCTTCTACCTCGTGTTGTTCAAGGGGTTGCGCGATCCCAATATCGGCTATTCGCGCAATCTGGGTCTCTCGGCGCTGTTCCTGATCGCGGTCTATATCCTGTTGCCGCGCATCGTGTTCGGGTCGGCCTATGCCGATATGCGGCTGGTCCCCTATCTCTTCGGCATCTGCCTGATCGCGCTGCGGCCCAAACCGGGCCTCTCGATCCGCCATGCCGGCGTGCTTGCCGCGATCGGCCTTGCCATCTTCGTCGTGCGGATCGGCGCGACCACCGCCAGCTTCTGGCTGTACGACCGCGACTATGACCGCGAACTGGCGGCGCTCGACCATGTTCCGGTCGGGGCGCGGCTGGTCACCTTTGTCGGCGAAACCTGCTACAATGAATGGCGGATGACCCGGCTGCAGCATCTGCCCGGCATGGCGCTGACCCGGCGGCTCGCCTATGCCAACGACCAATGGTCGATGGCGGGCGGCCAGTTGCTGACCGTACGCTATACGCCCGCCCGCGGCTTCTCCCACGACCCCTCCGAACTCGTCACCGACGTCAAATGCCCACGTGAATATTGGCGGCCGGTCGCCGGCGCGCTGTACAAATTCCCGCGCGATGCTTTCGACTATGTCTGGCTGATCCGCCCGCCGAAATATGACCCGCGCCTCGAACAGGGGCTGGTGCCGATCTGGCGCAGCGGTCGCAGCGCGCTGTTCCGGATCGACCACCGCGTGCCCCCGCCGGTGCTGACATGGAGCGATCTGGGCAATCGACCGTTTGCCAAGCCCCGCCGCCGCCCGTCGCGCCAGTTGGCGGCGCGCGACACCATCGTCCGGTAAAGGAGACGCCCATGGACTTTCTCAACAACGCGCTGAACCTTGCCGGCCGCTTCGACCTGCCCGCCATTGCGGAAAAAGCCGGCATCACCCCCGAACAGGTGCAGACGGTGATCGGCCTGCTCGGCAAGTTCGCCGGCCATGCCGACCCGGCACAGGACGCCGCCGACCATAGCGGCGTGTCACGGCATCAGATCGAGGCGATCCTGTCCGAGATCGGCGGCGCCGACGCGCTGGGACAGGTGGCGCAGGCATTCGGCTTCGACCTCGATCCGAAGGGCGGCGCCGGCGACGTGCTCGGCAATCTCGGCGGGATGTTCGGGCGGAAATAAGCGTGGAATCCAGACCTGTACATCCGTTCGTGCTGAGGTGGGGCTGAGCGAAGTCGAAGACCCGTATCGAAGCACTTGGCAAGCGGTCCTTCGATACGCCGCTTCGACAAGCGCAGCGGCTACTCAGGACGAACGGATTGCCTCTGACGGTCGCCGACTACCCCCGCCGAAACGGGGTCAGTTCCCCCAGATATTCCTGTTCCTGCCCGATCGCCGCGCGCTCGCGTTCCAGAAACTCGGCGACTGCGCGGCGGAAACCGGGATCGGGCAGGAAATGCGCCGACCACGTCGTCACCGGCACATAGCCGCGCGCCAGCTTGTGCTCGCCCTGCGCCCCCGCCTCGACCCGTTGCAAGCCCCGCGCGATCGCGGCATCGATCGCCTGATAATAGCATAGCTCGAAATGGAGGAACGGCACCTCCTCCACCGCGCCCCAATAGCGCCCGTACAGCGCGTCGCCACCGATCAGGTTGAGCGCCCCCGCAATCGGCCGCCCGTCGCGCTCGGCAAGGATAAGCAGCACGGCGTCGCCCATCGTCTCTGACAACAGCGGAAAGAAGCTGCGCGTCAGATAGGGCCGGCCCCATTTGCGGTTGCCGGTGTCCTGATAGAAGGCCCAGAATGCATCCCAATGTTCGGGCCGGATGTCGCGTCCGGTCAAATGCCGCACGGTCAGCCCGTCGAGCGCCGCCGCGCGTTCCTTGCGGATCGCCTTGCGCTTGCGACTGGCAAGGTCGTTCAGGAAATCGTCGAAGCTGCCATAGCCGCGATTGGCCCAGTGAAACTGCGTTCCCGCCCGGGTCAGCCAGCCCGCCGCCTGAAACGCCGGCAGTTGCGCTTCGTCGACGAAGGTCGCGTGCGCCGACGACAGGCCATTCTGCCGCACCACCGCCTCGATCGCACCGATCAGCGCCAGGGCCTGTTCGGGATCGCGCAGCAGCAACCGGGGGCCGGGCACCGGGGTGAAGGGGACGGCGATCTGCAGCTTGGGGTAATAGTCGCCCCCCGCCCGCTCCCACGCATCGGCCCAGGCGTGGTCGAACACATATTCGCCCTGGCTGTGCCCCTTGGCATAGGCGGGCGCGATCGCGACCGGCATGCCGGCGGCATCGTCGACGATGATCGGCAGCGGCTGCCATCCCGACCGCCCGCCGACGCTGCCCGACGCTTCGAGCGCCGACAGGAAGGCGTGGGAGAGGAACGGATTGCCCGTGCCCGCGCACGCATCCCACTGATCGGCAGGAACGGCGCGGACGCCCTCGGCGATGCGGGCGGTGATGGCTGTCACGGGAGGGAAGATAGGGGGCGGCACGTGAGTTCGGTAGCCCCTGCATCGCGTCATCCCGGCGCAGGCCGGGATCCATGGATACGGGCGTTCTCGCATGATCCGCGACGTCACCAATCCATGGATTCCGGCCTTCGCCGGAATGACGAGCGCACCCTACTCCCGCGTAACCGTCAACCCATCCCGGAACAGCAACTCCCGCCGCGGCACCGGAATCTCGATCCCGTTCTCCTTGAACAGGTCCCACAGCCGGTTGAGCACGTCGGACCGGACATTGCCGACCCCCTGTTCGGGATCGCTGATCCACGCCAGTATCTCATGCTCGACCGCATAATCGCCGTACGAGATCAGCCAGACATTCGGCTTGGGACTGCGCAGCACACGCGGGCTTTCCACCGCCGCCTGCAACATCAGCTTCTGTGCAAGGCGTAGATCGGTCTCATAGCCGACCCCGACCGGAATCCGTACCCGGACGTTGCGGTCGGAAAAGGACCAGTTCTCGACCTCCTGCGTCATCAGATTTTCGTTGGGGATCAGATGTTCCTTGCCATCGCGGGTGATGACCGACACCGCGCGCACCCCGATCTTGTTGACCCACCCAAAACTGTCGCCGACGACGATCACGTCGCCCGGCTTGATCGACCGGTCCATCAACAGGATGATCCCCGCGATCAGATTGCCGACCGTCTTCTGCAACCCGAAGCCGACCGCGAGGCCCAGCCCGCCCGAAAAGATCGCAAAGGTCGTCAGGTCGATGCCGAGCAGGTCGATGCCGAAGAAAAACGCGGTGATGACCACCGCGATCGACGCCAGCTTCTGCGCCAGCAATTTCTGCGCCGGATCCAGCCCCTTCGCCTGCGCCACGCCATGCGCGACCAGCTTGTTGACGATCCGCACGATCGCATAAAGCACCACGGCGGTCAGCAGCGTGCTGACCAGCGCCAGCAGCGACAATCGCCGCCGCCCGATCGAAAAGCCGATCGCGTCGAGCGTATCGGTAATCGGCTCCAGTCCGCCGATCGCGCCCGACAGCACGGCGACGAACAGGATGAACCCGACCGTCCACGCCATCCACCGCGCCAGATGGACGCCGCGCAGCAACTGCACCGCCAGCCGGGCGACCGCCGCGCCCAGCGCTACGCCGACGACGATGTCGGCCAGCGCCCCCCAGTCGCGTCCCTGCGCGACGATCGCCAGCGCCAGCACCGCGACGAGGTGACGGACGATGTCGCACAGCCGTCCGACGATGCCGGTGGCATGCTCGCCCACCCGGTCGCGCCACAGCCCGGTCAACCCCGGCCCCGCCCAGCGCCCCGCAAACCAGCCGAGCGCCAACGACAACAGCACGAGGCCGAGCGCTACCCCCGCCTCGATCAGCCCAGCGCCGCCGCCGACCGGCAGGCCGCGCGCCGCCAGCCAATCGGCGACCCCGTTCACCGCGTCGCCCGGAACCGCGCCAGACCGGCGTCGAGATCGGCGATGAGGTCGTCGGCATCCTCCAGCCCGATCTGCAACCGGATCATCGGTCCTTCGGCCGCGCGCCGGGTGACGCTGCGATAGCGATGCGGATCGATCGGCAGCGCAAGGCTCTCATACCCGCCCCAGCTGTAACCGATGCCAAACAGCGCGAGGCCGTCGATCAACGCCGCCCGCGCATTGTCGCTCCCCCCGTCGAGGACGAAGGCGAACAGCCCGGCACTCCCCCGGAAATCGCGGACGAAGACGTCGTGCCCCGGACAGCCGGGCAGCGCGGGGTGCAGCACCCGCGCAACGCCCGGCTGCGCCATCAGCCATTTGGCGATTCGGATCGACGATTCGCCATGCTGCTTCAACCGCACCGCCATCGTCCGGAGACCGCGTGCGCCCAGCGCGGCGTCGTCCGGCCCGACATGCTGGCCCAGTTGATAGGTCGCATCGCGCAATGCCTGCCAATGCGACGCGACCGCCGTCGCCGATCCCAGCATCGCGTCGGAATGGCCGACGACATATTTGGTGCAGGCCATGATCGTCACGTCGACGCCATGCGCCATCGCCGGGAACAGCAACGGCGTCGCCCAGGTATTGTCGAGGATCGTCGTGATGCCCCGTTCCCGCGCAATGGCGGTCATCGCCGGCACGTCCTGCACCTCGAAGGTAAGGCTGCCGGGGCTTTCGAGGAACAGCACCCTCGTGTTCGGCCGGATCAGTTCGGCGATGCCGGCACCGACGACCGGATCGTACAGCGTCGTCTCGACCCCGATCGTCTTGAGCATGCCATAGGCGAAGGCGCGGGTCGGATCGTAGGCGCTGTCGGGCAGCAACAGGTGATCGCCGGGCTTCAGATAGGCAAGCAGCGCCGTCGTGATCGCCGCCACGCCCGACGGATAGAGCAACGTCCCCTCTGCCCCCGGCTCCAATTCGGTCAGCGCCTCGGCCAGCGACCATTGGGTCGGCGTACCGCGCCGCCCGTAATAGAGCCGGTGATGGGTGTCCGCGCCCGCCGCCGCGCGCAGGTCGGCGACATCGTCGTACAGGATCGTGGACGCACGCCAGACGGGGACGTTGACGACGCCGCCGGTCCATTCCTCGCGCCGCCCGCCGGTGACAACGCGCGTCGCGGGCGATTGCGGAGTGTCGTGCTTGCTCATGCGGTCACCTTCGGCGTCTGCGGGTCGGCCGCCCATTCGCTCCAGCTACCGTCATACAGCGCCGCGTCGCGCCCCAGCAGATGCAGGGCAAAGGCGGGGATCGCAGCGGTGATGCCCGAGCCGCAGGTCGTCGTCACCGGACGGTCCAGATCGACGCCTTCGCCGGCGAACAGCGCCGCCAGTTCCTCGGGCGACCGCCATGTCCCGTCGTCGCGGAAAAAGCGCGCATAATGCAGGTTGCTGCTCCCCGGAATATGCCCCGACGGCAGCCCGCGCGGATCGGCCTCGCTTCCGTCGAACCGGCCTGGCGAACGGGCATCAATGAGTTGCGCACCATCACCTGCCAATATCATGGCTTTAGTCCGCACTGCCGCCAGATCGGGATCGGCGACGAACCGCACCGGTTCCGTGACCGCCTCCCCGCTCTCGCCCTGCCGCCCTTCGCTCCGCCACTTCGCGAAGCCTCCATCGAGGATCGCGACCGGCAGCGCCGGCGCGAACCGCCGGAACAGCCACCATGCCCGCGCCGCCGTATGATGCGGCGAGTTGTCGTACAGCACGACCTGCGCATCCTGACCGACACCAATCGCCCCGATCCGCTGGGCGAACTTGTCCGCCGCCGGCAGCGACGTCGCCTGCCCCGTCGACAGACCGCGCAAGTCGAGAAAGCGCGCACCGGGGATATGCGCGGCGGCATATTCAGCGGCCTCGTCGCGAGGCGGATTGGGCTGGACGGGCACGAACGTCGCGTCGAGGACGATCAGGCCGGGCGTACCGAGCCGGTCGGCCAACCATGCAGTGGAAACGAGCGATTGCATGGGCGAGAGGCTTAGGCTGCCCGCACCGCCGGTCAAGCGTCGTTCCTATCCTCCCTGAACAAGGATGGGGAGTAGCAGTGTCAGTCCTGGTACTTCGGCGCTTCATCCAGCGCCTTCAAAAACCCCGCCGCCTGCTTCCGCAAATCCCGCTGCGTTTCCCCGGCCATCTTGTCCCAGCTGCGATAGGGCATCGCCATGCGCGGATTGTTGCCGAACTTGTCGCGATTGCGGATGACGAAATCCCAATACAGCGCGTTGAACGGGCACGCATCCGGCCCGATCCGCTGCTTCACGTCATAGCGGCAGGACCGGCAATAATCGGACATCCGGTCGATATAAGCCCCCGACGACGCATAGGGCTTCGACCCCAACAGCCCGCCATCGCCGAACTGGCTCATCCCCAGCGTATTGGGCAGCTCGACCCATTCATAGGCATCGGCATAGACTTCCAGATACCAGCGATGCACCTGTTGCGGCTCGGCCCCGATCAGCAACGCGAAATTGCCGGTAATCATCAACCGCTGGATATGATGGGCATAGGCATTGGCCAGCGTCTGCCCGATCGCCTGGCTCAGGCAGTGCATGTCGGTTTCGCCCGTCCAGTAGAAGCCGGGCAGGTCGCGCTTCGCATTCAGAAAGTTGCGATTCACATAGTCCGGCCCCTCGCGCCAATAGATGCCGCGGACATATTCGCGCCAGCCGATCACCTGCCGGATAAAACCTTCTGCGGCGTTGATCGGCACTTTGCCGGCGACGAACTGTTTTTCGACCGCCCGGCACAGGTCGAGCGGATCGAGCAGCCCGGCGTTGATGTAGGGCGATAGCACCGCATGCCACAGATAGGGCTCGTCGGTCAGCATCGCGTCCTGATTGTCGCCGAACCCGGGCAGCGCATGGGTCAGGAACGCACGTTGCTGGCGCAGCGCATCCTTGCGCGTCACCGCGAAGTCGAACCCGTCGAGCGTGCCCGCATGATCGCCGAACCGTTCGCCGACCAGTTTCAGCACGTCCCGCGTCACATCGTCGGGCGCGAACGACAGCGGCCGGGGCATCAGCATGTCGCGCTGCGCCGGCTTGCGATTGTCGTGGTCGAAATTCCATTTGCCGCCGACCGGCTTGTCGCCGTCCATCAACAGCCCGGTTTCGCGGCGCATGTCGCGATAGAAATACTCCATGCGCAGCTCGCGCCGTCCCTCCGCCCATGCCGAAAACCGGTCGTGCGAGCAGATGAAGCGCGTGTCGGGACGGATCGACACGGGTACGCCAAACACCGTTTCCCATGCCTCCAGCATCGCCTGCACCCGCCATTCGCCGGCTTCGGTGACGACGATGCGGGTCGGATCGTGCCGCTCGACGGCGCGGGCGATCTCCCCGGTGAAGCTGCCGGCATTGTCGGGATCGTCAAGCGTGACGTAATCGACGGTCCACCCTGCCTCGCGCAGCGCCGCTGCATGATGCCGCATCGCAGCGAACAGGAACGCGATCTTCTTCGGATGATGGCGGACATAGGTGGCTTCCTCGACCACCTCCATCATCAGGATCGTGCTGTTGTCCGGCTCGGCATCGGCCAGCGATGACAGCGAAAACGACAGCTGGTCGCCCAGCACAGGGATCAGCACCCGTTCCATTCGCCTGCGCCTTCCATTAAACGGCGGCCATGGACCCGAAATTCCTTGGCCAGGCCAGCCCGCTTCCCGCCAACCCGGAAGCCGCCGAACTCGATTATGTTCCGAACCCGCGGACCACGCCCTATCTGGTGCGCTTCACCGCGCCGGAATTCACGTCGCTGTGCCCGGTGACCGGCCAACCCGATTTCGCGCATCTGGTGATCGACTATGTTCCGGCCGCGACGATCGTCGAATCCAAGTCGCTGAAACTGTTCCTCGGTGCGTTCCGCAACCACGCCGCATTCCACGAAGACTGCACTGTCGGCATCGGAGAGCGCCTGTTCCGCGAAATGCAGCCGGTGTGGCTGCGCATCGGCGGCTATTGGTATCCGCGCGGCGGCATTCCGATCGACGTGTTCTGGCAGTCGGGGGAACAACCCGCCGGCGTCTGGATTCCGCATCAGGACGTACCCGGCTATCGCGGGCGGGGCTGATCGTCGCAGCGAGGCCACGTTTCGCCACGCTTAACCTGCCGCAATGCACAATTCGTGCAACCTTTCTTCGTTTCGAAATGTTTCCATTTGCGGACACCGCCCTTCGGGTGCGGGTTATTGCATCGCAAAGAGGAACGCTGATGGACCATAAGGTCGCCTTGGAGCCGCTCGACCGTATCGCGCTGATCGGTAACTTCCTGCCGCGCAAATGCGGGCTCGCGACCTTTACGACCGACACGTACAACGCGCTGCGCGACCGCTATCCGGATCTGGCGGTCGACGTCTATGCGATGGACGACCGGCCCGGCGCCTATGCCTATCCGCCCGAAGTTACCCATGCGATCGCCCAGAATGATCGTATCGCCTATCTCGACGCCGCTCGCCGCATCGAGGCGAGCGGTGCGCAGGCGGTGTGGGTCCAGCACGAATATGGTATCTATGGTGGTCCGGCGGGCGAACATATCGTCGCCCTGCTCGACCGGGTGAACGTGCCGGTCGTCATTACGCTGCACACCATCCTCGAAACCCCCAATGCCGACGAACGCCGCGTGCTCGAATCGCTGCTCCGTCGCGCTGCCAAGGTCGTGGTAATGGCCGACAAGGGCCGTGAGATTCTGATGCGCGTCCATGGCACCGATGCGCGCAAGATCGTGATGATCCCGCACGGCGTCCACGACCGTCCGTTCGTGGTGCCCGATACGATGAAGGACCGTTTCGGCTGGGAAAACCGTCCGGTCATCCTGACCTTCGGCCTGCTCGCCCCGAACAAGGGGATCGAGACGATGATCGACGCGATGCCGAAGGTCGCGGCAAGCCATCCCGACGCGCTCTACGTCGTGCTCGGCGCGACCCACCCGCATCTCGTCGCGCATGAGGGCGAAGCCTATCGTGACCGGCTGAAGGCACAGGCGGCCCGTCTGGGGGTCGCCGACAATGTCTGCTTCCTCGACGGCTTCGTCGAACAGGACGAGCTGCTCGATTATCTCCAAGCTGCCGACCTGTACGTAACCCCCTACAGCAACCCCGCGCAGATCACCTCGGGCACGCTGTCCTACGCGGTCGGGGTAGGCAAGGTCGTGGTATCGACCCCCTATGTCCACGCTACCGAAATCCTCGCCGACGAACATGGTGTCATCGTCGATTTCGGCGATGCCGACGCGTTCGCTCTGGAAATCAACGACCTGCTCGACAATGATCTGCGTCGCGACACGCTGGCGTTGCGCGCCTATGCCCGCGGCCGGACGATGCTGTTCCCCTGTTTGGCCGAGGCGGCGATGATAGAGATCGAACGCGCAGTCGCCGCCCGCCCCAGCCGGGTTCGGCCCAGCGCCGACCTGACCGCGCTGACGCCGGACTTCGCCGCTGTCGAACGGATGAGCGACGCGACCGGCATGTTGCAGCATTCGATCTATTCGGTGCCCGACCGCCGCCACGGCTATTGCATCGACGACAATGCCCGCGCGCTCATCCTGATGTCGCAGATCGACGACCTCGATCCCGTCCAGCGCGACAAATGGACGACGATCTACGCGTCGTTCGTGCAATATGCGTGGAACCCCGACAAGCGCCGCTTCCGCAACTTCATGAATTTCGACCGGACCTGGTGCGAGGACGAAGGATCGGAGGATTCGAACGGCCGGACGTTGTGGGCGCTGGCGATCACCGCCCGCGACGCGAAATCGCACAAGCATCGCGACTGGGCTACCGCTCTGTACGAACAGACCGCGTCGATCGCGCTCGATCTCGGTTCTCCCCGTGCCCGTGCCTTCGCGATGCTGGCCGCGGTGGCAATGCTGGAGGTCAATGCCGGCCATGCCCTTTCGAAGGAAATCGCGACCCGCTTCGGTGCCGAACTGGTTACCCTGCTCGACGCGACCCGCCGGCCCGAATGGCAGTGGTTCGAAATCGTCCTCGCCTATGACAATGCCCGCCTGCCCGAAGCGATGATCCGCGCGGGCAAGGCACTCAAGCGCGACGATTTCCTGAAGGTCGGCCTCGACACGCTCGACTGGATCGTCAGCCGCCAGACTTCGCCCGAGGGTCGCTTCCGCGCCGTCGGCACCGAAAGCTTCGGCCGCGCCTACGCCGATCCGCTGCCCTTCGACCAGCAACCGCTGGAAGCACAGGCAACGGTGGAGGCTTGCGCTGCCGCGTTTGAGGCGGCCGGCGACCGGCGTTGGCGGGACGAAGCGGTGAAGGCGTATAACTGGTATTTGGGCGCCAATGATCTCGACCTGCCGCTGGCGACAGTGGCCGATGGTGGCTGTTTCGACGGACTGATGCCGACCGGCCTCAACCGCAATCAGGGGGCGGAGTCGATTCTCGCGCTGCAATTGGCATCGTGCGCGATTTCAGCCCTTTCAAAGCGCCGCGCATCCGTGGCAGACCCTCGCCGCGCCGTGGCCTGATCGGCCACGGCTTCGGCCGGGACTAGTTGGACGCGCGAATGCTGGATATCTACAACCACCCCTTGCGGCTGTACGCCGATCCTTCGCGCGTGGTGGTGCGCCCGTTTCATATCGCGTGGCAGCGTAACGGCTCCGCCCCCAGCCGTACCGAGCGGCTGGTCGGCGAAGTCCTTGCCATGTCGCCCGCCGAAACCCGCGCCCAGCTCGAAACGGTGCTCAAGGACTTCGAGGCGCGCCATTGGCAGACGCGCCGCGTGTTCATGACCCGCTATGACGAGATCGAAACGGTGCTGGGCCTGAACGGCGCCGAGATCGGCGACGAGAAGCGCCAGCTGATCGGCGCCTATTTTTGTCACGAATACAGCTATGCCGCCGCCGCGCTGATGAACCCCAGCGCGGTGCCGCATTTCGATCAGTCGGGCATGCCGGACGGGTCATTGCGTATTCTGATGTCGCTGCGCGCGGTCGGCGAAGGCCATATATCCTCGGTCGCGTTCCGCGAAGGCATCATCACCGACGAGAACGAACTGACGCTCGCTCCCGAACCGCCCTTCGCCACTGCCGCCGACGCGATCGGCGAAGAGGATGAAGCGCCCGAGGGCGAGGTCACCGTGTTCCGTCATCGCGACTCGACGCTGTCGGGCACCGTCATCTTTCCAATCACCGAAGCCCAGTCGAAGGGGCTGGAGGACATGCGCCTCGTCCGCTTCCAGCATGACGATGGCAGCTTCGAATGGCTCGGCACCTACACCGCCTATAACGGGTCGATGATCCAGTCGGAGCTGCTGCGAACCCGCGACTTCCGTGCGTTCGACCTGGTCCCGATGACCGGCAGCGCTGCGCGGAACAAGGGCATGGGCCTGTTCCCGCGCAAGGTCGGCGGCCAGTATATGATGATCGGTCGGCAGGACGGTGAAAACCTGTTCCTGATCAAATCAGACACGCTGACCCATTGGGACGAGGGCGAGATGCTGCTCAAGCCCGTCTATCCATGGGAACTGGTCCAGATCGGCAATTGTGGCCCGCCGATCGAGATCGACGAGGGCTGGCTGCTGCTGACCCATGGCGTTGGCGCGATGCGCAAATATGCGATCGGCGCGGTGCTGCTCGACAAGGACGATCCGTCGAAGGTCATCGGCCGCACCCGCGACCCGATCCTCGCCGCCGCGAACGAGGACCGCGAGGGCTATGTCCCGAACGTCGTCTATTCGTGCGGCGCGATCCGCCATGGCGACCGCATTTTTATCCCCTACGGCGTCGCCGACAGCTCGGTCGCCTTCGCCTTCGTCACGATCGAGGCGCTGCTCGGCGCGATGTGAACGGCTTTCGATCGTTGTTGGGAGTAGCCAGTGCGACAAGCGCAATGGCTACTCAGGACGAACGAGTCAGGTTCCGGCCGTCCGCATCTAGGCCCTACCCGGCTCTACCTGTTCGCACGACGCCGCAATTGCACCGGAAAGCGCAGACTTCTGCGTGTTTTCTATTGAGCGATCACAGGCGGTGCTCGCCCTTCACCCAGCGGACCGTGCCCGAGCTGGCGCGCATCACGACGCTCTCGGTGGTCATCTTGCCCTTCAGCCGCTTTACTCCCTCGAGCAGCGAGCCATCGGTGACGCCGGTCGCCGCGAAGATGCAGTCGCCGCGCGCCAGTTCGGTCAGGTCGTACTGCTTGTCGAGGTCGGTGACGCCCCATTTGGCGGCACGCGCGCGTTCGTCGTCGTTGCGGAACAGCAGCCGCCCCTTGAACTGCCCACCGACGCAGCGCAGCGCGGCGGCTGCCAACACGCCCTCTGGCGCGCCGCCCGACCCCATATACAGGTCGATGGTCGTGTCGGGGTCGCTGGTGGCGATCACGCCCGCGACGTCGCCGTCGCCGATCAGCATCACGCCGCATCCGACCGCGCGCAATTCGGCGATCAGCGCTTCGTGCCGCGGGCGATTGAGGACGCAGACGATGATGTCGCGCGGGTCGACGCCCTTGGCCTTGGCCACCGCCGTCACATTCTCGGTCGGCGACTTGTCGAGGTCGATGATGCCGTCCGGATAGCCCGGCCCGCACGCGATCTTGTCCATATACACGTCGGGGGCGTTCAGCAGTCCGCCCTTCTCCGCGATCGCCAGCACGGCGAGGCTGTTTGGTCCGGCGGTGGCGCAGATCGTCGTGCCCTCCAGCGGATCGAGCGCGATGTCGATTTCGGGACCGGTGCCGGTGCCGACCTTTTCGCCGATATACAGCATCGGCGCCTCGTCGCGCTCGCCCTCGCCGATCACCACGGTGCCGTGCATGTCGAGTTCGTTGAGCGCGGCGCGCATCGCTTCGACGGCGGCGGCGTCGGCGGCCTTTTCGTCGCCCCGCCCGACCAGCGTCGACGCGGCGATCGCCGCCGCTTCGGTGACGCGCACCATTTCGAGAACGAGGACGCGGTCGAGGGTATTGCTGACAGGCTGCATTGGACGAAGCTCCTAACCGTTAAACGGGTTAAACGAGCGATAGGCGAGCGATGCTTGCCGGGCAAGCCGCGTCGTTCGATAAGAAGGCGAAGGGTCGTTCGCGAAAGGCACAGACATGACGGCGTGGATCGTGTTGCTGGCGATGCTGCAGGACGAAGGTCGGGCGGCGGCAATGATTGCACGGGCGCGCAGCGTCACGCAGGTCGCGCAGGCGTGCCGTACCGATGCCGATCCCGACGAAATCCTCGTCTGCGCGGCGCGTACCGCCGACCGGTTCCGCGTACCGTTGACGACGGCGCCGGCCGATGGCGATCCGCGCGCTGTCGACGCATTGGGGGAACGCGAGCGATTGCTGGCGGTGCCGCAGCCGTCGTGCGGCACGGCGGCGTTCCTGCAAGGGTGCGGCTTCGTCGGTGTAACCGCCTCGACCCGGCGCGGCGGCAGCATCGGCGCGCCGCGGCCGTTAGCGAAATAGGCAACTATCGCCGCGATACCGGGTTGGGATACCGAGCCTTTTGGGGGGAGCAAGCCCATGTCGATGACGCTGTTGTTCGCGCTGGTCCTGCAATCGGCGCCGGTCGCAACGAAGCTGAACGTCGCCGAACCCGTCGACTGTGTCGTCACGCCGCGGGCGCTGGGCTGTCCCGAGCGGCGCAGCGACCGGTACCGGTTGGGCGACGACGACGAACCGGCGTTCGATCGCAAGGCGGATGGATTGAAGCAGGACGGGCGACAATGCGGGCTGCTCGGGTCGCAGCAATATTGCACGCGCAAACCGCGCACGATCCTGTCGGCACCGACCAACTGAACGGACGGGACGGCCCGGCGCCGCCCCGTCCCGCCCATCACGCTTCCGCCAGTTCGGCCTGCGCATTGACCTTATGCTCGGCCATCGAGGTCAGCTTCTCGTCGGTGGCGCGTTCCTCGGCCAGCGTCTCGGACAAGAGCGCGGCGCAGTCCTCGCGGCCCAGTTGCCGTGCCCATGCGATCAGCGTCCCGTAGCGGGTGATCTCATAATGCTCGACCGCCTGCGCCGACGCGATCAGCGCGGCGTCGAGCACCTTCTTGTCGGCGATGTCGCCGGCGACCTCGTTCGCTTCCTTGATGATGCCGTCGATCGCGGGACAGGTCACCGCCTTCTTGGTCGCGCCGTGCAGTTCGAAAACCTGCTCGAGACGACGGATCTGCCCTTCGGTTTCGGCCAGATGGCGTTCGAACCCGGCCTTCAGCTCAGGGTCGGTCGCCTTCGCGATCATCTTGGGCAGTGCCTTGGTGATCTGGTTTTCGGCGTAGTAAATGTCCTGGAGCTGGTGGACGAACAGGTCGTCGAGCGTCGCGATATCCTTTGAAAACAGGCCCATGACGGTTTCCTTCGCTGCGGGGTGATGCCCCCCTCAACGATGCGGAGCGGCGCCGGTTGCGTCACCCACCGCGACAGGCCAGCAGTTCAACGACATCCTCAAGACGCGCCGCATCCCCCAACGCAATCACCTCGCCGATGCTGCCGGCATGGAGCGGATCGCCCGACCAGTCGCTCATCGTGCCGCCGGCGCCCTCGACGACGGGTACCAGTGCAGCGAAGTCGTGCAGCTTCAACCCGGCCTCGACCACCAGATCGATATGGCCCGACGCCAACGTGCCATAGGAATAGCAATCGCCGCCGAGCACGGTCGAGCGAACCTTCGCCTCGACATGTTCGAAGCCGTGCAACTGCCCATCGTCGAACAGCGCCGGGCTGGTCGTCGCCAGCAGCGCGTCGGCAAGGTCGCGGCAGCGGCGGGTCTGTGCCGGCTGCCCGTTGAAGGTCGTGCCGCGCCCGACCGCGCCGAGCCAGCGTTCGCCGATGATCGGCTGATCGATGACACCGAGCACCGGCCAGCCATCCTCGACCAATGCGATCAACGTGCCGAAGATCGGCCGCCCGGCAATGAACGAGCGCGTACCGTCGATCGGGTCGAGTACCCAGACGCGGCCGCTGGTCCCGTCGCGGACGCCATATTCCTCGCCATGAATACCATCCGACGGCCGTTCGCGCTCGATCAGGGTGCGCATCGCCGCCTCCGCCTCGCGATCGGCCAGTGTCACGGGCGAGGCGTCGTCCTTGATCTCAAGGCCGTAATTGCTGCGGAAGCGCGGGCGGATCGCGGCACCGGCGGCGTCGGCCAGTTGCGCGGCAAGGGTCAGGTCGGCGGCGGTGACGGGCATGATGGGCCTTTGCATTGCGGAGTGCCAGATAGGCGGTCAAACGGGCAAAGCGCAAACGCTGCTCGCGGTTGTCGCAAATGGCTGGCACAGAGGGGCGCATGATCGCGCTCGCCCTGCTGCTCGCCGCCCCGCAAAGCCTGCGAATCGTTGCCGAACCGCCGGCATCGACCAGTGCCGCGGAGGCCGGGGTGCAGGTCTTCGCGCTCAACGAAGGCAGCGAACCGGTCGAGGCGGTGCCGACCGAGATGACCGTCGTCGCCGCCGATGGCGCGCGGCTGCGGATCGTGCCGGTCGAACCAATGGCGGCGACCGTCGCACCGGGCGGATTCCGCGCGCTGCGCTACCGACTGGCGCCGGCCATGGTTGCGGAGGTCGCGCCGCCGGCCTCGGACGAGACGGTCGTCGCGACGGCTGAGGGCAGCAGATCGGGATTTCTCGACCGGTTCGAACCGCATGCGCCGATCTATGGGGTCTTCGGCCTCGGATCGGACGGGGCGAAACTGCAGTTCAGCCTTGCCGTCCGCCCCTTCGACGGTGCCGGGCTGTTGGACGGGGTGCGGGTCGCGTGGACGCAGACGATGTTCTGGGCGATCGATGCGCCGTCCGGCCCGTTCCGTAGCACCAATTACAGTCCCGAAATCTATTATCAGCGCACGCTGGGCGATGACGTGACCGGTGCGGTCGGCTATGCCCATGACTCGAACGGGCGCGATGCCGGGTCGATCGACGTCAACCGCCTGTTCGCCACCGCCAGCTATGCCCTGCCGATCGGCGATGGCTGGCAGGTAGAGGCGACGCCGAAGCTGTGGACCTATGTCGGCACCGGCTATCGCGATCTCGACCGTTATTGGGGCAACTGGTCGCTGGCCGCCGCTGTCGGGCAGGTCGATGGATTGCGGATCGCCGCGACGCTGCGCAATCCGCTGGGCAGCCGGCGTGCAGGCGAATTGTTCGCCTCCTATCCGCTGACCCGGATCGGCGGCGGCGCCGGACTGTACGTTTTCGGACAGGCATATAGCGGTTACGGCGAGGCGATCGACGATTATCGTCTGCGCAGTTCGAGCGCGCGGCTTGGCATTGCCTTCACGCGTTAGCATAACCGACCCCAAGCTCTTTCCGACAAGGAACCGCCCGATGCGTATCGCTTTGCTCGCCGCCGCCCTGACCCTGCCCTTCGCCGCCCCGCTGTCGGCGGCACTCGCGCCCGGGGCGAAGGCTCCCGATTTCACCACCCAGGCGGCGATCGCGGGCAAGGCGTTCACGCTCAACCTGCGCTCGCAGTTGCGCAAGGGACCGGTCGTTCTCTACTTCTTCCCCGCGGCCTTTACCGGGGGCTGCAACGCCGAGGCGAAGGCGTTCGCCGATGCGGTCGACCAGTTCAAGGCCGCCGGCGCGACCGTGATCGGCATGTCGGCCGACCCGATCGGCAAGTTGCAGGCGTTTTCGAACGAACATTGCGCCGGTCGCTTCGCCGTCGCAAGTGCCGGCCCGCGTGTGATTCAGGGGTTCGACGTTGCGCTCGATCGTCCGGCCGGCGCCGATGGCAAGGCGCGCACCATGACCACGCGCACCAGCTATGTCATTGGTCGCGATGGCCGGATCGCCTTCGTCCATTCCGACATGAACCCCGCCGACCATGTCCGTACCACGCTGGCGGCGGTACGCGGCCTCGCCGCGCCGCGCTGAACGGGGGGGGCCGCCCATCGTTAATCGTGGATAGAGGGTAAATCCCGGCGCAACGCGATCTTAGCAATCGGGGCATACTCCGTTGGCGAGAGTTTCGCGGGGGCGGAGGGAAGACGCGGTGTATCTGGAAAGAATCGGTAGCGGGACCCCGGTCGGAAACGGCCTGGTTCGTGCGATCATGGCTTTCCTCGAAAACCAGCGGCTCGAACCCACGCCCGTCAACTACACCTTCGCCTATCATGTGCTCAGCGATCCGGCGGGCGATCTTGCGCGCGAGGTCGCCCGGCGGACCGATGGCGGCGTCCGGTTGAGCGGCAGCGAGGTCGCGGAACTGGGCAACGCCATCGAAGCCGCCGCTCTGGGGCATGTCGGCCCGGCACCGACGTGCCCGGCCGCCGCAACGGTCCCGGATGAACCGGGTCCACGCGTTGCCGAGACACAGCGCCTGGTCGCCGGGTTCGAATCGACGGTCACCGCGATGCAGGACGAAACCCGCGACTTCGGTCGCGACCTTGCTGCGAGCGCCGATGCGTTGCGCGCGGTACCGTGCATCGACATCGTGACCACGATCGCCGATCTGGCAAAGATCACCGCGACGATGCGCGCGCGTGTCGAGATCGCCGAGTCGCGGCTGGCGCAGGCAAAGCGTGAGGCGAGCGAGTTACGCGAGGAACTGGCTGCCGCGCACGAGGACGCCCGGCGCGATCCGCTCACCGAACTGCCCAATCGTCGCGCGTTCGAAGCGGCGCTGGCCGGCAAGACCGGCGGCCCGTTCCACGTCGCCTTGTGCGACGTCGATCATTTCAAATCGATCAACGACCAATATGGCCATCCGGTCGGCGACCGCGTGCTCAAGGCGATTGCGGCGACGTTGACGCGCGAGTGCGCCGGGCAACTGGTCGCACGCTATGGGGGGGAGGAATTCGCCGTGCTGCTGGACGGAATCGATCCGATGGCTGCGGGCGCCCTGCTCGAACGCGCACGACGGGCGGTGGGAGCCCGACGCTACCGGTTGCGGGAAAGCGATACGGTGATCGACGGGATCACGCTGTCGGCCGGGCTGGTGACGCTGCGTTCGGATGAGACGATCGTCGAAGGCGTCGCGCGGGCGGATCATCTGCTATATGCGGCGAAACGCGGCGGGCGGAACCGAATGGTTGGTGAAATGCGCTAACTGCTGGCGGAGATTGCGCCAATATCGCGAGAAGGAGGCGCTTCTCTGGAATTAAGTCGTTTATAAACAATCACTTACAAATTTGGCATGACCCCTGCAAAGCGCTCCGCATCGCCGGTGAAATGGTTCACACGGCCAAGCAAGGAGTAACTTCGATGACCCGTCTCGACCTTCGCCAGCAGTTCGCCGCCGCCTTTGCCGCGTTCTTCGTTTCCGCCGTCCTGTTGTCGGCCGCCGCACCCGTCGTACCGATCGCCTGAACTATCGGACAAGGGCGCGGCCGACCGCCTCCGCGACCTTGATGCCATCGACCGCCGCCGACAGGATGCCACCGGCATAGCCGGCCCCTTCGCCGGCGGGGAACAGGTTGGCGGTGTTGACGCTCTGGAAATCGTCGCCTCGGGTGATCCGCACCGGGGACGATGTCCGGGTCTCCACACCGGTCATCACCGCATCGGGATGGTCATAGCCCGGAATGGTGCGACCGAACGCGACCAGCGCCTCGCGCATTGCGGCCACGACGAAATCGGGCAGGCATTCCGACAAATCGGTCAGGTGAACGCCGGGGCGATAGGACGGTATGACGCTGCGCAGCGCCGTCGACGGACGGCCCGCCAGGAAATCGCCGAGCAGTTGAGCCGGAGCGCGATAGGCGCCGCCGCCCGCGGCGAAGGCGCGTTCTTCCCAATGGCGTTGCAGCGCGATGCCGGCCAGCGGATGGCCGGGATAGTCGCGCGCCGGAGCGATGCCGACGACGATGCCGGAATTGGCGTTGCGTTCGTTGCGCGAATATTGGCTCATGCCGTTGGTTGCGACGCGACCCGGTTCGGAGGTTGCGGCGACGACGGTACCGCCCGGACACATGCAGAAGCTGTAGACCGTTCGTTCATTGGTGCAGTGATGCGACAGCGTATAGGCCGCAGCCCCCAGATCGGGATGGCCGGCGCAGGCACCGAAGCGCGCCTGATCGATCCAGCTTTGCGGATGTTCGATCCGCACGCCGATCGAGAACGGCTTGGGTTCGAGGAACACGCCGCGATCGTGCAGCATGTGGAAGGTGTCGCGCGCGCTGTGCCCCAGCGCCAGCACGACCGGGCCATCGGCGGCCAGCGTCTCGCCGGTCGACAGCTTCAGCGCGGACAGCCGGCGCGTGCCGTCGGGGCGTTCGTCCAGTTCGATGTCGTCGACGCGGTGCGAGAAGCGATATTCGCCGCCCAGTTCCTCGACGGTCGCGCGCATCGATTCGACCATAGTAACGAGGCGGAAGGTGCCGATATGCGGATGCGCTTCGGTCAGGATTTCCTCGGGCGCGCCGGCCTTCACGAATTCGGTCAGCACCTTGCGGCCGAGATGGCGCGGATCCTTGATCTGGCTCCACAGCTTGCCGTCGGAAAAGGTACCGGCGCCGCCTTCGCCGAACTGCACGTTCGATTCGGGGTTCAGTTCGCTGCGCCGCCACAGGCCCCAGGTGTCCTGTGTCCGCTGCCGCACGACCTTGCCGCGTTCGAGGATGATCGGGCGGAAGCCCATCTGCGCAAGGATCAGCCCGGCGAACAGCCCGCACGGGCCTGCGCCGACGACGATCGGCCGCGGGCCGGCATAGTCGACCGGTGCCTTGGCGACGAAGCGATAGCCGGTATCGGGCGTCGGGCCGACATTGCGGTCGCGCTTCGTGCGTCCCAGCACCTGCGCTTCGTTGCGGACGGTGACGTCGACCGAATAGACGAGCTGGATATCGTCCTTGTCGCGCGCGTCATGCGCCCTGCGCGCGATCGTGTATCGAACCAGGTCGCGCGGGGTGATGCGCAGCCGATCGCGGATCGCGGCGGTCAGTGCCTCCTCGGGATGGTTGAGGGGCAGTTTGAGTTCGGTGATGCGAAGCATCCGGCCATCTACAGCCTGTCGACGAAGCGGGAAAGCGTCGCGATTGTCCCCGCAGCGCGATGGCGATAGGCCGGGGGCATGATGGCATTGCTCCGAACCCTGTTGTCGTTGCTGCTGATGGTGACGGCGATTCCGGCGCTGGCACAGGGGGGCGGCGATGTGGCCACCCGCCTCGACGGCGCCGCCAGCGAGTTGGGATTGGTCGAC
The DNA here is from genome assembly GCF_039615155.1 of Sphingomonas epibiotica. Taxonomy (NCBI): domain Bacteria; kingdom Pseudomonadati; phylum Pseudomonadota; class Alphaproteobacteria; order Sphingomonadales; family Sphingomonadaceae; genus Sphingomonas; species Sphingomonas epibiotica. The sequence continues at coordinate 154,687 of NZ_JBDGHY010000006.1, read as the reverse complement.
GGGGCGCTCGACACCAAGCTGGAACAGAGCGACCGCGCGGCACTGCGCGCACGGGCACAGACCGTACGGGCAACGACGCTGGATGCCGCGCAGCAATTGACCGCCGATCTGGCGCAGATCGATGCGCGGCTGGCGCAACTTGGGCCGGCGGCCTCGGGCGAGGACGCTTCGATCCGCAGCGAGCGGACCGCACTGGCACGACAGCGCACGACGATCGATTCGGCGACGAAGCGCGCGCGGTTGCTTTCGGTGGAGGCCCAGCAGCTTATCGATGAGATTCAAGAGGGGCAGGCGGCCGAGATCAGCCAGAAATGGTTCGGTCGCGGTGCGTCGCCGCTGACGCCGGCATTCTGGAGCGCGATATTGCGTGCGGTGCCGCGCGATGCGCACCGGATCGAGCGCTTCGTCGCGGCAGAGGCGCGCACGGTCGCCACGGCCGCGCCAGGACGGATGTGGCCGGCGCTGCTGGGCCTTGCCATCGCGATCCTGTTGCTGGGACCGGCGCGGCTGGCGGCGGGGCGGGTCGGGCAGCGGCTGCTGATCGACGGGGCGCCGGGACGGCGGGTGCGACGGTCGGCCAATGCGCTGGGCCGGGTGCTGGTCGGTACGCTCGCGCCGCTGCTGGCCGCCGCCGCGGTGCTGGCCGGATTGCGCTGGGCGGGGCTTGTCGCGCCCAGTTGGAGCACCATGCTCGACCAGTGGCTGGTGGCGATCGGGTTCACCGCCTTTACCAGTTCGGTGCTGGGCGCGGTGCTGATGCGGGGCAGCCCGAGCTGGCGGATCGCGCCGATCGGCGATGCGCTGGCGGCGCGGCTGCGGCCCTATTCGTTCCTGCTGGCACTATTGGCCGGCTTCGCGATCGCGATCGATGCGGCCCATGGCGCGATCGGGACCAGCGCCGCCGCGCGCACCGCGACCGCCGCCCTGCTGGCGCTGGCGCATATCCTGCTGATCGCGGCGGCGCTGTTCGCGATCGGCCGGTTGCGGGCCGAGGCGAGCACGGGCGAGGATGCGCCGGCCCGCACCGGAGCGGCCGCGATCGCGCTGTTCGCATGGGGCGTTGCCGGCGTCGCGCTGCTGGCATTGGCGGCGGGCTATATCGGGTTCGGCCTGTCGGTCGGGCAGATGGCGGCATGGACGCTGGTGCTGGGCGCGGCGGTCTATCTGGCGCTGGCCGCGATCGACGATGTCGCGACGACGGTGTTCGAACGGTCGAGCCCGCTCGGCCTAGCCCTGACCCGCGGTCTCGGCCTGCGCGGCGGGACGGTCGATCAGTTCGGGGTGCTGCTGTCGGGCGTGCTGCGCGTCCTGCTGGCCGTGCTGGCGCTGGCGCTGTGGCTGTTGCCGTTCGGGGGCAGCGGCGTCGCCGATATCTTCACCCGGCTGGGCGATCTGGCGCGCGGCATCCAGGTCGGCGGGGTGACGATCTCGCCCGGGGCGATCCTGCGATCGGTCGCGGTGCTGGCGATCGGGCTGACGCTGGTGCGCGGCTTCATGCGCTGGCTGGAGGGGCGGTATCTGCCCGCCACCGAACTCGACGGCAGCGGGCGCAATTCGGTCAGCCTCGTCGCGCGCTATGTCGGCATCGCGCTGGCGGTGATCTGGGCGCTCGCCTCGCTCGGCATCGGGGTCGAACGGATCGCGCTGCTGTTGTCGGCGCTGTCGGTCGGCATCGGCTTCGGTCTGCAGGCAATCACCCAGAATTTCGTGTCTGGTCTGATCCTGCTCGCCGAACGGCCGATCAAGATCGGCGACCTGATCCGCGTCGGGACCGACGAAGGCGATGTGAAGCGGATCAGCGTGCGCTCGACCGAGATCACGCTGGCCGATCATTCGACGCTGATCGTGCCCAATTCCGAACTCATCACCAAGTCGGTGCTCAACAAGACGCTGGCCAGTCCATTGGGGCGGATCCAGGTGCAGTTTTCGGTGCCGCTCGGTACCGATGCGGCGCGCGTGCGGCGGCTGGTGCTCGACGCCTTTGCCAATGAGGAAGCGGTGCTGGCCGATCCGGCACCGTCGGCGTTCATCGACGCGATCGTCGACGGCCGGATCGCGTTCAACTGCTTCGCCCATGTCGAATCACCGCGTGCCGCCTATGGCGCACGCAGCAACGTGCTGCTCGAACTGCTCACCCGCTTTCGTGCCGAGGGAATCGAGATGGGCACGGTGCCGCAGCGGCTCGAACTGGTGACGGGGTCACCCTCCGATCCCGTTCCCCCCTTGCCAGCCGATCCCGGCGGGAGCACGGCGCGGCCATGATCCTGCTGAGCGACGAATTTGCCGACCTGCCCTGCACCGATGGTGGCGTGATGCGCACCCATGTCTTTCGCCCGGCGGGCGAGGGGCGGTTTCCGGGGGTCGTGCTCTATTCGGAAATCTATCAGGTGACCGCGCCGATCCGGCGGCTGGCGGCGTTCCTTGCCGGCCATGGCTATGTCGTCGCGGTGCCGGAGGTCTATCACGAATATGAAGCGCCCGGCACGGTGCTCGCCTATGACAAGCCGGGTACCGACCGCGGCAACGACCTGAAGTTCCTTAAGCCCGTTGCCGGGTTCGATGCCGATGCGGCGCTGGTGATCGATTTTCTGGAAGCGCATCCGGCCTGTTCGGGGCGGATCGGCGTGGCGGGGGTCTGTCTGGGCGGACATCTCGCCTATCGCGCGGCGCTCGACGCCCGGGTGCTGGCGGCGGCGTGTTTCTATCCGACCGATATCCATTCGGGGACGCTCGGTGAGGGGCGGTGCGACGATAGTTTGGCGCGGATCGGCGCGATCGGTGCCGAGATGCTGTTCGTCTGGGGGCGGCAGGACCCGCATGTGCCCTATTCCGGACGGCAGGCGATCCGCGATGCGTTGGAGGCGGCGGGGACGACATACGAATGGCATGAGGTGAATGCCCAGCATGCGTTTCTGCGCGATGAGGGACCGAGATACGATCCGGCGTTGTTCGTGAGCGCGACGGGGTGGATGCAGGCAATGTTCGCGCGGGTGCTTGGCGGGCAGGTTTGACGAATAGCTCACCCGCTCTATCCGTTTGCTTCGAAGCTGCTCGAACCGAACGGAGTTGGGTTGGAGTAAGGTGTACTCATCAACCGTTCGTGCTGAGTAAGGGATGAGCCTGTCGAAGACCCGTATCGAAGCACTTGGCCACTAACAGTCCTTCGATACGCCATTTCGACAAGCTTAATGGCTACTCAGGACAAACGACTGGGGTTCGGCGCCGGGCAGGGTTGTGCTTGGGCTGGGACTGATCCGCACGGGGTACCGATCGCAGCTACCCGACCGCTGCGACCCCCAGCCGCGGAATCTCGATCTTCGGACAACGGTCCATCACCACCTGCAAGCCGGCGGCTTCCGCCCGCGCGGCGGCGGCTTCGTTCACGACGCCCAACTGCATCCACACCGCCTTCGCGCCCGCTGCGATCGCGGCATCGACCGCTTCACCGGCGGCCGCCGAGTTGCGGAAGATGTCGACGATATCGATCGGCTCCCCGATCTGGTCGAGGTCGCGGAACACGAATTCGCCGTGAAGATGCTCGCCGGTAATCTGCGGATTGACCGGGATCACGCGATATCCCTGCCGCTGGAGATACGCCATCACGCCATAGGATGCGCGGTCGGGCCGGTCCGATGCGCCGACCAGTGCGATCGTTCTTGCCTCGGTCAGCAGGGTGCGGACGCCGTCGTCGTCGAGCATGTCAGTTTCTCGCCAGCCAGTCGCCGACCTGTGCGGCGATATGCCTGAACGGATCGGCCTCCGCGCCGTTCCCGGCGGCCGGGGGCGTGCCGGCGTCCGATGCGCTGCGAATGGCGAGGGTCAGCGGCACGCGGCCGAGGAACGGGATGCCGAGCGCCTTGGCCTGTGCCTCCGCGCCGCCGCTGCCGAACGGGTCCGACATTTCCCCGCAATGCGGGCAGACATAGCCGGCCATGTTTTCGACGAGACCGATGATCGGCACCCCGGCCTTGGTAAACAGGTCGATCGCGCGGATCGCGTCGATCAGCGCAAGATCCTGCGGCGTCGAGACGATGACGGCGCCGGCGGGCTTGTGCTTCTGGATCATGGTCAGTTGCACATCGCCGGTGCCCGGCGGCATGTCGACGACCAGCGTGTCCGCCATCTCCCAATGCGCATCGACCAGCTGGGTCAGCGCACCCGCCGCCATCGGCCCGCGCCACGCGATCGCCTGTCCGGCCGGAACCAGCTGCCCCATCGACAGCAACGGCACGCCGAGCTTCGTCGCGACCGGGACCAGTTTCTTGTCGTGCGCCTCGGCCTTGATCCCGTCGACGCCCATCAGGCGCGGCTGCGACGGGCCATAGATGTCGGCGTCGACCATGCCGACCCGGCGGCCCGAACGGGCCAGCGCGATGGCGAGATTGGCGGCGAGGGTCGATTTGCCGACCCCGCCCTTGCCGCTGGCGACCGCGACGATGCGCTGGGCCACACGTTCGCTGGTCTGCGCCACGCGGACGGCGGCGATGCCGGGCGCGGCGAGGGCTGCGGCGCGGACATCGGTCTCCAGCGCGTCCCGCGCGGCGGGGGGCAGGCCGGTCACGTCGAGAATGATGCTCGCCTGATCGCCGGCGACGCGGACCGTGGCGCGTCCGGCGGCGACGGGGGCGAGCAGTGCGTCGAGCGCGGCGGCGGCGGGCGAAGGTGCGGTCATGGCCGCGATGTAGCGTCGCCAAGGCGCGTTACCACTGTAAAACGCAAGGCGGCCCCCTATAAAGGATGGATGCGATGGATCATGGGGCGGCGCGGACGCGCGCAAGTGGTGGGGATGAGCGACAAGGGCCCATGGGGTGGCGGCGGCGATTCGGGCAACGGATCGGGCGGCGGCGGCGATGACGGCCCACGCAATCCATGGTCGCTGCCGCCCGCCGGCAAGCGCGGCCGGGTCGGCGGATCGACCTCGCTCGACGAATTCCTGAAACGTGCACGCAGCGGCGGTCCGGGCGGCGGGCCGTCCTTCCCGGCCAATGCCGGCAAGCTTTGGCTGGCAGCGGTCGCAGCGCTGGTGCTGGTGTGGATCGCCTTTACCAGCTTCCATTCGATCGGGCCGCAGCAGCGCGGCGTGGTGACGATGTTCGGCCGCTATACCGGCACGTTGAACCCCGGCATCCAGTTCACCCTGCCCGCGCCGATCATGCGCGTGCAGGTCGAGGACGTGCAGAACACCCGCACCGAATCGTTCCCGGAGGGCAGCCAGCCCAATCTGATGCTGACCGGCGACCAGAATATCGTCGATCTGGCCTATTCGGTCCGTTGGAACATCAAGTCGCCCGAAGACTATGTCTTCGAGATCAAGAATCCGAAGGAAACGGTGCGTGCCGTCGCCGAAAGCGCGATGCGCGCAGCGGTGGCGGGCAAGAACCTGACCCAGGCGATCGGTTCGGGCCGCGGCGAGATCGAGGCCGAAGTGCAGACGCGGATGCAGGCGCTGCTCGACGAATATCAGTCGGGCGTGCGCGTGCTGGGCATCAGCATCCAGAAGGCGGCGGCGCCGGCCGAGGTCGACGACGCGTTCAAGGCGGTGACCGCCGCGCAGCAAGAGGCGCAGTCGAACCTGAACCGCTCGCGTGCCTATGCCCAGCAGGTGATCGCGCGTGCCCAGGGCGACGCGACCGAGTTCGACAAGATCTACGAACAATATCGCATGGCCCCCGACGTGACCCGCCGGCGGCTTTATTACGAGACCATGGAGCAGGTGTTGAACCGCGCCGACAAGACGATCGTGCAGCCGGGTGTGCAGGCCTATCTGCCGCTGCCCGAGGCGCGTCGCCGCCAGCAGGCGACCCCCGAGCCAGAGGCGCCCGCGACGCCGCAGGCGCAACCGACGGGAGCTGCACGATGACCCGGTGGCTGCGCAATCCGATGGCGGCGGGTATCGCGCTGCTGGTGCTGGTCATCCTGTTCTTCAGCACAATCGTGATCGTGCCGGAGACGCGACAGGCGGTGATCCTGCGCTTCCAGCAGCCGGTCGGCACCCTCAACCCCTATCGCGCTGACCAGCCGTTCGGCCGGACGGGCGCGGGGCTGGTCGCCAAGATCCCGTTCCTCGACCGGGTGGTGTGGATTGACAAGCGCGTGCTCGATATCGAGCTGAACAACCAGCCGGTGCTGTCGACCGATCAGCTGCGGCTGGAAGTCGATGCCTTTGCCCGGTTCCGCATCGTCGATCCGTTGCAGGCGGTGATCTCGACCGGGTCGGCGTCGAACACCGAAGAGCGGGTCGCGGCGCAGCTCGAACCGCTGCTGTCGTCGGCCCTGCGCGCCGAGCTCGGCCGGCGGCCGTTCGCTACGCTGCTCAGCCCCGAACGCGGCGCGGTGATGGACAATATCCAGAACGCGTTGCAGCGGACCGCGCGCCAATATGGTGCCGAGATCGTCGACGTGCGGATCAAGCATGCCGACCTGCCCGACGGCAGCCCGCTCGAATCGGCGCTGACCCGGATGCGGTCGGCCCGCGAACAGGAAGCGGCGACGATCGCGGCACAGGGCCAGCGCGACGCGCAGGTGGTGCGCGCCAATGCCGAGGCGGAAGCGGCGCGCATCTATGCCGCGAGCTTTGGTAAGGACGCCGATTTCTATGCGTTCTGGCGGGCGATGCAGTCGTATCGCACGACCTTTGCCGGGGCGCCGAACCAGAGCGGATCGACATCGATCATCATGTCGCCCGAAAACGGCTATCTTCGCGAATTCGGCGGGCGGGAACGCTAGACGTCCGCCGAACATTCAAACCGCGTTCAGCAAGGCAATGGCAGGTTCGCGCCCGAAGGGGTTGTGAGCCAATTTCGAAGAGGACCATCCGACTGTGCGTTACGCCTACGCCATTACTTCCGCTCTGTTGCTGGGCGGCGCTGCCGCGACCCTGACGCTCAATCCGTCGGGGGCGCAGACCGCGCAGAACGAACCCGGCGCGATCAACGCCATTTCCGCCCCGCGCGCGGGCGCGCCGATGAGCTTTGCCGACATGGTCGCGCGGCTGTCGCCGGCGGTCGTCAACATCTCGACCACGCAGCGCATCACCGTTCAGCAGCAGGCGAATCCGTTCCAGGGCACGCCGCTCGAGCAGTTCTTCGGCGGGCGCGGCGGTGGCGGCGGCGGGGGCCGGACGCAGGAGGCGCAGTCGCTGGGATCGGGCTTCCTGATCTCCAACGACGGGTACATCGTCACCAACAACCATGTCGTCTCGGCCGGTGCCGAGGGCGCCACGGTCGAATCGATCACCGTGACGCTGGCCGACCAGAAGGAATATAAGGCGAAGCTGATCGGGCGAGACGCGCTGTCCGACCTCGCGGTGCTCAAGATCGACGGTCCGAACTTCCCGTTCGTCCGCTTCGGTGATTCGCGGCAGGCACGGGTTGGTGACTGGGTGGTGACGATCGGCAACCCGCTCGGCCAGTCGGGCACGGTGACCGCCGGCATCATCTCCGCGCTGAACCGGGTGGGCCAGGGGCCGTATGACCGCTTCATCCAGACCGACGCCGCGATCAACCGCGGCAATTCGGGCGGGCCGATGTTCGACATGCAGGGCAATGTCATCGGCATCAATTCGCAGATCCTGTCGCCAACCGGCGGCAATATCGGCATCGGCTTTGCGATTCCTGCCGAACAGGCCAAGCCGATCGTCGACAAGCTGATGAAGGGACAGTCGGTCGCGCGCGGCTATCTGGGCCTCGGCCCGCAGGACGTGAGCGAGGACATCGCCAACGCACTGGGCATCCGCAAGGATCGCGGTGCGCTGGTCCGCAGCGTTTCGCCGGGCGAACCGGCGGCACGGGCCGGCATCCGCGTCGGTGACGTGATCCTCGCCATCAACGGCAAGGAGATCACGCCGCAACAGTCGCTTACCTATCTGGTCGGGCTGGAGTCGCCGGGCAGCCGCGTCATGCTCGACGTGCTGCGCGACGGCCGTCGCCAGCAGATCCCGGTCACGCTGGGCACGCGTCCGTCGGAGGAGCAGTTGCTGGCGCAGGACGAGCGCTTCGATCCAAACGAGGCGCCGAAGACCCCGCCGGCGAATGACAGCCTGTCGGCAACCGCCGGCATCGCGGTGCAGCCGCTCAACCCGTCGATCGCGCGACAGTTGGGCCTCGAAGGGACGACGCGCGGCGTCGTGATCCTCGCGGTCGATCCGGACAGCGATGCGGCGGCCAAGCAGTTGCGGCGCGGTTTCGTCATCCTGTCGGCGGATCGCCAGCCGGTCACGTCGTCGGCCGAACTGGCCCGTGCGGTCGCCGCCGCGCGCGCCGCCAAGCGCAAGCTGTTGTTGCAGGTCCAGCCGATCGGCCCGGGCGGGTCGGTGCCCCCCGCGTTCGTCGCGATCGCCGTCGACAACCAGTAAGCGGCGACAAATGAAACAGGGCGGCGACGAAAGTCGTCGCCCTTCTTCATTTGGAATCACGCAATTTACGCGGGCAGCAAAGCGGGTAATATCTTGCCACGATAAAGGGCAGGGACATGACCGATACGACCGAATTGTTTCTGGGCGCGACCGCCGGGGGTGTCCGCCAGTCTTTGGTCCTCAAACGCGCCAACCGTCATGGGCTAATCGCGGGGGCGACCGGCACCGGCAAGACAGTGACGTTGCAGGGCTTGGCCGAAAACTTTTCCGCTGCAGGCGTGCCGGTGTTCGTCGCGGACGTGAAAGGCGACTTGTCGGGCATCGCCATGGCCGGAAGCGCCACTGCCAAGCCGCACGCCGCCTTTGCCGAGCGTGCCGCGGCGATCGGCGACAGCGACTGGCAGTATCGCGACACGCCGGTCGTGTTCTGGGACCTGTTCGGGGAAGCCGGCCATCCGATCCGGGCGACCGTGTCCGAAATGGGGCCGCTGCTGCTTAGCCGAATGCTCAATCTGAACGACGTACAGGAAGGGGTGCTGACCATCGCCTTCCACGTCGCCGACGAGGACGGGCTGCTGCTGCTCGACCTCGACGATCTGCAAGCCATGCTGGCGCATGTCGCGGAGCGGGCCGACGAACTGACCACCCGCTATGGTAATGTCGGCAAGCAATCGGTCGGCGCGATTCAACGCGCACTGCTGCAATTGCGGACGCAGGGCGGTGATCGATTCTTCGGCGAACCGGCGCTCGATCTCGCCGATTTCCGGCGGGTGAGCGAGGATGGGCGCGGCCTCGTGTCGGTACTGGCCGCCGACAAGCTGATGGCGTCGCCGCGGCTCTATGCGACGTTCCTGTTGTGGATGCTGTCCGAATTGTTTGAGACGCTGCCCGAGGTGGGCGACCCCGATAAGCCGGTACTGGTCTTCTTCTTTGACGAGGCGCATCTGCTGTTCGACGATGCGTCCGACGCTCTGGTCGACAAGGTCGAACAGGTGGTGCGGCTGATCCGGTCGAAGGGCGTCGGCATCTATTTCGTGACGCAGAACCCGATCGACATTCCCGATGCGGTCGCGGGGCAGCTCGGCAACCGGGTGCAGCATGCGTTGCGTGCGTTCACGCCGAAGGAAGCACGCGCGATCCGCGCGGCGGCGGAAACCTTTCGTGCCAATCCCGGCGTCGACGTCGCGCAGGCGATCACCGAATTGAAGACCGGCGAGGCGCTGGTGTCGGTGTTGCAGGCCGATGGATCGCCCAGCCCGGTCGAACGCACGCTGATCCGCCCGCCGCGATCGCGCGTCGGTCCGGTGACGCCGGTCGAACGTGGCGTGCTGATCGAGACCGATGTGATCGGCGACCGCTACGACACGCCGATCGACCGCGAGTCGGCTGCCGAATTGTTGGGCGCGAAGGCTGAGGAAGCCGCTGCCGCCGCCGCTGCTTCGAAGGCGCAGGTCGCCGCCGACAAGCAGGCGGCGTTGCAGGCGAAGGAGGATGCGCGCGCCGCCAAGGAGGCCGAGCGCCAGCGCATCGCCGAACAGCGGGCCGCCGACCGCACAGCGCGCGAGGAGGAGAAGGCGGCACGTGCGGCCGAGCGCGAGGCGGCGAACAATCCATGGGCGCGCGCGACGCAATCGGCGACGCGATCGGCCGGGTCGGCGGTTGGGCGGATCGTCGTCAACGAAATCGGCAAGCAGGTGTTCGGTACCGGTCGGGGTGGCCGCGCGAAGAGCGGTGGCGTCGTCGGCGGGCTGCTGCGCGGCGTGCTCGGTGGGCTGTTCCGCGGTTGAGCCGGATGCAGCCGGTCGTCGGAGGGACCGAGACGCCCGACATTCCACCCGCATTGTTCGCGATGCCGCCCGGCATGGCGATTCGGTACGAGCAGCCCGATCCGGCGCTGGCCGATTTCACGACCGGCTATCACCTTTATGCCGCCAGCGGGCCGGCATCGATCGGCATGGAGAACTGGTTCCTGCCCGGCACCGCCAATGTGCGGGTGACGCTGAACGCCGGGCCGATCGCGGTGTGGATCGGCAACCGCGTGTTCGATCCGATGCCGCAGGCCAGCCTGTGCGGCCCGAGCAGCCATGCCCTGCGCACGATCACCAATGGCGGGATCATGATCGGCTTCGGCGTAAGCGCGCTCGGCTGGTCGCGCCTGTTCGCAGGGAGCGCCGACCTGTATGCCGACCGCATCGTGCCGCTGGCCGATGCCGCGCCGCCGGGCTTTGCCGAACGGCTGGTGGCGACACTGTCGGCAGTCGAGAGCGAACATGGCGTCAAGGCGGCGCTCGACGCGTTCCTGCTCGCCGAAATGGGGCCGCCCAGTCCCGACGCGGCGCTGATCCGCCGGATCGCGCGGCTGGTGGTCGACGACGCCCCGGGCGGGCTGGCGCAGGCGGCGCGGGAATGGGACATTTCGCCCGAGGTGCTGCGCCGCATCTGTCGCCGGCATTTCGGGTTCCTGCCGAAGACGCTGCTGATCCGCGCGCGCTTCCTGCGGTCGTTGATTCCGCTGATCGAATCGCGGGGCGAGATCGATTATTCGACCATCGATCCCGCCTATTTCAGCGCATCGCATTTCCTGCGCGATGCCCATGCCGTGCTCGGCACCACCCCGCGCCGGTTCCTGCACGAGCAGCTCGATTTCCTGGTCGCCAGCCTGCGCGCGCGCGCCGCGGTGCTGGGGAGCGCCACGCAGGCGCTGCACCGGTTGTAAGTTTGCAATTCCGGACCCGAGAACAGGACCGTTCGGCCTGCGGGTCCGACCCGTTATTAAGCTCTGGCGATTGGTCTTGTGTGGGTTTTGACAGAAGCAAGGTTCCACCGAGCTTCCTGCGCCTGTTCGGAGGCTTCATAGTTGTTACAGTCGTTGGCCAAACCCCGGTTTCGACCGAGCCATGCGAAAGTCCCCTTGACCACCCATCGCGGTGGTTCCCGAACGAAGTGTCCGTCGGGTTGCGAACGGGTGGTACGCTCCATGGTCCCCCTTGGATCAGCGATGGCACGCAAGGATTGGTTGGCCGGATGTCGTCCAGCTTGACGCGATCGGCGTTACACTTGATGGCAGTCGCAACCCACGGGTTCACGCCGCGTTCAATGCGCCGATCCTATCCCGGCCCCATGACACGGAGACTGACCATCCGCCCGCTCGCTCTTGCCGTCGCGCTTGCCGCGCCGGTCGCACTGCATGCGCAGGCCCCGCAGAACGACCTTGCCGCGGTTCAGCGGCATTTGTCGGCGACGCAGACGATGACCGCCGATTTCAGCCAGACCGATCGCAACGGCCGCGTGCTGACCGGGCAGTTGACGCTGAAGAAGCCGGGCAAGATCCGCTTTCAGTATCAAAAGGGCGTGCCGATCCTGCTCGTATCGGACGGCAAGTCGCTCTACTTTCTCGACTATCAGGTCGGGCAGAAACAGCGTTGGCCGATCGGCAACTCGCCGCTTGGCATCCTGCTGAACCCCGAACGCGATGCGTCGAAATATGCGCGGGTCGTCCCGTCGAACGATCCGCGCATTGTCAGCGTCGAAGCCTATGATCCGAAGCGTCCCGAATATGGCCGGATCACGATGGTGTTCGCGCGCCAGCCCTCCGCCCCCGCCGGGCTGATGCTGCAGGGCTGGGTCGCGCTCGATGCGCAGGCCAACCGGACGACGGTGCGCCTGACCAACCAGCGTTTCAACGTGCCCGTCGCCGACAATGCGTTCCGGTTCAACGAACCCCGCCGGACCCGCCGCTGACGCCGGTCCGGAGAATCGCATCTATCCGGCTTTTTTGAAATATTACCGGATGTGTTCATCTTGGCGACAGGTTCGCGGCCCTAAGGCTGATTTCGCGGTGTTGGAGCGCGTCCGGGATTTTCCCCCCTGTTGCCCGGGTCTCCAGCGCCCGCCTGCGTAACGAACGCCAGGTCGGCCCTCGCTCCATGCCCCCGGAGCGGGGGCCTTTCCATGTCTGGCGCAGGCGCTTCTCCGGCGATACAGGCTGCGCCATGGACACGCTTTCGGTCGCTTCGTGGAACATCAACTCGGTCCGGTTCCGCATGGACATCGTCGAGCAATTCCTGCGCGAGGCGCAGCCCGACGTGCTGTGCCTTCAGGAAACCAAGGTCGAGAATCGCGACTTCCCGCACGATCCGCTGCGGCGGCTGGGCTATAGCCATATCGCGATCAACGGGCAGCGGATGCACCACGGGGTCGCGGTGATCTCGAAAGTGCCGCTGGCCGAGGACGACCGGCTCGACTGGCAGGCGAATGGCGAGGCGCGCCATTTGGGCGTGCGGCTGGCCAACGGCTTGCGGATCGAGAATGTTTATATTCCCGCCGGTGGCGACGTGCCCGACCGCGAAGTGAACCCGAAATTCGGGCAGAAGCTCGATTTCCTCGAACGCATGATCGACTGGTCGAAGGGGTTGGCGGGCATCCCGACGCTGCTGGTCGGCGATTTCAACGTCGCGCCGCTGGAAAGCGACGTGTGGAGCCACAAGCAGTTGCTCGACGTAGTCAGCCATACGCCGATCGAGGTCGAGACGCTGGCACGGTTGCAGGCGGCGAACGACTGGATCGATCTGGGGCGGCAGTTCGTGCCCGCGCCGCAGCGGCTCTATACGTGGTGGAGTTACCGCGCGAAGGACTGGGCTGCGTCGGATCGCGGGCGGCGGCTCGACCATATGTGGGCCAGCCGGGATGTGGCTGCCAAGGCGACCGCGCACCGCGTCCACGAACCCTGCCGCAGCTGGCTGAAACCCAGCGACCATATCCCGATCGTTACCGAGTTCGCATTTTGAGCGAGACGCGGGATGTCGCGCGCGCGATCGACGCGCTGCGCCGCGGCTGGCCGATCGCGATTGCGGCGCCGGGGGAGCCGGCGCTGACGCTGCTGCCGATCGAGACCGCCGATCCCGAACGGCTGGCGCGGTTCGATCCCGACGGCACCGGCCAGATCCTGTTGTCGTTCGGCCGGGCCGAGACGCTGCGCATCGTCAACCAGCGCGCCGCCGCCCAGCCCGATCATCCGGTCGCGATCCGGCGCGAGGCATGGACCGACTTCGCCGCCGCGACCGCGCTCGCCGATCCGCAGCTCGACCTCGCCACGCCGATGAAGGGGCCGTTTCGCAGTGTCGAGTTGGCGGCGCCGGTCGCCGCTGGCGCCGCGCTGCGCCTTGCCCGGGTGGCGGGGCTGTTACCCGCCTTCGTGACCGGCGGGACCGGTGCGGAGGTGACGATCAGCCCGGCGGCGATCGATGCGCATGAGGATGCCAACCGGCTGGCGATCGTAACCCGTGCGCGGCTGCCGGTGACGGGAGCCGAGGATAGCGAGATCGTCGCGTTCCGCACCCCAGATGCCGCGGGCGAGCATGTCGCGCTGGTGATCGGTCAGCCCGATGGCCGCCCGCCGCTGGTACGGCTGCACAGCGAATGCCTGACCGGCGATGTGCTCGGCAGCCTGAAATGCGATTGCGGGCCGCAACTGCACGCGGCGATTCATGCGATCGCCGATGCGAACTGGGGGATATTGCTGTATTTGCGGCAGGAGGGGCGTGGTATCGGGTTGGTCAACAAACTGCGTGCTTATGCGCTGCAGGATCAAGGGTTTGACACGGTCGACGCCAATACGCGGCTGGGCTTTGCGATCGATGCGCGCGATTTCGGCGTCGCGGGGCGGATGCTGGCGTTGCTGGGGCAGCGGCAAATCCGGTTGCTGACCAACAATCCGGCGAAGGTTGCGGGGCTGGAGGCGACCGGGATCACCGTCGTCGAGCGCGTGCCGCATCACCTGCCCGCCAACCCGCATAACGAACGCTATCTGGCAACCAAGCGCGACCGGACCGGGCACCAGCTATAGTCAGCGGCTCTCCGACTGGAGATAGGCGATGAGGTCGGCGCGCTCCATCGGATCGCGGACACCCGCAAAGGCCATGCGCGTGCCCGGAACCACCCGCGACGGGGCGGCGAGCCATGCGTCCATGCGTGCGGCGTCCCAGCGCCCGCCATGGTCCTTCAACGCCTGGGTATAGCCGAAGCGGGGATCGCCGGCGACGGCGCGGCCGAGGATGCCGTGCAAATTGGGTCCGGCCAGCGCCTGCCGCCCTTTGCCGATCGTATGGCAGGCGGCGCACTGACCGAAGGCGCGGCGGCCGGCATCGACATCGGCATGCGCGAGCAGCGTCGTGAGGTCGGCATTCGCCCCCGCCGCGCGCAGCCGGCCGGCGCGGTCGGCATCGCCGCCGCCGCATGCCCCCAGCAGCAGCGCGAGGAACAGCCAGCGCATCAGTTCTGCCGCAGCGTCTTCCACGCGACGCGCTGCAATGCCTTGGCGACCGCCGGGGTCAGGCCGAGGTCGCGGGCGGCGCGTTCGTCCGGTCCCAGCCGGCGGACGTCATAGCCGGTGACCCGGCCGAAAATCGTCAGCGCTTCGAGATAATAGCCGGCGGTGCTGCCATGATAATGATCGTCGGCCCACAGCCCGACCTTGCCCGGGTCGATCCCGTCATAGGGGTTGGCGTCGGCGATGCCGGTCGCGATCGCGTCGTTCCACGCGCTGCCGACCGGGATCGTGCCAGCGATCCCCGGAACGGTCCGCGCCACCTGTCGATTGGCCGCTGCCAGATCGTTGGCCATCGTCGCGATCGGCTTGCCCGACCAGCGGCTGCCGGGGCGATAGGTCAGGTCGGCGCGCGACCAGGTTTCGACCAGCTCGACCCGCGCCCGGGGGTTGCGGGCATGGAACAGCGCGGCGAGCCGGCCCGCCGCTTCGCCGTGCCGCGTGGCGTCGCCCGGTCGTTTGGCGTCGAGCGTCGAATAGCCTTGCAGGATCACCACGTCCCAGCGCCGGTCGATCGCCGCGCGCCGGTTGGCGTAGTGATAGGCCAGATCCTTGCCCGGCGAAGTCTCGAGCGCGACGGTCCAGTCGAGCCCGGCCTGTTCGGCGAAGGTACGGAACAGCGCGGGGACGCCACCGATCTTTTCGTCGTTCAGGTCGGTGACGCTGTCGGGGCGGTAGCGCTCGACCGGCGCCCCCGCGCCGAAGGTGAAGCTGTTGCCGATGAACAGGATGTCGCGCGCCAATGCCGGGGCGGCGGAGAGCGAAAGAGCGGTCAGGGTCAGGAGCAGACGGATCATGCGCCCTTCTACCCCAGCCGCCCGCGTCAGGCGACCGCCGCCGCGGCGAATTGCACGCGCAAATCCTCGATCGTCGCTTCCAGATGGCGGGTCAGCATCTCGCGTACCGCCACCCCGTCGCGGGCCAGCCATGCATCGAGCAGCGCGCGATGCTCGACATAGGCGCGGTCGCCGCGCCCGGCCGGGCGCAGATGCGCGACGACATAGCGTTCGGCAAGCACCGACAGGCGCTGTACCAGTTCGATGGTCAGGTCACGCCCGTTCGCCGCCACCAGCGCGGCGTGGAAGGCACGGTTGCGTGCCGCCGCCTCCAGCAGGTCGCGCGGCGCCGCCCCGTCGAGTCGTTCGAACGCGTCGATTGCTGCCGTGCGGCGCTGCTCATCGGCGTGGATCGCGGCATAGGCCGCCGCCCCCGGTTCGACCGACAGGCGCAGTTCGTAGATTTCCTCCGCCTGCATCGCCGACATCGGGCGCACGGTATAGCCGCGATTGGCCTGTCCGGCGACCAGCCCTTCCTGTTCGAGCCGGGCCAGCGCCTCGCGCAGCGGGATCTTGCTGACGCCCAGTTCGCTGGCCAGCGCGTCCTGGCGGATCGGGAAGGTCTCTGGCAGCGCACCGCTGACGATTCGTTCGCGGACGATCTCGAACACGCGATCGGACAGGGTTCGGACGACGATGGTCACGCTGCATTCCTTTGCGAAGCGGTCCGTTACCGGATGACGAAGAAGATATCCGGATCCCGGACATCCAAAAGTCGTACATATTCAAAAAACCGGCCAGTAATCAATCTTTTCGTGACAGCGGTTACCGGTAGTCCGTATCACGGCGCGGCAGCACGGCCGGTCGCATCGCGGCTTGTCGCAGCCGCGGCGACGTGGAACCAAGATGGGGATGGCCCTTCCCCGTTTCACCGCCCTGTTGCCGATATTGCTGCTGTCGGCCTGTATCGGCGGCGACCGGCGCGAACCCGTCCCGCCGCCAGCGCGGCCGATCGCGCCGCGCGCATCGGGTCCGGTCACGTTGTCGGGGCAGACGCCGCGCGATACCCAGCAATGTTTCGCCGATCTGTCGCGCGCCGAGGTCCGTTTCAGCCCCCTCCCCGATCGCGATTATGGATCGGGCTGCGTCGTGTTGGGGGCGGTGCAGTTGCTCGACATCGGCACGCCGATAAATGGGCTGAAGGCGATACGTTGTCCGACGGCGCGCGCGCTGGTCGGCTGGGTCCGCCACGGCGTCCGCCCGGCGGCGCGGCAATTGCTGGGCAGCGACGTGACCCGCATCGACAGCTACGGCACCTATGTCTGTCGCGGAATCGTCGGCGGTGGTAGCCGCGCGGCAGGGCGGGTGTCGGAACACGGCCTCGCCAACGCCGTCGATATCGGCAGTTTCGTGCTGGCGGACGGCCGGCGTATCTCGATCGAGCGCGACTGGAACAGTCCCGACCCGCAGGTTCGCGAATTCCTGCGCATCATCCACCGATCGGCGTGCAAGCGCTTCGTCACGACGCTCGGCCCCGAATATAATGCAGCGCACGCCAACCATTTCCATTTCGACATGGGCGGGCGGCCACTGTGCCGGTGATGCAAGGCGCTTGCCGCTGTCTGCGGGCGTGCTTACAACTTCGCCACCTATGACCGATACAAAAGTACCGTCCCGCGTGTTCCGCGGGGCCAAGCAGGAGGCCGAGGCGGCCCGCGCCCAGCTTTCCACCCCGCAGACCGAGCATCCCGCCTATCGGTTGGCGTTTCAGGACATGGAGTTCCTGCTGCGCGAGGATCTGCGGCCGGTGCGGTTCCAGCTGGAACTGCTCAAACCCTCGCTGCTGCTCGACGAGGCGAACATCGCCTCGACCTTCGTCATCTATGGCTCGGCACGCATTCCCGAGCCGGAAAAGGCCGAAGTGCTGCTCGACCTCGCGCAGGACGACAAGGCGCGCGCGATCGCCGAGCGGATCGTCGCCAAGTCGCATTATTACGACGTGGCGCGAGAGCTGGCCTTCAACGCCAGCCAGTTTCCCAATGACGTCAACGGCAAACGCCACTTCGTCGTATGTTCGGGCGGTGGCCCGTCGATCATGGAAGCGGCCAATCGCGGCGCGAACGAAGCCGGCGCCGAGTCGATCGGGCTGAACATCGTCCTGCCCCACGAACAGGCCCCCAACCCGTACGTCACGCCGGCGCTGTCGATGCAGTTCCACTATTTCGCGCTGCGCAAGATGCACTTCCTGCTGCGCGCGCGGGCGGTCGCGGTGTTCCCCGGCGGCTTCGGCACGTTCGACGAAAGTTTCGAGCTGCTGACGCTGATCCAGACCGGCAAGATCGAACCGATCCCGGTGCTGTTCTATGGTCGCGAATTTTGGGACCGGGTGGTCAACTGGGACGCGCTGGTCGAGGAAGGCGTGATTTCGGAACGCGATCTCGACCTGATCACCTTCGTCGAAACGGCAGAGGAAGGGTGGAACGTAGTCAAGAAGTTCTACGAGGACCGGAAATAGGGCGACCTGCTCCCCTCCCTGCGAAGGGAGGGGGATATGGGTGGCGCATGGCCCTGCCAATTGCGTCAATTCCGCGCAGGCGGGAGTCCATAGACGCTATCGTTGCAGATGGAACCGAAACGTCGGTGCTTATGGATTCCCGCCTGCGCGGGAATGACGGGCAGTGATAAGATTGACGCCGCTCCCTACCGCGCCAGTGCCTCGGCGATCAGCTTCCGGCTGTTGTCGATGCCGTAGAGCGCGATGAAGCTGCCCATGCGCGGACCCTGCGCCGTGCCGAGCAGCGTTTCGTAGCATGCCTTGAACCAATCCCTGAGCGACTCGAACCCGGCGGTCTTGCCGATCTCGTACACCGCGTTCTGGATCTGCTCGGCGCTCGCATCGGCCGGCATCGCCGCGAGTTCGGCATCGAGCCGTTCGAGCGCGGTGCGTTCGATCTCGGTCGGCGCGCGGCGTTCGGGCTTTTCCGCCACATCGCGGACATAGGCCAGCGCATGGTCGATCAGCGCGTCGAGCGCCGGGTAGCGTTCGGGCGACGCATGTTCAACGTAGTTGGCGAGATAACCCCAGACCTGCGGCTTGGTCGCATCGCCCATCACGCCGACCAGATTGAGCAACAGGCCGAACGTCACCGGCAGTGTTTCGGTGGGCGGCGGGCCGCCATGGATGTGGTGGACCGGGTTGCCCAGCTTCTGTTCGATCGGCTGGTCGGCATAGTTGCCGCGGAACTGCCAATATTCGTCGATTGCGCGCGGGATCACGCCCAGATGGAGCTGCTTGGCCTTTTTCGGCTCGCGATAGGCGTAGAAGGCGACGCTTTCGGGCGGGCCATAGGTCAGCCATTGTTCGAGGCTGAGTCCATTGCCCTTCGACTTCGAAATCTTCTGGCCATGTTCGTCGAGGAACATCTCGTAGTTGAAGCCCTCGGGCGGGCGGGCGCCGAGCACGCGGGCGATCTTCGACGACTGGGTGACCGAATCGATCAAGTCCTTGCCCGCCATTTCGTAATCGACGCCGAGTGCTGCCCAGCGCATTGCCCAGTCGACCTTCCATTGCAGCTTCGCGCCGCCCGACAGGACCGATTGTTCGACGCGGGTGTCGCCGTCGATGAACGCGACCATGCCGGTGTCCGCATCCAATACCTCGACCGGGACCTGCAATACGATGCCGCTGGTCGGCGAGATCGGCAGCACCGGCGAATAGGTCGCGCGGCGTTCGGCACCCAGCGTCGGCAGCATGATGTCGAGGATCGCCTGCATATTGCGCAGGACGTTCTTCAGCGCGTCGTCGAACCTGCCGCCGCAATAATAGTCGGTCGACGAGGCGAATTCATAGTCGAAGCCATATTGGTCGAGGAACGCACGCAGCCGGGCATTGTTGTGCGCGGCGAAGCTGGCATGCGTACCGAACGGATCGGGGATTTCGCTGAGCGGCTTGCCGAGATGTTCGCGCAGCATGTCGCCGTTCGGCACATTGTCCGGCACCTTGCGCAGCCCGTCCATATCGTCCGAAAACGCGATCAGCCGGGTCGGCTGATCCGACAGTTCCTCGAACGCGCGGCGGACCATCGTCGTGCGCAGCACTTCGTTGAACGTGCCGATATGCGGCAGCCCCGACGGGCCATAGCCGGTTTCGAACAGGATCGGCGCGCCGCCGGGTTTTCCGTCGGGATAGCGCTTGAGCAGCTTGCGCGCCTCTTCATACGGCCAAGCCTTTGAAACCAATGCTGCATTGCGGATGTCTGCGTCGATCATCCGGTTCAGATACGCGGTCGGCCGCAATATTTCCACCTGTTGCGACGCAACCTTGATGCAGGTTGGGCGTAGCCTGTTGCGATGATCGTATCCGACGCACCCCGCCTGTCCCGCATCGTCTCCGAAGTATGGAAGCCCGCGCTGGCATTGTTCATCTGGGACGTGATCGTCACCGGCGTCTATTTCGTGCTGCCGTTCAAGGCGCCGTCGCTGCCGCTGACGATCTTCGGTTCGGCGCTGGCGCTGTTCCTCGGCTTCCGGGTCAATTCCGCCTATGCGCGCTGGTGGGAGGGGCGGTCGCTATGGGGACTGATGATCAACGCGTCGCGCAACCTCGCGCGTGGCGCGATCTCGTTCATCGGGCCGGAGAATGAAGGGCAGAAGCGCGACCTGAAGCGGTCGATCGTGCTGCGGCACATCGCCTATGTCCATGCGCTGCGCTGCCAGTTGCGGCGGCAGGATTCGAAGGACGAGGTCCACCGCTTCCTGTCGCGCGACGAGGCGGGCGAGCCGCTGGGGAGGACGAACGTCGCCAACGGACTGCTCGACGGGACCGGCGCGCGCATCGCCGAGGCGCAGCGGCGCGAGTGGATCGACAGCATCCAGCAGACCAGCCTCGAAAGCGTGCTGATCGACATCGCCAATGCGCAGGGCGGCATGGAGCGGATCAAGAACACGCCACTGCCGGTGCAATATCGATTCCTGCCGTCGCTGTTCACGCGGCTGTTCTGCATCGTGCTGCCGATCGGGCTGGTCGAGACGCTGGGCATCGCCACGCCGCTGGGGTCGGGGCTGGCCGGATTGATGTTCCTCGCGGTGTTGCAGATCGGCGAGGATCTGGCCGATCCGTTCGCCAACAACGTCCACGACCTGCCGCTGACCGCGATGTGCCGGACGATCGAGATCGATCTGTTGCAGGCGATCGGCGATCCCGCGCCCGAACCGCTGAAGCCCGAAAAGGGCGTGCTGTGGTGACGGAACGCCGCCGCGACTGAACGGGTTGGGCCATGGACGGAGGATGACGATGGCCGACGAACACAAACCGACGAAGAAGATGGCGGCGAATGCCGAAAAGGGCCTGAAGCTGCGCGAGAAATTCGATCGCGGCGGGACCGAGGCTGGCGTCAAGCGCGCAAAGCAGATCGCCGATGGCGGGCCGATGTCCGACGCCGACGTGAAGTCGATGCACAGCTATTTCGCACGGCACGGCGTCGACAAGGATACGAAGGCGCATAGCTGGGGGGACGATGATGACCCGTCGGCGGGTTATATCGCTTGGCTGCTATGGGGCGGCGACGAAGGCAAGGCATGGGCCGACCGGCAGCGCGAGAAGATCGACGACTAATTCCTCCCCGGCACGGGGAGGGGGACCATGCGCAGCATGGTGGAGGGGATCGCCGCATACGCCGTCGTTCCGTATGTGGACACCCCCCTCCACCAGCTTCGCTGGTCCCCCTCCCCGTGCCGGGGAGGATTTCGCGCGTTCGACTTCCGTTCCGCGTTCGTGGCGCTATGTAGGGCAGGATGCTCCCCTATCCTGCCCTGCACGCCAGCCATTCGGGTGTCTGGATCGCCGATGCGAGTGGCACGCGCGAGGTCAGTCGGGGGGAGGCGATTGCGTGCGTTGCCGATACGCCGACCATCGTCCTTAACGCGCCGCTGATCGGGCAGCGGCTGGGCTATGCCGAGCTGTCGGGGCTCGACCTGCTCGAACTGTTCGCCTTCGTCCATCCGGCGCGCTTCGCCGTGCCGACGCCCAAGGGCATCGCGCAGGCGCTGGCCTTGCCGCTGCCCGCCGAGGAAGCCGGTGTCGCGGCATTGTTGCGCGCGGCAGCGGCGGCGTTGATCGCGACCGCCTCGGCGCCATGGCCCGAACAGGAGGGAGCGTGGACCGCGGCGCAATCGCTGTTCCGGCTGCGCTGGCCGTGGGCACCGGCACTGGGGCAGGTGCTGCCCAAACCGGCGACCGCCGAACGCTGGCTGTTTGCGAAGCTGCCCGAATGGGAGGAAGCGCCGCCACGGGGGCACCCGCGGACGGTGACGCTCGCCCCCGACGCGGTTGCCGAACGGTTGACGACGCTAACCGGTCAGGGGGCCGAGACGCGGCCCGGCCAGCGCGCCTTCGCTGCCGCCGCCGCCGATGCCTTTGCTCCGCGCGTCGTGCGCGACACGCCCAATCTGGTGCTGGCGGAGGCGGGAACGGGCATCGGCAAGACGCTCGGCTATCTCGCGCCGGCATCCTTGTGGTCGACACAGGCCGATGGCGCGGTCTGGGTGTCGACCTTTACCAAGGCGCTGCAACGCCAATTGGCGCAGGAAAGCGAGCGCGTCTTTCCCGATCCGGCCGAGCGCCGCCAGCGCGTGGTCACGCGCAAGGGGCGCGAGAATTATCTTTGCCTCCTCAACCTAGAAGACGCGTTGCAGGGCGGGTTTCAGGGGCGGGCGGCGGTGCTGGCGCAACTGGTCGCGCGCTGGGCGGCGTATAGCGCCGATGGCGACATGGTCGGCGGCGACCTGCCCGGCTGGCTGCCGACGCTGTTCCGGCGCAACGGATCGACCGCACTGACCGACCGGCGCGGCGAGTGCATCTATGCCGGCTGCCCGCATTACCGGAAATGCTTCATCGAACGCGCGGCGCGGGCGTCGGCGCAGGCCGATATCGTCATCGCCAACCATGCGCTGGTGATGGTCAACGCCGCGCGCGGGCGCGAGACCGGCACGCGCCCGACGCGCTATGTGTTCGACGAAGGCCATCACCTGTTCGATGCCGCCGACGCGATGTTCTCCGCCGCGCTGACCGGCATGGAGGCGATCGAGATCCGCCGCTGGGTGCTGGGACCCGAAGGCGGCGGGCGCGGGCGGCGGCGGGGGCTGGCCGCGCGCCTGTCCGATGTCGCCAGCTATGATTCGGCGGGGGCCGAGGCGGTGGCGGCGGCGGTCGATGCCGCACGGTTGCTGCCCGCCGATGGCTGGCTGGCGCGGGTGCAGGAAGGCAATCCGTTCGGCCCGGTCGAGGAATTGCTGGCCTGCGTGCGCGGCGCAGTGTTCGCGCGGGCCAAGGATGGCGAGGCGGGCTATGGGCTGGAGACCGAGCTGACCGAGCCGCCACCCGAACTGGTCGATGCGGCCGGGCCGGCGGCGCAGGCGCTTGATGCGCTGCTGCGTCCGCTCATTGCGCTCGGCAAGCGGCTGGAGGCGGTGCTGACCGAAGGGCCCGACTGGATGGACGGTCCGGCGCGCGCGCGGATCGAGGGGGCGATCGCCTCGCTCGGCTGGCGGGCGGAGACGGTGGCGGCATGGGGGCGGCTGCTGGCGCGGGTCGGCGGGCCGGTCGATCCCGATTTCGTCGACTGGCTGACGGTCGACCGGGTCGAGGGGCGCGAGTACGACATGGGGCTGCACCGCCACTGGCTAGACCCGAGCCGGCCGTTCGCCGAAACGGTGCTGAAGCCTGCGCATGGCGTGCTGGTGACCTCGGCGACGCTACGCGCCGGCGGTGACTGGGACGTGGCCGATGCGCGGATCGGCGCGCCGCACCTGCTGCGCCAGCCGACGCATTTCGCCGCGACCAGCCCCTTTGCCTACGCGAAACAGGCCGAGGTGCTGATCGTCACCGATGTGAAGCGCGGCGACCTGCCGGCGCTGGCCAATGCCTATGGTCGGCTGATCGTCGCAGCCGGCGGGGGCACGCTGGGGCTGTTCACCGCGATCCGGCGGCTGCGCGGGGTGCATGCCCGCATCGCCGACCGGTTGGCGCGCGACGGGCTGCCGCTGTACGCGCAGCATGTCGATCCGATCGACACCGGTACGCTGGTCGATATCTTCCGCGACGACCCGCGTGCGTCGCTGATCGGCACCGATGCGCTGCGCGACGGGGTCGACGTCCCCGGCCATTCGCTGCGGATGGTGGTGATGGAGGGAGTGCCGTGGGTGAAGCCGGGCGTTCTGCACGCCGCGCGACGGCTGGCCGGGGGCGGCAGCGCCTATGACGATCGGATGGTGCGCGCGCGCCTCGCCCAGGCGTTCGGGCGGCTGATCCGCCGGGCGGACGATCGCGGGCTGTTCGTGCTGCTGTCGGCGGCGATGCCGTCGCGGCTGTTGGGCGCGTTCCCCGATGGGACACCGGTGACGCGCTGCACGCTCGACGAAGCGGTCGCGCGCGCCCTTTCCTTGGGTAAAGAAGTGGGGCATGGGGCGCTTGCCCTGCCGATGGAGCCCTTGCCATGAAGACGCTGACGCTGCTGCGCCACGCCAAGTCGAGCTGGGACGATGCCATTGCGCGCGATTTCGACCGGCCGCTGAACGCCAAGGGCGCGCGCGCCGCGACCGCGATGGGTGCGCATCTGCGGCAGTTGGGATTGAAGTTCGATCATCTGGTCGCCAGCCCGGCGGTGCGCGTCGTCGAGACGCTTGACCATTTTCGGCGCGGTTACGGCACGTTGCCCGACGAACAGAGCAACCGTGCGCTGTATCTGGCGTCGGCGGGGACGTTGCTCGACACCGTTCGCGCGCTACCCGATACGGTCGATCGCGCGCTGCTGGTCGGGCATAATCCGGGGCTGGAGGATCTGGTCCTGCGGCTGTCGGCGGAGAGCAATCCGCTGCGTGGGGCGGTCGAGGAGAAGTTTCCGACCGCCAGCGTCGCGGTGCTCGAACTGGACGGCGACTGGGGCAGCGCATGCGATGGCTGCGGGCATCTGGTCACGTTCGTGCGGCCACGCGATCTGGACCCGAGCCTGGGGCCGGGGCACGATTGAGGCAAATTGCCGATCCATTCGTACCGAGTAGGGGCTGAGCAAAGTCGAAGACCCGTATCGAAGCATCTGCCACCAACGGTCCTTCGATACGCCATTTCGACAAGCTCAATGGCTACTCAGGACGAACGGGTTGGCTTCATGTCATCACGATCTGGCCGTTCGTGCTGAGCAGGGGCTGAGCGAAGTCGAAGACCCGTATCGAAGCACCTGACCGGCGCGGTCATTCGATACGCCGCTTCGACAGGCTCAGCGGCTACTCAGGACGAACGGATCGGCAAAATTTGCACCCGGCGTCACCGTGCCGCCATGCGCCGGGCGAAATGGATTTCCACCGCCTGCGTCACGCTCTTCGCGATCGCCTTGCGACCCTCGACCGAATCGAGCCGCTTCGCATCGCCCTCGTTCGACAGATAGCCGGTTTCGAACAGGATCGACGGCAGGTCGGGCGCCTTGAGCACCATTAGTGACGCCATGCGGTGATAGTTGGATTTGAGCGGGATCACGCCCTTCGCTTCGCGCCCGAGCAATCGGGCGAAGCCGGCCGATTCGTTCATCGTCTCGCGCTGGGTGAGGTCGATCAGGATCGAAGAGATATCGGCCGATTGCCGGCCGAGATCGACCCCGGCGAGAATGTCCGCCTTGTTCTCGCGCGCCGCCAATCGCGCGGCTTCGCGGTCGGAGGCGACTTCGGACAGGGTATAGATGCTGGCACCGCTGGCGTCAGGATTGTCGGCGCTGTCGCAATGGACCGAGATGAACAGGCTCGCCCCCAGTCGGCGGGCGATGGCATAGCGTTCCTGCAACACCAGAAACTGGTCGCGATCGCGGGTCATGGCGACGCGGACCCGGCCACCCGCCAGCAGCGCGTCGCGGATGGTGCGGGCGGTCTTGAGCGTCAGGTCCTTCTCGCGCAGCCCGCCATGCGGAGAGATCGCGCCGGGATCATGCCCACCATGACCGGCATCGATCACGACCAGCGGCCGGTCGGCATCGCCGTCCACCTTGGGCAATGGCAGGCCACGCCGGGCGCGGGTTCCCGGTACTGCGACGCTGGCGGTCGCGCGCTGGCGGCGGTCGACGACCATCGCCGCCGAGGAAGACGCCGGCACGATCGCGCCAACCACCGGCTGGGGCAGGAAGCGCATCCGTCCGCCCCCGGCCGCGCGCGCGAAACGCTGCACACTTACCGGGCGAAGGTCGAGCGTCAGACGACGTCCCCCGTCGGAAAAGCCGCCACCGGTAACCATCGCGAATTCGGCAAGGTCGAGCACGATGCGGCTGCCATCGTCGCCGCGCATGCCCTGCCGTACCGCGCGTACCGATCCGCCGGCATCGCTGCGTCCGCCGGGACGGATACCGTCGAGGTCGATGACGATGCGGTCGGGGCCGGCTATGGCGAAGCTGCTGGCGGCGCGGGCCGACGTGTCGAGATCAACGACGATCCGGTCGCTATCGACCTTCACGCCATCGATTCGCTGGGCGGCGGCGGGGGATGCGAGGGTCGCGCACGCCAGAGACAGCGCGACCGCGTGCCGCACGCCGGGACGTCCGATCCGAAAGCTGGTCCCGCGCAAAGCCATGACGAAACGCCTCTTCCCCCTTTTTCGCGAACCCGCGTCCTACCGGCTTCGGCGACAAACAGGTCCTAATAATCATGGTGAAGGTTAACTTAACCTAAAACGCCCGCCAATTTAACCGTATAAGGAAGCATGGCCGCGCTGTTGCCGTTCACGGTGACGAATGCTACGCCTATGCCCACGTCGGTGCCGGGCCTGTCCCGGCGGAGCCGACGCGACATCCCGCGCGCAACCGCCTGCGGGATTTATTCAGGTTGATGTTCGCATGTGGCAAGTTCCGTCCCGTACCGCCTGTGCCGCTGTCGCGGCCGGCGTCGGGGCGACGGTTGTCCGCCCGGAGGTTTCCGGACTGCCCGTGCAAGCAGACGCATATCCCAGCAATCGCGCGCAGGCACCGGGCACAGACCCCGCCGCGCGTTTAGGCGCGCCGACTGGCACAGCCGTCCCGCGCGCCCGGAGAGACTATCATGACCACGCGGATGTTGATCGACGCTCGCCACCGGGAGGAAACCCGGGTCGCCGTCGTCAAGGGTAACCGGATCGAGGAATTCGATTTCGAATCGGCCGAGCGCAAGCAGCTCAAGGGCAATATCTACCTCGCCAAGGTGACGCGGGTCGAACCGTCGTTGCAGGCGGCGTTCGTCGATTACGGCGGCAACCGCCACGGCTTCCTCGCCTTTTCGGAAATCCACCCGGATTACTATCAGATCCCGAAGGAAGACCGCGACGCGCTGCTGGCCGAGGAAGCCGCGCATGCCGCCGAGGAAGCCGCGCTGCGTGCCGGCGAGCATGACGACGATGTCGATTATGACGATCACGATCATGACGACGATGCCGAGGGCGGTGTCGAGGTCGTCGAGCGTGACGAGGACGAAGACGAGCATCACGACGACGAGGAGGGCGAGGACGCCCCCGCCCCGCGCAAGCGCAAGAGTGGCGGCGACGACGCCGCGGTCGAGGCGCTGCGTCAGCGCCGGCTGAACCTGCGTCGCCGCTACAAGATCCAGGACGTGATCCGCCGTCGGCAGGTGCTGCTCGTACAGGTCGTCAAGGAAGAGCGCGGCAACAAGGGCGCGGCGCTGACCACCTATCTGTCGCTCGCCGGCCGGTACTGCGTGCTGATGCCCAACACCGCGCATGGCGGCGGCATTTCGCGCAAGATCAGCTCGGCCGCCGATCGCAAGCGGTTGAAGTCGATCATGGCCGAACTGACGCTGCCGGCGTCGATGGGCTGCATCGTCCGTACCGCCGGGCTCCAGCGGTCGCGCCAGGAGATCAAGCGCGACTTCGATTACCTCGCCCGGCTGTGGGACGGGATTCGCGAACAGACGCTGACATCGTCGGCGCCGGCGTTGGTCTATGGCGACAGCGACCTGATCAAGCGCGCGATCCGCGATATCTACAACAAGGATATCGACGAGGTGATCGTCGAGGGCGAGGACGGTTTCCGCCACGCCAAGGACTATATGCGGCTGCTGATGCCCGCGCATGCGCGCCGGGTGAAGCAATATGCCGACGCGGTGCCGCTGTTCCAGCGCGCGCATGTCGAGGATCAGCTGGCCGCGATGTACAATCCGGTCGTGCAGCTGAAATCGGGCGGCTATCTGGTCATCAACCCGACCGAGGCGTTGGTGTCGATCGACATCAACTCGGGGCGCTCGACCCGCGAGCATAATATCGAACAGACCGCGACCGCGACCAACCTCGAAGCGGCGCAGGAAATCGCGCGCCAGCTTCGCCTGCGCGACATGGCCGGTCTGGTCGTCATCGACTTCATCGACATGGACCATGGATCGAACGTCCGTAAGGTCGAGAAGGCGATGAAGGAGGCGCTGAAGAACGATCGCGCCCGCATCCAGGTCGGCCGCATCTCCGCCTTCGGCCTCATGGAAATGAGCCGCCAGCGGCTGCGCACCGGCGTACTCGAGGCATCGACCCGCCAGTGTCCGCATTGCGAAGGCACCGGTCTGGTCCGCACCGCTTCGTCGGCGGGTCTGTCGGCGCTGCGCCTGATCGAGGACGAGGCCGCGCGCGGTCGCGGGTCGCTGATCGTGCTGCGCGCCAGCCAGGAAGCGGCCTTCTATGTCCTCAACAAGAAGCGGGCGGACATCGCCGAGGTCGAGGACCGGTACGGCGTGACCGTCGAGATCGTGCCCGATGCCGAGATCGAGGGCGCGCGTATGGCGGTCGAAGCGTCCGGCCCGCCGCCCGCGCATCCCCCGAAGATCGAGCCGCTGGTCGTCATCGACGACGAGGACGATGCCTATGACGACATCGAGGACGAGATCGACGACGAGGTCGAGGACGAAGCGGTCGAGGAAGTCGCGCGTGCGCCGCGCGGCGATGACGAAGGCGAAGGTCGCGGCAAGCGCCGCCGCCGCCGTCGCGGTCGTCGCGGTCGCAATCGCGAGGAAGGCGAAGCCGAGGGCGATGCCGGTGACGGTGCCGATGGCGAAATCGACGCCGACGAACCGGCCGATGCCGAAGCGGGCGAAGCCGAAGCGAGCGATGGGGCCGCTCCCGAAGCGGAAACTGCCGAAACCGCCGATGACGGCAGCCGGCGCAAGCGTCGTCGTCGTGGCCGCCGCGGTGGTCGCCGGAGCGAGGGCGCGTTCGATGCCGCCGATGGTGCTGGCACCGTCGCCGACCTGCCCGCCGACGACGACGCCGTCGAACCGGCCGCAACCGAGGAACCCGTTGCGGCCGAGCCGGTCGCCGAGGTGGAAGCGGTCGAGGCCGAACCGACACCCGCGCCCAAGCGGACCCGTCGCCGCCCGAGCGCACGTGCCAAGGTCGAGCCGGTTGCCGAACAGGCGCCGGCCGAACAGGCGCCGGCCGAACCGGCGACCGTCGAAGCCGGCGACGCGGCGCCGATCGTGACGCCGGAGCCGGTCGAGGCCCCTGCGGTCGAAGCCGAACCGGTTGCTGAGGCACCCAAGCCGAAGCGGACGCGCCGTCGCAAGGCTGATGCCGAGCCGGCCGTTGCCGAGGAGGCACCGGCACCCGCCGAGCCCGAAGCGGCGCCCGCGCCCAAGAAGCGCCGCGCGCCGCGCCGCAAGGTCGTCGAAGCGGAAGTGGAAGGGGTGGAAGCGGCGCCTGCGCCAGAACCGGCCGCACCCGAACCGGCAGCGCCCGAACCGGCCGCTGCGGAGCCGGTCGCTGCCGAAGACGCGTCCGCCGATGGCGACAATCCGACGCCGCGGCGCGGCTGGTGGCAGCGCACCTTCGGCAACTGATCGCGGCGTCCGGCGCTACGAACGAGAGGGCGGCCCCGACGGGTCGCCCTTTTCGTGTCAGTCGGCGGCGTCGGTCCGGGGTTCACGGACCAGCGCGTCGCACGCGACCTCGATCTGCACCGCCAGCCCTTCGTGTCGCCAGTCGCGCGTGATCGTGCCGGCCAGTTGCTGTTCGATGCTGAGCGTCGCCAGCCGGGTACCGAAGCCCACCGTATCGGGCGCGCCGACGATCGCCGGACCGCCAAGTTCGCGCCAGTCGATCATCAGGACGCCCCCCCGGCGGCTCGTCCGAATTGAAACCCGTCCGTCGGCGGTCGACAGCGCGCCATATTTGGCGGCGTTGGTCGCCAGTTCGTGAAACAGCAACGCGACCGGCGTCGCTCCGCGATCGTCGATCGCCACATCGTCGCCGGTGATCTGCCACTGTTCCGCGGCATAGGGCGCCAGCAGGTCGCGCAGTACGTGATGCAGCGTCGCTTCGCCGACCGAGGGGCGCGATATGTCGCTGTGTGGCCGGGCAAGGTCGTGTGCCGCGCCCAGTGCCGCGACGCGTGCGGCCAGTTCGTCGGCAAAGCCGCGCATCGCCGGCATTCGCCGTGCGGACATGCGGATCAACCCGGTGATGATCGCGAAGATATTCTTGATGCGGTGGCTGAGTTCGCGGCTGAGGATGTCGTTCTGCTCGGCGGCGCGCTTGGCCGAATCGATGTCGGTGCAGGTACCGATCCAGCGAACGATCCGCCCATCGCCATCGCGTACCGGCAGCGCCCGACCCAGAACCCACCTGTATTTCCCGCTGCGATGGCGCAGCCGATATTCGATCTCGTAATCCTCGCCGGTCGCCAGACTGTGCCGCCAGCGCGTCCATGCCCGGTCCTGATCGTCGGTATGGAACATCCCGTTCCAACCTTCACCATCGGTCGATCCCTCGGGCACCCCGGTGAAGCGATACCATTGCGCATTGTAGAAATCATGATGACCATCGGGACGCGTCGCCCACACCATTTGCGGCATCGCGTTGGTCAGCGTGTTGAGTTCGGCGCGCGTGGCGGCGCGGGCGGATTCGGCCTCGCGGCGCGCGGCGTCACCGGTCGCCACCGCCGTCCAGCGGCAATTGCCGGCCGCATCGGGATGTGTCGGTGTGACGGAGAAGACGGTTCCGTCCTCGTGATCGCCGATGCGCACAACGAAGGGACGACCGCTTGCCGTTCCCGCCCGCCATTCGTCCACCGCCGCGCCCCGTGTTTCCGCAGCCAGCGAACAGAACCAAAGATCACCCGACGATACTGCGCCGTTCTCGTCCTGCCAGGGACGATTGGTCCATAGGAGCCGGCCGTTCCTGTCAGCGGTCCATGCCGGAACCGGTATCTGATCTGCGATATCGCGCCACACGGGATCACTGGTTTCGATCACCGGCACGTCCATTCGTCCTTCGTCCTTCTGCCGTTCGCGGTGCAGCATTGCCGCGTCCAAACTGTCCCATTCCCGGTCCGAACCGCGTAATTACCGCAAGTCAGTTACGGTACGGACCTGTTCGCCCTACCCAAGTCAATCCAGGATAATCCATTGCCCCCGGACTGTTGTGAGCGGTAAAATATTTCGCATAAACGTTTCAAAACTGCCATCTAACCAGATCGGACCCATTGACCTGATGGTTGATGCGACGCAAAGCCGGCATCAGAAAAGGAGAACTCCATGTCCGAAGACGGATCCGAACTGAACGCGATCGAACTGGCGACCGAATTGACAATCGCCTGGTTGAACAATGGCAACAACCGCGTCGCCGCAGAGGATGTTCCGACGTTCCTGCAAACCATGCACGCGACGGTTCTCGGTCTGGCATCGGGCAATGTCGAACCCGAAGAGGCCGCGCCGCAGCAGGAACATGTCGCCGCGGTGTCGGTGCGCAAGTCGCTGGCGTCGAAGGACCACATCATCTCGATGATCGATGGCAAGCCGTACAAGACGCTGCGCCGTCACCTTGCCGGCCACGGCCTGACGCCCGAGACCTATCGCGAGCGGTACGGCCTGCGTCCCGACTATCCGATGGTCGCCGAAACCTATTCGCAGAGCCGCCGCGACATGGCCAAGCGCATCGGCCTCGGCCGCAAGGCGCGCGGTGCCGAGACGGCTGAACCCGCCGTCGAAGGCGAAGCAGGCGAAGCGCCGCGCCGCCGTGGCCGCAAGCCCAAGGCTGGCGAATAACCGGATAAGGGGCGGCCGATGTGCCGCCCCTTTTCTTATCAGCGCGGTGTGATCGCGCCGTCCGTCCACCGATGGGTGCATAGCTGCGCCCCGGGCGTATCGTCGGCATCAAGCGCCGCAACCGTTACCCAGCCTTCGCCGCGCAGCCGCGCCGCCTCCGCCGGATCGGTGCCGAGCGGCAGGAACAACCGCCGCCGGTCCTTCGCACCCAGCCCCGCATCGAGCAGCGCATCGGCGTAAAGCGAGAAGCCGACCGCCGGCTCCTCGCGGCCATCCACATGGCACACGGTATAGCTGCCACCGCGCCCGATCTCGCCCAGCACCCCTTGCGCGAACAGCGAGAAGC
The DNA here is from genome assembly GCF_039615155.1 of Sphingomonas epibiotica. Taxonomy (NCBI): domain Bacteria; kingdom Pseudomonadati; phylum Pseudomonadota; class Alphaproteobacteria; order Sphingomonadales; family Sphingomonadaceae; genus Sphingomonas; species Sphingomonas epibiotica. The sequence continues at coordinate 122,843 of NZ_JBDGHY010000006.1, read as the reverse complement.
CCAGCCAGCTCTGATATTCGAAGCCATGCCGCTCGGTCGGATCGAGCGTCACCGCCACCCGGCCCGCAAGCGTCGCCGCCACCGCCTCGATGGCGTCGAGCCGCGAGGCCAGACGCCCGGCCTGGTCGGTCGCCCGAAGGCGCGCGAGGGCGGCGTCGAACGGTCCCGCCGCTTCGACCAGCGGCAGATAGGCGGGATCGATCGACGCGACGCGCCCGGCATCCTTCGCGTCGAGCGCCGCGATCAATGCATCATGCTGCGGTCCCGGCGGATCGCCGGCCAGCGTCGCGACCAGATCGGGCAGGGTGAAGTCGATCGAGACGTCGGTGACGCCCGCCGCCGCCAATGCCTCCACCGCGACGGTCACTATCTCGGTCGCGGCCGCTACGCTGTCGAGCCCGATCAGTTCGGCGCCCATCTGCCGCAGCGCGCGGCGCGGGGCGAGCTCGCCTGCACGCAGCTTGAGCACCGGTCCGGCATAGGACAAGCGCACCGGGCGCGGGTGATGGCCCATGCGCGTCGCCGCGATCCGCGCGACCTGCGCGGTGATGTCTGGGCGGATGGCCAGCGTACGCTGACTGACCGGATCGACGAAGCGCACCGCATCGGTCGCCGCCGTCCCCTTCAGCCGCCCGGCCAGTCCCGCTTCGAACTCGGCGAGCGGCGGGTCGACCTGTTCATAGCCATAGCCATGCGCGACGCCCAGCACCGCTCCTTCGAAACGGCGCAGGCCATCGGCGGCGGGGGGCAGGCGGTCGTGAAACCCTTCGGGCAGGAGGCCGGTATCGTTCATGGCGCTTCCCCTAGCGCGAGTCGTGGCGCGGCGAAACCGTCGCCGCGCCGGATGCACGAACGGGCTGCCGGATCGCTCCGACAGCCCGTGCGCTCACAACAACAAACCGATCAGAACTTGAGCGGCATCACCGTCTTCACGCCCGGAAGGGCACGGACCTTCGCGACCAGTTCCGGCGTCACTGCTTCGTCGACCGACAGCAGCACCACCGCTTCGCCACCGGCATCGCGACGACCGAGGTGGAAGGTACCGATATTCACGCCCGCTTCGCCCAGCGTCGTGCCGATGCGGCCGATAAAGCCGGGCGCGTCTTCATTGACGACGTACAGCATGTGTCCGGCCAGGTCGGCCTCGACCTTGATGCCGAACAGTTCGACCAGACGCGGCTGCGCGTTGCCGAACAGCGTGCCCGCGACCGACCGTTCGCCGGCGTCGGTCTTGAGCGATACGCGAACCAGCGTGTGGTAATCGCCCTCGCGGTCGTTGCGCACTTCGCGCACCTCGATGCCGCGTTCCTTGGCGAGGAACGGCGCGTTGACCATGTTCACCGTGTCCGACTGGACGCGCAGGAACCCGGCCAGCACCGCGCCAACGATCGGCTTCTGGTTCAGCTCGGCGGCGGCGCCTTCGCTATGCACCGACACGCGGGCGATGACGCCGGTGGTCAGCTGTCCGACCAGCGAGCCGAGCTTTTCGGCAAGCGCCATGTACGGCTTGAGGCGCGGCGCCTCTTCGGCCGACAGCGACGGCATGTTGAGCGCGTTGGTGACGCCGCCCGACACGAGGAAATCGGCCATCTGCTCGGCGACCTGGATTGCGACGTTGACCTGCGCCTCGCTGGTCGACGCACCCAGATGGGGGGTCGAGATGAAGTTCGGCGTGTTGAACAACGGCGACTCCTTCGCCGGCTCCTGCACGAACACGTCGAGCGCCGCGCCAGCGATATGACCGCTGTCGAGCGCCGCCTTCAGCGCCGCTTCGTCGATCAGCCCGCCGCGCGCGCAGTTGATGATCCGCACGCCCTTCTTCGTCTTGGCGAGGTTTTCCGCCGACAGGATGTTGCGGGTCTGGTCGGTCAGCGGGGTGTGCAGCGTGATGAAGTCGGCGCGGGCGAGCAGCTGATCCAGCTCGACCTTCTCCACGCCGATCTCGATCGCGCGTTCGGGCGACAGGAACGGATCGAAGGCGATGACCTTCATCTTCAAACCCTGTGCGCGGTCCGCGACGATCGAGCCGATATTGCCGGCACCGATCAGGCCCAGCGTCTTTGCGGTCAGCTCGACGCCCATGAAGCGGTTCTTTTCCCACTTGCCGGCCTGGGTCGAGGCATCGGCCTCGGGCAGCTGGCGGGCGAGCGCGAACATCAGCGCGATGGCATGTTCGGCGGTGGTGATCGAGTTGCCGAACGGAGTGTTCATCACGACGACACCGGCGGCCGATGCGGCGGGAATGTCGACATTGTCGACGCCGATGCCGGCGCGGCCGACGACCTTGAGATTCTTGGCAGCGTCGAGGATCGCCTTGGTGACCTTGGTCGAGGACCGGATGGCGAGGCCGTCATAGTCCCCGATGATCGCCATCAGCTCTTCGGGCGTCTTGCCGGTGATCTCATCCACCTCGACCCCGCGTTCGCGGAAGATCTGGGCGGCCTTGGGGTCCATTTTGTCGGAAATCAGAACTTTTGGCATGTCGAATTCCTTACCTCCCTCTTCCCTTAAGGGGAGAGGGCCGGGGAGAGGGGAAGTCGGGGAGCGGGCGGAAAGGTGGCACGACTACCCCTCTCCCAACCCTCTCCCCTGAAGGGGAGAGGGCTTTTATGCCGCCTTGGCGGTCGCGTAGGCCCAGTCGAGCCAAGGGCCGAGCGCCTCGATATCCGCCGTATCGACGGTCGCGCCGCACCAGATGCGCAGGCCCGCCGGGGCATCGCGGTATCCCGCGACGTCATAGGCGGCGCCTTCGGCCTCGAGCAGCGATGCCATTTTCTTGATGAGCGCCTCGTCGGCACCCTCGACGGTCAGGCAGACGCTGGTCTTCGACCGGGTCGCCGGATCGGCGGCGAGATGGCCGAGCCAGTCGCGCTCGTCGACGATCTTGTCGAGCGCCGCGGCATTGGCGTCGCTGCGCGCGATCAAACCGTTCGGCCCAAGCGACTTGCCCCATTCGAGGCTGAAGATCGCATCCTCGACCGCCAGCATCGACGGCGTGTTGATCGTCTCGCCCTTGAAGATGCCTTCGGTCAGCTTGCCCTTCGACACCAGACGGAAGACCTTGGGCAGCGGCCAAGCAGGGGTATAGGTTTCGAGGCGTTCGACGGCACGCGGGCCGAGGATCAGCACGCCATGCGCACCCTCGCCGCCCAGCACCTTCTGCCAGGAGAAGGTCGCGACGTCGATCTTCGCCCAGTCGATGTCATAGGCGAACACGCCCGAGGTGGCATCGGCGAACGACAGTCCCTCGCGGTTGGCGGGAATGAAATCGGCGTTCGGCACGCGCACGCCCGACGTGGTGCCGTTCCAGGTGAACAGGACGTCGTGGGTCCAGTCGATCGCAGTGAGGTCGGGCAGCTGGCCGTAATCGGCGCGCACGACGGTCGGATCGATCTTGAGCTGCTTGACCGCATCGGTCACCCAGCCCTCGCCGAAGCTTTCCCATGCGAGCGCGGTGACCGGACGGGCGCCCAGCATCATCCACATCGCCATTTCGAATGCGCCGGTGTCCGAACCGGGCACGATGCCGATGCGATGGGTGTCGGGGAGCTTGAGCAACTCGCGCATCAGGTCGATGCAATATTGCAGACGCTGCTTGCCGATCTTCGAGCGGTGCGACCGGCCGAGACTGACGGGATTTAGGCGGTCGGCGGACCAGCCCGGCGGCTTGGCGCAGGGGCCGGACGAAAAATAGGGACGCGCAGGGGTCGTCGCCGGCTTCGGCGGAAGATCAGTCATGTCAGTCTCTCCTCACAGAGAGCACGCGCTGCGTTGGGACAGCGTGGCCCGCCGCGGCCATTAGCGGCGTCGTTGCCGCTATACAACCCATGTTGTTGCGAATATCGGCGACTATGCGCACGATCATTGCCGGCGACGGCAACCGGAACCGGATGCGACCTTGCTGCGTTGCCAGCGGTTGATATGTCCCATGCGTACCCTTCCTCGCCCACTGTCCTGATCGTCGAGGACGAGATGCTGGTAGCGATCGACCTCGAAGCGTCGCTAGAGGAACATGGCTATCGCCCCGTCGGCATTGCCGCCGACATGACAGGGGCGATGGAACTGGCGACGGCGAGGCCCGATGTCGCGCTGGTCGATTGCAATCTACGCGATGGGCCGACCGGGCCGATGATCGGGCGGATGCTGGGCCGCAACTATGGTACCACGGTCATTTTTCTGACCGCCAACCCAAATTTGCTGGACGACGGCATCGACGGCGCGCTCGGCGTCGTGTCGAAGCCTTGCGGATATGATTCGGTCGGGCGTATCGTCGATTTCGCGGTGCGGGCGCGCGGCGGCGACCTTTCCAAACCGCCACTGGGCATCAAGCTGTTCGGCGCGCCTTCGCAACTGCGCGCGATCGCTTAAGCCGCGGTTCAGCGCCCCCCGGCAAGAGGCGGCGTTGACCCGTGTCCGGCCGATGGCCGATAAGGACGTTCATGAAGCGCGCGCTGGGCGGCATTGCTGCCGCTATTTTCCTGTTCGTACAGCCGGCCGCCGCGCAGTCGTTGCTGCGCGATGCCGAGACCGAGGCGTTACTGAACGACATGTCGCGGCCGATCGCGGTCGCGGCGGGGCTCGATCCACGCAACTTCAACGTCGTGCTGTTGCAGGACAAGTCGATCAACGCCTTTGTCGCGGGTGGGCAGACGGTCTATATCCATTCGGGTCTGATCGACGCCGCCGACGACGCCAACGAGGTCCAGGGCGTCATTGCCCATGAAATCGGTCATATCGTCGGCGGGCACGTGCCGTTGGCGGGCCGCGGGATGGCCCCGGCGACCGGCATTACCGTGCTGAGCCTGTTGCTGGGCGTCGCGGCGATGGCGGCAGGTGCCGGCGAGGCGGGCGCAGGCATCCTCGCGGCGGGACAGCAGGCGGCGATGAGCAGCTATCTGGCGTTCAGCCGGACGCAGGAGAGTTCCGCCGACGCCGCCGGTACCCGATTCCTGCGCAGCGCCGATGTGTCGGGACAGGGGATGTTGGACTTCTTCAAGAAGCTCCAGAACATGGAATATCGCCTCGCCATCCCGCAGGACAATAGCTACCAGCGCACCCATCCGCTCAGCGGTGAGCGCATCGCCAATCTGACGCAGGACGTGCAGTCCTCGCCTTCGTTCAAGACACCGACCGATCCGGCGCTGGAAGTCCGGTTCAAGCGGGTGCAGGCGAAGCTGCGCGGCTATGTTAGCGATCCCAAGGATACGCTGCGTCGCTATCCGGCCAGCGATCAGAGCGTCTATGCCCATTACGCGCGCGCCTATGCCTATCACAAATCGGGCTATCCCGAGCAGGCGGCGGACGAAACGCTGGCGCTGGTCAAATCGGCGCCGGACGATCCCTATTTCCTCGAACTCGAAGGGCAGATCCTGCTCGAATCGGGGAAGCCGAAGGAAGCATTGTCGGCACTGCGCGAGGCGACCGAGCGGACGCGGTCGTCGCCGCTGATCGCCGCTAGTTTCGGTCATGCGCTGATCGCGGCGGAGGACCCGGCACTGCTCGACGAAGCCGAACGGGTGCTCAAACAGGCGGTGGCGCGCGACAACCAGAATCCGTTCGCGTGGTACCAGTTGAGCATCCTCTACGAACGGCGCGGCGATCCCGCGCGCGTCGCGCTGGCGATGGCGGAATATACGTCGCTGATCGGCGATAACGGCATGGCGCTGGCCAGTGCGCGGCGGGCGATGGCGCTGTTGCCGCAGGGGTCGACCGACTGGATACGGGCACAGGATATTCAAATGACGTCGCAGACCGCGTTCGAGGAAGAGAAGCGCAATCGCAGGCGGCGGGGCTGACCATGGGCCGGATGGGCAATATCGCGATGCTGGTGGCAGCCGCGCTGGCCGGCGCCGGCGGGGCGATCGTCGCGCAGCGGGTGGCGACCGACCAGACCGCGACCGAGACGGTGGTGCGCGACTACATCCTCGCCAACCCAGAAATTCTGCCGGAAGCGATGCGGCGGTTGCAGGCAAAGGAAGCGGGCAAGGCGGTCGCCGCCAATCGCGCGGCGATCGTCGAACCCTTTCCCGGTGCGATCGCGGGTAACCCGAATGGCGATGTCAGCGTCGTCGCGTATCTGGATTATGCCTGCGGTTTCTGCCGGGCGAGCCTGCCGGCGATCAGCGGGTTGATCGCCAGCGATCCGAACGTCCGCATCGTCTATCGCGAGCTGCCGATCCTGTCGCAGGGCAGCCGCACCGCCGCCGAGTGGGCGCTGGCGGCGGCGCAACAGGGCAAGTTCAAGCCGTTCCACGACGCGCTGTACGCGGCCGGGCGGGTCGATGACGCCACGATCGGCGCGGCGGCGAAGGCGGCCGGGCTCGACGTCAATGCCGCCCGCGCTGCGATCGCGTCGCCACAGATTGCGGGCGAGATCGAACGCAATCTGAAGACCGCGGGCGTCCTCGGCTTCAGCGGCACGCCGTCATGGGTCGTAGGCGATCAGGTGCTGGGCGGTGCCCAGACGCTACCGGCATTGCAGGCAGCGGTCGCGGAGGCGCGCAAGGCGAAGACGGCGCCGGCCGCCTGAGCCTTTTCTCCGTCATCAAACCATGGAACAAGCCGTTCCATGGAAACCATTCTTTCGATCCGGGGCGTCGCCAAGACGTACAAGTCCGGCACCGTCGCGTTGCAGCCGACCGATCTCGATATCGGCAAGGGCGAGATCTTCGCGCTGCTGGGACCGAACGGGGCGGGCAAGACGACGCTGATCAGCATCGTGTGCGGCATTGTCACGCCGAGTGCGGGGACGATCACCGCCGCCGGGTTCGACACGGTGCGCGATTATCGCGAGACGCGGACCCGGATCGGGCTGGTACCGCAGGAATTGCTGACCGACGCGTTCGAGACGGTCATGGCGACCGTTACATTCTCGCGCCGGCTGTTCGGGCGGCATGGCGACGCGGCGTTCATCGAAAAGCTGCTGCGCGACCTGACCCTGTGGGACAAGCGCGATGCGAAGATGACCGAATTGTCGGGCGGCATGAAGCGCCGGGTAATGATCGCCAAGGCGCTGAGCCACGAACCCGACATCCTGTTCCTCGACGAACCGACCGCGGGCGTCGATGTCGAGTTGCGCCGCGACATGTGGCGGCTGGTCCACGAGTTGCGCGAACGGGGCGTCACCATCATCCTGACCACCCATTATATCGAGGAGGCCGAGGAAATGGCCGACCGGGTGGGCGTGATCGCCAAGGGCCGGTTGATCCTGGTCGACGAGAAGGCGGCGTTGATGCGCAAGCTGGGCAAGAAGACGCTGACCCTGACCCTGTCCGAACCGCTGGCGGAGGTGCCGGGCGCGCTGTCGCACTGGCCGCTGACGCTGACCGACGAAGGCCATGCGCTGACCTTCGCCTTCGACGCCAATGCCGAGGATAATGGCGTGCGCGCGCTGCTGCGCGCCGCCGACGAGGCGGGGATCGCGTGGAAGGATATCGCAACGAAGCAGTCGAGTCTCGAGGATATCTTCGTCGGCCTGGTGCACGAACAGGAGGGCCGGGCATGACGTTCAACTGGCATGGCGTGCTGGCCATCTATCGCTTCGAACTCGCCCGGTTCGGGCGGACGATCTGGACCTCGCTGATGACGCCGGTCATCACGACCTCACTATATTTCGTGGTGTTCGGCACCGCGATCGGCAGCCGGATGAACGAGGTCGGCGGTGTGCCGTACGGCGCGTTCATCGTCCCCGGCCTGATCATGCTGACGATGCTGACCGAAAGCATCTTCAACGCCAGTTTCGGTATCTTCATGCCGAAATGGTCGGGCACCATCTACGAACTGCTGTCGGCGCCGGTTTCGGCGCTGGAAACGCTGGTCGGCTATGTCGGGGCGGCGGCGAGCAAATCGTGTATCGTCGCGCTGGTGATCTTCGCCACCGCGCATCTGTTCGTCGATGTACAGGTCGCGCACCCGTTCTGGGCGCTATGCTATCTGCTGCTGGTGGCGGTCACCTTCTGCCTGTTCGGCTTCATCCTCGGGCTATGGGCCAAGGGGTTCGAACAGTTGCAGGTCATCCCGCTGTTGGTGGTGACGCCGCTGACGTTTCTGGGCGGCGCCTTCTATTCGATCGACATGCTGCCGGGCGTGTGGCGGACGATCAGCCTGTTCAACCCGATCGTCTATCTTATCAGCGGGTTTCGCTGGACCTTTTTCGGGGTCGGCGATGTTCCGGTGGCGGCGAGCCTGGGTGCGACCTTCGGGTTTCTGTGCATTTGCGTCACGGTGATCGCCGTTATCTTCCGCACCGGGTGGCGGCTCAAGAAGTAGGGGACGAACGATGGATCTGGGAATTGCCGGCCGCAAGGCGATCGTGTGCGCGTCGAGCGCGGGACTGGGTCGTGCGTGCGCGCTGGAACTGGCGCGGGCCGGGGTCGATGTCGTCGTCAACGGACGCGACGCGGCGAAACTCGCCGCGACCGCAGCGGCGATCCGGGAGGAGACCGGCGTGACGGTGACCGAGATCGTCGCCGATCTGTCGACCGAGGAAGGGCGTGCCGCGCTGCTCGCCGCCTGTCCCGATCCCGACATCCTCGTCAACAATAATGGCGGACCGCCGGTCAAGCCCTATACCGAACTGGAAGCCGACGGCATTCGCGCGGGACTGGAAAGCAATTTCGTCACCCCGGCGCTGCTGTTGCAGGCGGTGCTGCCCGGCATGGTCGAGCGCGGGTTCGGACGGGTGGTCAACATCACCTCGGGCTCGGTCAAGATGCCGCTGCCGGGGCTGGACCTGTCGAGCGGAGCGCGAGCCGGCCTCACCGGGTTCGTCGCCGGCATCGCGCGACAGGTGGCGGGATCGAACGTGACGATCAACGGCCTGTTGCCCGGATCGTTCGACACCGCGCGCATCGCATCGATGAGCGAAGCGGCGGCGCAGAAGAACGGAACGACGCCCGAGGAGGAGAAAGCGAAGCGGGCGCAGGCGATTCCAGCCAAGCGGATCGGCGACCCGGCCGAGTTCGGTGCGGCCTGCGCGTTCCTGTGCTCGGACCGGGCCGGGTTCATCACCGGGCAGAGCCTGTTGATCGATGGCGGGGCGTTTCCAGGGATTATGTGAGGTTCAGGCTGAAGGCAGAGACACGAAGAAAAAATAGAAAGGATGATTTTCGCGCGAAGGCGCAAAGGGCGCTAAGGGGTTGCGTACGCGGCGGCGGTAGCCTGTCCGGCGAAGCCTCTTATGCGCTGCACAGTGATGGAAGAGCCGCGTCGCGGCATGGGAACCCCCTTTGCGCCCTTTGCGCCTTCGCGCGAACCCCGATCTTCTTCTTCAAAAAATCCCCAGAAACTTCTTGCGCTGTTCCTTGCGCTCGCCCCGGTTTGAGCGGCCATTCTCCGCCTTGGCGGTCGTCCCTCGACCAACGTCATCCCGCGGTTCGCCGTCCTTGGTCCGCTGCGCCCGGGCGGTCGCGCCGGCGAGGACCGGGCCGCACGCCGCGCCCTTCGCATCGCCCGGATCGACGAAGGCCAGCACGCCCGCCAGTGGCGTCGCCACCACCGCCAGCCCCAGCCCGGCCCCGGCACGCCCCAACAGTTCGGGACTGATGACCGAATAACGCGGCTGCGCGAAATAGCCGCCGATGCCGACCGGCGACTGGCCGGCGAACAGCGAGAAGCGCTTCGAATCGGCGCGAACGGCGAGGTCGATCGATTCGTTGCGGAAGCTGAAACCCCCGCGTCCGACCATGACATTCTTCTGGGTGTCGATCAGGATCGGGTCCGCCGCCGCGACCCCGTTCCGGACGGTAAAGCCGATCAGGCCGCAATTGATGCGCACCGGTTCCTTCAGCCGCCCCTCGAACATCTTCTGCGCGAAGGTGCCAAGGTCGAGTTCGGACAATTGCACGTTGCGCGTCCAGAAACTGCCGGCGGGCAGGATGACCGCGATACGGCCGTTCGAACTGGCCAGCGAATCATGGACCGTGTCGCCGGTGCCGGTCAGCTTCACCCGCGCCTTGACCGTGCCCGACGTGCCCGCTTCCTCGACGCCCCAACCGGCAAGCAGCCGCCCCATCGGCGTCGGTGACAGGCGGATGTCGTAATCGGTGACGGCGGGGCGGCGACGCGCGTCGATGACCACGTCGGATGCGACATTGCCGCGCGCCATTGCGAAGGTCAGCGGCGAGAGTTTGAGCAGCCGGTCATTGAGGTCGAGCGTGAGGTCGACGTTCGACACCGGCAGGCTGCGCGCACGGACCGTACCGACCTTGTACCGGACCTTCGCATCGAAATTGCGCAATGCCTCGACGTTCAGCTTCGCATCGGGGAGCAGGCGGGGGGCGCCGCCTTCGCGCTCGATCACGCCGGCCGCGCCCTGCGCCTCGACGCGCTCGAGATCATAGCCGACGAACGCCGACATATCGACGATGTCGAGTGCGCGCGACGTCAGGTCGGCGGTCAGCAACAGCCGCGGCTCGCGCTGGGTCACGGTCAGGCTGCCGGCCAGATCGCTGTCGCCGAACACCCCGCGCAGCCGCGTGAATTTCCAGTCGGGACCGTCCTTGGTCATCCGCCCGGTCAGGCGATAGGTGCGGGTGTCGGGGGTGACGATGCCGAGCACCGCGAACACGTCCGACAGGTTGCGCCCGCGCAGCCGCACAGCGAGGTTCGATCCGTCAAGTTCGGTCGGCCCGGGCAGGGTACCGGCGAGGATCGCGACCGATCGCGCGACCTCGATACGGGCGGTCAGTTGATTCTGTCCGCCGCGGATCGTCGCATCGGGCGACTGCAACTGTCCGGTCAGGCGGAACGGACGGCCGCGCACCGTCCCCTGCCCGGTCGCACGGATCGCGCCGGCGAATTGCGCGTCGCTGGTCTCGACCGTGTCGAGCGTGAAATTGCCGTCGAGCAGGAATTGCGGGTCGCGATAGCGGATGCGCGTGTCGCGGAACGTGCCTGCGCGCACGATCGGCAGGTCGAGCTTCTTGCCCGGCTTGTTCGGGTCGCCGAAGGTCCAAGTGTTGCGCTGGCGTGCGACGTCCCAATGGAGGTCGGCACGCGCGCCGTCGAGTTCGAGCCAGTTGACCCGCCGCCGCCCGAACAGGAAGGTCAGCGTCGCGGTCGAGCTGTCGAGTTTCCTCGCTTCGAACAGATTGCCGCCGCCGGCCCAGTCGGGGTTCGACACCGATAATCCTTCGGCAAGAAATTTCAGGTCGACCGGATTGAAGTAGAACTGAAAATCGCCCGCGACGCGGACAGTGCGGCCACTTTGCGACGATGCGATCCGTTCGAACGTTCCTTTCAGGAACCGGCCCTTGGTGACGAACAGGATCAGCCACGACAGGAAGATCGTTCCGACCACGCCGACCAGCGTCCTGAGCGCGATCCGCCGCCAGTTGCGGGCGCGGGGGGCGTCTGGGGCGCCGTTCGTCGGGGAAACTTCGGCCATCGTCCCTCAACCGTTCGCTGCCGTAACGAGTTCCGGTGGTTGCGTTCCGCGCGCATCCGGGTTAGGGGCGCGCTCTTTCCACGACCTTTCGGGATTCGCCCGGCCATCTGGGGCTGCCGCGGCAATCCGCACGTCGTGATTTTTGAGGAGACCAAAATGCCCAAGCTCAAGACCAAGAGCGGCGTCAAGAAGCGCTTCAAGTTCACCGCCACCGGCAAGGTGAAGCACGGCGTCGCCGGCAAGCGCCACCGCCTGATCTCGCACAACGCGAAGTATATCCGTCAGAACCGGGGGACCTCTGTCCTCGCCGATGCCGATGTCGCGCACATCAAGGCATGGGCACCCTACGGTCTTCGCTAAGGAGTAACGAGACATGGCACGCATCAAGCGCGGCACGACCACCAAGGCGAAGCACAAGCGGATTTTGGATCAGGCGAAGGGCTATTATGGCCGTCGCAAGAACACCATCCGCATCGCGCGCCAGGCCGTCGAAAAGGCCGGTCAGTACGCCTATCGCGACCGCAAGGTGAAGAAGCGGACCTTCCGTGGTCTGTGGATCCAGCGCATCAACGCCGGTGTCCGCGCGGAAGGCATCACCTATTCGCAGTTCATGCATGGCTGCAAGCTGGCCGGCATCGAACTCGACCGGAAGGTCCTGGCCGATATCGCGATGCACGAGGAAGCCGCCTTCAAGGCGATCGTCGCGCAGGCGAAGGCCGCCCTGCCGGAACAGGCCGCCGCGTAACAGCTGCGGTTCCTGTTTGGGACTAGAGAAACGCCGGCGGGGAAACCCGCCGGCGTTTTTTGTGCTCATCGTCATCCCGGCGCAGGCCGGGATCCATGGACACGCGACGTTAGCGGTAGCGCGCTCCATCAGCCTTCCCCCGTCCATGGATCCCGACTTTCGTCGGGATGACGAGTGGGGTAGCTTCCAAATATGAAGCCAGCCCGGGAACCCTGCGTCTATATCGTCGCCAGCGGACGGCACGGCACGATCTATACCGGCGTCACGGCAATCTGATCCAGCGCATCCATCAGCATCGCGAGGGTACCTTCAATGGTTTCTCCCGCCGCAACCGCTGCCACCGCCTCGTCTGGTTCGAGTGTCATGAAACGATGAAAACCGCGATCCAGCGCGAGAAGCGGATCAAGGAATGGCAGCGAAACTGGAAGCTGACCTTGATCGAAACCACCAACCCCCAATGGTCCGACCTATCCACGGGGCTAGGCTTCGCCATCGTTCCGCAATAAAGCCTCGCTCCATATCCAGACCAGCGGAGCGACCGTGACCCCCGATCTCGACCAATTGCGTGCCGACCTGCTCGCCGCCATCGACGCCTCTGCCGGCGTCGACGCGCTGGAGGCGGTGCGCGTTCATGCGCTGGGCAAGCAGGGGGCGATTACCGGCCTGCTGAAGACGCTCGGCGCGCTGTCGCCCGAAGAACGGCAGACGGTGGCACCCGGCATCCACGCGCTGCGCGAGGCGGTGACGAGCGCGATCGGTGCGCGCAAGGCCGATCTGGAGGCAAAGGCGCTGGCGGCGAAGCTGGCGAGCGAGCGGGTCGACCTGACGTTGCCGGTCGATCGGCCGGCGCCGGGCGGGGTCCATCCCGTCAGCCAAGTGATGGACGAACTGGCGGAGATTTTCGCGGATCTGGGCTTCGCGGTGGCGACGGGGCCGGAGATCGAGGACGACTGGCACAATTTCACCGCGCTCAACATTCCGGAGACGCATCCGGCGCGAGCGATGCATGACACGTTCTACGCGCAGCGCCGAAACCCGCAGGGCGAGACCGGCGCAAGCGCGGGCGGCGCTGTCCAGGCAGCGTCCGACGACGGTGGCTCCGCCGCCGGCGCGACCGAACGCTACGTCCTCCGCACGCACACCAGCCCCGTCCAGATCCGCACGATGATGTCCCAAAAGCCGCCGATCCGCATCATCGCGCCGGGCCGGGTCTATCGCAGCGACAGCGACGCGACCCACACGCCGATGTTCCACCAGATCGAGGGGCTGGTGATCGATCGCGGCATCCATATGGGGCATCTCAAATGGACGCTGGAGACGTTCCTGAAGGCCTATTTCGAGCGCGACGACATCGTGCTGCGGCTGCGACCGAGCTATTTCCCGTTCACCGAACCGTCGGCGGAGGTCGATATCGGTTATACGCTGGAAAAGGGGCGGCGCGTGGTCGGCGGTGACCCGACCAAGGGCAATGGCGGCTGGATGGAGGTGCTGGGCAGCGGCATGGTCCACCCAAAGGTCATCGCGGCGTGCGGGCTGGACCCGAACGAGTGGCAGGGCTTCGCGTTCGGCACGGGCGTCGATCGTCTGGCGATGCTGAAATACGGCATGGACGACCTTAGGCCGTTCTTCGACGGCGATCTGCGCTGGCTCAAACATTATGGATTTTCGGCGCTGGACGTTCCCACGCTGTCGGGGGGAGTGACGGCATGAAGTTCACCTATGGCTGGCTCCAGCAGCATCTCGACACCGATGCGTCGCTCGACACGATCCTCGAAGGGCTGACCCGCATCGGGCTGGAGGTCGAGGGCGTCGAGAATCCGGGCGAGAAGCTGGCCGCGTTCCGCGTCGCCCGCGTCCTGACCGCCGAACGGCATCCGCAGGCCGACAAGCTGCAGGTGCTGTCGGTCGATGCCGGCGACGGTCCGTTGCAGGTCGTGTGCGGCGCGCCCAATGCCCGGGCGGGGCTGGTCGGCGTGTTCGGCATGCCGGGCGCGACGGTGCCGGCCAATGGCATGGTGCTGAAGGTCGCGGCGATCCGCGGCGTCGAATCGAATGGCATGATGTGTTCGACCCGCGAACTGGAGTTGGGCGAGGATCACGACGGGATCATCGAACTTCCCGACGACGCACCGGTCGGCACCCCCTTCCCCGCCTATGCCGGGCTGGACGATCCGGTCATCGATGTCAGCATCACCCCGAACCGGCAGGATTGCATGGGCGTGCGCGGGATCGCGCGCGATCTGACGGCGGCGGGCTATGGCACGCTCAAGCCGCTGGCGGTGCCGGTGGTTGCGGGCGAGGGCGCAGGGCCCGACGTGCGGGTCGAGGATGAAGCAGGCTGCCCGGCCTTCTACGCACAGGCGGTGCGTGGGCTGCGCAACGGCGAGTCGCCCGACTGGATGCGCCGCCGGCTGACCGCGATCGGGCAGAAGCCGATCTCGACGCTGGTCGATATCACCAATTACGTAATGTTCGACCTTGGGCGGCCGCTGCACGTCTATGACATGGCGAAGCTGAACGGCGGTCTGGTGGCGCGCAAGGCGATGGCCGGCGAAAGCGTCGTTGCGCTGAACGGCAAGTCCTACACACTGGCCGGCGGCGAGACGGTGATCGCCGACCATGCCGCCGTCCACGACATTGGCGGGATCATGGGCGGCGAGCATTCGGGCGTGTCGGAGACGACCACCGACGTGCTGATCGAATGCGCCTATTTCACGCCCGAGGCGATCGCGCGGACCGGGCAGAAGCTGGCGTTGACCAGCGATGCACGGACGCGGTTCGAACGCGGGGTCGATCCGGCGTTTCTGGACCAGGGTCTCGCCATCGCGACGGATTATGTGCTGCAACTGTGCGGTGGGACCGCCAGCGGCGTAACCAAGGCGGGATCGCCGCCGGTTGAACCGCGGACGATCACGCATCAACCGGAGCGGGTGGCGACGCTGGGCGGGCTGGACGTGGCCGAGGATAGGCAGCGCGATATCCTCGAACGACTGGGCTTTTCGGTCAGCGATGGCTGGCAGGTGACCGTGCCGTCGTGGCGGCGCGATATCGACGGGACCGCCGATCTGGTCGAGGAAGTGATTCGGATCGAGGGGCTGGACAAGGTACCCTCGACCCCGCTCGACCGGCCGGCGGGCGTGGCGGTGCCGACCGCTACCCCTGAGCAGAAGCTGGAGCGCCGCATCCGGCGGGCGGCGGCGGCGCGTGGGCTGGCCGAAGCGATCACGTGGAGCTTCATCGCCGAGGACGAAGCCGCGCCCTTCGGTGGCGGCGCGTGGGAGGTGGTGAACCCGATCGCCAATGACATGCGGATCATGCGCCCGTCGCTGCTGCCCGGTCTGCTGAGTGCGGCGGGTCGAAACCTGAAGCGCGGCCAGTCTAGCGTGAAGCTGTTCGAGATCGGGCGGCGCTATCTGGCCGATGCCGAGCGGATGACGCTGGGCATCGTGTTCGCGGGCGAGCGCGCCCCGCGCGGCTGGCGCGGCGGCAAGGCGCAGGGCTTCGACGCGTTCGATGCCAAGGGCGAGTTGCTGGCGCTGCTCGAAGCGGCGGGGGCGCCGGTCGGCAATTTGCAGGTTATGGAAGCATCGGGCGACGTCTATCATCCGGGGCAGTCGGCGACGCTGCGGCTGGGGCCGAAGACGGTGCTGGCGAGCTTCGGCGTGCTGCATCCGACGATTGCCAAGGCGTTCGACCTGCCGGCCGGTACGGTCGCGGCCGAACTCTATCTCGATGCGCTGCCGGCCAAGCGTGGCGGCGGGGCGATGCGTGGAGCCTATGCACCGCCGGCATTGCAGGCGGTGACGCGCGACTTCGCGTTCGTCGTCGCCGACAGCGTGACCGGCGATCAACTGGTGCGGGCGGTGCGCGGCGCGGACAAGGCGGCGATCGTCGATGCGCGGCTGTTCGACGTGTTCGCCGGTGCCGGCGTCGAGCCGGGGCACAAGAGCCTCGCGATCGAGGTCACCTTGCAGCCGGGCGCCAAGAGCTTCACCGATGCCGAATTGAAGGCGATATCGGACAAGATCGTCGCTGCGGCGACCAAGATCGGCGGGAGCCTGCGCGCATGACCGTGACCCTGACCAACGGCACGCTGACCGTCGCGGTCGAACCGCTGGGTGCCGAGCTGCATTCGATGAAGGATGCCGATGGCCGCGAGTTGATGACCAATGCCGATCCGGCGTTCTGGACCGGCCATGCGCCGATCCTGTTCCCGATCATCGGCGCGGTGCAGGATGACCGCTATCATGTGAATGGCGAGGTCTTCCACATGGCCAAGCACGGTTTTGCGCGGCGGCGGAAGTTTACGAAGGTTGCACAGAGCGACACTTCCGTCCGGTTCGAACTGGTCGACGATGAAGAGACGCGGAAAGTGTATCCGTTCGCGTTCATGCTTCACGTGGAACACTGGCTGGACGGCGCTACCCTCCATAGCGAGGTGACGGTGACGAATACCGGCGATCGCGACCTGCCGGCGAGCATCGGTTTCCATCCGGCGTTCGCATGGCCGCTGCCTTATGGCCGGCCGCGGGCGGAGCATCGGATGGTGTTTTCGGACGCGGAAGTTGGCACGGTCGCCGCGATTGCCGCCAACGGGACCATCGCGCCGGAGCGGCGGCCCGATCCGGTGGTCGATCGGGTGCTGACGCTGACCGACGAACTGTTCGCGAAGGATGCGCTGGTTTTCGATCCGGTTCGAAGCACTTGGGTACGCTACGGGGCCGAGGACGGGCCGCGGTTGCGGGTCGATTTTCCGGGGATGCCGAAGCTGGGTATCTGGACCAAGCCGGGTGCAAGCTTCGTTTGCATCGAGCCATGGGACGGGATTGCCGATCCGGAAGGGTTCGATGGCGATATCTTCGATAAGCCGGGCATCCACCGCGTCGCGCCGGGGCAGTCGCATCAGGCGGCGATGTCGGTGACGTTGGAGGATTGATTTTCACGCGAAGGCGCGGAGACGCGAAGAAAAGAAGTTAGGCTGGGTTTCGCGCAAAGGCGCAAAGGACGCAGAGGGGTTGCGGTCTTGGCGACCGGGTGCCTTCGGCAGACCGTTACTACGGTTGCGGCAAGGAGAAGGCCGCTATCGCGGCGAAGCTTCTTCTCGGACGCAACCTCTCTGCGTCCTTTGCGCCTTTGCGCGAAACCAAACTCCGCGCCTTCGCGCCTTCGCGTGAACCCGCCTTCTTCCCCCGCCACACGAACCCAAACTTGCCGCCTCCTGCCGCCCACACTAAAGGCCGGCGATGGACCATATTTCCGATCGCCGCACCTTTGCGATCATTTCCCACCCCGACGCCGGCAAGACCACGCTGACCGAAAAGCTGCTGCTGTTCGGCGGTGCGATTCACTTGGCCGGCGAGGTCAAGGCACGCGGTGCCGCGCGGCGGGCGCGGTCGGACTGGATGAAGATCGAGCAGCAGCGCGGGATTTCGGTCACCTCGTCGGTAATGACGTTCGAACGGAACGGGTTGACCTTCAACCTGCTCGATACGCCGGGCCACGAGGATTTTTCCGAAGACACGTACCGCACGCTGACCGCGGTCGATTCGGCGGTGATGGTGATCGACGCGGCGAAGGGCATCGAGCCGCAGACCCGCAAACTGTTCGAAGTGTGCCGGTTGCGCAGCGTTCCGATCATCACCTTCGTCAACAAGGTCGACCGCGAAGGGCGCGATCCGTTCGCGCTGCTCGATGAAGTCGCCGACATGCTGCAACTCGACGTCTGCCCGATGACATGGCCGGCCGGCATGGGCGGGCAGTTCGAGGGCATTTACGACCTGGTCGACAACCGGCTGTTGCAGCCCGAGGCCGGGACCAAGGATTTTCAGGGCAAGGTCGAACAGTTCACCGGGCTGGACGACGCTCGCATCGATGCGGTGCTGTCGGCGGAAGGGGCGGAGCGGCTGCGCGAGGAGGCCGAGCTGGCGACCGGGGGCTATGCCGCGTTCGACGCCGCGGCCTACCGGGCGGGTGATCTGACCCCGGTCTATTTCGGGTCGGCATTGAAGGAGGTCGGCGTCGATTCGCTGATCGATGCGATCGCGCGCCACGCCCCCCCGCCCCGCCCGCAGCCCGCCGAACCCGCCCCGGTCGATCCGACCGACGATCGCGTCACCGGGTTCGTGTTCAAGGTGCAGGCGAATATGGACCCCAATCACCGCGACCGGATCGCGTTCATGCGGCTGTGTTCGGGGACGTTCAAGCGCGGCATGAAGCTGACCCCGACCGGCCATGGTAAGCCGATCGCGATCCATTCGCCGATCCTGTTCTTCGCGCGCGAACGCGAACTGGCCGACGAAGCCTATCCGGGCGATATCATCGGCATTCCCAACCATGGCACGCTGCGGGTCGGCGATACGCTGTCGGAACGGGCCGATGTGCGCTTTACCGGGCTGCCGAACTTCGCGCCGGAAATCCTGCGGCGGGTGGTGTTGAAGGATCCGACCAAGACCAAGCAGTTGCGGAAAGCGCTGGACGACATGGCCGAGGAAGGCGTCACGCAGGTCTTCTATCCCGATATCGGGTCGAACTGGGTGATCGGCGTGGTCGGGCAGTTGCAGCTCGAAGTGCTGCTCAGCCGGCTGGACGTCGAGTATAAGGTGGCGGCGGGGCTGGAAATGGCGCCGTTCGAAACGGCGCGGTGGATTTCGGCAAGCGACCCGGCGGATCTGAAGGCGTTCACCGACCTGCATCGCTCGGCGATGGCGAAGGATCGCGACGGCAACCCGGTGTTTTTGGCGAAGAGCGCGTGGGAGGTCGGGTATATTGCCGATCGGTATTCCAAGGTGACGTTCGCGGCTACGCGGGAACGGTAACGCGCACCCTACCCTTCAGTACCTCCGCGCAGGCGGGGGTCCAGGGTTTCGAACGCGACGTTGCATTGCTTGGCTCTGGATCCCCGCCTGCGCGGGGATACGGGCAGGTGGCACGGTTACGCGACCCAGTCGCGCCCGAGTCGGCGGCTGGCGAGCGCCATCAGTGCGCCGGCGACCAGATACAGGCACAGGGCGGCGGCGATCGCATAGCGGAGCGACTCGCTGCCGTAGGTCGGTGCCAAGCCCTTCGACAATTGTCCCACGACCCAGCTGCCCAGCCCCAGCCCGATCAGGTTGTTGATGAGCAGGAAAGAGGCCGAGGCCGTGGCGCGCATATGTGCCGGGACCAGATGCTGGACCGCGGTCAGGACCGGGCCGAGCCAAACATAGACCAACGCCTGCGGGAGCAGGAACAGTGCGAACGCAGCGACCCAACCGCTCGACAATACACCCGCGATGAACAGCGGCGTGCCCAGCACATAGCAGAGCGCGGGCAGCAGCGCGTACCAGCGCTTGTCGCGCGCACCCAATCGGTCGCCGAGCGCGCCGCCGAGCAATATGCCGGCCACCCCGCCGGTCAGCAGCAGCGCGCCGAAGAACTGGCCGGTCTGGACCAGATCGAGGCCGAAGCTGCGCATCATCAGGCTGGGCAGCCAGAAGGCCACGCCATAGCCGCACATCGAACCCGCCGCCGCGCCAAAGGCGAGCAGCCAGAAGCTGGGCTTGCGCGCGAGGATGCCGAAGACGCGGCCGACGGGAATGCGATCGGCGCTGGCGGCGGCGCGGGGCGGATCCTTGACGATCAGGCGGAAGAAGGGGGCGATGACCAGCCCGGCCAGCCCAACGGTGTAGAAGGCGGTGCGCCATTCCACGGCCTGCGCGATATAGCCGCCGAGCAGGACGCCGCCCGCCGCGCCCAGCGGAATGCCGAGCGAATAGATGGCGAGCGCGCGGGCGCGACGTTCGGGGGGAAAGGTGTCGGCGATCAACGCATAGGATGGCGCGACGCCGCCTGCCTCCCCTACCCCGACCCCAAGGCGGAACAGGAACATCTGGGTAAAATTCTGCGCGGTGCCGCACAGTGCGGTGAACGCGCTCCAGACGGCGAGGCTGAGCGTGATGACCCAGGTGCGGCTGGTGCGGTCGGCGATCAGCGCCAGCGGAATGGCCAGCGTCGAATAGAGCGCGGCGAAGGCGAGGCCGCCGAGCATCCCCATCTGTCCGTCGTCGAGGCCGAGGTCGCGCTGGACCGGCTGGGCAAGGATCGAGAGGATTTGCCGGTCGAGGAAGTTGAAGCTGTAGACCAGCAGCAACATGGCGAGGGTCATGCGGGGGTTTTTCATGTCGTCCCTGGAAATCCTCCCCGCTCCGCGGGGAGGGGGACCATGCGTAGCATGGTGGAGGGGGGTCGCCACCTTCACCATCGTTGCGTTCGGGGACGCCCCCCTCCACCACCGCTTCGCGGCGGTTGCCCTCCCCACCATGTGGGGAGGAGTTAGAACTTCACCTCGAACGTTGCGGTCGCGGTGCGCGGCGGGCCGTAATAGCCGATGATCGAATTGCCGAAGAGCGCGCCGGGGAAGTTGTAGCCCCCTACCCGGTATCGCTGATCGGTTAGGTTGCGTAGCGCCATGCCGATCCGGTAGCGGCCATCGCCCGAAATCCAGTTGGCCGAGGCGTTGACCAGCGCATAGCCGTCCTGATCGAGTGCCGGCGTCGGGATTTCGAACAGCGAATAGTCGCTGCGCAACGTCACTTCGGGCGTCACCGACAGTGCGCCGCCGGCGAAATCGGTCGAGGCGGTGAAGGAGGCGGCGGCGGTGAATTCGGGCGTATTCTGGAACACGCGCTGGTTGGCGACGTCGACGGGCGTGGTGCCTCCGTTGATGAAGGTCAGGAATTCCTTGTAGTCGGCATTGGTGTAGCCGAACGAGACCTGCGCCGAGAAATTGCGCGACGGGACCATCCGCCCTTCGATCTCCAGCCCGTAGATATCGGCCTTGCCGGCATTGTCGACGAAGCTGGCGATGCCGCCGGCGATGTTGGGCACCTGGATCGTGACCTGCTGGTCGGTGTAGCGCGAAAAATAGCCGGCCATGTTGAGGAACAGGGTGCGGTCGAGGAACGCGCCCTTCATGCCGACTTCGTAGCTAGTGATCTTTTCGGGATCATAGCCATTGACGGTCGTCGGCGTGAACACCGCGTCCCCGCGCATGTCGAAGCCGCCTGATTTGAACCCCCTGCCCCATGACGCATAGAGGTTCAGGTCCTGGCGCGGCTCGTAGCTGATCGAGACGCGCGGGGTGAACTGGTCGAAGCTGCGGTCGTTGGTGTAATCGGTGCGGATCAGCCCCGGCACGGCGGCGGCGTTGCCGAAACGTGGGCTACGAATGCCAGTGTAGTTGCGGCGGAAGACGGTGCCGGTCTTGTCGTCCTTGGTATAGCGCAGGCCGCCCGAGATCTTCAGCTTGTCCGTCACGTCGAAGCTGATGTCGCCGAACGCGGCATAGCTCTTGGTCTTCACCTGTCCCGAGGTCAGCGTGGTGAGGTTCAACCCGCCGACGACCGTGTCGAACGCGCCCGAGGCATCGGCGTTGAGGTAATAGAGACCGACGACGCCCTGCACCCGGTCGCCCTGCAGCAAGAGCTGCAGTTCCTGCGTGAACTGCCAGTCGTCATATTCCGCCGGCACGTCGAGCGTGGGGAGCGCGGTGTTGTCGAAATCGATGACGGTGTTGGTCGCGCCTTCGCGGTACGCGCTGATCGATTTGAAGGTCAGCAGGTCGCTCAGCTGAAACTCGCCGGTCAGCGACAGGCCTTGCGCCACCACCCGGTTGCGGTCGCCGATGCCGGCGCGGGTGTCATAGACATTGCCGGTCGGGGCATAGCGCGGGTCGCTGCCGTTGCCGACCAGCCGGGTGCCGTGGCGTGGGTTCGACCGGTCGAGCGTGCGGTCGCCGGCGACGCGGACGAAGATCGCGTCGGTCGGCGTCCATTCGGCCGAAACGCGCGCGGCGAGCACGTCCTTGTCATATTGGTCGGCGCCGGTGGTCAGGTTGGTGCCGTATCCGTCGCGCTTGTAGCGGGCGATCGCCCCGCCGATCGCGAAGCTGTCCCCGATCGGCACGGTCACCTGCCCCACCAGATCGAACTGGTTGTACGAGCCATAGGACGCACGCGCCGTCGCGGCATAGTCGTTACCGAGCCGCTTGGTCACATATTTGATCGCGCCGCCGATGGTGTTGCGGCCGTAGAGCGTCCCCTGCGGCCCGCGCAGCACCTCGACCCGTTCGACATCGAAGATATCGAGCACCGCGCCCTGCGGCCGGGCAACATAGACATCGTCGAGATACAGGCCGACCCCGGGTTCGAAGCCCCAGAGCGGGTCCTGCTGCCCGACGCCACGGCTGAACGCGATCAGGGTCGAGTTGGAGCCGCGCGCGATCTGCAGCGTCAGGTTGGGCGTCTTGTCCTGCAGCGCGGTGATGTCGACCGCACCGGTGCGGTTTAGCTGGTCGCCGGTTACCACCGACATGGCAATCGGGACGTCGATGAGGCTTTCAGCACGTCGCCGCGCGGTGACGACGATGTCGCCATCGCCCTGATCGGCGACCACCGATGCCGATTCGGCGGGGCTTTCGGGGGGCGTTTCGGTGGTTTGGGCATAGGCCGGCGCCGTGGCGACTGCCGCCCCCAGCAACAAACCGGCGCGAATTCCGAACGTGCGACGCATCGACCTCTCCCTGCTATGAACGTCACCCGTTTGGCCGGGTTGTACGTCGTTGCGCTTGGTTATACTGAAAGATGAACCGGGTTTCAACTTATGCCCGGACCGGGAGAGTGATTATGGTCGAGACGGGGGCGAGCAGCGCCGGCGACGACAAGATGCCGCGCACCGAACGCGGTCGCCGCACCCGTCGCACCATCCTCGACGCCGCCGCCGCCGAATTCGGGGAAAAGGGATTTCACGAAGGGTCGATCAGCGGGATCACGCGGCGGGCCGGCGTGGCGTTGGGCAGTTTCTACACCTATTTCGAATCGAAGGACGCGGTGTTCCGGGCGCTGGTCGCCGATATGTCGGCCCAAGTGCGCGACCATGTCGCACCCGCCATTCGCGAGGCCGACGGGCAGGTCGCGGCGGAGCGTGCCGGGCTGCTCGAATTCATCCGCTTCGTGCGCGCGCACAAGGAAATCTACCGGATCATCGACGAGGCCGAGTTCGTCGATCCGGCGAGCTTCCGGCTGCATTATTCGACGACGGCGGACCGGATCGCGGCGCGGCTGCGCGCGGCGGCGGACCGGGGCGAGGTGTCGGGCGAGGTGTCCGAAGTCCATGCCTGGGCGATTATGGGGATGAACGTGTTTCTCGGGCTGCGCTATGGAGTTTGGGCGGAGGATCGTTCGCCTGAGGATGTGGCGGACGCGGTCGCTACCTTGCTGGCAAGGGGGATGGTTGGTTTGCGCTAAGACACCAAGAAGAGAGAATGATTCGCGCAAAGGCGCAAAGGACGCAGAGGCGTTGGACGCCAGGCAGAGATATGGCGATCCGGTGATGAAGCGCCTGGATGGTCGGGAGGTAATTGCTGCTGGCGCAGCGAGCGGACCGTCTTTGCGTCCTTTGCGTCTTTGCGCCTTTGCGCGAATTCCCCTTCGTACCTTCGCGTGAACCCTTATTTCTTCAGCAGGTCCTTCAACCCGCTCAACGCCGACAGCGGCCCTGCCTCTTCCTCCTTCAGCACGCCGGCTGCGCGCAATGCTTCTTCGGCATGCGGGCTGCGGGGATAGGGGTCGAGCGCGAGAGCGAGCGTTTCGGCGGCGGCTTCGCCGAGGTCGATCGATGCGCCTGCGTAGAACATCGTGTCCATGGCATCGTCGTCGAGTTCGAGTTCACCGCCTTCGACGCTGCCTTCGGGCAGGAAACGCAGGGTGAAGGGTTCGTCGATCGATTCGGGCACGGGTTCGCCGCTGGCGACACAGGGTTGCGCGACCTGTGCCGTCAACCGGCCGGTGGCGACGATGTCGGCGGCGTCGCGGCGCAGGCTATAGTCCGCCTCGAGCGAATCGAGCGCGAGCAGGCCGAATCGGCCCATCAGCCGGCGCCGTTCGTCGGCATCCGCCGTGATATGCTGGCGGGTCTCGCCCTCGCCGATATGGTCGATGCGCACGGGGCGGTGGAATTCGGGAGTCATTCGGGCAGCTTTCCGGCAAGAAGATCGTCGACGGACACGGTAGCGAGCGCGGCGCGCAGTCGCCGCAGATGGGCAGCCACGTAGACGAGCGCATGGGCATCGGGTTCGACGCCGCGATAGAGGTTGCGGACCAATGCCGCCTCCAGCGATCCGTCGGCAAGCCCGTCGCGATACGCGCCCAGCCGCCCGCCAAGCATCGCCATCATTCGCCCGATATGCTTGCCGACGACCATGTCGCCGAAACCGATCTGGCGGAGCTGCCCATCCATGTCGTCGACGAAACATTCGGCGAGCGACGCGGCGGGTGCGGCCCCTGCCCCCTCACCCTCCAGCCGCAGCATTACCATCGCAAGGATCGCCGCGATCATGTCGAAGCGGCCGTCGAGCGTATCGGGCACCTGCCCGTCGAGATACCAATGCGGTTGCCGCCCATGCGCGACGACCGCGTCGTACAGGGTGGCGGCGACCCGTGGGGGCGGCGCGCGACGGAACAGGCGTGGCAGGCGCATGACTCTCCGGCAGACAAGGGCGCGCTTGTGGATAACGCGGGTCCGTCATATTGAACGCGTGGCCGCGCGATGCAATCGGGCGTGGCCCGGTCGCGCGTTCGCTGGACGGAGATTTTATGGTTCGCTTCCCCACCCGTGGCGCAGTGGCGCTGATGATCGCCTGTGCCGCGGCGGGCCTGGGAGGTTGCACGAAGCTGCGCAGCCATCAGGGCTATGTCATCGATCCCGATCTGGTCAACGCGGTGCAGCCGGGCGTCGACACCCGCCAGTCGGTGTTGCAGACGCTGGGCACGCCGACCTTTGTCGGGCAGTTTTCGGACCGCGAATGGTTCTATCTGTCGCGCGACAGCCGCAACCTGGCGTTCAACCGTCCGCGCGCCGTCGATCAGACGACGCTGAAGATCACCTTCGACCAGGCCGGCAACGTGACCAAGATCGACCGGACCGGCATCGATCAGGTCGTCGGCATCAGCCCGTCGGACAAGAAGACACCGACGCTGGGCCGCGAGTCGAACTTCTTCAGCGATCTGTTCGGCAATATCGGCACGGTCGGTGCACCGGGTACGGGTGGACCGGGGCCGGGCCAGCAATAAGGGTCGGGTAAGGGCGTTGCCCTTTGCTCAGCGTTCATTCCCGCCTGTGCGGGAATGACGTTCTCGATCGTCGGAATGACAGACCGACCATAAAGTCCGCCCGACCCTGTCGGAAAGCTGACAACCGCATTCGCCGATCGTTCAGCGCGACTCGGGCATCCCGTCGTCATCCACCGAGGACGGGAGAGAGTATATGCGTAAGATCATCCTCGCCGTGCTGGCCGCGACGGTCGCCGTGCCGACCATGGCCGCACCTGCCAGCGCGCAATCGGCACGCGAGCTGCGCCGCGACCGCGCCGAATATCGCGATGCACGACAGGAGTATAACCGCGCCCTGCGCTATGGCAGCCGCCGCGACATTCGTGACGAGCGCCGCGACCTGAACCGGGCGCGCGCCGACTATCGGCAGACGTTGCGCGAACGCCAATGGCGGCGCGACGACTGGCGCGGCTATCGCAACGGGCATCGCAACCTGTATGCGCGCGGCAACTGGAACGCGCCGTTCCGCTATCAGGCATTTCGCCCCGGTGCGGCGGTCGGTCGTCCCTTTTATGGACAGCGTTACTGGGTAAGCGATCCCGGCCGCTATCGCCTGCCTCCGGCGCGTGGTGCGCAGCGCTGGGTCCGTCATTATGACGATGTGGTGCTGGTCGATACCCGGCGCGGACGGGTGATCGACGTGGTCCGCAACTTCTATTGGTAAAGCAACGGGCTGGGCCCAGACCCAGCCCGCGGTTCGGCCGCGCCGTCAGTACGCTCGGCGCGGCCGGTGCGCGGGGGCACCAGTCCCGAAAGGGGATTTAGGACCGGTTTTGCGAACGTCCGGGACTCGCAACGGTTCAACTGCAACGCACAAAAATCTTAACCAGCCCTTTCGTGCTTTAGGGTGAGGCTGCTTGTCGCGTCCTTCGCCGTCCGCCTAGCGTCGCCACCGGGGCATCATCGGGGGCTGAGATGGACGCGGCGATCGCATGGATCGACGGCATTGCGCGCGAAACCATGTTGTTCGCCGCGATCGGATTCCTGATCGGCGGCATCGACGACCTCGCGGTCGATCTTGCCTATGTCGTGCGCGCGATCCGCCGGCGGTGGCGCGGATCGACGGTCCCGGTGATGGCCGACTTTCCGACCACGACCTGTACCGGGCGGATCGCGGTCCTAGTGCCGGCATGGGACGAGGCGGCGGTGATCGGCGCAATGCTGCGCGCGACGCTCGGCCGGTTCGATCATCCCGACTGGCGACTCTATGCCGGTGCCTATCCCAATGACGCGGCGACGATCGCCGCGATCGCGTCGGTGGCGGCGGAGGACGACCGCGTCCGGATGGTGCTGACCCCGCGCCCCGGCCCGACGACGAAGGCCGACTGCCTCAACGCCTTGTGGCGCGCGGTGCTGCGCGACGGCGCGGCGGAGGGCAGGGCGTTCAGTGCAATCGTGCTCCACGATGCCGAGGACGTCGTACATCCCGGCGAATTGCGGCTGTACGACCATATGTTGCGCCATGCCGATGCGGTGCAGATCCCGGTATTGCCGCTGCCCGACCCGGCGTCGCGATGGGTATCGGGCCATTATATCGACGAGTTCGCCGAGGCCCATGGCCGGCAATTGCCGGTGCGCCACGCGCTGCGCGCGGGACTGCCGTTCGCGGGCGTCGGCTGCGCCATCTCGATCGCGATGCTGGCACGGATTGCCGAGGCGCGCGGCGGTTTGCCGTTCGACGACGCCAGCCTGACCGAGGATTATGAGCTGGGCCTAACCGTCCGTGCACTCGGCGGGCGGGGGGTGTTCGTCCGGGCACTCGAAACGCCGGACGGACCGCCGGTCGCGGTGCGCGCCTATTTCCCGGCGACGCTGGCCACCGCGATCCGGCAGAAGGCGCGCTGGATGACCGGCATCGCCCTTGCCGGATGGGACCGTACCGGCTGGCATCGCGGCTGGCGCGACCATTGGATGCGGATGCGCGACCGGCGTACGATCCTGGCAATCCCGATATTGGCGACCGCCTATGTCGCGCTGGTGACGTGGGGGCTCGACGAAGCGATGCATAAGTGGCGCGGCAGCGCGCCGATGGCGATCGATAGCGACATGCTCTGGGTGCTGTACGCCAATGTCGCGCTGTTCGCGTGGCGGATGGCGGTCCGGTTCGCCATGGTGCGGCGCGCTTATGGCGGGCGCGAGGCGCTGCGATCGATCCCGCGCGTGTTCGTCGGCAATTTTGTCGCGCTGTTCGCCGCGCGGCGGGCGGTGCTTCGCTATGCGGCGCTGCTGCGTGGGCAGCCGGTGCGCTGGGACAAGACAGCGCATCATTTTCCGACCGATTTGCCGGCATGATGGCGCCGGGACGGGGACGGCCGGTCCGGTTTTTCGCCATCGTTCTGTTCGGCTGGGTCAGTACGCGCGTCGTGCTGTTGTGGCCCGATGCGGTGGAAATCGTGACAGGGGGAGCGGTTGGGTTGGCGGTGCCGAACGTCGTGGCGGCGCCGGTACCCGACAACCCGAAACTTCGCACTGCTTTCCCACAGGCTTTTCAACAGACCTATCCACAAAGGCCCGTTTCTCGATCCGCTGTGGCACCGATGAATGCGGTGGAATTGGCATTGGTCGCGCCGGTCGTTCCGGCGGTATCGCAACCGGTCGAGGCGACTGCGGGCCTGCCGGTCCTGCCGCGACCCGATCTGCCGCCGGGGTCGGCGCGGCCGGGACTTCGGGGCAGCGCGTGGGTGGCGGTGCGCGGCGGTTCGGCGACCGGCGGACCGGTGCAACTGGGCGGCGGGCAGGCGGGGTTGCGTCTGCGGCTGCCGGTCAATGCAAGCGACCGGGTCGCGCTGATCGGACGGATCGCCGCGCCCTTGGCGGGGCAGGGGAGCGAGGCGGCGTTCGGCGTCGAATGGCGGCCGGGCGGAGGCGCGCTGGCGATCGTGGCGGAGCGGCGGATTGCACTCGACCGGGGCGGCGACGGGACCGGGCTGGGGGTAATCGCCGGGATGGACCGGGCGATCGGCGAGCGGATTGTCGTCGAGGGCTATGGCCAGGCGGGAGTCGTGCTGCGGTCGGGTACGCAGCCTTATGCCGATGGCGCAACGCGGGTGCTCTACCGCATCGGACCGGGGCGATTGCGGCTGGGGGTCGGCAGCTGGGGCGTCGCACAGCGGGAGGGGGCGCGGGTCGATATCGGGCCATCGGCAGTCGCGGTCCTGCCGCTCGGCAAACAGGCGGTGCGGCTGTCGCTCGACTGGCGGCAGCGGGTGGCAGGAAAGGCAATGCCGGGGTCGGGATTGGCGCTGACGCTCGGCAGTGACTTTTGAGGGCAGCGGCTGGCCGTGGACCCGCGAACGCGGTAACCGGGGCAGCCATGGATCTGTACCTTCCCATCGCCAACCTGTCGGTCAATGCGTTGGTCATCGTCCTGCTGGGCGGCGGAGTCGGGTTCCTGTCGGGGATGTTCGGGGTCGGGGGCGGGTTCCTGACCACGCCGCTGCTGATCTTCTACGGCATTCCGCCGACCGTCGCCGCCGCATCGGCCGCCAGCCAGGTCACCGGAGCGAGCGTGTCGGGCGTGTTCGCGCATCTGCGGCGCGACGGGGTCGATTTCCGCATGGGATGGGTGCTGGTCGCGGGCGGCGTGCTGGGCTCGATCGCCGGGGCGGGCATTTTCCGGCTGCTGCAATCGAGCGGGCAGATCGATACCGTCATCGCCATCCTCTACGTGGTCATGCTCGGGTCGATCGGCGGGCTGATGCTGAAGGAGGCGATCGGCGCGGTGCGGGTGCTGCGCGGCGCGATCCCGCCGCGTGCGGCACGGCGACGGCACCACCCGCTGGTCGCGGCGCTGCCGCTGCGCTGGCGATTTTATGCGTCGGGACTGTATATCTCGCCGTTCGCGCCGTTGCTGCTGGGGTTTGCGACGGGCATCCTGACCGTGCTGCTGGGGGTGGGCGGCGGCTTCATCCTCGTGCCGGCGATGCTGTATCTGCTCGGCATGGGGACGCGGGTGGTGGTCGGTACCTCGCTGTTCCAGATCCTGTTCGTCACCGCCGCGGCGACGATGGTCCATGCGCTGACGACCAAGGCGGTCGATATCGTGCTGGCGGTGCTGTTGCTGATCGGATCGGTGACCGGCGCGCAGATCGGCGCGCGGTTCGCGCAACGGGCCAAGCCCGAATATCTGCGGCTGGCGCTGGCGATCATCGTGCTGGCAGTGGCGTTCCGCATGGCGCTGGGACTCGGATGGCGGCCCGACGAGATTTACACGGTGCAGCCGGCATGAAGCGGGCGCTGACCCTCGCGCTGCTCGCGCCGCTGACGATGGCGGCGACGGCGCCTGTGCTGGTCCCCGACGTATCGAGCCGCGACGTGCGGATCGCGTACAGCTTTACCGGCGCCGAGCTGCTGCTGTTCGGGGCGATCCTCTATCCCGGCGGCCGGGTGCCACAGGGCGATACCCCGGCAGAGGTCGTGGTCGTGGTGAAAGGTCCGCCGGAATCGATCGTCGTGCGCGAGAAGGAGAAAGTCGCCGGGATCTGGGTCAATGCCGACCGGATGCGCTACCGTTCCGCGCCGTCCTTCTACGCAATCGCATCGGCACGGCCGATCGAGCGGATCGTCGACGAACGGACGCGAGCGATCTACGAACTGGGACTCGACAGCCTGCAATTATCGCCATCGGCGGGCACGTCGGCAGAGGATCAGGCACGCTTCGCCAAGGGGTTCGTAGGGCTCAGGGAACGCGCCGGCCTTTATGTCGAGGCGCCGAACGCGGTCGAGATCACCGACGACGTGCTGTACCGTGCGACCATCACCATTCCGGCTCGCGTGCCGGTCGGCAAGTTCACGGCGGAGACGTTCCTGATCCGCGACGGGCGGGTACTGGCCGCTGCGGTCCGCGACATCGATATCCGCAAATCGGGGTTCGAACGGTTCGTGGCGATCGCGGCGGAGCAGGCGTCGGTGCTGTACGGGCTGGCGGCGGTGTTGTTGTCGGTCGGGTTCGGCTGGGCGGCAGGAGCGCTGTGGCGGCGGTTCTGAGCGGTTCTTGGTGGGGATGCGAGGATCGTTGGCCGGCCTTCAAAAACCCTGGATCGCGTCGGGATCGATCGCACCGATCAGGCGGCGGGCGGCGCGGCGGGCGAAGGCGAGGGTGCAGCGTTTACGGACATGGGCGGGCAGGGAGGTGGTCGATGCTTCGCGCAAGATGGTCGCTTCGTAGCGATCGGCGACGATGATACCGGTGCGATCGGGCAGGAACGCTTCGCCGCCGAGCGGCGCCACGTCGAATCCGGCGGGCACCGCCCAGAAATAGCGGTCGCAATGCCCGAGATAATCGGTCCATTTGCCGTCGCCGAGCAGGTCGGCGCGCGAAACCTTGATCTCGACGATGACGATCTGTCCGCGCGCATCGATCGCCATCAAGTCGGCACGGCGTCCACCGTCGAGCGGGACTTCGGCCATCGCGGTCAGATCATGCGCCAGCAGCATGCGGGTGACGCCGCGGGCAACCTCGGCAGCGATCAGCGGGTGGGAGTCGGGCGCGGGCGGCAGGGCGCCGAGGGCTAGGCTGGCCATCCCCGCATCATAGGAACATTATGCGAACAAGGGAAGCGCTCTCTGCCGTACCGATCGCGCGTCAGCGATAAAAGACGTGATTTCCCAGCGATGCGACGCGGGTGTGGTTCCATTTCGGGCTGACGCGGCGGGCATGGAAGAACAGTGCGCCTTCGGCCGGGCTGTCCCACAGGTCCTGCGTCGCGATACGGGCGATAGCCACAGCGGTCTTCCATGCCGGGCGGCTAGTGTCGACGTCGGGCAGGCGACCGCCCTTCACGAACGAGAACTGCCCGCGCTGGGTCAGCACGCCACAGACCGAAGCCGGGAAGCGGCCGGAGGTGGTGCGGTTGAGGATTACGTCGGCGACGGCGAGTTGGCCGGCGAGTGGTTCACCCTTGGACTCGTAATAGACGCCGATGGCGAGGCAGTTGAGTTCTTCGTCGTCGATCGTGGCGGTCTGGGCAGCGACGGCGGCGTCGAGTGTCGAGAAATCCGCATCGGCATCGGTAGCGACAGCGGGTTTGGCAATTTCCTGAACGATTTCAGCGGGAGCAGCGAATTGCACCGGAACCTTTGCCGGGCTCGACAAGTTGATTACGCGCCCGGGTGAGGCGGTTTCCTCGGCCGATAGTGGTGCGCCCAAGCCGGCGAAAAGGGACATGGCGGCGAGAACCGCCATGGGGAAGCGCAGCTTCATCCGTCGTCACTGTCGTGCGGTGAACCGGCACGCCAAACCCGTTCCACGTGGAACCCGTGCGCCTGCCCCCCGACTGCGCCACCGAAATCCTGACCGGTCCAGCGCTGATCTTCGTTGCAGCGCGGGTACGGCTCCAAAGGTTAACAGGTCAATTCGCCCACAGCGTTTCAGCGGCCAACGGTTCGACTGCTGCGACGATCGCCTCTACCACCCATAAATCGGGGTCGCGGGCGCGGCGCTCCTGCCAATAGTCGGTCAGCGCCGCTTCACCCACCATATCCGGTTTGCGCCGGACGATGCGCGACCGTCCGTCGAGGTCGCGTTCCCGTTCGAACAGGCGGGCGATGCCGTCGCGGTCGATCGCCAGCAACAGGATGATGCCGGAGTCCCGGTCGCCCTTCGCCAATATCATCGCGCTCCCGCCGGCCTGCTCCACGGCACGCGCGAAGGCGTTGACGCGCAAAGCCGTCGGCCAGTCGTTCATGGCTAAGCGTAGCCGGGCAGGGTAGCGAGCGGGATGCGGCTTTTCATGAACGTACCGGTACCGCGTGCCGCTTCCTCGCCCTCCGCGTCGATCAGGTGGGCGTCGGCGATGAACACCCGCCGCTTGCCGCTGACCCAGCGCCCCTCGGCGATCACCCGCCCGGGGCCGAGCGGCCGTTGCAGCAACAGGTTGAAGGCGGTCGTCAGCAGAAAACGATCGGTGACGAGGCTGTTGGCGGCGTAGAAGGCGGCGTCGTCGAGCATCTTGAAATAGGTCGTGCCATGTGCTGCGCCAGCGGCGTGGAAATGGCGTTCGTCGATGGTGAAATGAATGCGCGCCACCCCGGCCTCGACAATTTCGAGCCGGGAATCGAACAGGCGATTGATCGGGGCGGCGGCATATAGCGCCTCCAACGCCCGGAAATGCGCCGCTTCTCCGGCGGGCGTCTCAGGCGGCGTCACGTGCCTCGACACCCGACAGCAGCGCGTAGAGTGCGTCGGCCGAACCCGCCCCGCGCAATTTGGCGCGGAACGCCGCATCGCGCAGCGCGCGCGAGATGCGTGCCAGCGCCTTCAGATGATCGCCACCGGCATCGGCGGGCGAGAACAGCGCGAAAACGAGGTCGACCGGCAATTCGTCGACTGCCCCGAAATCGATCGGGCGGGCAAGCCGGACGAACACGCCACGCACCGCACCCTGCCGATCGAGCCGCGCATGGGGAATGGCGATGCCACCACCAAAGGCGGTGGTACCCAGCTTCTCGCGATCGGCCATGCGATCGGCGAGCGACTTCGCATCGACCCCCGTCACCGTTTCGGCAACGGAGGCGATGTGGGCGAACAATGCCTTGCGGGTGCCGGCGGCGTAATCCGCCAGCACCGTTTCAGGAGTCAAAAGATCATGAAAATCGTACAAGTCAGGCTGCGCGATTGGGCTCGACCCAACCGATCGTGCCGTCATGGCGGCGATAGACCATGTTGAACGACCCGGTGCCGCTATTCTTGAACAGCAGCGCGTTGGTGTTGCGCAGATCGAGCATCATCACCGCGTCGGACACGCTGGCATCAGGCACGTCGACCCGCGTCTCGGCGATGATGAGGGGGGCGTCGGCAACCTCCTCTTCCTCCTGCTCGCTACCGCCGAACACGGTATAGCCGGCATTGTCGAAACCATTGTCGTAGCCGCCGGCCTCGTTCATCGCCACGACCTGCGCAGCGTTGCGATCCTTCAGGCGACGGGTGTAACGGCGCAGCTGCTTCTCGATCTTGTCGGCGGCACCGACGAACGCGCCCTGCGCCTCCTGTCCGCTATTATGCCCCTTGAGGACCAGCCCCTGCGTTACGTGGCAGACAATGTCGCAAACGAAACCATTGTCGTGCGGCCCCTTGCTGAAGGTCGCGGTCGCCGAAATCGCGCGCTGGAAATATTTGTCGGCGATGCCCTGGAGACGCTCCTGGACCATCTCCTTCAGTGCGTCCCCAGTGTCGACCTGGTGCCCCGAAACCCGGATGTCCATGTAATCCTCCGTCGTTGTGAAATCGTGTGAGCCGCTGAAAGCGGGTGGTGTCAACGCCTCACGTCGGCGACTGGCCCCATAACGGGTCCTTCAAAGTCGCGACGAAGGCGGCGTGGACCGCGAGTTCGTCGGCGCTGGGCGCGAAATGGCGCGGCGGCCGGGCGCGCGACGGTGCGATCCGGTCGACCGTTTCGACGAGGATGGTCGGCGACGTGTCGAGACCGAAGCCGATCTGGCGCCCGCCCATCAACTCGACATAGACCTGCGCCAGCAATTGCGCGTCGAGCAGCGCGCCGTGCAGCACGCGGCGACTGCGGTCGATACCGAAGCGGACGCACAACGCATCGAGCGTATGCTTGGCGCCGGGATGGCGGCTGCGCGCCATCGCCAGCGTATCGACCATGCGCGAGAGGCAAATGGGATCGCGCCCGCACGCGCCGAGTTCGCCGTTCAGAAAGCCGAAGTCGAAGGTCGCGTTGTGCGCGATCAGCGGACTGTCGCCGATGAACGCCAGCAGATCGTCGATCGCGGTATGAAAGGCCGGCTTGTCGGACAGGAAGGCATCGGACAGGCCATGGACCGCTTCCGCCTCCTTCGGCATCGGCCGGCCGGGGTTGAAATAGGCGTGATAGACATTGCCCGTCTCGACACGGTTGACCAGTTCGACACAGCCGATTTCGACCAGCCGATCGCCTTCCGAAAATTTGAAGCCGGTGGTTTCGGTATCGAACACGATTTCGCGCATGGTGATCTTATCCGCCTTCGCCGCCCCCCATGCAAGCGACGAGCGCGGCGACCTGCGCCCTGGTCGCGTCTAGTGTGGTGTCGGTGTGGATAAGATGCGTGGCGCGCGCGCGTTTTTCGGCGTCTGGCAGTTGCGACGCGAGAATCGCGGCAAAGGCCGACTCGGTCATGGTCGGGCGGGCGAGGACACGGGCGCGTTGTACGGCGGGGGCGGCGGTCACGACGGCTACGGAGTCGCAGCGCGACTCGCCACCGGTTTCGAACAGCAACGGCACGTCGAGCACGACCAACGGGGCGGTGGCATGAGCGTCGAGGAAGCGTTGCCGCTCCGTCGCGACCGCCGGATGAACGATCGATTCGAGTCGTTTGCGTGCCGTCGGGTCGGCGAAAATCCGGTCGCGAAGCGCCTTGCGATCGACTCCGGTTTGACCGGTCGTCCCGGGAAAGGCCGCCTCGATCGCCGGCAGCAGCGGACCATTCGGACCCTGCAGCGCATGGACGGTCGCATCGGCATCGAACACGGGCACGCCGAAGTCGCGGAACATCTGCGCAACGGTCGACTTCCCCATGCCGATCGATCCGGTGAGACCGAGGATATGGGTCATTGATCCAGTCCGTTCCGCTGCTTCCATACCCCGGCGGATGCCGGGTTAGAGTTGGGGAACGGCTGAGGACAGCCGGCACCGCTCCTTAGCTGGACCCCGGCCTTCGCCGGTGTACGGATCATGCGGGTTGGAGCGCTCACCCCAGCAACCGCGCGCGCAGTTCATCGTCGCGGTCGCGGGGCGGGGCCGCGCCGAAGAAGAGTTCGAACGCCAGCGCCGCCTGTCCGACCAGCATCTCGAGGCCATCGACGGTATCGAGCCCGCGATCATGCGCCTGCGCCAGCAGCGGCGTTTCGATCGGGGCATAAACCGCGTCGTAGACAACCGCATCCTGCGGCAGTGGCGTCAGGTCGATATCGAGTGGTGGCTGACCGGTCATGCCGAGCGTGCTGGCATTCACCACCAACTTCGCCGGGGGCAGCGGAGCGGAGAGGGGCAGGGCGTCTCCTTTCAAGCCAAAGGTAGCAAGTAGCGCCGCGGCTTTCAGCGGATTACGGTTCAGGATCGTTACCCGACCGACGCCGAGTTTCGACAGCGCGAACAGGATCGCGCGGGCGGCGCCGCCCGCGCCGATCACTGCGACCGGCTGCCTGGTTAAGTCGAGACCGGCGATCGGAGCGTGGAAGCCGGCGGCATCGGTATTGGTACCGATCCAACCGCCATCTTCATCGCGGAACACGGTATTGATCGCGCCGATCGATCCACGCACGTCGCCCGGATCGGCGACATGATCGAGTGCGGCCAGCTTGTGCGGAACGGTGACGTTACACCCGCGCCAGTTCGGGTCGGCACGCCGCGCGGCGAAATAGTCCGCCAACGCCTCTGGTTTCACGTGGAACGTTCGATACTCGGCGTCCATCCCCAGCTGGTCGAGCCAGAAGTTGTGGATAACCGGTGACTTGGAGTGGGCGATCGGATCGCCGATCACCTCGGCATAGGGTTTCATGCGGGTAACATTCCCCGTTGACGCAGATAGCGCGCGATTTCGAGCAATGGCATGCCGAGGATCGTCCAGTGATCGCCGTCGATCCGGTCGAACAACTGCACGCCCGGCCCCTCGATCCGGAAACAACCGACACAGCCGGCGATGGCGGGCCATTCGGCGTCGAGATAGCGATCGATGAACGCGTCGGACAGCGGCCGGACGGTCAGCTTCGCATGCCCGATATGCCGCCAGACAGGCCGCCCGCCTTCGACGAAGACGGCTGCACTGAACAGATCGTGGCGTCCGCCGGACATGGAACGCAGATGCGCGGCGGCATCGGTACGATCGACCGGCTTGTCGAGCACCGTTCCGTCGGCGAGCGCCACGACCGAATCGCCGCCTAGCACCATCGCGCCACCGACGCGGGTGGCGGCACGTATCGCCTTCATCTCGGCCAGCGCGTCGGCAAGGTCGCGGGGTTTCAGCTTCTCGCCGGCCAATGCCGCCTTGGCCGCTTCCTCATCGAGACCGCTCGGGATCGCGTCGTGCGGGATGCCGGCGGCATCGAGCATCGCCCGGCGGGTGGCGCTCATCGAGGCGAGGACGAAGCTCATGCGCGCGCCTCCAGCTGGCGTTCGTTGCACAGGGTGATGATCGCCGCGGCGGTTTCCTCGATCGAGCGTCGGGTGACGTCGATCACCGGCCAGCCATTATCGGCGAACATCCGCCGCGCGAATGACAGCTCGCGCACCACCGCATCCTGTTCGACATAATCGGTGTCGGGCATCTGGTTGAGCGACAGCAGCCGGTTGCGCCGGATCGCGATCAGCCGGTCGGCGCTGGTGGTCAGCCCGACGACCAGCGGCCGTTGCAGGCGAAACAGAATCGACGGCGGCGGGCTTTCGACGACGATCGGGATGTTGGCGGTCTTGTACCCGCGGTTGGCGAGATAGATCGACGTCGGCGTCTTGGACGAACGCGATACGCCGGCAAGGACGATATCGGCCTCTTCCCAATCCTCCGACGCGATGCCGTCGTCATGGGCGATGGTCCATTGGATCGCATCGACCCGGGCGAAATAGGCGGCGTCGAGGCTGTGCTGCCGCCCCGGGCGTGCCTTCGCCTCCTGCCCGAGCAGGCTCGACAGTGCGTTGCTGACCGCGTCCATCGGCGCGACGATCGGCAGGCCCAATGCGGCGCAACGCGCCTCCAGCATGCGGCGGATCGCCGGGTTGACCAGCGTGTAGAGCACCAGCCCCGGATTGACCGCGATCTCGGTCAGGATGCGTTCCAGATGCGCTTCGGAGCGGACCATCGGCCAAAAATGGCGCATCGTGTCGACATCGTCGAACTGCGCCAATGCCGCCTTGGCGATATTCTCCAGCGTCTCACCGGTGGAGTCGGACAGGAGGTGGAGGTGCAGCCGCATCGGGCGCCTTTCTGCACAAGGCTGTGGATAAGTCGGGGGCAGGGGCTAGCGTAACTCGCCCCCGCCGCCAAGCTGTGGAAAAGCCCCCGATCGATCCCGACTTATCCACAATCCCGACACAGGCGGCGATTCAGCCCACAGGCTGTGGATAATGGGGATGGCTCTCCGTGAATCGGCGGACTTCCGCGACTCTCCCCCGGTCAATCTGTTGGCATTTCGGGTAATCCACCATAAGCCCCGTTACCCACCGCCCAACCACTTCCAACCATCCTATTAGATTCTACTTCTTAGTAGAGGAGCGACGACGCTGACCCTTTCCCTCTCTCCGAAACCGCTTCTCCGAGTGCTTGCCGGCGAGAAGCTGTCGGTTCCGCCGATGTGGCTCATGCGACAGGCGGGGCGCTATCTGCCCGAGTATCGCGCATTGCGGGCCGAGAAGGGCGGGTTCCTCGATCTGGTGAACGATCCGGCAGCGGCGACCGAGGTGACGTTGCAACCGCTGCGCCGGTTCGCGTTCGACGGGGCGATCCTGTTCAGCGACATATTGATGGTGCCGAACGCGCTG
Source organism: Sphingomonas epibiotica (assembly GCF_039615155.1). Classification (NCBI taxonomy): domain Bacteria; kingdom Pseudomonadati; phylum Pseudomonadota; class Alphaproteobacteria; order Sphingomonadales; family Sphingomonadaceae; genus Sphingomonas; species Sphingomonas epibiotica. The sequence continues at coordinate 85,097 of NZ_JBDGHY010000006.1, read as the reverse complement.
GGACAGAAATTGTGGTTCGAGGCGGGTGAGGGGCCGCGCCTTGCGCCCGAGTTGCGGACGCGGGCGGCGATCGATGCGCTGGTGCCCGACGCGGCGATCCTCGACCCGGTCTATGCGACGGTGCGCGGGGTCGCGGCGGTATTGCCCGAAGCGACGACGTTCCTCGGCTTCGCCGGATCGGCTTGGACGGTCGCCACCTATATGATCGCCGGCAAGGGCAGCCGTGAGCAGGCCGAAGCGCGGCGCATGGCCTATGGCGATCCGGCGGCGGTGCAAGCGCTGATCGACCGGATCGTGGCCATGACGATCGACTATCTCGTCGGTCAGGTCGAGGCGGGCGTCGAGGCGGTGCAGTTGTTCGACAGCTGGTCGGGCAGCCTTGCCCCCGCCGAGTTCGAACGCTGGGTGATCGCGCCGACGGTGGCAATCGTCAAAGGGTTGCGGGTACGGGTCGATGTGCCGATCATCGGCTTTCCCAAGGGCGCGGGCGGCAAGCTTGCTGCCTATGCGCGCGAGACAGGGGTCGATGCGATCGGACTGGACGAGACGGTCGATCCGGTCTGGGCCAATCACGAACTGCCGATGGGTCTGCCGGTACAGGGCAATCTCGACCCGCTGCTGCTGATCGCCGGCGGCGAGGCGCTCGATGCCGGGGTCGACCGGGTGCTGGCGGCATTTGCCGACCGGCCGCATGTCTTCAACCTCGGCCATGGCATCCAGCAGGATACGCCGATCGCGCATGTCGAACGGCTGGTGGCGCGGGTGCGCGGGGCATGAGCGGGTTTCTCGGCGGCGCCTATTTGTGGATGAAGGCGGCGCATATCGTCTTCGTCATCTTCTGGATGGCGGGGTTGTTCATGCTCCCGCGCTATCTGGTGCATCATCAGGAGGGGTTGGACGATCCCGCCGAACCTCCACGTTGGATCCGGCGCGAGGCGCTGCTCAAGCGGATGATCCTGACCCCGGCGATGGTGATCGTATGGGTGCTGGGGCTGTTGCTCGCCGCCAATGTCGGGTTGTTCGACGGGGGCGCGGGGTTGGGCTGGCTGCATGCCAAGCTGTTGGTGGTGGTGTTGCTGAGCGGCTATCATGGCTGGGCAGTAGGTTATGCGAAGAAGCTCGCGGCCGGGCGGCCGACGCTGACGCCGAAGCAGTTGCGGCTGGCCAACGAACTGCCCGCGCTAGCGGCAATCGCAGCGGTCGTACTGGCGGTGGTGAAGCCGTTCTGAGCGGCGGTGCTTGACTTGACGCCAGCCGCGACCTAGGTCTTCCGACAGTGGCGCCCGGTCCTCGGTGCGCCCGTCCCAGCCGCTTGCGTCCGCCTTTCCTGCCGACCTTGCCTCCTATTCGCTGATCTGGACCACCCCCCGATGCATCTCAAAGACTTAAAGAAACACGCCCCCGCCGAACTGGTCTCGATGGCCGAAGAGCTGGGCGTCGAAGGCGCGTCGACGATGCGCAAGCAGGACCTGATGTTCGCGATCCTGAAGGCGCGCGCCGAAAATGGCGAGCAGATCATGGGCGTCGGCACGATCGAGGTGCTGCAGGACGGCTTCGGTTTCCTTCGTAGTCCGGAGGCCAATTATCTGGCCGGGCCGGACGATATCTATGTCTCGCCGAACCAGGTTCGCAAGCATGGGCTGCGCACCGGTGACACGGTCGAGGGCGAGGTGCGTGCGCCCAAGGATGGCGAGCGCTATTTCGCGCTGAGCAAGCTGGTCTCGGTCAATTTCGACGATCCTGACGCGGTCCGCCATCGGGTCAATTTCGACAATCTGACGCCGCTCTATCCCGAGCAGAAGCTGACGCTCGACCAGCTCGACCCGACGATCAAGGACAAGTCGGCGCGGGTGATCGACATCGTGTCGCCGCAAGGCAAGGGGCAGCGCACGCTGATCGTCGCGCCGCCGCGCGTCGGCAAGACCGTCATGTTGCAGAACATGGCGAAGGCGATCACCGACAATCATCCTGAAGTGTTCCTGATCGTCCTGCTGATCGACGAACGCCCGGAAGAAGTGACCGACATGCAGCGCAGCGTGAAGGGCGAGGTGATCTCTTCCACCTTCGACGAACCGGCGCAGCGCCACGTCCAGGTCGCCGAAATGGTGATTGAAAAGGCCAAGCGTCTGGTCGAGCACAAGAAGGACGTGGTGATCCTGCTCGACTCGATCACGCGTCTGGGCCGTGCCTACAACACGGTCGTGCCGTCGTCGGGCAAGGTGCTGACCGGCGGTGTGGACGCCAATGCGCTGCAGCGGCCGAAGCGCTTCTTCGGTGCCGCGCGTAACATCGAGGAAGGCGGGTCGCTGTCGATCATCGCCACCGCGCTGATCGATACCGGCAGCCGCATGGACGAAGTGATCTTCGAAGAGTTCAAGGGCACCGGCAACTCGGAAATCGTCCTCGACCGCAAGGTGGCGGACAAGCGTATCTTCCCGGCGCTCGATGTCGGCAAGTCGGGCACGCGCAAGGAAGAGCTGTTGGTCGACAAGACCAAGCTGTCGAAGATGTGGGTCCTGCGCCGCATCCTGATGCAGATGGGCACGATCGACGCGATGGAGTTCCTGCTCGACAAGATGAAGAATTCGAAGACCAACGAGGATTTCTTCGACAGCATGAACCAGTGATCGAATGCGGCAGGCAACGTGCCGTTGCCTGACACGCATCGATCCGGCCGGCGGGGCAGCGCCCCGACCGACGACGCGGGCTTCGCCCGCGTCCGCCACCAACGACCCGCCCGTCTTTTCAATAGGAGAAGGCGGGCGTTGTCTTATCCAGGGCCGATCGACATCCAACTCCCTGTACGCAGACGACTGCTTCACCCGGCATCGTCATTTTCGCGGAGGAGGGAGCCGAGCGCGCAAAGAGAACCCGCGCTATGCCGGGGTAACGGCAATGTGGCGCGATGACTCGCTATCGCACGGACAAGCCTTCGCTTATCGCCATCCACAGCTTTTCCGCCTATCGTGCCCATAAACCACATCGGGAAGGCTCCCATGAAAATCCACGTCGAAGTCGATTGCACCCCCGAGGAAGCGCGCCGCGCGATGGGCTTGCCCGACTTCACGCCGGTCCATGAACGCTATGTCGCGATGTTGACCGAGACGATGGAAAAGGGCGCCAGCCCCGAACTGCTCAACCAGTTGATGCAGAGCTGGGCACCGATGGGCGAGGCGGGCATGACCTTCTGGCGCAAGATGTTCGAGTCGGCGGGCCGTGGCGGCTGACACGATCTTCGCGGTGTCGAGCGGGCGTCCGCCCGCCGCCATCGCCGTGCTGCGAATTTCGGGGGTCGGCGCGATCGACGCGGCGACCCGCCTAGCAGGCAAGCTGCCGCCGCCCCGACGGGCAGGCGTGCGTGCGCTGCGTGATCCTGCGGATGGGCAATTGCTCGACCGTGCGCTGATACTCGTGTTTGCGGGACCGGCGACGGCGACCGGGGAAGATCTAGTCGAACTGCATCTGCACGGTGGACGGGCAGTGGTGGCTGCGGTCGAACGGGCCTTGGCGGCGATCGACGGGTTGCGTGCTGCCGAACCGGGAGAATTCACGCGGCGGGCCTTGACGCACGGCCGGATCGATCTGACCGAAGCCGAGGGTTTGGGCGACCTGTTATCGGCGGAGACCGATGCGCAGCGCCGCATGGCACTGGCCAATAGTGACGGGCGGCTGCGGCGGACGGTCGCCGACTGGAGCGCAGCTGCGACGCGGTTGTCGGCGATGGTCGAGGCGGTGCTCGATCACGCCGATGAAGACGATGTCGATGCCGGCGACGATGTGCTGAAGTCGGTCCGTCGCGAGGCGATCGCGCTGGCCGAGGCGATCACGGCGGTGCTGGCGGTACCCCCGGTCGAGCGGTTGCGCGACGGCATCCGGGTGGTGCTGGCCGGGCCGCCCAATGCCGGCAAGTCGACGCTGTTGAACGCGCTGGTCGGGCGCGAGGCAGCGATTGTCTCACCGCTGGCCGGCACGACGCGCGACGTGATCGAGATACCGGTGACTCGCAGCGGCATCGCATGGTTGTTCCTGGATACTGCCGGACTGCGCGCGGACAGCAGCGATCCGATCGAACGGATCGGGATCGATCGTGCGACCGGGTCGATCGCCACGGCGGATATCGTGCTGTGGCTGGGCGACGATCCTGCGCCGGTCGAGGCGATCGCGCTTTACCCACGTTACGACGTTCGCGACGACATCGCCGTTCCGGCAGACCGCATCGCCGTATCGGCGACGACCGGGCACGGCCTCGACCGGCTGTGGCAGTTGCTCGTCGATCGTGCGGCCACGTTGCTGCCCAAAGTCGACGACCTCTCGCTCAACCGGCGACAAGCGGCACATGCCGGTACTGCGGCGGCTGCGTTGATGCGTGCGAGCCAGCAACAGGACCCGCTGTTGCTGGCCGAAGAACTGCGCTATGGCGTGCAGGCATTCGCGGCATTGACCGGGATGCGCGCGACCGAGGCCGTCCTCGACGATCTATTTGGTCGCTTCTGTATCGGCAAATGATGTTCCACGTGGAACCTGTGCATGACCTTTGATGTGATAGTGATAGGTGGCGGCCATGCCGGCACCGAAGCGGCGTCGGCAGCGACGCGGCGCGGCGCGACGACGCTGCTGATCGATTTCGATCCAACGCGGATCGGGGCGATGTCGTGCAATCCCGCGATCGGCGGATTGGGCAAGGGGCATATCGTCCGCGAAATCGATGCGCTCGACGGGCTGATGGGGCGCGCGGCCGATGCAGCGGCGATCCATCACCGCATGCTGAACCGATCGAAGGGATCAGCGGTACAGGGACCGCGCGTACAGGCGGACCGTGTTCGCTATGCCGCGGCGGTTAGAACGTTGCTCGCTCATCCGAAGCTGACGGTGATGGCCGGCGATACCGTTGCGCTAATCGTCGAGGCTGGCCGAGTTCGGGGCGTCGAACTTGCCGACGGCACGACGATTGCTGGGCAGAGCATCGTTCTGGCAACCGGCACCTTCCTTGGCGGAACCATGTTCCGAGGCGAGGAACGGGAGATCGGTGGCCGGACCGGCGAACGCGCGGCGACCCGACTGGGAGCGCAGCTACGCGACCTGGGGCTGCCGATCGCGCGATTGAAGACCGGTACGCCACCACGGCTCGACGGGCGGACAATTGACTGGGCGGTGCTGCCCGAGCAGCCGTCCGATGCCGATATTTGGACGATGTCGCCGTTGTCCGATCCCGCGCAGCGGCTACCGCAACTGGCCTGTGCCATCGCGCGGACGACGGCGGAAACGCACGATATCATTCGCGCCGGGCTGGACCGGTCGCCGCTGTTCGGCGGTTCGATCGAAGGGCGGGGGCCGCGCTATTGTCCATCGATCGAAGACAAGGTGCATCGCTTCGGCGACCGCGACGGGCATCAGATCTTTCTCGAACCCGAAGGGCTCGACACGCATCTGGTCTATCCCAATGGCGTATCGACGTCGCTGCCGACCGATGTTCAGCTGGCGATGCTGCGCAGTGTCGCCGGTCTCGAACGGGTCGAGATCGTCACGCCCGGCTATGCGGTCGAGTATGATTATATTGACCCCCGCGCGTTGACGCCGACGCTGGCGCTGCGCGCGCTGGACGGACTGTATTTCGCCGGGCAGATCAACGGTACGACCGGATATGAGGAAGCCGGCGGGCAGGGGCTTGTCGCAGGGGCGAATGCGGCCGGTGCTGCGCTCGGGCTGGACCCGCTGATCCTGCCGCGCGAGTCGAGCTATATCGGGGTGATGATCGATGACCTGGTGTTGCAGGGCGTGTCCGAACCCTATCGGATGATGACTGCCCGCGCTGAATATCGACTGCATCTGCGATCGGACAATGCGGCGACCCGCCTCGGGGCGATCGGGGCGGCGGCGGGACTATTGTCGGTCGAACGCGTAGCGCAACAGGATGCCCGTGCCGCGCGTCGGGAAGCGTTGCGCGAGCGGCTTGCACAGCGTCACGTTGCGAATGTGCTGGCGACCAAAGGGGCGCCGGTGAATGGAACTGATACGCGCAGTGGCGCCGAATGGTTGTTGGTCGCTGGCATCGCGCCCGAGCATCTTGGCATTGCGGAAGACGACGACGTGCTGAGCGAACTGATCGAGGACGCACGCTATGCACCGTATCTGGAACGGCAGGCGGCGGAGCTGGCGGCCGCGCGGGTCGATCATGTCGATCTGGCGCCTAACTTCGCCTATCGCGCGGTGCCGGGGCTGTCGAACGAGATGGTCGAGCGGCTGACATTGGCAGCGCCGGAAACGCTGGCGGCGGCGGGACGGATCCAGGGCGTGACGCCTGCCGCGCTGGTGGCTATCCTGCTCCATCACCGGTCGGGCAAGCTGGCGGCATGATCGAAGCAGACGCGCGCGACTGGATCGAGTCGCGCTTCGGCAGCGAACGGACGGCGTTGCTGGCGCACTTTGCCGAGCGCATCGTCGCTGAAACCGCGCATCAGAATCTGATCGCGGCATCGACGGTCGATCATATCTGGGACCGGCATTTGCTCGATTCGGCGCAGCTGGTGCCGCTGACCGACGATGCCTCGCCCGGCGACTGGGTCGATATTGGGTCGGGTGCGGGTTTTCCGGGAATCGTCGCGGCGGTCCTGACCGATCGGCGGGTGGTGTTGGTCGAACCGCGCGCACGCCGGGCGACGTTGCTGACCGAAATGGCGCAAGCACTCGGCCTTACCAACGTCGTCGTGCATCAGGCGAAGATCGAGAAACTGGCTGCCGACCGTCCCGCCGCGATCATCAGCGCGCGTGCCGTCGCGAAACTTTCGGCGCTGTTCGCAATCGGCCATCGGCATAGCGACTCCGATACGATATGGGTGTTGCCGAAGGGACGTTCGGCTGCCGAAGAGGTCGCCGAAGCCGGCACCGAATGGGTCGGAACGTTCCACGTGGAACACAGCGTAACCGATCCGACCTCGTCGATCGTGGTCGCCAGGGGAGTGCGCCGAGCATGATTTGCATCGCCATCGCGAACCAGAAGGGGGGCGTCGGCAAGACCACTACCGCGATCAATGTGGGCACCGCACTCGCGGCGACCGGACTGGACGTACTGATCCTCGACCTCGATCCGCAGGGCAATGCCTCGACCGGGCTGGGTATCGGTCGCAACGATCGCGAATATTCGACCTATGACCTGCTGGTCGGTGACATGATGCTGAACGAGGCGGCCGTCGCGACGCGAGTGCCGCGGCTGTCGATCGTGCCGGCAACGGTCGACCTGTCGGGGGCCGAGATCGAACTGATTGAGTTCGAGGCGCGGACCCACCGGCTCGACCGGGTGGTTGAAGCGAGCGGCGGGAAATGGGACGTCATCCTGATCGACTGCCCGCCATCACTGGGGCTGTTGACGATCAACGCGATGGTCGCGAGCCATGCGCTGCTGGTGCCGCTGCAATGCGAGTTCTTTGCGCTGGAAGGATTGAGCCAGTTGCTGACCACCGTCGAGCGTATCCGCGGGCGGTTCAATCCGGGGCTTGCGATCCTCGGGGTAGTGCTGACGATGTATGACCGTCGCAATCGACTGACCGATCAAGTGTCGGACGATGTGCGCGCGGTGTTGGGGAAAGTAGTGTTCGATACGGTGATCCCGCGCAATGTCCGCCTGTCGGAGGCGCCGAGCCATGGCATGCCGGCGCTGATCTATGATTATCGCTGTGCCGGGTCGGAAGCCTATATCGCGCTAGCCCGCGAAGTGATCGCACGACTGCCCGGTCTGGCGGAGGCGGCATGAGCGAACAGGCTGCACCGCGTCGTCCCCGCGCCGGGGGATTGGGCCGGGGACTCAGTTCGCTCCTGGGCGAACCCGATGGCGAAGGATCGAGCCCGCGCGCGTCGAGCCCGCCCAGCGGCGTTCGGCAAATGCCCGTCACCGCGCTGTCGCCATTGCCCGGACAGCCGCGCCGCTTTTTCGATGAATCGGCCCTCGACGAACTGGCAGAGTCGATCGCGGCGCGCGGTGTCATTCAGCCGATCGTCGTACGACCGCATGGCAAGGGCTATCAGATCGTCGCGGGCGAACGCCGCTGGCGCGCGGCACAACGTGCGCGACTGCACGAAGTACCGGTGGTCGTTCGCGACTTCACCGATGCCGAGACGATGGAAATCGCGCTGGTCGAAAACATCCAGCGCCGCGACCTGACCGCCATCGAGGAGGCGGAGGGTTATCGCCGGCTGATCGACGAATTCGGCCATACGCAGGAAGCGTTGGCTAACCTCGTCGCCAAGTCGCGCAGCCACGTCACCAATTTGCTGCGCCTGCTCGAACTGCCCAAGCCGATTCAGGACATGGTCGGCGACCAACGGTTGAGCATGGGCCATGCCCGTGCGCTCATCAACGTGCCCGGCGCGGAGACGATTGCCGAGAAGGTCGTCGCCAAAGGGTTGTCGGTGCGCGATGCCGAGCGACTTGCGCGTAACGCCCGCGAACCGCGTGAGAGCAAGGCGCCACGTCCACCGCGTCCGGCGAACGAAGGCGGCGGCGGGGACGGTGCCAGCGATGCGGACCTGCGTGCGCTGGAGCGGCAGTTGGGCGACGTGCTCGGGCTGAAGGTCGATATCGTCTTCGGCGAGAAAGGCGGAACGATCACCGTCAACTACTCGACGCTCGGCCAGCTTGACATGGTTTGCCAAAGGTTGAGCGGCGAGCGGATCTGACACGCAAAATTTACGGTCCGCCAATATCTTGGCGGGCATGACGCTTCATACCCGCCCGCCATCGTCCGTTCCCATGGCGGCCGAATCGATCGATGCAGCGGGGCCGATCGGGGTCCTGCTCGATATCGCCGGCGCATCGAGTCGCCTGCTGCTCGACTTGCCGACGCTGCAGGCGCTGGCGAGCGACCCCGACGATCCGGCCGGACAGGTGGGGCAGGTAGGTTCGCTGGTGACGATGCAGGTCGGGCGGATGTGGATCGTCGCCGCCATCCGGTCGATCCGGCTGGGCGATGACGGTATCAATCTGGTCGCCGATGTCGACCTGATGGGAGAAGCCTATCAGCCCGAGCCGACGCAGGGGCTGCGCGGCTTTCGACGTGGCGTGACGCGCTATCCTCTGCCGGGAAGTCCGGTCTATCCGGTGACGCGCGACGCGCTGCGACAAATCTATGCAAAGCAGGACCGGCCGCACATCACCGTCGGCCATGTTCATATGGCGCCCGATATGCATGCCGCCCTGTATGTCGATGCACTGCTTGGCAAGCATTTCGCGCTGGTCGGATCGACCGGCACCGGCAAGTCGACCTCTGCAGCATTGATCCTGCACCGTATCTGCGAAGCCAGTCCGCATGGACATATCGTGGTGATCGACCCGCACGGCGAATATGGCGCGGCGTTCGTCGGTACCGGCGAACTGCTCGATGTGACCAACCTTCAGCTTCCCTATTGGCTGCTCAATTTTCAGGAACATTGCGATATCCTGCTGTCCCCCGGCGGCGCGGCGCGGCAGGTGGAGGCGGATATCCTTGCCCGTTGCCTGCTCGCCGCCAAGAGCAAGAGCCGCATGGCGCAGGAGGTCGCGCGGCTGACCGTCGACACCCCGATCCCCTACCTGCTGACCGACCTGTCGAACATCGTTCAGGCGGAAATGGCACGGCTCGACCGTGCCAGCGACAATGCACCGTTCCTGCGGCTGAAGGCCCGGATCGAGGAACTGCGCGGCGATCCCCGCTACAGCTTCATGTTTTCGGGCATGCTCGTCGCCGACACGATGGCGGCGTTCGTCAAGCGCGTGTTTCGTTTGCCGGCGCAGGGCAAGCCGATCTCGATCATCGACGTGTCGGGTGTGCCGTCCGAAATCACGTCGGTCGTGGTCGCGGTGCTAAGCCGGCTGGTGTTCGATTTCGCGCTTTGGTCGCGCGGCGAAGCGTCCCGACCCGTGCTACTCGTTTGCGAGGAAGCGCATCGGTACGTGCCGAACGAACGGTCGGGGACCAATTCGGCGGCGGCGAACATTCTCAGCCGGATTGCGAAGGAGGGGCGCAAATATGGCGTGTCGCTGGGGCTGATCACGCAGCGGCCGTCCGATCTTGCCGAAGGGGTGTTGTCGCAATGCGGCACGATCCTGACCATGCGGCTCAACAACGAACGCGATCAGGCGTTCGTGCGTGCGGCGATGCCCGAAGACGCGCGCGGCTTTCTCGACTCGATCCCGGCGCTGCGCAACCGCGAATGCATCATCGTCGGCGAAGGGGTGACGACGCCGATCCGGGTCGCGTTCGATCCGCTGGAGGCCGAACGTTGCCCGGCATCGGGTTCGCCGTCGTTCACATCGCTGTGGCAGGAATCGGGGGGCGAGGAGGCGATGGTCGAGCGTACCATCCGCCGTTGGCGGACGGGACGCTGATTAGCGGGCGGTGACGCCCATCAGGCGACCGACCAGCGCCCGGAAACGTCCGAGTTCCTCCCCCTGCAACCGCTGCACCGTCGCGAAGGGGACCGAGCGCGGATTGACCGCCACGCCGTTCTTCCACAATTCGTAATGAAGATGCGGCCCGGTCGACAGACCGGTCGACCCGACATAGCCGATCACCTGACCGCGGGCGACGCGGGTACCGGGCGCGACGACGATCCGGCTCATATGGCCATAGCCGGTGGCGAGGCCGCCGCCATGGTCGAGCTTCACGAAATTGCCATAGCCGCCATGGCGTCCGGCGATCGTGACGCGACCATCGGTAGTGGCGCGGATCGGACTGCCATAGGCGGCGGCGAAGTCCATGCCCTTGTGCAGGCGTTTGAAGCCGAGCACCGGATGGACGCGCCAGCCGAAATTTGAGGAAATGCGCGCGGCGACCGGCCAGATCATCGATCCCTTGCGCTCGCCCACGCCCTTGGGATCGAGCCATTCGGTGCGGCTGCCATCCTGCCAGCGGACGAGCCGGACGTCCCGGCGCCCTTCTAGCCCGGCATAGAGGAGCTGGCCGAGCTGCACCTCGCCGGTGGCCGCGCGGGCCTGTTCGACGATCAGGTCAAAACGATCATCCTGTCCGACCTGTCCCATCGGCACGAGGCCGGAGACGGTGCGGATATAGGATTCGACGGCTTTGGCCGGCGCACCGGCGGCGCGCGCGGCACGGTACAGGCTGGCACCGACGCGCCCCTGGATACGCAACGGGGTATGGTCGATGGCGATCGGCCGCGCATCGAGGCGCAAGGTGCCGCCTTCACGGACGACTTCGAGTGCCAGATCGAATTTCGCGCGGAAGGCGAGTCGTTCGAGCGGGCGCGGCAGGCTCGGCGTCTCGCGTCGTCCGAGCGTGACGTCGAGCCGGGTGCCGGGCATCAGTTCGGCGGGATCGACGCGGCTGGCGATCATTGCCGCGACGTGCTGCGCTTCGCTCACGCCGACGCCGGTGCGCTGCAATGCGCCGGCCACGCCGCTGCCGAGCGTCGCGGTCGCTTCCACGATCGGCCGTTCGGGGGTGTTGGCCAGCGGGCGGACCCGCGACGTCGCAGCAAGGCGCATGCCGCTCGTGCCGCCGAGCGCGCTGGCGCCGAAGGAGAGGCTGCGCGCCTCGTCGAGTGCGCTGCCGTCGAGTGCGGCGGGGACGGCGCTGTAGATCGGTCGGTCGAAGCCGGGTGACAGCATCCACACCGTACCGCAAAGGGCAATGCAGGTGGCGAGACCCCGCCACCAGTCGCGCGATCCGATGTCGGCGCCGAGGTCAGGGGTCCAGTCGAACGAGTCGATCCGCCTGCGCCATGCGGCTGCGGGGGCGGCGATGACCGGCGCACGACCGAAGCGCAGCGCGCTGGTGCCGCCGGCGAGTTCCAGTCCTTCATCGGTACGCAGGAACACCTGTAGCCCCCAGTTTCGGCCGCCCGACCCGGCCCGTTCCGATCCCCCTGTGAAGCCAAAGATTTAAAGTCAAATGAACCGTTGGCTGGACAGGCGGTGGCTGCGACAAGGCGTGGTCGGTCAGCGCCGGGACGAAAGCGGATTGCGGAACCGTCGAAAGCCGTTGCGTCATGCCACGACAGTCCCGATGTTAAAGGAGATGAGCCAGTTCGCGCGTAGCCCGGTCACTGCTGTGCTGGGGCCGACCAATACCGGCAAGACCTATCTCGCGATCGAGCGGATGTGCGGTCATGCGTCGGGGATGATCGGATTTCCGCTGCGGCTGCTGGCGCGCGAGAATTACGACCGGGTCGTCGCGCTGAAGGGCGTCGAGAATGTCGCGCTGGTCACGGGCGAGGAACGCATCGTCCCGCCCAAGGCGCGTTGGTTCCTGTGTACCGCCGAATCGATGCCGCTGGAGCGCGAAACGGCCTTCGTCGCGCTCGACGAAGCACAGTTGGGTGCCGATCCTGAGCGTGGCCATGTCTTCACCGACCGGTTGCTGCGCGCACGGGGGCGCGAGGAGACGATGATCCTCGGTTCCGATTCGCTGCGGCCGATGGTCCGGGCGCTGGTCAAGGATGCCGAGATCATTTCGCGCCCGCGTTTCTCGACGCTGAGCTATGCCGGCGCGCGGAAACTATCGCGCCTGCCACGCCGGTCGGCGATCGTCGCCTTTTCTTCGGAAGAGGTCTATGCCGTGGCCGAGGCGATCCGCCGCATGCGCGGCGGGGCGGCGGTGGTCATGGGCGCATTGTCGCCACGGACCCGCAACGCACAGGTCGAGATGTTCCAGTCAGGCGAGGTCGATTACCTCGTCGCGACCGATGCGATCGGCATGGGGCTGAACCTCGATGTCGCGCATGTCGCCTTCGCCTCGTTGCGCAAGTTCGACGGGCGGCGGCAGCGGCGGCTGACCATCGCGGAGATGGCGCAGATCGCGGGGCGGGCGGGCCGCCATCACCGCGACGGAACGTTCGGCGCGCTGGTCGAAGAAGGGCCGAACGCCTTCACCCCCGAAGAGGTGATCGCGATCGAGGGGCATCATGTGCCCCCGCTCGAGCGGCTTTACTGGCGGCGCGGCGAACCCGATTTCTCCAGCCTCGATGCGCTGATCGACAGCCTGTCCGAACGGCCGACCGATCCGGTACTGACCGCCGCGCCCGAGGCGATCGATCTGATCGTGCTGAAACGGCTTGCCGAAGAAGATTGGGTAAGGGCGCGAACCCGCTCGCCGGTCATGGTCCGCCGACTCTGGGCGGCGTGCGGGGTGCCCGATTTCCGCAAGCTCGGCCCCGATCCGCATAGCCGCTTCGTCGGGCGCATCTTCGGCCATCTCAGCGAGGGGGCGGGGCATATCCCGCACCAATGGTTCGCCGACGAATTGCAGCGGCTCGATCAAATGAACGGCGATGTCGAGACGATCGCGGGGCGAATCGCGGCGGCGCGCAGCTGGGCCTATATCGCCCATCGCGCCGACTGGCTGCTCGACCCCGAACATTGGGCGGCCCGCACCCGGGGTGTCGAGGAGAAGCTGTCGGATGCGCTGCACGACCGGTTGCGCCAACGCTTCGTCGACCAGCGAACGACCTTGCTGCTCCGGCGGATCGGTGCGGGTGCCGCCGACCTGCCGGTCGATGTCGCCGTCGATGGTGCGGTCAGCGTCGATGGCCACCTTCTCGGCCGGCTGACCGGGTTCCGGTTCGAAGTGTCGCCGGACACCAGGGTCGCCGACAAACGACTGTTGATCGCTGCCGCCGAAAAGGGGCTGGCCGCCGAACTGCGCAAGCGGGGTGCCGAACTGACGGTCGCGGGCGACGCCGAACTGGCGCTGGTCGCGGAACCCCGCATGGCGCCGGTGCTGACGTGGAACGGGCTGGAGGTGGCGACGCTGACCGGCGGGACGACGCTCGACCGACCGGTGGTTACCCTCGACCGCAGCCTGCAGGTGCTCGATCGCGCGGCGCAGGGGCAGGTACGCGATCGGCTGGCGGCATGGATCCAGGCTGAGCTTACGAAGCGCGCCCCGACGCTGGGCGCGCTTGCAGCGCTGGCTCGCGATCCGGCGGCGAGCGGGGCGTTGCGCGCGGTGGCGGCGGCGCTGACCGAAGTTGGCGGCATCGCGCCCCGCGACGGGTTCGAGGCGATGCTGATTCCCTTGACTGGTGACGACCGGCGACGGTTGCGTAAGGCGGGGGTAGCGATCGGGGCGCTCGACCTGTTCGACGCACGTTTGTTCAAACCGGCTGCGGCGCGGTGGCGGGCGGCATTGCTGGCCGCCCGCGACGGCCACGCGATCGAACCGCTCGCCCCCAATGCGGCGACGGTGTTGCCGGCGGGGCAGGGGGCATGGGGCTATCGTCGCTTCGGTCCGCAGGCGGTGCGCGTCGATCTGATCGAACGGCTCGCGCGTGCCGCGCATGATGCGCGACAGGGCAATGCGCCGTTCGCGCCCGATCCGGCGCTGGCGACCTCGATCGGACTGAAGGCGGAGACGATCGCCCGGATGATGGCGCATCTCGGCTTTCGCCCGATCGCCGGCGAAGGCGACGCGCCGCAATGGCGCTGGCATCCGCCGCGTCGGCGCGGTCCACCGTCAGTCCAGCCGCCTCGACCGCGTCCGGGCAATGCCTTCGCCGCGCTCGCCGACATCGAGTTTCGCCGTTGATGGCGACGCCGGCCGCCGAGCATGTGCCGCAAGTGCGGTTGGACATGTTCCTGTGGTATGCTCGTTTCGCCAAGACACGCAGCGCGGCGCAGGCAATTGCGATCAAGGGTCTGTTGCGAATCGACGGGCGTCGCATCGATCGCGCCCATTGCCCGGTCCGGGTCGGCATGGTCATCGCCTTTCCCCACAATGGCCGGGTGCAGATCCTGCGGGTCGACGCATTGCCGCATCGACGCGGACCACCCGTCGAAGCGGCGGCACTCTACACCCGGCTGGAACCGACGGGTGCCGCCCCCGTTGACGGAGGCGAAGACCCGGCATAACGCGGGTTCGATTCGATTTTCCCGGAGCTTGTTCGACCCATGACCTACGTCGTCACCGACGCCTGCATCCGCTGCAAATATATGGACTGCGTCGAAGTGTGCCCGGTCGACTGCTTCTATGAGGGCGAGAACATGCTCGTCATCAATCCCAGCGAATGCATCGACTGCGGCGTCTGCGAACCCGAATGTCCGGCCGAAGCGATCCTGCCCGACACGGAAAGCGGGCTGGAACAGTGGCTCGAGCTGAACAATACCTATTCGGCGCAGTGGCCTAACGTCACCCGCAACGCCAACCAGACCCCGCCCGACGCCGACAAGTGGAAGGGTGTCGAGAACAAGATCGAGCATTTCTCGCCCGAACCCGGCGCGGGCGACTGATCGATCGGCCGGTTCGATCGGCTGTCCCAAATCGTTTCACGTGGAACCACGGCCGGTCCGCACATGCGGTTCCGGCCGCGTGGCTTTGCACTGGTAATTTTCTTACCAAGATGTTATAGACTGACGAGACGGAGGCAAAATTTTCATGCCCCGCCCGGAGATCACCTTTAGCAACGTTCCTTGACCACCCTGCCAGCCGCCGTTCGAACAGCGATTGGCGGAGGACGATGGCATCGGAACGACGACCACGGAAAGGTTACCAATGGCTGCCAAGGCATTGTCCTTCGATGTCGGCGATTATGTCGTTTACCCCAAGCACGGCGTCGGCCGTGTGATCGAACTCCAGCGTAGCGAAATCGCTGGCATGCAACTCGAACTCTATGTGCTGCGCTTCGAAAAGGAGCGGATGACCCTGCGCGTTCCGACCAACAAGGCGGAAAGTGTCGGCATGCGCAAGCTGTCGTCGGACAAGACGATGCGCGAGGCGATGGAGACGCTGAAGGGCAAGCCCAAGGTCAAGCGGACCATGTGGTCGCGCCGTGCGCAGGAATATGAAGCGAAGATCAATTCGGGCGACCTGGTGTCGATCGCCGAAGTGGTCCGCGACCTGTTCCGTGCCGACGACCAGCCCGAGCAGAGCTATTCCGAACGCCAGATCTTCGAAGCGGCGGCCAGCCGCCTCGCCCGCGAACTTGCGGCGATGGAACAGGTCGACGAGCCGAAGGCACTGGAGCGGATCATCGAGATCTTACGCGATGCCGCCGCGGTCTATAACAAGGAAAAGACCGCGGCCTGAACGGTCGATCGGTCCGATCGAACAGGGGGCGGCCGGCAACGGTCGCCCCTTTCTCGTTGGTCGTACTGGCACATCGATCCGCCTTGGTGTATCGCATCACCAATACACAGGAGATGACGATGCGGTGGATGCTGGCAGCGACGTTGGGACTGGCGGCCTGTAGTGCAGGCGATAAGGGCGAGCGGGATGCGCCGCCGAGCAACGATGCCGCCCTGCGCGACTTTACCGGCGTGACATTGTCGAGCAGCGATGCGGTCGAGATCGTTCAGGGACCAGCCTTCGCCGTACGGGTCGAGGGGACCAAGGCCGCAACGGAGGGCCTAGAGATCCGTCGTGACGGCGACATGCTGAAGATTGGCCGAAAGAGCGACACTTTCTGGGGCAAAGGCGATGACGGTGCGCGCATCCGCGTCACCATGCCGACCATCGCTGCGGCGGCGCTGGCCGGATCGGGCGATATCAGTATCGATCGGACCGGCGAAAACTTTGCCGCTACCCTGAGCGGATCGGGCGACATGACGATCGGCCAGTTGCGCGGCGACCGCGCCGCGTTGAGCGTTACCGGTACCGGTACGATCGCCGCGGCAGGCGCGGTACGCCATTTGACGCTGTCGGTGGCGGGCACCGGCGATATCGACGCGAAACAGGTCAAGGCCGGCGAAGCAACCGTATCGATCGCGGGGACGGGCGATATCAGCGCCGATATTAATGGCCCAGCCGACGTGTCGTTGGTCGGCGCCGGATCAGCCACGCTTGGCCCCGATGCGCGCTGCGTAGTGAACCGGGTGGGTACCGGCACCGTCGATTGCGGCTGACCGACTTGCCCGTCTGGCGGCGGTGCAGGATATAGGTTGCATGTTCGCCACCCTGATCGCGCTCGCACTGGCGGCACCGGCTTTCCCGCCTGCCGAAAAGCGCCTGATGCTGACCGGATATGATCGCATCCGCGTCGACGGCCCTTTCACCGTGCGGGTCATGGCGGAGCCGTCCGCGACCAACCGGATCGTCGGAGAGCCGGCAGCGATCGCGACGGTACAGGTCCGTGTCGAGGGGCAGACGCTGGTCGTCGTGCCGGCACGCGACGATCGGGGACGACCGATCGTCGCCACCGGCGCGGCGCCGGTGATCGAGCTACGCAACGACCGACTTGCCGCCGTGGCGCTGCGCGGGGCGGGTAGTATCGAGGTCGAGCGGACCACCGCCGCCCGCGTCGATCTGGCGCTGACCGGCGACGGCATGATTCGCATCGGATCGCTCGGCAGTGGATCGGTCCAGGCGACGCTGATCGGTGCCGGAACGATCGCCTTGGCGGGCAAAAGCGGGCAGGGCCGCTTCACGATCAACGGCCCGGGTACGATCGACGCCGATGCCTGACGATCGATGCGTTGCAGGTTCGCAGCGAAGGAAGCGGCGGCGGGCGCTACCGCGCGCGCTACACCGCCGAGGTGACCGCGACGGGGGGGCGGCGCGGTCACCGTCGCGGGATCGCCGCAATGCCGCAAGCGCGGCACCGCAACGATCCGTTGCGGCTGAATTACGCTGCTTCGCGCTCCAGCATCGGATAGTCGGTATAGCCTTCCGGCCCGCGCGAATACCACGTCGCCATATTGTCGGCATTGAGCTCGGCCCCGGTCTGCAACCGCTGCGGCAGGTCGGGATTGGCGAGGAACGGCCGGCCAAAGGCGATGGCGTCGGCAATGCCGGCATCGAGTTCGGCCTGCGCAGTGTCGCCGCGATAATCCTGGTTCAGCACCAGCGGACCGGCAAAGACTTTGCGAATCTCGGGCGACACGCGCGGCTGGGTCGCGCTGCCGAAGGTACCATTGGGGCCGGGTTCGCGCAGTTCGAGGAAGGCGATGCCCTTGTCCGACAGCAGCTTCGCGGCGGGCGCGAACACCGACGCCGGATCGCTGTCGATCACCCCCTGCGTATCGCCATTGGGCGAGAAGCGCACCGAAGTCCGGCCGGCACCGACTTCGGCGATCAGCCGGTCGACGACTTCGCCCAGCAGCCGGATGCGGTTTTCGGGCGATCCGCCATAGGCGTCGTCGCGATGGTTGACCCCGTCACGCAGGAACTGGTCGATCAGATAGCCATTGGCGGCGTGCAACTGCACGCCATCGAACCCGGCGGCCTTGGCATTGCGCGCGGCGCGCGAATAATCGTCGAGCACCCGGGCGATATCGTCGAGCGTCGCGGCGCGCGCGGCCTCGTACGGCTTCTTCCCGTCATAGGTATGCGCCTGTCCCGGTGCGGTCGTCGCCGACGAGGAGAGCGGGGCCTCACCGCCCAGAAAGTCGGGATGCACCACCCGGCCCATATGCCATAGCTGGGTGACGATCCGGCCGCCGGCGCGGTGGACGGCGTCGGTCACTGGCTTCCACGCCTCGACCTGCTCGTCGGTCCACAGCCCCGGCGCGAACGGCCAGCCCAGCCCTTCGCGACTGATCCCGGTTCCTTCAGAGATCAGCAGCCCCGCCGATGCACGCTGCGCATAATAATCGGCCATGATCGCGGTCGGCACATGCTCGCGCGTGGCCCGACCACGGGTCAGCGGCGCCATCAACACACGGTTGGGCGCTTCGATATCCCCCAGCGTGATCGGATCGAACAGGGTCGGCATAGGGTAAACTCCACGAAACTTTGAATTCAGGCGACGCCAGAAAGATAGGGCGGTAGGGGGCGGCATGCAGCCGGTAACGCCTGAAACAAAAATTATGCCGCACCCAAGAACACCGCGTCGCGCGATTGCCGCAGTCATCGTCGCCAATGTGGCGCTGGCATTCGGGCCGTGGTTCGTGCGGCTTGCCGATACCGGGCCGGTGGCCGTCGCCTTCTGGCGGATCGCGCTGGCGTTGCCGGTGCTGCTGGTCGCCGCTTTGTGGACGGATCGCCGTGCGTTGGGGCGGGCGGGGTCGATATTGGTGCCGCTGCTGATCGGCGGCATCGCCTTTGCCGTCGATCTCGGCGCATGGCATATCGGCATCCTGCGCACGACCCTCGCCAACGCGACGCTGTTCGGCAATTGCGCGGTGCTGATCTTCCCGATCTACGGCTTTTTCGCGATGCGCCACTGGCCGACGCGGGCGCAGGGCGGTGCGCTGCTGCTGGCGGCCGTCGGTGGGGTATTGCTCCTAGGGCGCTCGGCCGAATTGTCGTCGCGCCATCTGGCCGGCGACCTGTTCTGCGTGCTCGCCGGCGTGCTGTACGCGGTCTATTTCATCGCGATGCGCCGCGTACGCCAGACCATGGCACCGGTGCCCGCGCTGGCGCTGTCGAGCATCGCCAGCGTGCTGCCGCTGCTGTTGCTGGCGATCGCGCTGGGCGAAACGATCCTGCCGACCATATGGGGTCCGCTGCTGGCACTGGCGCTGGTCAGCCAGATCGCCGGGCAGGGGCTAATGATCTATGCGCTGGGCCACCTCAGCCCGCTGGTCGTCGGCCTAGCGCTGCTGGTCCAGCCGCTGGTCGGTGCGACGATCGGCTGGGCGGCCTATGGCGAGCGGCTGACGATGCTCGACGCGGTGGGTGCGGTGCTGGTCGCCGCCGCGCTGGCGATGGTCAGCGCGCGGCGGGCACCCGCGTCCTAATCAGGACAGCGTCGCCGTATCGGTCAGCGCGCGGAAATCGGCCAGCGACCGGTCGAAGAAATGCGTCCGCGGCGCGTCGAAGGTCGCCATGTACAGCTTGCCGCCGATCAGCGTCGCGCGCGCCTCGCCCCTGCGCGGCAGGTGATCGCTGTCGACATAGCTGTAGCTGAAGCGGATACCAGGTTGGCCGAGGAACGGGTCGGGCGCCGATCCGGTGACCTGAAAATCGCCGATTTGCCGTTCGGTGCGATAGGTCGTCTCGAGCAGTTCGGGAATCTCGACCAGCAACGTCGATTGCTTCAGCTTCGGCAGTGGTTTCTGCTTGCGGCTGGTTTCGCGGACCAGCGGCTCGTTGGCCGCGATCCCCGCATACCAGGTGACGTCGTTGAGCTGCTCGCCGTCCAGCGTCCAGGTCTCCGCCTTCTTGCCCGGGCGGATCGACAACAGGTTCCAGTCGCGCGGCGGCGTCACCCGAAGGGTCGACCCGGCGATGACGACCGGTTTCCCCTTCTCGCGATAGCCATTGGCGGCGACCGGGGTCGCGATCATCGTGACGGCGGCGAATAGCAGCGCGGTGCGGCGCAGGCGGCGGACGGACATGGTCATGGCTCCACGGGTTCGGCCGGGGCAAGCATGGCGATCATGCCCGCATCCGGCGCATCGGGTTTCAGGTGCAGATAGCGACGCAACGCGGTGCGCCCCTCGCTCGGCCGGCCGGTCTTGAGCAGCGACAGACCCAGGCCGCGATAGGCGTCGGCCAGCGCGGCGTCGGCGGCGATGGCGTTGGCATAGAATTCGGCGGCGTTGACCAGGTCGCGCGGATTGCCACGCGTCCGGTACAAATCGCCCCGCGCCAACCACAGCCGCGGGGTCCAGCCCGGTTCGGCCAGCATCGCGATCAGATAGTCGCTGGCGCCGAAATCGTTGAGCTTGATCTGATCGTCGAGAAAGGTCGGCAGCCATGGCGCCAGCGCCTTCGCATAGCGATCCGCGCCATCGTCGCGGCCATCTCCCTGCGGATCGGCGAGCGCTGCCATCGTCGCCGCTCGCTCCACGTCAGGCGGATGCGAGGCCGAAAAGGCGAACAGGTCGTAGCGTGGCTTCGACAAACCGCGAGCGCGCGACGAAGCCTCGGCTTCGGCCATGACGTTGCGCCAGACGCTGGCCGCTGCCTGCGGGCGTAGCATCCCTGCGTTCAGATAACCAAGGCCCAGCAGATCGGCTTCGCGTTCCTGATCGCGCTTGTACCGGTACAGCTGGCCGTACACCGACCACCGCATGTCGTTGTATCCGGCGCGCGTCTGATAACCCGGTGCCATCGACGCCAGCACCGCTGCCCAGCTCAGCAGGTCGGTGCCGGTCCGCTGCGCCTTGAACCGTTCCAGCGAATGGCGGCGTTCGAAATGGCCGAACTCATGGCCGAGGATCGCGCCCAGTTCCGCCTCGTTACGAACGCGGAGCAACAGGCCGCTATACACTCGCATCGTGCCGTTCGGAGACATGCTGGCATTGAAGACCGGCACCCGTAGAACGTAGATGCGGGTCGCGGCGCAGCGGTCCTTGCCGACCGTCGCGCACAGCACTCCGCGCACATAACCGTTCAGCGCCTCGTCGCGGATCACCTCGGGGCGTTGGCCAGCGCGCGTTCGTCCTCATCGGCCTCGCGCCACGCGCCGATCTCGTCAACGCCCTGCGGCTGGTAGATGCCGGCATAGGGGGGCGGGGGCGGCGCCTTGCCGATCGGGGCTGCCGCGATGGCGAGCAGCGCGACCAGCGCCGCGGCGCCGCGCGCGAACGCGGTCATCGCGCCGCGGTCTTGACCGGTGTCGCCGCTGCGGCCGGTGCCGCCGTGCTGCCGGGAATCCCTTCGAGCAACTGGCTGATCCGCTTCTGCGCACCCTCCGGTGTCCGCACGTCGCCACCCATCGCATTGTCGGCGTTCAGCCAGACCAGTTCGCCGGTCTTCAGGTCGACCAGCCCGGCATAGCCGGCATGTTCGCCCGATTTGACGGCAACGCCCGGCCCGAGGAACGCCACGACCTGCAGGATCTTGCGCCCGGTCGATCCGTAGGCGTCCTTGTTATACAGGAACAGCGCATAGTCGGCGTTCTTGGCACCGGGCAGCGCGGCGATGCCGCTGCCCAGCGACCAGTCGAACACGCTCGACTTGTTGTCGCGCTTCTTGGTCGGCAGGCGATTGCCGGGGAAGAACTGGTAGTTGATGACCGATTGCGACACCGCCGCGAACAGCCCGGCATATTCCTCGACCATCTGTGCATCGGCGCCATAGCTGTCGGGGGCGGAGATCACCTTGTTGCCCAGCCGCTGCTGCTGTTCGGCAAGCGCGGTTTCGAGGTTCTTGCGCGCCTGTTCGGTCCAGTCGCCATTGGGTTCGAACATGCCGCCGGTCGACTGTGCCCCGACCGATACGGTCGGGCGGAAGACGAGGATCGTCTTGCCGCTGCCGGCGGGCAGTTCGAACCCGGCCTTTGCCGCGGTGCGTTCCTGCGCGCTCGCGTCCACGACCGCCAACGCCAGCACCGCCGCAACCGCGACGGCCAGCACTCGACCTACGTACATGAAGCCCCCCAGCTTGATATACGATCGACGATATCGCCGCGACCGTCATCGCGCAAGCCGGCGGCAGCAGACAGACCGCAAGGTTTCGGGGCGATCGGTCACACGATGCCGGCGCGCGCCAGATCGACCAGCGCTTCACCGAAGCGCGTGATGTCGCCCGGCGCGAAACCGGCAATGTTGATCCGGCCCGACCCTGCCATGTAGATGCCGTGCGTCGCGCGCAGCCATTCGATCTGCGACGGCGACAGCGGCAGCGTGGCGAACATGCCCTTGCCCCGGCCAAGCGGCGCCAGATCGACGGATCCCGCCCGTCCGATCGCGGCCAGTTCGGCGCGCAGCCCCTGCAACCGGCTACGCAGCGCATCGAGTTCGCGGCGCCAGTCGGCCGCAAGCTGTTCGTCCTCCAGCACGATCCGCACCGCCGCCGCGCCATGATCGGGCGGCATCGACCAGTTGGCGCGGGCCAGCGCCAGCAGGTTCGACAGGACGATGTCACGTGCCTCGGCATCGGGCGCGGTCACCCACAACGCACCGGTGCGTTCGCGGTACAGCCCGAAATTCTTGTCGCAGGAATAGGCGACCAGCGCGAACGGTACCGCATCGATTACCGCGCGCGCGCCCGCTGCGTCGCTCGCCATGTCGTCGCCCAGCCCCTGATAGGCGAGGTCGATGAACGGCACGAGCCGGCTATCGGCGATGGCGACGGCGATCGCCTGCCAATCGCTGGCAGTGGGATCGATGCCGGTCGGATTGTGGCAGCAACCGTGCAGCAGGATCGCGTCGCCCGCCTCCGCCTGTCCGATCGCCGCCTGCATCGCGGGCAGGTCGACCGTCTGCGCCTCCATGTCGAACATGGCATGGGGAACGACGACGATGCCCGCCGCGGCGAATACCGGCGCATGATTGGCCCAGCTCGGCTGCCCGATCAGGATGCGGCGCACCCCCGCCTTGGCCAGCAACTCCGCGCCCAGCCGCAGCGCACCGGTGCCGCCCGGCGTCTGCAATCCGCAGCGGCGGTCGGCGGCCGGGGCAGGGCCGAACACCAGCGGTTCGAGCAGCGCGACGAAGCCCTTGTCGCCCTCCGGCCCCAGATAGGCCTTGCTGTCCTGCGTCGCGATCAACCGCATCTCGGCCTGCTTCACGGCCTGCATCACCGGGGTATGGCCATGATCGTCGCGAAACACGCCGACGCCCAGGTCGATCTTGTGGGCCCGCGGATCGGCCCGGAACGCACCGATCAGGCGCAACAGGGAATCGGCGGGCTGGGCGACGAGCGAACGAAACGGCATGAACATCCCCGAAATGGCGGTAACGCCGCGCCTATAGGCCGATCGATGCGGCGAAGGCAGGAAAAAGCGGCGTTCCACCTTTCGGACGATTACCCCGCTTGCCCGGCCAGATAGCGTTCGAGATCGTCGCTGCCGCCGATCCGCTCGCCATCGATGAACACCTGCGGGGTCGTATCGACGCCCTGTTCGGCCTTGAACGCGTCGACCTCCTCGCGCGATCGCAGGATCCGGTCGTCGACGCTATAGCCCGCCGATTGGAGCAACTGCTTGGCATGGACGCCGAACGGACAGATGTGATCGGGCAGGACCATGCGATAGAGCGTGGCGTTCAACGTATCGGCCATCGTGAAATCCTTCTGGAATAGGCTGTCACCCGCACAGCGTCCGGACCGTCCCCCGGTTCCGCCGTTGCCGTTTCCGGCACCACGCCCTAGCTAGGAGCGATGATGGAGGATGCGATGGCCCCGCTGGCACCTGCCGACCTGACGCTCGACGAACTGCGTGCGGCGCTCGCCCCGCTGGTCGCCGCCAATGCCGCGTTCGACGGCTGGAACGACAAGGCGGTCGCGGCGGCGGCACAGAGCTTCGGCGCCGATGCCGATGTCGCGCGCCTCGCCTATGCTGGCGGGGCCGTCGACATGATCGACGCGTGGTTCGGTGAGATCGACCGGCGGATGATCGAAGCGCTGCCTGCCGACCGCCTGTCGGCGATGAAGATCCGCGAACGCATCACCGCCTTGATCGAGGCTCGGCTGGCGGCGGTGGCGGGCGAGCGCGAGGCGCTGCGTCGCGCGCTGGCGATCCTCGCCATGCCGCAGAATGTCGCACGCGCCGCGAGGCTTGGCTGGCGGACGGTCGACCTGATGTGGCGGCTGGCCGGCGACAGCGCGACCGACTACAATCATTATACCAAGCGGGCGATGCTCGGCGCGGTCTACGCCGCGACCATCACCGTCTTCCTCGACGACGAAAGCGGCGGCCATGCCGATACCCGCGCCTTTCTGGCGCGGCGGATCGACGGCATCATGCGCTTCGAAAAGTTCAAGGGGCGGATGCTGGCGTCGCGCGATCCCGAACGACGGCTGAGCTTGTCGCGGTTCGTCGGACGACTGCGCTATCCGGCCGTCTAGTCCGAAAGAATCCCCTTTCCATGGCGCGGGCTTATTGCTAATTAGTCGCAATGCTTGCTCCCAATCTCAATCTCGCCCAGTTGCCGCGGACCCAGCAGGCCACGGTCGCGTCGATCGAATGGGAGCGGATGTCGCCGACCGAGGCACGACGCCTGCGCGAGTTCGGCCTCGATGAGGGCGTCGATATCGAACTGCTCCACCGTGCGATGCTATCCGGCGGACCGCTCGCTTGTCGGATCGGGCGGATGACCGTTGCGTTGCGTGCCCATGTCGCCGGCGCGATCCGCGTCGCACCGTTGGCAGGCTGACCGGACCCGACGTGAACCCCGCACCTCTGGTCGCGCTTGTCGGCAATCCCAATGCCGGCAAGACCGCGCTGTTCAACGCGCTGACCGGCGCCCGGCAGAAGGTCGGCAACTATCCCGGCGTCACCGTCGAACGCCATTCGGGCCGCCTCGCACTCGACGACGGGCGACCGGTCGAGCTGGTCGACCTGCCCGGCACCTACAGCCTCGATCCTTCCAGCCCGGACGAAGCGGTCACCCGCGACGTCGTACTCGGGCGGCAGGCGGGCGAGCGCGTGCCCGATGCGATGATCGTCGTCGCCGATGCGACCAATCTCGACAATCACCTGCGATTCGTTCTCCAGCTCAAATCGCTCGGCCGGCCGATGGTGCTGGCGCTCAACATGATCGACATGGCGGCGCGCGACGGGTTGAAGATCGACCTGGCCGTGCTGTCCGCCGAACTCGGCCTGCCGGTGGTGGCGACGGTCGCGGTGCGCAAGCGCGGGCTCGACGAATTGCGGGCAGCGCTGGCTGCCGCGCTGTCGGGTGGTGCGCGGTCGGCACCGATCGACGAGGTCGATGCCGATATCCGCCATTTCCAGCGCGAGGCGCGCCGCATTGCCCGCACCGCGGTGGTCGAACAGCCCCGCTCGCGCGCGGTCACCCGCGGCGTCGACCGCATCGCGTTGCACCCGGTTGCCGGTCCGATCCTGCTGCTCGCCATCCTGTTCGTGATGTTCCAGGCAGTGTTCAGCTGGTCCGAAGCGCCGATCGGCTGGATCGAGGGCGTACAGGGCTGGCTGGCCGACACTGCAGCTGCGACGCTGCCCGATAATTTCCTGCGCGACCTGCTGGTCGAAGGGGTCATCAACGGCGTCGGATCGGTGGTGGTGTTCCTACCGCAGATCCTGATCCTGTTCGTGTTCATCCTGCTGCTCGAGGCATCGGGCTATATGGTCCGCGCCGCGTTCCTGATGGACCGGTTGATGAGCGGGGTCGGCTTGTCGGGTCGCGCCTTCATCCCGCTGCTGTCGTCCTTCGCCTGCGCGATTCCCGGAATCATGGCTACGCGCTCGATCGACGATCCCAAGGAACGGCTGACCACGATCCTGATCGCGCCGCTGATGACCTGTTCGGCGCGGCTGCCGGTCTATGCGGTCATCATCGGCGCGTTCATTCCGGCGCGCCAGGTGCTGCCAGGCGTGGGACTACAGGGGCTGGTGCTGCTGGTGCTGTACTTGACCGGTATCCTCGGCGCGGTCATCGCCGCCTTCGTGCTGCGCCGGACCGCGACCAAGGGCGTCGGCGGCGGTTTCCTGATGGAAATGCCGCGCTATCAGCTCCCCTCGATCCGCGATATCGCCATCGGCCTGTGGCAGCGCGCCTATGTGTTCCTGCGCCGCGCCGGCACGATCATCCTGCAGGTGACGGTCGCGCTGTGGCTGCTGACCTCTTATCCGGTCGCGCCGGCGGGGGTGAAACAGTCCGAATATTCGATCGCCGGTCGGATCGCGTCGGGGCTGGAGGTCGTGCTGCGCCCGATCGGCTTCAACCACGAAATGTCGCTGGCAGTGATCCCGGCGATGGCCGCACGCGAAGTCGCGGTGTCGGCGCTCCAGACCGTCTACGCCATCGACGCGGCGGACGAGGAACAGGGCGCACAGGAACTGGGCGGGCGGCTGGCCGGGCGCTGGAGCCTCGCCACCGCGCTCGCCTTCCTGGCGTGGTTCGTCTTCGCGCCGCAATGCCTGTCGACCATCGCGGTCGCGCGGCGCGAGACCAATGGCTGGAAATGGCCGCTGGTGATGATCGGCTATCTGTTCGCACTTGCCTATATCGCGGCGGGCGCGACCTATTGGACGGCGGTTGCCTTCGGGTTGGGATAAAGGGCAGAGGCTGCCGTTCGTCCTGAGTAGCCATTGAGCTTGTCGAAATGGCGTATCGAAGGACCGCGCCGGGGGTACTTCGATACGGGTCTTCGACTGCGCTCAGCCCCTACTCAGCACGAACGGTTTCGTTCTACTCCTCCCGCTTCACCCCATCCAGCAACGCCTTACGCCGCGCGGCATCGGCGTCGTCGCGTGCCTTCTCGACGGCGGTCCGTCCGAACTTCGCGCGGTTGGCGTCGGCTTCATGGGCACGTTCCGCCTTGGCGCGGGCCTTGCGGAAGCGGTTGAGGTTGATGACGTCGCCCATCGCGGTTCCTTTCGATCCGAATGTGCCGCGGCGTCGCCGAATTGACCAGACCGAAACCTGTGTTGCCGCAAAGGACGCCGTCGCGTAGCGGGCGCCGACGGGGAAGGGCGATAGGCGGATGGGAACGGGCAGGACGGCAGCGCTGGCGCTTGCGCTATTGGCGACCGCATGTGGTGGCGGCGGCGCGGCGGAGGGCGGCACGGTGGTCGCCCCGAATCCCACCCCGACGCCAGCACCTTCGCCGCATCCGACCCCGACCCCGACACCCGCCCCGACCACGACCGGCTGGTGGCGTCCGGCACCCGTAACGACGTGGCAATGGCAGCTGAGCGGAACGATCGATACCCGCTACGCCGTCGACGCCTATGACATCGACCTGTTCGACACGCCGCCCGCGACGATCGCCGCGCTGCACGCCGCCGGACGCCGCGTAATCTGTTATTTCTCCGCCGGATCGTCCGAAAACTGGCGCAGCGACGATGGCGAGTTCACTGCTGCCGATCGCGGCGCGGCGCTCGACGGCTGGGCGGGGGAGCGCTGGCTGGCGGTCACTTCGACCAATGTCCGCCGGGTGATGGCGCTGCGGCTCGATCTGGCGAAGGCCAAGGGCTGCGACGCGGTCGAGCCGGACAATGTCGATGCCTATGCCAACCGCAACGGCCTCGACATCACCGCCGACCAGCAGCTCGACTATAACCGTTTCCTCGCTGCCGAAGCGCATAAGCGCGGCCTGTCGATCGCCCTGAAGAACGATCTCGATCAGGTGGCGGTGCTTGCTCCGGCGTTCGACTTCGCCATCAACGAACAATGCCATGAATATGCCGAATGCGACCGGCTGGCCCCGTTCCTGACCGCCGGCAAGGCGGTGTTGGTGGCGGAGTATAAGGACGCCTATCGCACCAACAGCGGCGAGGCGCGCGACATGCTGTGCGCATCGTCGCGGGCGGCGGGGTTGCGGACTTTGGTGCTTCCGGTCGAACTCGACAACCGTTTCCGGTTCAGCTGCGACGGAGACTGACGCCACTGGCAATGCGCGGCGCACTCGCATAACAGCGACGATCAGGTTTCGAACGAGGAATTTCAGCCATGGCTGGTAGCGTCAACAAGGTCATTCTGGTGGGCAATCTGGGCCGCGACCCCGAGTCGCGCTCGTTCCAGAATGGCGGCAAGGTGGTGAACCTGCGCATTGCCACGTCGGAATCGTGGAAGGACCGCAATTCGGGCGAGCGCAAGGAAAAGACCGAATGGCATTCGGTCGCGATCTTCAACGAAGGGCTGGCGAACGTCGCCGAACGCTTCCTGCGCAAGGGCTCGAAGGTCTATATCGAAGGCCAGCTCCAGACGCGGAAGTGGCAGGACCAGAACGGCCAGGACAAGTACAGCACCGAAATCGTGCTGCAGGGCTTCAACAGCGTGCTGACGATGCTCGACGGTCCCGGCAGCGGCCAGGGCGGCGGCGGTGGTCGCAGCGGTGGCGGCGACTTCGGTGGCGGTGACGATTTCGGCGGCGGTTCGGGCGGCGGCTATGGCGGCGGTCAGGGCGGTGGATCGCGCGGCGGCGGCAGCGGCGGCGGTTACAATTCGGGTGGCAACAAGGGCGGCAATTTCGGCGGCGGCTTCGGCGACGATCTCGACGACGACGTTCCGTTCTGATCGGGCAATGGATCGGCTCCGTGCGAGCTGAATAGGCGCTGAGCCTGTCGAAGATCCGTATCGAAGCATCCGTCGTTGAATGGTCCTTCGATACGCTGTTTCGGCGAGCTCAACCGCTACTGAGGACGAACGGCTTCGATCAGCGGCGCAGGACGAAGGTCGTGACCGACCGGGGCTGCGACACCATCTGCTGTCCTGCGACCGGCGCGGCATTGTGCGTCGCGTCGGTCACGATCGTCTCCGACAGGCGATAACCGGCAGTGGCCAGCGACAGGTCGCGGCGGACGACACCTGCGTTCACATGCACCACCACCAATGTCGCGCCATCCGGTGACAGGGCGGCGATGCTGTCGATATCGTCGATCGGGACCAGCCGGTATCCCGGCCGGATATAGCGGCTGAAATTGGCCATCGCCCAATATTTGCGGGTGATGTGGATCGATTGCGGACCCGGTGCGGATGCGGTCAGGTCCATCTTGATCAGGCCCCAGTTCGACCCCGGCTTGCCGTTGCGCCCGCTCAACGTCTCGACCGCCTGCCAGAACACCCATGCCGCCGGTTCCAGCCGCCGGAAATCGCCGACCAGATGCTCGGCAAAGGCCAGCGGCGTCGTCATGCTCTCGAAATTCTCGAGGTCCTTGTCGGCACTCATGTCGTGCTCGCTCATCCACAGGCGGATGTTGGCGGCACGCGCGATGTCGCGGACGGCGGTCTGGTGGATATTGCCGTAGCTGTGGACGTTCAACTGCCCGACCCGCGCCCGCGTCGCCGCGCTCCAGCCGGCCCAGTCGGCGACGAACAGCGTCGAATTGGTTTCGTCGGGGGCGGCGATTACCGTCTTCAGCCCGCGTGCCTTCAGCGCGGCATCGGCGGCATCGATCATCTGCCCCTGTCGCACCGGGTTCCAGTGCGCGCCCTCCTGCGTATTGGCGGCGAACCAGTAATCGGTATTCGGCTCGTTGACTGGCGATAGGGTACGGAAGGTGATGCGGTGGCGGCGTTGCAGTTCGTCCACCACCCGCGCCAGATAGGCTGCGAATTGCGGCTCGGCACCGGGGCGCAGATTGTCGTCGGTGCCCTTGGTCGCGCCTGACACCCGCCCGCTGACGGTCATGAACCATGGCGGTGAATTGGAGAATGCTTCGAAGATCGGCTGGCGGACGCGGCTGCGGATCGCATCCAGCCACCAGCGTTGGCGGGCATCGGCCGACCAGTCCCACATCGCCGAATCGTCGGGACGCCACCAATCGGTACCCGACGCACCGACCGGTTGCCGCCAGAACCCCGGCACGGCGGCACCGGTGCGCAGATAGGGCGGCGTATCGGCGGCATTGCCGCCGCCGATATTGTAGCGCGCGATCGTCCAGCCGAGCCCGTCCGGACCATAGAACAGATCGGCCAGCCGCTCGCGCGTCGCATCGGGATAGCCGCCGGTGACATTCGCGAACCAGGCAAGCGCCGTGCCCCAGCCTTCGAAGGTCGTCCCGGGCCGTTCGGTCGCGACATGCAGCCTGATCGCGACCGTTGCCGGTGCCGCCTCGGTCGGCGTCTGCGCCACCGCCGGCGTGGCCATGCCGGCCAGAAGCAGCATCGCCGCCAGTTTTCGCATCGTCCGCCGCCGTACCGCCATCATCATTCCCCTATTGTCCGACAAGTATCACATGGTGGACGGCTGATCCATTTCCTGAAACGTCATCCGATCGACGATTGCGTATCCTCGCGGGCCTGTTGCAACAGCGCGACCGTCGCCTCACGTGCCCCGGCCGCATCCCCGCCGGCGATCGCCCCGAACAGCTGCCGATGCTGCGGGATCGAATCGCGCGGCTGTCGGCTCTTGCGGTGCTTGAACATCGTCGTCCACCGCACCGCCGCCCCGATGCTTCCCGCCAGACTGACCAGCAATTCGTTCGCGGTCGCCTCGAGGATGATGTGGTGGAAACGCTGGTCGGCGGCCTGCCCGGTGGCGCTCGCAAGGCCATGGCGCGCCATTTCCTCTAGCGCATGGCCCATTTGCGACAATTGCTCGCCGGTACGTAGTTGCGCCGCCAGTTCTGCGGCGGCCGGTTCGACGATCATCCGCAACTGGAACAGGTTGTCGACGAAACCGGCGGGCGGCTCCCCTTCGAACATCCATGCCAGCACGTCGGGGTCGAGCAGGTTCCACCGCCCGCGGTCGCACACCCGCGTGCCGGTCTTCGGCTTGCTGACGATCAGCCCTTTGCCCGACAACATCCGC
This sequence comes from Sphingomonas epibiotica, assembly GCF_039615155.1. NCBI lineage: Bacteria > Pseudomonadati > Pseudomonadota > Alphaproteobacteria > Sphingomonadales > Sphingomonadaceae > Sphingomonas > Sphingomonas epibiotica. Next base: position 54,123 of record NZ_JBDGHY010000006.1, on the reverse strand, counting down.
AATGCTTCGCGCACCACGCCGCGCGAAATGCCGCGCTGCTCGGCCAGATCATATTCGCCGGGCAGGATCGACCCGGGCGGATGGCGTCCGGTGACGATGGCGATGCCGATATCGCGTGCCGTCTGCGCGTGCGCCGATGCCGTGTTCCGGTCGTTCGTCAATGCTGTGCCTCGCTCCTGCACCCCTAACCTGAAGCAATCCGAAAAATCGTCAACACGGTATATTGTTTAACAAATAGGATACGGTTATTAAGTCGGACAACTGGACGGCGTCACGAGGCGATCATGCGCGACGACCGCCCGGTAAAGGGGAGGATGACGATGGCTTCTTTGCGTAGTTCGTTCCGTTTCGGCGCATCGCTGACCGCGATGGGGATCGCCGGACTGGCGCAGGTCGCGGTGGCGCAGGAAGCGCCGACAAGCGGTTCGCTCAATGCGGCCCAGGCCGCCGAACAGGGTGTCGACGGCGACGATATCGTTGTGACCGGCGTGCGCGAGAGCCTTCGCACCGCGCAGGCGATCAAGCGTAACTCCGACCAGATCGTCGATTCGGTCAGCGCGCAGGACATCGGCAAACTCCCTGACGTCAACACCACCGAAGCGTTGCAGCGAATCACCGGCGTGCAGATCCAGCGCCGATATGGCGAAGGCGCCACCGATTTCGACCACCGGACCCAGCCGGCGATCACCGTCCGCGGCCTGACCCAGGTACAGAATTTCCTCGACGGCCGTGCCGTCTATTCGGCGTCGGGCGGCCGCGCCTTCGACCTCGAAGGGATCCCGCCCGAACTGCTCTCGGGCATCGACGTGTACAAGAACGCGCCCGCCAACATCATCGAAGGCGGCGTCGGCGGCGCGGTCAACCTGCGCACGCGCCGGCCGTTCGATTCGAACAAGGAAGTCATCAGCGTTACGGCCCGCGGCAACTATTACGACCGGGTCGACAAGCCGGGCTATGCCTTTTCCGGCCTCTATTCCAACCGCTACGACACCAGCATCGGCGAGATCGGCCTGTTGGTGAACGCGGTCTATTCGAAGAGCCAGTATCGTCAGGACGGCCTGCTCGCCGGCCCGTTCGGCGAAGCACGCCCCGGATCGATCGCCAATGCGCCGTCCAACGCGCAGATCCCCTATGGCTTCGAAGTCTATGACGATACCGGCGACCGCAAGCGCTTCGGCATCGCTGCCGCCGTGCAGTGGCAGGCAAGCGATGACCTTTTGCTGACCGCGCAATATCAGGGGACCAAATACTGGTTCAACCGCACCGGCGCCTATTACTATGACTTCAACAATCTGCCGGGTAACCAGTATGATTCGCAGGGCCGGGTGACGCAGTACAATACGCTGCCGACGCCGGGCGCCGCCTTCACCTTCAACGACAATGGCTATGCGACCAGCGGTTCGCTGTCGCCGCAGACCTTCGAGACCGGCCGTTTCGATCAGGAATTGTGGAGCGCGTCGCAGAACCTGACGTTCAACGCCGCATGGCAGGCGACCGACCGCGCCAAGGTCAGCTTCGACGTCCAGTATCTGACGTCCTATTACAATGCCGACCGCAACGGCCATGTCCTGTCGCTTTACAGCCGCACCGGACAGAATGCGACCGGCCAATATGGCAGCACGGTCGCGCCGCACCCGTCGACCGTCATCTTCGACCTGCGCGGCAAATATCCGCGCTGGGACGTGACCGATCCGTCGGTGCTCAACAATCCGGCCAATTACTCGCTGCCGTTCATCGCCGATTCGCTCCAGCGCAACGACGCCGATACGCTCGCGCTCGCCTATGACCTCGAATATGAGGTCGAGGGCAATTTCCTGAAGAAGCTGCGCGGTGGCGCGCGCTATGCCGACAACTCGATCGAGCTGCGCGGCACGTGGAACGGCGTCTGCCTGTATCAGGGGATCGCGCCGGGCTGCCGCGACGTGCCGCAGGGTACGCCGCTGATTCCGCTTACCAACTTCCCGCAACTGGCGATGAAGGGCCCGTCGAAGAACTGGTTCGACGGCAACACCGTGACCGGCGGCATCCTTTATCCGGCCTTCCCGACGGGCGACGGTGTCTGGGAACAGACCAAGGCGCTCTACGCGCTGTTTGGTGCGCAGACCAAGGACGCGTTCACGCCGGGCGACCTCAATACCCAGACCGAAAAGACCTATACCGCGTGGGGCATCGCCGATTACGCCTTCGACGCCGGCGGCGTGCGGTTCGACGGCGGTCTGGGCGTTCGCATCGTCAAGACCAAGACGACGTCGATCGGTACCCAGTTCAACAACGATGGCAGCGTATCGCCGCTGTCGGTCGGCAACGACTATACCAACGTCCTGCCGAGCGTGAACATCCGCGCCCGCTTCACCGACCAGTTCCAGATGCGCTTCGCCTATTCGAAGGGGGTCGCGCGGCCGAACTTCGACGTGCTGTCGACCAACGTCACGTTGCAGAATCCGAACCAGGTCGATCCCAGCAACGGGCTGCCCTTCGCCAATTCGGGCAACCCGTATCTGCGCCCAATCAAGTCGGACAATCTCGACCTGACCGCCGAATGGTATTTCGCGCCGACCGGATCGCTGACCGCCGGCCTGTTCTACAAGTCGGTCAACGGCTTCCTGTCGAGCGGCCGGTTCATCGGCACCTATGGCGGACGGTCGTACAATGTGAATTCGTCGGTCAATTCGGGCGACGGCACGGTCAAGGGTCTGGAGGCCGGCTATCAGCAGTTCTTCGACTTCCTGCCCGGTCTGCTGAGCGGCTTGGGGGTGCAGGCCAACTACACCTATGTCGATTCGAACGTGGAAAATCCGTTCTCGTCGTCGGCCAACAACCTGCCGTCGTCGCTGCCGCTCGAGAAGCTGTCGAAGCATAGCTACAACCTGATCGGCCTGTACGAAAAGGGGCCGATCACCGCCCGCGTCGCGTGGAACTGGCGGTCGAGCTATCTCGAACAGACGACCGGCAGCGGCGCCAACGGCCAGGGCCAGTTCGCCAAGCCCTATGCCTCGCTCGACGCGTCGATCAGCTACAACCTGACCGACAAGATCGCCGTATCAGCCGACGTCGTGAACCTGAACAACCGCATGAACGTGCTCTACATCGGCACGCCGTCGGCACCGCTGCAATATCAGCTGAACGACCGCCGTTTCGGCCTGTCGGTCCGCGCGACCTATTGATCCCCACCTGCCGGCGTGGTGACGTCCGCCACGCCGGCAATTTTTTGGGGTAGAGTTTCGATGCGGATCGCATTGGATCGGGTGACCGTCCACCATGTCGGGAACGAACGCGAACCCGTCGTCGTGATCGACGGCGCAACCGGCGCGGCCGATGCGTTGGTCGATCACGCCGCGACCCGCGCCACCTTCGCACCGGCAGCCAGCGTCGGCAGCCATTATCCCGGTCTGCTCGGCACCGCACCGACCGCCTATATCGACGGGCTGGTCCGCGATGTTCTGCCGCTGCTTTCCCGCCATTTCGGCGGACAGGCACTGCGCCCGGTCCGCGCGCGCGGCAATTTCTCGCTGGTGACGACCGATCCGGCCGAACTGTCGGTCGAGCAGCGCGCGCCGCATGTCGATGCCGCCGACCGGCTGCAATTCGCGGCGGTCCATTATCTGTGCGCCGGGGATCAGGGCGGCACCGGCTTCTTCCGCCACAATGCGACGGGTTTTGAAACCATCGATCCCGATCGTCTGCCCGCCTATGACGCCGCCCGGCGGAAGGAGGAGGGGCGCTCCAGCGATGGCTATCCCGGACAGGGCGACGATCCCGCCTTCGCACCGATCGCCCAGTGCCGGACGGTGCGCGACCGGATCGTGCTGTACCGCGCGGCGCTGCTCCATTCGGGACTCATCGCACGGGTGCCCGACCATGCCGACGATCCGCGTCGCGGGCGGCTGACCGGCAATCTCTTCCTGCAATGCGCGGTCGCGGCATGAGCGCGCCACTGACCAGCATCGCGATCGTCGGCGGCGGCACCGCTGGCTGGATGGCCGCCGCCGCCCTGTCGCGGGTCCTCGGCCGATCGGTCGCGATCACGCTGGTCGAATCCGAAGCGATCGGCACGGTCGGGGTGGGGGAGGCGACGATCCCGCCGATTCAGGCGTTCAATGCGCTGCTCGGCATCGACGAGGATGATTTCGTCCGCGCGACGCAGGGCAGTTTCAAGCTCGGCATCGAATTCGTCGATTGGGGGGCGAAGGGCGAACGCTATTTCCACCCGTTCGGCGTGTACGGCATCGATTTCGGACCGATCCCGTTCGAGGCGATGTGGCACCGGCTGCGCGCCGCCGGGGCGGCGGGGCCGCTCGATGCCTATTCGATCTGTGCGGCAGCGGCGCGGGGCAACCGGTTCCAGCGGCCGCTCGACCCGCCCGGCAACACCCCGCTCCACCATATCGGCTATGCGTTCCACTTCGACGCCGCGCTCTACGCCGCCTATCTGCGACGGCTGGCCGAGGCGGCGGGCGTGGTCCGGCGCGAGGGGCAGGTGGTCGATGTGGTACGCGATGCCGCGGACGGCCGGATCGAGCGCGTGACGCTCGCCGATGGCAGGCAGATCGCTGCCGACTTCTTCATCGATTGTTCGGGGTTCCGCTCGCTCCTGCTCGGCGAAACGCTGGGCAGCGGGTTTCAGGACTGGTCGCACTGGCTGCCCAACGACCGGGCGGTCGCCGTACCCAGCGCCAATGTCGGACCGCCGACCCCCTATACCCGATCGACCGCGTGCGCGGCGGGCTGGAAGTGGCGCATCCCGCTCCAGCATCGCACCGGCAATGGCTATGTCTTTTCGAGTGCGCATTGTTCGGAGGACGAAGCGACCGCGACGCTGCTGGCCAATCTTGACGGCGCACCGCTCGCCGATCCGCGCATGCTGCGTTTCCGTACCGGTCGGCGGCAGCAATGCTGGATCGGCAATTGCGTCGGGCTGGGGCTTTCGACCGGCTTTCTCGAACCGCTTGAATCGACCAGCATCCACCTGATCCAGGCGGGGATCGCCCGGTTGCTCGAAATGCTGCCGGATCGCGATCCCGATCCGGCGATGGTGCGGCGCTACAACCGGTTGATGGCGGCCGAGTTCGACGGCATCCGCGACTTCATCATCCTGCATTTCCACGCCACCGCGCGTGACGATACGCCCTATTGGGACCATGTCCGCACCATGGCCGTGCCCGACACGCTGGCCGACCGCATCGCCGAATATCGCGCGACGGGGCGGGTGTATCGCGAGGCGGACGATCTGTTCACCCGGACCAGCTGGCTGGCGGTACTCGATGGACAGGGAGTGCGCGCCGCCGGCCATGATCCGTTGGCGATGGCGGTGCCGCTCGACGAAGCGCGCGAACGGCTGGCACGGATCGCGGCGGTGACTGCAGCGGCGGCGGGACGGATGCCGCCGCATGGCGCTTTCATCGCCGCGCATTGTGCCGCGCCGATTGCATCGCGAGCCTGATTGTATATTGTCAGACAAAATTAGCGTTCGGGAGAGTGTTGTGAAGCTGAGCAGGATGCTGATCGGGGCCGGCGTGATGGCATTGGCGATGCCGGCAATGGCGCAGGCGCCGCAGGTCGATCCGGTACAGGTCGATCCCAGCCGACCCGACTGGGAGAATCCGGCGGTCTATGCTCGGGGCAAGATGCCGGCCCATGCGACCGGCTTCGCGTACGAGACCCGCGACCGCGCACTCGCCGGTGATCGGGCGCAGTCGAGCCGTTTCCTGTCGCTGAACGGCGACTGGCGCTTCAACTTCAGCCCGTCGGTCGACGGCGCGCCCAAGGGGTTTCAGGCGCCGGGTTATGATGTGTCGGGGTGGAAGACGATTCCGGTGCCGGCGATGTGGCAGGCGCAGGGCTATGGACAGCCCAAATACAACAACATCACCTATCCGTTTCCCGCCAACCGCCCGCTCGTGCCGCACGACACCAACGAAACCGGCTCCTACCGCCGCGATTTTGACATGCCCGCGACGTGGAGCGGCGACGATGTGATCCTGCATATCGGGGCGGCGGGATCGGCCTATCGCGTCTGGGTCAACGGACAGGATGTCGGCTATTCGGAGGACAGCAAGCTGCCGTCCGAATTCGACGTGACCCGCGTCGTGAAGCCCGGCCGCAACACCGTGGCGGTACAGGTCATCCGCTGGTCCGACGGGTCGTATCTGGAGGATCAGGATTTCTGGCGCGTGTCGGGGATCGAACGCGAAGTCTATGTCGCGGCGGTGCCGAAAACGCGGATTGCCGATTTCTTCGTGCATGCCGGGTTGGACCCGCAATTTCGCGACGGTCGGCTGGCGGTCGACGTCGCGGTCAAGGGGACGGGTGCGGCCAGGGCGCGCATCGTCCTACTCGACGGCACCCGCGAAGTCCTGTCGCGCGAGGCGGCGGTCGGCGGGCGCGGCGATGCGCGCGCGGTCACGCTGAAGGCCGATGTGCCGGGGGTGCGGCAGTGGAGCGCGGAGACGCCCAATCTCTACACGCTGCTGGTCGAACTGGTCGATGCGCAGGGCCGGGTGATCCAGTCGACGCCGCAGCGTATCGGGTTCCGCGACGTGCGGATGCTGAACGGCAAGGTGACGGTCAATGGCCGCCCGATCGTGATCCGCGGCATCAACCGCCACGAGCACGATCCGGTGACGTTCCACGTCATTTCCGACGAATCGATGCGCCGTGACATGGAGTTGATGAAGCGTAACAACTTCAATGCGATCCGCACCTCGCACTATCCCAACGACCCGCGTTGGTACGCGCTGGCCGACGAGATGGGCATGTATGTGATGGACGAGGCCAATATCGAGAGCCACGCGTATATGGATTACGCGAACAAGAACCCGGAATTGCGCCCGAAGCTGCAGATCGGCTTCGATCCCGCATGGGAAGGCGCGCATGTCAGCCGTGTGATGAACATGGTCGAGCGTGACAAGAACCACCCCTCGGTCATCTTCTGGTCGCTCGGCAACGAGGCCGGCATCGGTCCGAATTTCGAAAAGGCGGCAGCGGCGATCCGCAAGCGCGACAGCGGCCGGCTGGTCTCCTATCTCGGCTGGGGCACGCTCGACTGGAACCACGCGCCCAACCCTTACGTCGATATCTATGCGCCGATGTACGACGACGTCGAAAAGATGGTCGACTGGGCCAAGGATCCGAGCCGCAAGCAGCCGATGATCCAGTGCGAATATGCCCATATGCAGGGCAATTCGGGCGGCAATTTCAAGGAATATTGGGACACCATCTACCGCTATCCCGACAAGCTGCAGGGCGGCTTCATCTGGGACTGGGTCGACCAGTCGATGTATCGGACGAACAAGGACGGCAAGCGCTATTGGGGTGACGGTGGCGAATACGGCCCCAATCCGGGCGGCGATATCGAATTCGGCGACGGGCTGAACCAGCCCGACCGCACCCCAAATCCGCAGCTCTATGAGGTGCAGAAGGTCCTCTCCCCGATCCAGTTCGAGGGGTTCGATCCCGCGACCGGCCGCCTGACGGTTCGCAACCGCCATGATTTCCGCGACCTGTCGGGCTTCGCCTTCGACTGGGTGATCGAGGAGGACGGGGTGGCCGTAGCGACCGGGCAATTGCCGCCGCTGACCACCGTCGCGCATGGTACCGAGGCAGTCACCGTGCCGCTGACCGCGCTGCAGCGCAAACCGGGCGCCGAATATTTCGTGACGGTCCGCGCGCGCGCCAAGCAGGGCGCGGTGCCGATGGTCCCGGCCAACTACATCGTCGGCTGGGAACAGTTCGCGCTCGGCAAGTCGGTGGCACCGGTCGCGGTGCGCAAGGGGAATGTCACGGTCGCCGACAGCGCCGATGCGGTCCGCCTGTCGGCGAACGGCGCATCGCTGTCGATCGATCGCAAGACCGGCTTGCTAGAAGGCTATCGCAGCGGCGGCACCACGCTGGTGCAGGGCGGCGCACCCAATTTCCACCGTGCGCCGACCGACAACGACCTCGCCAACGGCAACCTAGCCGACACCGCCGCCTGGGATCCGGTCGCTGCCAACCGGCAGGTCCGCTCGGTCACGACTGAACGCGGCGCCGACGGTACGGCCAGCGTGCGCGTCGATTATGAAATGGGCGCGGGCGCGGCATCGTTCGTCACTACCTATACCATGGCCGGCGATGGTTCGGTGGCGGTGGTCGGCGACTTCGTGCCGCTGAAAAGCGACCTGACTGCCCCGATCCGCATCGGCATGGCCTATACGCTGCCGACCTCGCTCAAGACCGTCGAATGGTATGGCCGCGGCCCGCACGAAAGCTATGTCGATCGCAAGACCAGCGCCGCGATCGGGCTGTGGCGGGGCGCCATCGCCGACCAGAACCACGATTACATGCGGCCGCAGGATACCGGCAACAAGGTCGATGTCCGCTGGATGGAACTGAGCGGGGTCGGGCGCGGGGTTCGCGTCGTCGGCGAAACGCCGTTGATGATGCAGGCGCTGGCCTTCCCCTATAGCGACCTCGACCGGCGCCAGCCCGGCACGTGGAAGTCGAGCGATATCGTGCCGCACGATCAGGTGTCGTTGAACATCGACGCCGCGCAATGGGGCGTGGGCGGCGATACGACGTGGAGCCATGTCGGTCAGCCGCACATGGAATATCGCACGAAGCTGGTGCCGACGCGCATCGCCTTCCGCCTCGAACCGTTCAGCGGCGAGGGGACGACACCCGACAAGGCCCGTCCCGCCCGCGCGACGGAGCCGCAGTGATGCGCGGCGTACGTGTCGCGGCGCCGCTGGCAGCAGCCTTGCTGGTCGCCGCCGCCGCCCCAGCGCCGCGCTGGGACAGCCCCGGTGCGGCTAATCCGCTGCTGCCGGGCTATTTCGCCGATCCCTCGATCGTGCGCGACGGCAACCGCTGGTACATCTTCGCCACCATCGATCCATGGGGCGACGACCGGCTGGGACTGTGGACGTCGGACAATGGCCGCGACTGGCGCTTCTCCATGCCCAACTGGCCGACCAAGGCGGCGGCAACCAGCCCGACCTCGGGCGATTCGAAGGTCTGGGCCCCGTCGGTGGTAAAGGCCGCCAATGGCCGCTGGTACATGTATGTCTCGGTCGGCAGTGAGGTGTGGGTCGGCAGCGCCGCCTCGCCCGCCGGGCCATGGGCCGACGCCAATGGCGGCAAGCCGCTGATCAACAAGAATTTCGACCTGCGCTATCACATGATCGACGCCGAAGCGTTCATCGACGAGGATGGGCAGGCCTATCTCTATTGGGGATCGGGGCTGAACTGGGTGAACGGCCATTGCTTCGTTGTGAAGCTTAAGCCTGACATGGTGACGTTCGACGGACCCCCGCGCGACGTCACCCCGCCCAATTATTTCGAAGGGCCGTTCATGGTCCGGCAGGGAAAACACTATCTGCTGACCTATAGCGACGGGAAGACGACCACCGATACCTACAAGGTCCGCTACGCGATCGGCGACACGCCGTTCGGGCCGTTCCGCGAAGGGCCGGACAGCCCGATCCTGTCGACCGACGCGGCACGGCAGGTCATCAGCCCCGGTCATCATGCCGTGTTCCGCTCGGGCGGTCAGCCCTATATCCTCTATCACCGACAGGGCCTGCCCTTTCCGCCGCCTGGTGACGCCGTGCTGCGCCAGCTAGCGGTCGATCCGCTGACGATCCGTGCCGATGGTAGTATTGCGAAGGTGGTGCCAAGCCATGGCAGCGCGGTGAACGGCTTCGCCGCACGGCGCGACGCCGGCTTGCGCTGGCGGGCAAGCGGGCAGGGCAGCGACAAGCTGCACGGACCGGAACGCGCGGCCGACGACAATTATGCGACATGGTGGGCACCGGCCAAGGGGGCTGCTCCGCAACTCACCGCCGATCTGGGCGCAGTGCGATCGGTCAGCGGCAGCGCGCTGCGCATGCGCTTTCCGACGCAGCGCTACACGCTGTCGGTGGAAGGATCGCGCGACGGGCGGGTCTGGCGGAAGCTGGCGACGGTGGTCCAAGCGACCGGATCACGGATCGACCTCAGCCACCCGGCCCAGGTCCGCTATCTGCGGCTGCAGGTGCCGGCCGATGCCGGCGTCTGGGAGTGGACGGTGCGGTAGTGCGGTACGCCGTGCTGCGATGAAACACTGATGCCACCGCCGTGACGCGGCGAAAAAGAGACGGCCTGCCATACGAAGATGGGCGTCTTTCCCTCTCCAACCGGGAGAGGGAAGGAGCGGCGCAGCCGCGGAAGGTGCGGGCGACCAACGCTGGTCGCGTTCGTGCCTATGTAGCAGGAACCGTTCTGCCTGTCGTCTTCCACACCGCCAATTTTCCGTTGCGCGACCGACGACTTTCCCCAACCATGGTCGCAACGAACCAGGGGGAGGGATCGATGAAGGCACGGGTTTTGCTCGCGATATCGGCATCTGCGCTATGGCCGGCGGTCGCGTCGGCGCAAACGCCGGCTCCTGCCGCGCCGGTTGCCAATTGCCTGCCGAAAAGCTGGCTCGACATGCAGCCGCCGTACAAATCGGTCGAGGTCCTGTCCGACGGACGGGTAACGTTCCGGCTGTGCGCTCCCCTCGCGCGCGAGGCGAAGGTCATCAGCCCCGATCTGGGCGACCTGATCCCCGGCGGTGCGACCGATGGCGTCGCCAACGGGCTGGCGCTGACCCGGGATGCGACCGGGCTGTGGACCGGCACGACCGGCCGCGCGGTACCCGCCGCGCCCTATCGCTTCAGCTTTCAGGTCGATGGCGCCCCGGTACCCGATCCGCAGGGCACGATGGTGTCCGAACGGCTGACCGGGGTGACCAGCGTGTTCGAGGTTCCCGGTCCCGCTGCCGCATTTCAGGAATATCGCAAGGACGTCGCGCACGGCGTCGTCGGCACGATCGAATATTGGTCGAACGGTCTGGGGCTGAAGCGGCGGGCGCATGTCTATACCCCGCCGGGCTATACCGGCGATGCGCGGCGCTATCCGGTACTGTATCTGGTCCATGGTGCCGGCGACAGCGACGATAGCTGGACCAGCATCGGCCATGCCCAGTACATCCTCGACAATCTGATCGCCGCCGGACAGGCGGTGCCGATGATCGTCGTCATGCCCGCCGGCCATACGCCGATGCGGCCGAACCAGAACATGCTGGTCAACACAGATTTCGGCAGCGACCTGACCACCGACCTGATCCCGCTGATCGATCGCAGCTATCGCACCGTCGCGAAGCCCGAAATGCGGGCGATGGCGGGATTGTCGATGGGCGGCGCGCATACGCTGAACTTCGGCCTGCCGCGCTCCGACCTGTTCCGCTATGCCGGCATCTTCTCGATGGGACTGGGGTTTCAGGATCCCGCGAAGGAGATTGCCGACTATGAAACGCGCAATGCCGCCGGGCTGCGTCGTTCGGCAAAGGACATGAAGCTCGTCTGGTACGGCATGGGCAAGACCGATTTCCTGTACGGCACGGTCGCGCCGACGCGGGCGATGCTCGACAAATACGGCATCCGCTACACCTATGTCGAAAGCGAGGGCGGGCATGAATGGGGCAATTGGCGCAGCTATCTCAACCAGTTCGCGCCGAAGCTGTTTCGTGTCGGACGCTGACGCAAATCTACCCGGCATGCGGTAGTTCTGCACGATATGGCGGACCCGGTGGCGGAGGTAGGATCGGCCATGCCCAACCAGACCCCGCCCCAGCCGCACGTGATCCCCGAGCCCGAGGACCGCGACTATCTGCTCAAGCGCGCCGACCAGCATCGGCGACAGGGCGAACGATGCGACGATGCCAGCCGGACGATCCATGCCCGGTTTCAGCGCATGTATGAGGATCGCGCTGCCGCGCTGCCGCTGACCGACGACTGATCGCTTGCCACCGGGCCGTTTCGCGAATTAGGATCGCACCCATAAAAAGGTCGCGCATCGGCAAGCGGCCTGTGGGTGAGGCGGCATCGATGCGTCGGCAGCGACAGGGACGGCGGTGACCGCAGGCGACGACCATCGCTCGCCGTTCGTCGACGCGCATTTCCACCTGTGGGACCATGCCGTGCTGCGCTATCCATGGCTCGACGATCCGGCGCAGGCGGCGATCGCGCCCGATTACCGGATCGACGACTATCGGCGCGAGACGGCGGCGTGGAATCTGGTCGGTGCGGTGCATGTCGATGCCGGGGCGCATCCCGATCAGGGGCGGGCCGAGACCGAGTGGCTCGCCAGGGTCGCGGCGGCGGACGGCCTGCCGAATGCGATCGTCGCCCGCGTCGCGCTCGACCGGGCGGATGTCGAGAGCGAACTGGCATGGCAGGCGGCGCGACCGGGCGTGCGCGGTATCCGCCACCTTATCAACTGGCACCCGCGCGATGCGGCGCGCCGCGCCTATGACCGCGACCTGACCCGCGATCCGGACTGGGCGCGAGGCTATGGCCTGCTCGGTAAATATGGGCTGAGCTTCGATTTTCACGGCTTTCCGCCGCAACTGGCGGGGCTGGTCGAACTGGCGCGCGCGCATCCCGACGTGCCGGTGGTGCTCAACCACCTCGCGCTGCCGATCCTGTCCGATGGGCTGGACGAGTGGCGGCGCGGGCTGATCGCCTTTGCCGACCTGCCGCATGCCGCGATCAAGCTGTCGGGGGCGGGCTTTATCGATCCAGCGCTCGACCAAGCGGTGCTCGCGCCGATCGTCGGCGAGGTGATCGACCGCTTCGGTCCCGACCGGGTGATGATCGCGACCAATTTCCCGACCGACCGGCTGGCGGCGGGGCTCGATGCGACGCTGTCGGCCTATGCGGCGCTGTTGTCGGACCTGTCCGACGACGAACGGCGGGCGGTGTGGGGACGAAGTGCCGGTCGCTTCTATCGGCTGGACCTCGATCTGTAGGAGAGAATGATGAAGGCGACACGGCGCGAGATGATCGGCGGCAGCCTCGCTGCGACCGCGATGGCACCGGCGGTGGCGTCGGCGGTGACGACCCAGCCGACGCCGATGGGCGCAGGCCGCGCGCTGAAGGTGCCGCCGCCGGCGCGCTTCACCTCCGACTGGCAATCGCTGACCTCCGGGTACAGCACGCCCGACTGGTTCCGCGATGCGAAGTTCGGCATCTGGGCGCACTGGACCGCGCAATGCGTGCCGGAGGCGGGCGACTGGTATGCCCGCGATATGTATCTGCCGGGCAGCCGTGCCTATGCGCATCACCTGAAAACCTATGGCCATCCCGCCGATCGCGGCTTCATCGAGATCCAGAATCTGTGGAAGGCCGACCGCTGGGACCCCGCCCGCTTACTCGACATCTACAAGAAAGCCGGCGCCCGCTACTTCATGGCGCTGGCCAATCACCACGACAATCTCGACGCCTATGCCTCACGCCATCACCCATGGAACACGACGCGGGTCGGGCCGAAGCGCGACATTGTCGGCACCTGGGCGAAACTGGCGCGTGAACGCGGGCTTCGCTTCGGCGTATCGAACCATTCGGCGCATGCGTGGCACTGGAACCAGCCGGCCTATGGCTATGACCCCGACGGACCGCGCGCCGGCCAGCGCTACGACGCGTACAAGCTGACCGCGGCACAGGGACGCGGCAAATGGTGGGACGGGCTCGACCCGCAGCAACTCTATACCGGGCGGCACATGCCGATGCCCGACGGCATCCGCACCCGCGCGGAAGCCGATTTATGGCACGAGGCAACCGATCGGCTATGGACCGAGGGCGTGCCGGCCAGCAGCGACTTCGCGCGTAACTGGGAACTGCGTTGCCGCGACCTGATCGAGCAGTACCGCCCGGATATGGTCTATTTTGATAATTTCGACCTGCCGCTCGAACAGCACGGGCTCGACCTGACCGCATGGTATTACAACCAGTCGATGGCATGGAATGGCGGCCGGTTGGAAGCCGTGGTTACCGCCAAGACGACGCCGCCGCAGCGGCGTATGGGAATTGTCGATGACGTTGAACGTGGCGGCAAGAGCTATATCGAGCGTTTCCCTTGGCAGACAGATACTTGCCTGGGCAACTGGCACTATGACGCCGATCTGGCCGCGCGCGACGGATACAAGTCCGCGGCCACCGTCATCCATACTTTGTGCGATGTCGTGTCGAAAAACGGGAATCTGATGCTGTCGGTGCCGATGCGCGGCGACGGCACGATCGACGACAAGGAAGAGCGGATCGTCGGCGAGATCGGCGACTGGATGCAGCGCTTCGGCAGCGCGATCTATGCGACGCGGCCGTGGAAGCGGTTCGGCGAGGGACCGACCCGCGCGGGACAGGGGCTGTTCTCGGAAGGCGGTCCGAAGTCGCCCTATGGTGCGAAGGACATCCGCTACGCGACGCGCGGCGACGACCTACATGCGCTGGTGCTCGGCTGGCCCGAAGATAATGTTGTGCGACTGACGCTGCTCGGCAGCGACGACCCGACGCTGACCGGCGAGGTGCGCCGCGTGACCCTGGCCGGCGACGCCACGCCGCTTTCGTTCCGGCGCACCGGCGATGCCCTAGAGGTGACGCTGCCCGCCGCCGCGCGCCATCCGATCGGTGTCGCGCTGATCCTGTCGGGGCGGGGGCTTGCCGCATGAAGGCGCTGGTCTGCGCCGAGCCGTTCGACCTGCGCCTCGAGTCCCGCGAACCGCCCCGTCCGGCGGCGGGCGAGGTGCTGCTGCGCATGCGGCGTGTCGGGCTGTGCGGCACCGACTATCACATCTATGCCGGCAAGCATCCGTTCCTCGAATATCCCCGCCTGATCGGCCACGAACTGGCGGCCGAGGTCGTCGAGGCTCCGGCGGGCAGCGGCCTGGCGGTCGGACAGGTGGTCACGGTCAACCCCTATCTGCCGTGCGGCACCTGTCGCGCGTGCCGGCGCAGCAAACCCAATTGCTGCGCAGCAATCCGCGTGCTCGGCGTGCATGTCGATGGCGGGCTGTGCGAATGGATGGCGGTACCCGAGGCGGCGGTGGTCGATGCGACCGGCCTCAGCCTCGACCAGGCGGCGATGGTCGAGTTCCTCGCGATCGGCGCGCATGCAATCCGGCGGGCGGAGGTCGGCGCGGGCGACCGGGTGCTGGTGGTGGGCGCCGGACCGATCGGCGTGGGCACCGCGCTGTTCGCGCAGATCGCGGGAGCAGAGCGGATCGTGCTGGCCGATACGCGGACGCCACGGCTCGACTATGCCCGCGCGCAATTCGGTTTCGAGGAGACGGTGGTCGCCGATGTGACGCTGGCCAGGACGCTGGCGGCGATGACCGATGGCGAGATGTTCGATCAGGTGTTCGACGCCACCGGCAATATCGCGGCGATGCGCGCCGGCCTCGCTTATGTCGCGCATGGCGGCGACTATACGCTGGTCGGCGTGTGCAAGGACGATCTGGTCTTTGCCGATCCCGAATTCCACAAGCGCGAGACGACGCTGCGCGCCAGCCGCAACGCGCTGTCGGTCGATTTCGACCATGTCATCGCCAGCATCCGCAGCGGCCGGATCGCGACCGATCGCATCGCCACGCACCGCCTGTCGATCGATGAGGCACCGAAGCGGATGCCGCAACTGATCGATGAGGCGGACAGCGTGCTGAAGGCGATCGTCACGGTTTGAGGCGACTGGCCCAGTCCACTCCGTTCGTGCTGAGTAGGGGCTGAGCGAAGTCGAAGACCCGTATCGAAGCACCTCTGACGGTCCTTCGATATGCTGTTTCGACAAGCTCAACAGCTACTCAGGACGAACGGTTGCACCTGTTGATGGCATTCCGGCCCCCGCCTCGGCCGCCGGGATCACCCCGTCCGCCACCAGCCGGTGCAGCGCGTCGATATGGCCATTGTCGCGCGCGGCGTCAGCCACCGAGGTCATGACGACGGTGAGGCGCAGGTCGGGAACGACATAGACCATCTGCCCGCCATAGCCCCAGGCGAAGCGCACCGGGTGACCGCGCATCTCGGTCAGGAACCAGCCATAGCCATAGGCCTGCCCACTCCACGGCGACACCGCGCGCGGCGTCCAGCTGGTCCGCACCCAGTCGGCCGGCAGGATGCGCTTGCCGCCCACCACTCCATCGAGGCGATAGAGTTCGCCGAACCGGGCCAGCGCGCGCGGCGACAGCCGCATCTCGTTGCCGCCGAAGTAAATGCCCTGCGGGTCGGCGGGCCAGACCGGAATGGTGATCCCGAGCGGTTCGCCCAGCCAGTCGCGGGCATTGGCGAGCGTATTGCGCCCGCTCGCCTTGGTCAGCGCCGCCGACAGCAAATGGGTCGATCCGGTCGAATAGAGCATCGCCGTTCCCGGATCGGCGACGAACGGCCGCGACAGCGCGAAGCGGACCCAATTGGGGCTCGATACCCAGCGTCCGTAATATTCGCCCGAGGTCCGCTCCAGCCCGGCCTGCATCGACAACAAATTGCCGATCGTCACCCGCGCGAGCCGGGGATCAGGATCGGCGGGCGCATCGCCGCGCAGGATCGGCAGCACCGGCTGGTCGACGCCGGTGAACACGCCGCGTTCGATGGCGATACCGACCAGCGCCGACATCACCGACTTCGACGCCGACTTTATGTTGACCGGTCGGTCGAGCGGCGGGCCGCCATTGAATACGCGTTCGGTCAGCGGCTGACCATCGCGCAGCACCAGCAGCGACCGCAAGCGGGGAAGCCGTTCGGCGTCGGCGATGGTCGCCCGCATCGCGGTGGTATCCAGCCCGCGTGTCCCGGCCGTAGCGGCAGGTTGCGGCGGCGGCGTCGCACCGCCGTCACAGGCGGCGGTCAGCAGCAACAGGCAGGGGAGCAGCGCGCGCATCGCTCCCATGTCGGCGGTCGGCGGCCACATACAAGTCGGGCGGCAGGTTGCCCCGCCGCCCGTCGAAGGTGGAAGGAGATCGGGAAAGCCGATCAATCCTCCTGGATAAGGCTGTTCTTTCCGGAGTCCCGCATCCGCAGATAGACGATCAGCGAGATGCCGATCATCGCGGTGACGTACCAGTAAAAGCCACGTTCCCAGCCGGCATCCTTGAACTTCAGCGCGACGAATTCCGCCGTGCCGCCGAAGATGGTGTTGGCGAGCGCATAGGGCAGTGCCACGCCCAGCGCGCGGATATGCGCCGGGAACAGCTCCGCCTTCACCACCGCATTGATCGAGGTGTAGCCGGTGACGATGATGAGCGCGGCCATCACCAGCAGTCCGGCGGTCGTGGCGTCGCGCGTCTGTTCCAGCGCACTGAAGATCGGATAGGTGAACAGCACGCCCGCAATGCCGAACGCGACCATCAACGGCTTGCGCCCGATCTTGTCCGACAGGCCGCCGGCGATCGGCTGCAACAGCATGAACACGAACAGGGTGATCGCGTTGATCTGGGTCGCGGTCTCCTTGGAAAAGCCCGAGGTGTTGACCAGGAACTTCTGCATGTAGATCGAATAGGCGTAGAAGGCGAGCGTACCGCCGGCGGTCAGCAGCATGACCAGTGCGGTTTCCTTCGGATGGTTGCGCAGAAGCATCAGGAAACCCGACTTCGGCGCATCGGTCTTCTTCGCGTTCTTATAGCTTTCGGTCTCGGCAAGGCCGCGTCGCAGATAGAAGACGACGACGGCCAGCACGGCACCGACGAAGAACGGAATGCGCCAGCCCCATGCTTCCAGCTCGGCCTTCGGCATCACCGATTGCAGCAACAGCAGCAGCAGGATCGCCAGCAACTGGCCCGAGATCAGCGTGACATATTGGAAGGACGAGAAGAAGCCGCGCCGATCCTTGCCCGCCATTTCCGACAGATAGGTCGCGCTGGCACCATATTCGCCACCGACCGACAGCCCCTGCATCAGCCGCGCGAGTACCAGCAGCGCGGGAGCGATCAGGCCGATCGATTCATAGACCGGGGTACAGGCGATGATCAGCGAGCCGGCGCACATCAGCGTCACCGACAGCGTCAGCCCGGCCTTGCGGCCATGGCGGTCGGCATAGATACCCATGATCCACGCGCCGATCGGGCGCATGACGAAACCGATGGCAAAGACGGCCGCGGCGCTCAGCAGCTGTGCGGTCTGGCTGGTCGACGGAAAGAAATGCGGCGCGAAATACAGGGTGAAGGCGGAATAGACGTACCAGTCGAACCACTCGACCAGATTGCCGGTCGATCCGCCGATGATCGATTTCAGGCGCGAATTGGTCGACGGACCGGCCGCGACCGATGGATGGGGTATGGAGGCCACAGCATCTCTCCCAAGATTGCCCGTGCGGACATTGATGCCGCACTACGGACCGAAGAATGGCCCATGCCGGACATTCTATGAACCATTTTTCGTGCAAGCGTAAGTCACTGTAAAATAACAGTATATTGTCCTGATAGCTGCGATGTATGCCGAATCCGCGCAAAAATCCGCATGGCGCCGCCCGGCGTCGTGCGGTAAACTGCACGCATGGGCTGGCTGTACCGCAGGACGACGCTGCTCGCGGGGATCATCGCGGCAATCGCCACGATCGGGATGATCTGGCTGGCGGCGTTCATCTGGTTCGAACGATCGGGCCTTGCCGAGCTACGGGACGATACCGCCCGGACGGCGCGGCAACAGGCGCGACTGTTCGCCAGCGACCTCGCGAAATTCCGGCTGCTGCCGATCGTGCTCGGCGAATATACCGATCTGCTCGATACGCTCCGGCGGCGCGATCCGGCGGCGACCGACCGCATGAACGGCAAGCTGGCGATGCTGGCACAGCGGACCGGTGCGCCGGTCATCTACCTCTTGGATCGCGACGGGATGACGGTGTCGGCGTCGAATGCCGGCACGGCGGAAAGCTTTGTCGGGCGCGACTATCGCTTCCGACCCTATTTCGTCCGGGCGATGCGGCAGGGCGCGGCCGAATATTTCGCGGTCGGCAATGTCAGCGGGCGGCCGGGCCTGTTCCTCGCGCGCCGGATCGGCACTGCCGGCGACCCGGCGGGCGCGATCGTCGTGAAGGTCGAGTTCGACGACCTGATTCGGGCATGGTCGAGCGATCCGGGACAGACGCTGGTGAGCGACGGGCGCGGCATCGTGCTGTTCGCGACCGATGCCGAAGAACGATTCCGGATCACCCGGCCGCTTTCCGCCGCCATCCGGGCCGATATCGCCCGCAGCGGTCAATTCGGCAATGCGCCGCTGTCGCCCAGTCGCTATCGCTTCGGCGCCGACATGGCGCGGGGGCCGGGCGGCGACGACATGCTGCTCGCGCGTGTCGCCATGCCGCTGGCCGGATGGCAATTGCTGCATGTCGTCCCGACGCAGCGGACGCTGCGCGATGCGGCCGCGCTGGCACGGTTGACGACGATCGCCGCGTCGCTGGCGATCGCTGCGCTGCTCGCGCTGTTCCTGTGGCGTTCGGCACGGGCGGCGCAGGCGGCCCGCTATCGGGCGTCGCTGGAAAGGGCGGTGGCGGAGCGGACCGCTGCGTTGCGCGCGGAGATTGTCGAGCGGACCGCGATCGACCGCCGGTTCCGCGAAGCGCGCGAGGAACTGGCGCAGGCCAATCGGCTGGGGTCGCTGGGATCGATCACTGCGGGCCTGGTCCACGAGATCAACCAGCCAGTGGCGACGATCCGGACGCTGTCCGAAAATGCGCAACATCATCTGGCCAGCGGGCGGATCGACCGGGTGGCGGCGAACCTGGCGACGACGGTCGACCTGACCGCGCGGATCGGTGCGATCACGCAGGAGATGCGGCGCTTCGCCCGGCGGGGAAAGGGAATGGTCGGTCCGGTGCCGCTCGATGCGGTGATTGCCGGCGCGCTGTTGCTGGTCGGCGACCGGTTTCGCATGGCCGGGGTGGCGCTCGACCTGCCGACTGCCGGGCAGCCGATGGTGCGCGCCGGGCGGGTGCGGCTCGAACAGGTGCTGGTCAACCTGCTGACCAACGCGCTGGAGGCGGTGCAGGGCACGCCCGATCCTTGCGTCGCGGTGCAGGTCGAACCGTCCGGCGATCGAGTGCTGCTGACCGTTGCCGATAACGGCCCCGGCATCGATCCGGCGATCGCCGACGACATCTTTCAACCCTTCGTCACCGCCAAGGCCGATGGGCTGGGTCTGGGGCTGGGGATCGTGCGCGACATCGTCACCGAATTCGGCGGCATGGTGACGGTGGTGCCGTCATCCTCGGGCGCGACGTTCCGCGTGACATTGCAGAAGGAGACGGGCGATGATCCTGCTGATCGATGACGACGACGCCCTGCGGACGGCGCTGGTCGACTCCTTCGCCATTGCTGGGCTGGAGGTGGCGGACTTTGCTGATGCGACCGCCGCGCTGGCGCGCGTCACGCCCGACTTTCCCGGCATCGTCGTCACCGACATCCGCATGCCCAAGATGGACGGCCATGCCGTGTTCGAGGCGGTCAGCGCGCGCGACGGCGAAATTCCGGTGTTGCTGATGACCGGGCATGGCGACGTCGCGATGGCGGTGGCGGCGATGCGCGACGGGGCGTTCGACTTCATCGCCAAGCCCTTTGCCGCCGATCACCTGATCGCCAGCGTCCGCCGCGCGCTGGAGGTACGGCGGCTGGTGCTCGAAAACCGGCGGCTGCGCGCGTCGGTCGATGCGGCGGCGGAGGACGATTATCCGCTGATCGGTACGACGCCGGCAATGGATGCGCTGCGCGACAAGCTGCGGCAACTGGCGCAGATCGACGTCGATGTGCTGATCGAGGGGGAGACGGGCACCGGCAAGGAGCTGGCGGCGCGGCAACTGCACCGCTGGAGCAAGCGGCGGCATCACGGCTTCGTTTCGGTTGATTGCGCGGCGCTGCCCGACCATCTGGTCGACGAAATCCTGTTCGGCACGCGCGGCAGCGGCGGGCGCATCGCCGAGGCGGATCGCGGCACGCTGTTCCTCGACGAGATCGACAGCATGTCGAGTGCGGTGCAGGGCAAGCTGCTGCGCGTGATCGAGGAGCGCGAACTGCCCGCCAATGGCCGCGAACCGCCGCGCGTCGTCAATCTGCGCGTGATCGCCGCCGCCAAGTCGAACCTGGCGCAAGAGGTCGCGAACGGGCGGTTCCGCGAGGATCTGCTGTACCGGCTGGAGACGATCCGGCTGCGCATCCCGCCGCTTCGCGAACGCCGCGCCGACGTGCCGATGCTGTTCGCATGGTTCCTGCGCGATGTGGCCGCGCAATATGACCGGCCGGTGCCCGCGATCACTGCCGAGGTCGAGGCGCGCCTGATGACCGATCCGTGGCGCGGCAATGTCCGCGCGCTACGCAACTTCGCGGTGCAAACCGTGCTGGCGCTGACCCGCGACGATCCGGGCGAGGCGGGGCTGTCGCTGACCGAACGCCTCGCCCGGCTGGAGGCGGCGATGATCGGGGAGGCGCTGCAACAGGCCGGCGGCGACGTGACCGCGACCGCAGAGGTGTTGGGGCTGCCGCGTCGCAGCCTGTATGACCGGTTACAGCGCCATGGCATCGACGCCAGCAGCTTCCGCCGGCGCGAAGGGGATGCGGCATGATCGATCACGTCGCGATCGTTGGCGCGGGTTTTTCGGGAACGCTGCTCGCCATCAACCTGCTGCGCCATGACGGGCCACGTGCAACGCTGATCGAGCGCGGCGGGGCGGCGGGGCAGGGGGTCGCGTACGGCATGGCGCAGCCCGACCATCTCCTCAACGTCCGCGCCGCCAATATGAGCGCCTTTCCCGACCGGCCCGACCATTTCGTCCGCTGGCTGGCCGAACGCGGCGACACGCAGGGCGCCGGCGATTTCGTGCCACGCGCGACCTATGGCGCATATCTGCGCGAACTACTCGCCGGGGCGCAGGCAGCGGCGCCCGATCGGCTGACGATCGTCGAAGGCGAGGCGATCGATTGCGACGGCGGGCGAGTGACGTTGCGCGACGGGCGGACGGTCGCCGCCAATGTCGCGGTGCTGGCGGTCGGCAATCTCGCGCCGCAGGTGCCGCCGGGATTGGAAGCGGTGATCGGATCGCCGGCCTATGTCGGCAATCCATGGGATGCACGCGGGACGGCAGGGTTGGGTGACGACGATTGCGTACTGCTGGTCGGCACCGGGCTGACCATGGTCGATGTCGTGCTGACGCTGGAGGCGCGCGGGTTTGCCGGGCGGATGGTCGCGCTGTCGCGGCGGGGGCTATTGCCGCATCGTCATGCCCCCGCCACCCCCGGCGATCCACCGCGGTCCGAACGTCCGCGTCCGCCGCTGTCGGCCCTGGTGCGCGAGGTGCGCGCGCGCGGGGAAGTGATCGGCTGGCGCAGCGCAATCGACGAACTGCGCCCCTTTACCCAAGGCATCTGGGCGGCGGCGGAGGGCAACGAACGTCGCCGTTTCCTGCGTCATTTGCGGCCTTGGTGGGACATTCATCGCCACCGTCTGGCCCCCGCCGTTGCCGTCCGGATCGCGGCGCTGGTCGACAGCGGGCGGCTGACCGTGCTGGCGGGCAAAACCTGCGATGCGGTGCCGAACGGCGATGGCATCGACGTCCGGTGGCGACCGCGCGGTGCCGAAGCCTGCGAAACGCTGCACGTCGCGCGCATCATCTGCTGCACCGGGCCGCAAGGCGATCTGGCGCGGACCAACGATCCGTTGCTTTGCCAACTGCATGCGCGGGGTAGCATCCGTCCCGATCCGGAGCATCTGGGCGTCGAGGTCGAATCGACCGGCCGCGTGCGGCGCGCCGATGGCGAAACCGACGATTCGCTGTTCGCGATCGGTCCTATGACCCGTGGCGCCTTCTGGGAGATCGTCGCCGTCCCCGACCTGCGTCGCCAAGTATGGGACGTCGCACGCTATTTATCGAATGCGCACTGGGTCGGCGGCGAAGGCCTGTAATGCTGCGTTGCGGCGATGCTAGAATTGCTTGGTTGTCGTCGACGAAGCAGTCTCCAACATGCCCATGATGCAGAAATCCACATATCGGCCGTCGTTCGGAGTCCAGGTTGCGATCGGCATGGCCGTGGGCATCGGTTTGGGGTTCCTCGCCGCGCAGGCCGGCGGCGCCGATGGCACGATCGGGACGACACTGCACACGATCGGGCAGATTTTCGTCCAATTGCTGAAGGTGCTGGTCCCGGCATTGGTGTTCACGGCGATCGTCGGATCGATCGCGGCGCTGCGCGATTTGCCCAATGCCGCGCGGCTGGTCGGGCAGACGCTGTTGTGGTTCGCGATCACCGCGTTGATCGCGGTATCGATCGGCATCGTGCTCGCATCGGTCATCCAACCCGGCTTGCAGAGCAGCGCGGCCGTCGCCACCGCCGCCGCGCCGACCACCGTGGGTAGCTGGCTCGATTTCCTGAAAGGGCTGGTGCCGGCCAATCTGCTCGGCCTGACCGCGACGACGAAGGTCGTCGATGGCGCGGCGACCACCGCGCTGGGCTTCAACGTCCTGCAGATCATCGTGGTCGCGATCGCGGTCGGTGCCGCCGCCGTCCGGGTCGGGGCGGCGGGCGAGCCGTTCCTCGCCTTCAACACCTCGGCGCTGATGATCCTGCGGCGGCTGCTCCGCTGGGTGATCGCGCTGACCCCGATCGGGTCGGCGGCGCTGATCGGCGATGCGATCGTCCGCTATGGCTGGAGCACGCTTTCGTCGCTCGGCGCGTTCGCCGGCACGGTCTATCTCGGCCTCGGCATCGTGCTGCTGGTCGTCTATCCGCTGTTGCTGGCGGTGCATCGCATCGACCCGCGCTGGTTCTTCCGCCGGGCATGGCCGGCAATCCAGCTCGGCTTCGTCACCCGCTCGTCGGTCGGTACGCTGCCGGTGACGCAGGAGCTGACCGAGCGTGCGCTGGGTGTGCCGACCGCATATGCCGCCTTTGCCGTGCCGCTTGGATCGACGACCAAGATGGACGGATGTGCGGCGATCTATCCGGCGGTCGCGGCGATCTTCGTCGCGCAATTCTTCGGACTGACGCTGCACGCCGCAGATTATGCGCTGATCGTGATGGTATCGGTGCTGGGATCGGCGGCGACCGCCGGGCTGACCGGCGCGACCGTCATGCTGACGCTGACGCTCACCACGCTCGGCCTGCCACTCGAGGGGGCGGGGCTGTTGCTGGCGATCGATCCGATCCTCGACATGGGGCGCACCGCCGTCAATGTCGCCGGGCAGATGCTGGTGCCGACGATCGTTGCCAGGCGCGAAGGGCTGTTGGCCGAACGAACGGCGCCCGTCGACGTCGCACTGGCGGGCTGAGCTTACAGTCGCGGGCCGGCGACAGGCGCCTTTTCGACTGCGGCGGGCTTGTCGTTGATCGTCTTGAGCAGCACCGGCGTGCGCGTATCGCGCTTGGCATAGTCGCGCGCCGACATGCCGGCGATCACGTCGGGCTGGTCGGGATTGGCACCGGCGGCGATCAGCGTGCGGACTATGTCGACATTGCGCAGTTGTACCGCGCGGATCAGCGGGGTCTCGCCGCTGCTGTTGCCGAGGTTCAGATTCGCCTTGCGTGCCGCCAGCGCGTTGATCGCCTCGACCGATCCGGCCTCTACCGCCAGCAATGCGGGCGTATTGCCGCGATTGTCCTGAATATTGGGATTGGCCCCCTTGGCGAGCAGGAAGCGGAGATAGGTCAGGTTGCCGTTCTTGGCGACGATGTGCAGCGCGCCCTCTCCGGTCGAGCGGTCCT
Organism: Sphingomonas epibiotica; assembly: GCF_039615155.1. Lineage (NCBI taxonomy): Bacteria > Pseudomonadati > Pseudomonadota > Alphaproteobacteria > Sphingomonadales > Sphingomonadaceae > Sphingomonas > Sphingomonas epibiotica. Next base: position 29,618 of record NZ_JBDGHY010000006.1, on the reverse strand, counting down.
TGGTATTGATGATCGTCTGGCCCGGCTGACCGAGAATGTCGTTGACCTTGTTCCCGTCCTCATCGCGGATCGCCTTCAGGAAGACATAGCCCGGCGACATCTGCTGGGCCTGCGCGGCGGCGGGCAGCATCAGCGCGGCGGCGAGGAGGAGGCGGATGGCGGGCATGGAACAGGCTCCGAAAGAACGTTACGCGGCTTGCAAGGCGTCGCCTATCAGATCATGGCTGGCAACACCATGAACAGCATCGTCCGCATCCTCGCGCCAGCGCTCGCGCTGGCCCTTGCCGCCTGTGGCGGACAGGCCGAATCGCCGGGCACCCCGCCGCTCGCCGGGGCACGCATCGGCGGGCCGTTCGTCCTGACCGATTCGTCCGGCAAGGTGGTCCGCGACACGGACTTCGCCGGCAAATGGCGGATCATGTATTTCGGCTATACTTATTGCCCCGATGTCTGCCCGGTCGATGTCCAAAATATCGCCGCGGGCGTGAAGGCGTTCGAGGACGAATCGCCCGAGCTGGGAGCGAAGGTCGTGCCGATCTTCGTCACGGTCGATCCCGAGCGCGATACGCCGGCGGTGGTCGGCAAGTTCGTCGCCGCCTTCCACCCGCGCATGGTCGGCCTGACCGGCAGTGCGCAGGCGATCGCCGATGCCGCGCGTGCCTATGGCGTCACCTATGCCAAGTCGCAGCCGCCCGGCGCCACCGAATATCTGATGGACCATAGCCGCACCGCGATCCTGATGGACCCGCAGGGCCGCCCGGTCGCACTGCTGCCGCAGGATGAGGGCGGACCAGCGGTCGCCGCCGAGCTGAAGAAATGGGTCCGGTGAGCGGCCGTTTCTGGGAGGAACTGCCGCTCGCCGCGCTCGACCGCGCGCAGTGGGAGGCGCTGTGCGACGGCTGCGGCAAATGCTGTCTGCACAAGCTGGAGGATGAAGATACCGGCGAGATCCATGCGACCAACGTCGCCTGCAAGCTGCTCGACCGCCGGATGGGCCAGTGCAGCGACTATCGCCACCGCCATGCCTATGTCCCCGAATGCGTGCGATTGAACGCGCGCAATGTCGGCGAGATCGAATGGCTGCCCTCGACCTGCGCCTATCGGTTGCGCAACGAGGGCAAGCCGCTCCCCGACTGGCATTACCTGAACAGCGGCGACCGCGAGAGCGTGCATGCCGCCGGCCAGTCGACGCGCGGGTGGACGGTGTCGGAAAACGACGTCGGCGACCTTGAGAACCACCTGACCGACCGGACGTTGTGATCGACGGCGTCGAGGTCGTCCGCCACCCCCGCGCCCGCGTCGCGCGGCTGTCGGTCGATCCGGCGACCGGGCGGGTACGGCTGACCGTGCCGAAGCGGATGGCGCTTGCCAAGGCCGTTGCATGGGCGGGCGAGAAGGCCGACTGGATCGCGGCGCAGCGGGCGAAGTTGCCGCAAGGGCGGCCGTTCGTCGACGGCGCGCTGGTGCCGGTGGCGGATCGAGCGGTGCGGCTGCGGTGGATCGAAGGCGGCTCGCGGACGGTGCGCTTCGTCCCTGCCGCCGACCGTGCCCCCGCGCAGGCGGGGGCCCAGGGCCAAGCAGAACAGCCGTCAGCGATTGGGGCTCTGGATCCCCGCCTGCGCGGGGATACGGCTGAGGATGACGAATGGCTGCTCACCTGCGGCGGCCCGATCGAACAATTCCCCGCCCGCATCGAGCGCTGGCTCAAGCGCGAGGCTCTGCGCGTACTCGCCGAAGACACCGCGCATTATGCTGCCAAGGCCGGCGTCACCGTCGCGCAGGTAGCGATCGGCGATCCCAAGGCGCGCTGGGGCAGTTGCAGTTCGAGCGGCACGATCCGCTATAGCTGGCGGCTGCTGCTCGCGCCCGGCTTCGTCCGTCGCGCCACCGTCGCGCACGAGGTCGCGCATCGCGTCCATATGCACCACGGCCCCGCCTTTCACGCGCTGGTCGCCACGCTGTTCGAGGGCGATCCCGACGCCGCCCGCCGCTGGTTGCGGGCGGAAGGGGCCGGGCTTCACTGGTTCGGGCGGGCGTCCTCTTCCGGATAACCCGGCGGCGGCACCGGCTGGCGGCGGTCGGGTAGCGGCCGGCGTTGGGGCGGTACCGGCGGATCGGAGCGCGGGCCGCGACCGAGCGCGCGGTCGATCCAGTCCTGATCGAGCTGTTCGTCTGGGGCGCGCGGCTGCGCCGGTGCGTCGTCGCCCTGATCGACATCGCCCTGATCGTCACCGGTGCGCGGCTGCTCGATCGGATTGCCGTCGGGATCGACATACACCCGGTCGTCGGGCGCGCCGTAATAGCTCTCCGCGTCAGGTTCCTCCTGCCATTCGGGCAGCGTCACCTTGGTATTGAACTCCTCGACCGGCCGACTTGCCACCGCCTGGCGCATGAACGCGGCAAAGGCGCGCGCGGGCGCGGTGCCGCCCTGTAGTCCCGCCACCGCCTTCGCATCGTCACGGCCCATCCACACGCCGGTGGTGATGCCGGACGAAAAGCCCATGAACCAGCCGTCCTTGTACGACGTGGTCGTGCCGGTCTTGCCCGCGACCGGGCGGCCGATCTGTGCCGCGCGACCGGTGCCGGTATTGACGGCGGTCTGGAGCAGGTCGGTCATCTGCTGCGCGACATAGGGGGCGACCAGCACCCGCGAGCTGTCGACCTGATGCTGGTAGATGACCGATCCGTTGGCGGTGACCCGGGTGATGCCATAGGGGACGACCGCCGTCCCGCCGCTTGCCACCGACGCATAGGCGCGCGTCAGGTCGATCAGCCGCACGTCGGAGGTGCCGAGCACCATCGCCGGCTTGGTATTGATCGGGGTGGTGATGCCGAAGCGCCGCGCCATGTCGGCGACGGTCGCGAAGCCCACTTCCTGCCCCAGTCGCGCCGACACGGTGTTGAGCGAATAGGCGAAGGCGGTGCGCAGCGACACCTGCCCGCTATAGCGGCGCGAAGCGTTGCGCGGCGTCCAGCCGTCGATCGTGATCGGCGCGTCGTTGACCTGGCTGTCGGGGTTCATGCCGGCTTCGAGCGCGGCGAGATAGACGAACAGCTTCCATGCCGAACCGGGCTGACGCGTCGCCTGCGTCGCGCGGTTGTAGATCGACGACACATAGTCCTTGCCGCCGACCAGCGCCCGGACCGCCCCGTCGCGGTCGAGCGCGACCAGCGCGCCCTGCACGCCTGCCGGGGCGTTGGCGCGGATCGCGGTATCGGCGCTTTGCTGCATCGCCGGGTCGAGCGTGGTCCACACGTCGAGCGGTGCCTCGGTCTCATCGATCAGCGTTTCGAGCTGCGGCAGCGCCCAGTCGGTGAAATAGCGGACGCTGTTCTGTTGCGGCTCGGGGGCCAGCTTGATCGCCTGCGGATCGGCGTCCATCGCCTGCGCCGCGGTGATCGCGCCGGTTTCCTGCATCAGCTTCAGCACGACGCCGGCCCGTCCGACCGCCGCCTCGGCATCGGCGGTGGGGGAGTAGCGCGAGGGCGCCTTGACCAGCCCGGCGATCACCGCCGCTTCGGACAGCGACAGGCTGGTGCCGGGATGGTTGAAGAAGCGCCGCGACGCCGCGTCGATGCCGTAGGCACCGCCGCCGAAATAGACTTTGTTGAGGTACAGCTCGAGAATCTGGTTCTTGGTAAACTTTCGCTCCAACGCAAGTGCCAGGATGATCTCGCGGAACTTGCGCCCGACGGTGTAGCTGTTCGACAGGAAGATGGTGCGCGCGACCTGCTGCGTGATCGTCGATGCGCCCTGCAACCGCCGGCCGGTACCGCGCGTCTCGATCGCGAATTTGGTGATTCGCGCCAGCGCCACCGGATCGACGCCCCAGTGCGAGCGGAACCGCCGATCCTCGACCGCGACCATCGCCTCGCGCATCGGCGCCGGGATCTGCGAATAGGGAATCCATTCCCCATAACTCGGCCCGAGCGACACGAGGATCGACCCGTCGGCCGCCCGCACGCGAATCATCTGGCCATTGGGGGAGGATTTGAGCTGGTTGAAGCTCGGGATGTTCGATTTGGCGTTATAGACCGCGACGACCAGCGCGATCGCCGCCATCACCGCGAAGCCGAACCCGATCCCCAGCGTCCAGCGCAGGATGCGCCGCCAGCGGGAGGGAGCGGCGGCGGGCCGCTTCTGCGGACGTTGGGAAGAGCGTGCCATGAAGATGCGCCGGATACCGCTTCCGGGCGGGGGGGCACAAGCCCCGAGCGGTGATGCGCGCCGGAAGCGCCGCGTTCCGCCCAACAAAAAAGGGCCCGCGTCGCCGCGAGCCCTTCTTCAAATCGACCGGCGAACGATCAGTTGTCGGTGATGAACGACGGCAGGCCAGCATTGCCGCCTTCGTCCTTCGATTCCTCGCGACGCGGACGGTCGCCACGATCGCGGCGGGGGCCGCGGTCGCCACCGTCGCGGCGGGGGCCGCGATCGCCGCCTTCGCCGCGGGGACCACGGTCGCCGCCGTCACGACGCGGACCACGCGGGCCACGGTCGCCGCCTTCGCGCGGTTCACGCGCCGGGCGGGTGTCTTCCAGCTCGGCACCGGTTTCCTGATCGACGACGCGCATCGACAGGCGCACCTTGCCGCGCGGATCGACTTCGAGGACCTTGACCTTCACTTCCTGGCCTTCGGACAGGACGTCAGCGACCTTCTCGACCCGCTCGTTGCGGATTTCGGAGACGTGGACGAGGCCGTCCTTGCCACCCATGAAGTTCACGAACGCGCCGAAATCGACCAGATTGACGACCTTGCCGTTGTAGATCTTGCCGACCTCGGCCTCTTCGACCAGGCCCTTGATCCAGTTGACGGCGGCTTCGATCTGCGCCGGATCGGACGACGACACCTTGATGACGCCCTCGTCGTCGATGTCGACCTTGGCACCCGTGGTGGCGACGATCTCGCGGATCACCTTGCCGCCGGTGCCGATGACTTCGCGAATCTTCGACTTGTCGATCGAGAAGGTTTCGATCCGCGGCGCGTGAGCCGACAGCTCGGTGCGGGTTTCGCCCAGCGCCTTCGCCATTTCGCCGAGGATATGGGCGCGGCCTTCATTCGCCTGCGCCAACGCGACCTTCATGATCTCTTCGGTGATGCCGGCGATCTTGATGTCCATCTGGAGCGAGGTGATGCCTTCGCTGGTGCCCGCCACCTTGAAATCCATGTCGCCAAGGTGATCCTCGTCGCCGAGGATGTCGCTGATGACCGCATAATCCTTGCCCTCGAGGATCAGACCCATGGCAATGCCCGACACCGGACGCTTCAGCGGTACGCCGGCATCCATCATCGACAGCGAACCGCCGCAGACCGTCGCCATCGACGACGAGCCGTTCGACTCGGTGATGTCCGACAGGACGCGGATCGTGTAGGGGAACTCGTCCTTCGACGGCAGCACCGGGTTCAGCGCGCGCCATGCCAGCTTGCCGTGACCGACTTCGCGACGCCCTGGCGCACCGAAGCGGCCGACTTCACCGACCGAATAGGGCGGGAAGTTATAATGCAGCATGAAGCGTTCATAGTGCAGGCCGTTCAGGCCGTCGATCATCTGCTCGGCGTCCTTGGTGCCGAGCGTGGTGGTGCAGATCGCCTGCGTCTCGCCACGGGTGAACAGCGCCGAACCGTGCGCGCGCGGCAGGAAGTGGACCATCGCCTCGATCGGGCGGACCGTCTTGGTGTCGCGACCGTCGATGCGGCGGCCGTCCTTCAGGATGGCGGTGCGGACGATCTCGGCTTCCAGCTTCTTCACGAGCTTGAGTGTACCGAGATACTGCGCCGGATCGCTTTCCTTGAGGTCGGCGAAGGCGTCGCGTGCCTTAGTGCGGGCGTCGTTGATCGCGTTCTGGCGCGCCTGCTTGTCGGTCAGCTTATAGGCCGCGGTCAGGTCCTTGCCGATCAGCGACTTCAGCTTCTTCTTGGCGGCCGACTGGTCGGCGACCGGTGCCAGTTCCCACGGGTCCTTGGCAGCCTGTTCGGCGAGGTCGATGATGCAGTCGACGATCTTCTTCGACGCGTCGTGCGCGAACACAACGGCGCCCAGCATGACCTCTTCCGACAGCTCCTTGGCTTCGGATTCAACCATCATCACCGCGTCGCCGGTGGCGGCGACGACCAGGTCGAGATCGCCTTCCTTCACCTGATCCAGCGTCGGGTTCAGGACGTACTCGCCATCAATGTAGCCGACGCGGCCTGCGCCGATCGGGCCCATGAACGGCACGCCCGAAATGGTCAGCGCGGCCGAGGCGGCGATCATCGCGACGATGTCCGGCTCGTTTTCGCCGTCATAGCTCAGCACCTGGGCAATGACGTTGATTTCGTTGTAGAAGCCTTCGGGGAACAGCGGACGGATCGGACGGTCGATCAGGCGGCTAACCAGCGTTTCCTTTTCGGTCGCGCCGCGTTCGCGCTTGAAGAAGCCGCCGGGGATGCGGCCCGCAGCCGAATACTTCTCCTGATAGTGGACGGTCAGCGGGAAGAAGTCCTGCCCTTCCTTGACCGAGCGGGCGGCGGTGACCGCGCACAGCACCACGGTTTCACCCAGCGTCGCGATGACCGCGCCGTCGGCCTGACGCGCCACGCGGCCCGTTTCGAGGGTCAGCGTCTTGCCGCCCAGGTCCATGGTGCTTTTCTTGATATCGAACATTGCGTTTCCTTTACACCGGCGGCCCTATGCGCGCCGGGGCAGCTTGGGTGGTTGTCCACCCCGAGTGTCGGACCGTTTCGGCCCGGTGTCCCGCATCGCCGGATTGCGGCGGGACGGCTTGGCCGGAGATCCGGTCGCAAAGCCTATACCCCGTTTCGCGGGGAATTTCGTGGGCGGAGTTGGCCGCCCCCCATGGAAAAAGGGCGGCCCGTCGGACCGCCCTTTCTTCGTTACTTCCGAAGGCCGAGCTTCGCGATCAGCGCGCTGTAGCGCTCCGCGTCCTTCTTCTTCAGATAGTCGAGCAGCGAACGCCGCTTGTTGACCAGCATCAGCAGACCGCGACGCGAATGATTGTCCTTCGCATGGGTCTTGAAATGCTCGGTCAGGTTCTGGATGCGGGTGGTCAGGATCGCGACCTGCACTTCGGGGCTGCCGGTGTCGCCTTCGGCGCGGGCATGTTCCTGGATGAGGGCCTGACGGTTTTCAGCAGTGATCGACATCGTCGTCCTTTCTATTCGAGGTTGAAGCCGCGGACGACACGGGTTTCCCCGCCTTCGGTCTCGACCAGCGCCACCGGCACATCGTCCAGTGTCGCAAAGCCCAGACCGTCGTCCGCTGCAAACCCGATCAGTCGAAGCCCCTTGCGGAGCCGCCCTGCCTGATCGGGGTCGAGGGACAGAGCCGGGATGTCGTCCAGCCCCGCCCCCAGTGGCAGGAGCGTTTCTTCAAGCGCGTGGCCCTTACCCAATTCCGCCAGTTTGTCCAGCGAAATGGCCGGGGCGAGGGTGAAGGGGCCGGCTTTGGTGCGGCGGAGCATGGTGACGTGGCCCACCGTGCCGAGCGCGAGGGCGATGTCGCGCGCGAGGCTGCGGATATAGGTGCCCTTGGAGACGAAGGCGGAAAGGGTGATTTCGCTCAATTCCTCCCCGCTCGCGGGGAGGGGGACCGCCGGCGCAGCCGGTGGTGGAGGGGGGGTAGCGGCATCCACAGCCGTTGCGTTGCGCGGCGATCCCCCTCCACCAGCTTCGCTGGTCCCCCTCCCCGTGCCGGGGAGGATCCGCAGGGAAGATATCGTCACCTTGCGAGTCGCGAGGACGACTTCCTCACCCTTGCGAGCAAGGTCGTAGGCGCGTTCGCCATCGACCTTGAGCGCCGAATAGATGGGCGGCACCTGTTCGATCGGTCCGGTAAAGCGCGCCAGCACCGATTCGATGCCGGCGAGCGTCGGCCGCACCGGCGACTCGGCGATCACCTTGCCTTCAAGGTCGAGCGTATCAGTCTGCGTGCCGAACCGGATGGTGAAGTCGTAGCGCTTCGACGCATCGAGCATCCGCCCGGCAAGCTTGGTCGCTTCGCCGATCGCGACCGGCAGCACGCCGCTCGCCAGCGGGTCGAGCGTCCCGCCATGGCCGACCTTGTGCTTGCCATAGCCGCCCTCGCGCAGCGCCCGCTTGACTGCCGAGACGACCTGGGTCGAACCCGGCCCCAGCGGTTTGTCGATAATGATCCAGCCGTGCATCAGCGCATCGCCTCGCAGAAATGGCGGCGGCACAGCGCGACATAGCGGTCGTTGCCGCCGATCTCGGTCTGTTGCCCGGCGCGCACCGCATTACCCTGCGCATCGACGCGCAGGTTCATCGTTGCCTTGCGCCCGCATGTGCAGACCGATTTCAACTCGATCAGCGCATCGGCGATCGCCAGCAGTCGCGCCGATCCGGGGAAGAGGTGCCCGAGGAAATCGGTGCGCAGGCCATACGCCAGCACCGGTACGCTCAGTTCGTCGGCGATGCGGGCAAGCTGGTCGACCTGCGCCTCTGTCAGGAACTGCGCTTCGTCGACCAGCACGCAGCCGACCGGTTCGGCGGCGATACAGGCGTACAGATCGCTACCCTCGTCGAACGGAATTGCGGGGGCAGACAGGCCGATGCGCGAACCGATCACGCCCATGCCCTCGCGCGTGTCGATCGCGGCGGTGAACAGCATCGTCGTCAGCCCGCGCTCGCGATAGTTGAAATCCGCCTGGAGCAATGTCGTCGATTTGCCTGCGTTCATCGACGCATAATAGAAATAGAGCTTGGCCACTCAGTCCTCGGCCGTGCCGTTGTCCGGTTCGAGGTCGCGCGCGACCTTGGGATCGCGCAGCAGCTGGTCGATGCGGCTGCCTTCGTCGAAGCTCTCGTCGATCAGGAATTTGAGCTTTGCGGCATATTTCAGGTTCACCCGCTTGGCGACCTCCGACTGGAGATAGGCGGTGTTAGTGCGCAGCGCCTTCAGAACCACTTCTTCGTCCTTGCCGAGAAACGGCTTCACGAACACCGTCGCGTGGCGCAGGTCGGGCGACATGCGGACTTCGGTGACCGAGACGAAATGGCTGGCCAGCACCTCGTCATGCACGTCACCGCGCGCGAGGACGTCGGACAGGACGTGGCGGACCTGTTCGCCGACGCGAAGCAGGCGGACGGAGCGGGTTTCTTGCGTGGAGTCGGTCATGGCCTAATCGAATTGACAGTGGAACCAGTGGCTGTCGAGTCGCTGGCACCAGATGGTATTGCTGCCGAAGACAGCGGCGATGTCGGTGGCGACCGGTCCGCCGTTCCAGCCGCGCGCGGCGGCCAGGCGGTCGGTCGGGTCATGGACGATGCCCGCCCAGCTTCCGGTCAGCGCGTTAACGGTGCGAAAGGCGACACGCGAACCGGAACGTTCGATATCGCTGACGTGGGTCGGCATCGGACCGCCGGTCAGCGCCCGATCGAACGCGCTACGCTCCGATCGCACCAGCCACCATGACGGTGCGACATGCGACCAGTAAAGAGCGTGGCTCGTGAGAAAGGCGGCGAAGGGCAGTGCGATGATCGGCACGAAGCCGAATAACAATGCCGGCATGCCGGAGGCACGCCACCGCCAACTTTGCACCAGTCCGTCGATCAGCAGTCCCAACCAGCACAGCGCCAGCAAAGCTGCGACGATCGGTATCGCCCAATAGGGAAAAAGGTTGGCGACGAACAATGCCGCCGCCCCGCCGATTACCCAGACCGCGGCCAAGCGCAACCGGGGGCGGAGGGTGGCGGCAAGGGTTGCCCCCTGCCGCCCGTCACTCACAGCGTACGATCGCGTAGTTCGACTTCGTAGGTTTCGAGGAAGTCGCCCGCCTTGATGTCGGTGAAGTTCTGCGTGAACGTGACACCGCATTCCAGACCCGCACGTACTTCGGGGACATCGTCCTTGAAGCGGCGCAGCGACGCGATCTCACCCTGGTAGATGATGACGTCGTTGCGCGTGATCCGCGCCTTGAGCGCCTTGCGGATGATGCCTTCGACCACCAGCAGACCGGCGGCCTTGCCATGCTTGCCCGCCGAGAAGACTTCGCGGATTTCGGCACGGCCGACGACGGTTTCGAACGCTTCCGGCCCGAGCGTACCCGCCATGCCCGCACGGATATCGTCGGTCAGCGTGTAGATGACGTCGTAATATTTGAGCGCCACCTTGTTCCGCTCGGCGATCTCGCGTGCCTTGGCATTGGGACGGGTGTTGAAGCCGATGATCGGCGCGCCCGATGCCGCCGCCAGCGTCACGTCGCTCTCGGTGATGCCGCCGACGCCCGAATGCAGGATCCGCACCCGGATATCGTCGGTCGAGATCTTGTTAAGCGACCCGACAATGGCCTCGACCGATCCCTGAGTATCGGCCTTGACCACCAGCGGATATTCGATCGCCTGCTTCGACTTGAGTGCCGAGAACATGCTCTCGAGGCTGGCCGGCGCCTGGGTGGTGCGCTTCTGGAGCAGCACGCCCTGACGATATTCGGCGACCTCGCGGGCACGCGCCTCGCTCTCGACGACCTGCAACGGATCGCCCGCCATCGGCACGCCCGACAGACCCAGCACCTCGACCGGGGTCGACGGGCCGGCGGTCTTCACCTGGCGACCCTTGTCGTCGATCAGCGCGCGGACCTTGCCGCTTTCCGCGCCGACGACGAACACGTCGCCGACCTTCAGTGTACCACGACGGACCAGCACGGTCGCGACCGGGCCACGACCCTTGTCGAGCTTCGCCTCGATCACGCTGGCTTCGGCCGGGCGATCGGGATTGGCCTGCAGCTCGAGCAGTTCGGCCTGGAGCTGGATCTTCTCGATCAGCTGGTCGAGACCGGTCTTCTTGAGCGCCGACACTTCGACGTCCTGGGTTTCGCCGCCCATTTCTTCGACCTGCACGTCATGTTCGAGCAGGCGTTCGCGGATACGCTGCGGGTTCGCCTCGTGCTTGTCGACCTTGTTGATCGCGACGATCATCGGCTTGCCCGCGGCGCGGGTGTGATGGATCGCCTCGATCGTCTGCGGCATCAGCCCGTCGTCGGCCGCCACCGCGAGGATGACGATGTCGGTAACGTCGGCACCGCGCGCCCGCATTTCGCTGAACGCTTCGTGGCCGGGCGTGTCGAGGAAGGTGATCCGCGACTTGTCCTTCAGCGTGACCTGATACGCGCCGATATGCTGGGTGATGCCACCGGCCTCGCCGCGGACCATGTCGGTACCGCGCAGCGCGTCGAGCAGCGAGGTCTTGCCGTGATCGACGTGACCCATGATCGTGACGACGGGCGGACGCGGCTGCAACGCCTCGGCCGAATCCTCGGCAGTGTCGAGCGCCAGATCGACGTCCGAATCGCTGACGCGAACGATGTTGTGGCCGAATTCGGTCACCAGCAGTTCGGCGGTGTCCTGATCGATCGTCTGCGTCATCGTAACGGGCATGCCCATCTTGAAGAGCGTCTTGACGAGGTCGGCACCCTTTTCCGCCATGCGGTTGGCGAGTTCCTGCACCGTGATCGCCTCAGGCACCTGCACGTCGCGGACCTGCTTGATCTGCGGTTCGCGCGGGCCGCCAAAGCCACGCTTTTCCTTCTCGCGTGCACGCTTGAGTGCCGCGAGGCTGCGCGAGCGCGCACCGTCGTCGCCCAGCGCACGGGTAACGGTCAGCTTGCCCGATTGACGACGATCGTCGCCCTTGCGGTCGCGCGAAGGCGCGGGACGTGCCGGCTCGTTGCGACGCGGGGTCGCCTGGCCAGTGCCCGACGGCGTCGGACGGGCGGCTTGGCCGCCGGCGGCGGGACGCGCGGCCGGCGTCGCGGCCGCCGTCGGAGCAGGCGCGGGGGCCGGCTCGGGCTTGGGCTGCGGCTTGGGGATTTCCGGACGCTGCACCGGGGTGAAGCGACGCGGTGCCGGCCGGTTGGGGTCGGCAGTCAGGACGATCGGCTGCGGAGCCGGCACGGGCGCAGGAGCCGGACGCGGCGCAGGCTTGGCCTGAACCGGAGCAGGCTTCGGCGCGACCGGTGCGGGTGCAGGCGCAGGCGTCGGTGCCGGAGTTTCGGCGACCGGTTCCGGAGCAGGCGCAGGAGTCGGCGCTGCCTCGACAGGTGCAGGCGTCGGCTCGGGGGCCGGCGTCGGTGCGGCAACCGGTTCAGGAGCGGGTGCAGGCGTCGGTTCCGGAGCGGGCGTCGGCTCGGCAGCGGCGCGGGCCTTTTCCTCGGCACGGGCGCGCTCGGCCTCGGCCGCTTCACGGGCGAGGCGTTCGTCGCGACGACGATGTTCCTCGGCCGCATTCATCCGCGCTTCTTCGGCCTCGCGCAGCAGCTTGGCCTGCAGTTCGTGACGCGACAGGCCGGCGTTGCTGCTGACCGCCGGACGCGGGGCAGGGGCCGCCGGCGCTGGCGCCGGACGCTGCTGCGGCGCAGGTGCCGCTTCGGGGGCTGCCTGTTCGACAGGCTGCTGTTCCTCGCCGGGACGGCCAAGCACACGGCGGCGCTTCACCTCCACGACCACCGTGTTGGAGCGGCCATGGCTGAAGCTCTGCTTCACCTTGCCAGTTTCCACGGTGCGCTTGAGGCCGAGCGGCGCGCGGGTGCCCAGCTTCGGCTTGTCGTTGTCGATGTCGCTCATCCGGTTACTCAGGTTCCTGCTTCAATTGGTCGACGCCAATGTGTCCGACAACGTCCGTGCCGGAAAATTGCGCCGTCGATGCGCCCTGCGAAGATGTTTCGCAAGCCGCAGGGATAGGTTCGGGTCCGATAAAGTGCAGCCAGCGGGACAGCGCGTCATTGGCTCGCTGTGCCGCCCGTGCGTCGGTCAGGCCGACATGTACCACATTTTCGCGCCCAAGCGCTAACGACAATATGGTGCGCGGGACCGGCAATGCCAATCCCTTGCGCCCGGAACCTTCGTCATCGGTTCCGACCCGCCATGCCTGTGCCAGTTTTCCGGCGCCATCGGGGGCGGCGTCGGACGCATGGTACAGACCGTACAGCTTGCCGCTGCGTGCCGCCTTGTCGATCGCGGTGCCGCCGATCACGACGAAGCCCGACTTCGCCTCCAGCCCCAGCCGGTCGAGCGCGTGACGGCGCAGCGCATCCTCGACCAGTTGCGGCAGATCGGCGGGGATCGTCAACGCCGCGCCCTTGAACGCGCGCGCCAACGCACCCTTCAACCGCCCCTTGGCGATCGCGGTTTCCAGCTCGGCGCGGGTTACCCCGATCCAAGCGCCACGGCCGGGAGCCTTGGCACGCACATCGGGCAGTACGTCGCCATCGGGCGAGAGCGCGAGTCGGACCAGCCCGTCGCGCGAGCCATGCTCACGCGACAGGATGCAGCTGCGCTCGGGGCTGTCGGTTAGCCGCGCGGTGTCATTGTTCGGATTCCGCAACTGCGTCCTCCGACTCTTCGACCGCAGCGTCTTCATCGGCGAACCAATGGGCGCGGGCGGCCATGATGATCTCGTTACCCTGTTCGTCGGTCAGGCCATATTCGGCAAGGATGCCGCCCTTGGGCGCTTCGCGCTTCGGGGCGTCGTCGCCGCGACGGCGCGGTTCGGCCTTTTTCTTTTCGACCAGTTCGTCGGTGGCGAGGTCGGCGAGGTCGTCGAGCGTCTTGATGCCCGCCTTGCCGAGCGTGACCAGCATCGCTTCGGTCAGATAGGGCAGTTCGGCCAGATCGTCCTCGACACCCAGAGCGGTGCGCTCTTCGCGAGCGGCCTGTTCGCGGCGCTCGATCGCTTCCTGCGCCCGGCTTTGCAGCTCCTGCGCAAGGTCCTCGTCGAAGCCCTCGATGCTCGCCAGTTCCTCGATCTCGACATAGGCGACTTCTTCGAGTTCGCCGAAGCCTTCGGCGACCAGCAGCTGCGCCAGCGTCTCGTCGACGTCGAGTTCCTTCTCGAACATGCCCGAGCGTTCGATGAATTCCTTCTGCCGCTTTTCCGACGCATCGGCTTCGGTCAGGATGTCGATCGCCTTGCCGGTCAGCTGGCTGGCAAGACGGACATTCTGGCCGCGACGACCGATGGCGAGCGACAGCTGATCGTCGGGAACGACGACCTCGATTCGGTCCTCTTCCTCGTCGAGCACCACGCGGGCGACGTTGGCCGGCTGAAGCGCGTTGACGACGAAGGTCGCGGTGTCGGGCGACCACGGGATGATGTCGATCTTTTCGCCCTGCATTTCCTGCACGACGGCCTGCACGCGGCTGCCCTTCATGCCGACACAGGCGCCGACCGGATCGATCGAGCCGTCATGCGAAATGACGCCGATCTTCGCGCGCGAACCCGGATCGCGGGCCGCGGCCTTGATCTCGATGATGCCGTCGTAGATTTCGGGCACTTCCTGCGCGAACAGCTTCTTCATGAAGTCGGGGTGGGCGCGGCTGAGGAAGATCTGCGGGCCGCGATTCTCGCGACGCACGTTCAGGATCAGCGAGCGGACGCGGTCGCCAACGCGGACCGCTTCGCGCGGAATCTGCTGATCGCGGCGGATGACGCCCTCGGCGCGGCCGAGATCGACCACGACGTGACCGAATTCGACGCGCTTGACGACGCCGGTGATGATTTCACCCTGGCGATCCTTGAATTCCTCGAACTGGCGCTCGCGCTCGGCGTCGCGGACCTTTTGCAGGATGACCTGCTTCGATGCCTGCGCCTGGATGCGGCCGAATTCGATCGGGGGCAGCGGGTCGACGATATAGTCGCCGATGCCGGCACCCTTTTGCAGCTTCTGCGCGTCCTTCTCGCCGATCTGCTTGAAGTGATCGTCGACCAGCTCGACGACTTCGAGCACGCGCCAAAGGCGCAGGTCGCCGGTGTTCGGATCAAGCTTCGCGCGGATGTCATTTTCCGAACCATAGCGCGTCTTGGCGGCGCGCTGGATCGCGTCTTCCATCGCCTCGATCACGATGGCCTTGTCGATCATCTTTTCCGATGCGACCGAGTTCGCGATCGCGATCAGTTCCGCCCGATTGGCGGTGACGGCGGTGGCCATGTCAGTTCAGTCCTTCTGCGTCAGCCGGTTCGTCGTCGGCAGGTTCGTCTTCATATTCGTCGGCACCCTCAGTCGACAGCGGTGCCGTCGCTTTGAGCAGCGCATCGGTGATGATGAGCTTGGCATCGATGATCGCCGCGAAGGGCACGGTCATCGCCTTGTGCTTGCGCACGTCGATGCTGACCTGCTCGCCATCGGTGCCGAGCAGGATGCCGGTCAGTTGCTTGCGATTATCGATCGGCGCGTCGAGCGTCACGCGCGCCTCGAATCCTTTCCAGTCGTCATAATCGGCGAAGCGCGTCAGCGGCCGGTCAATGCCGGGCGACGAAACCTCCAGCCGATAGGCTTCCTCGATCGGATCCTTCTCGTCGAGCAGGTCGGAGATGCGACGCGACAATTCGGCGCAGTCGTCAATGGTCAGCTGGCGGGTGTCAGGACGCTCGGCCATGACCTGCAGCGTCGGGTCCGACTTGCCGCCCATCATCTTCACGCGCACCAGCGCGAAACCCAAGGCCTTGGCCTCCGGTTCGATCAATCGCCTCAGTTCGGCGATATCCGCCATGCCGTCTCCATCAGCTACGCCGCTTCGCTGCCGGTCCCTGTTGGAACCGGCCTCGGCACGTTAACGATGTCGAGGAAGCAACGTCCATATATGTAAAATTGCATGTCTCGGCAAGGGGCGCAGGATCGTCGCGCCCGGCACCGCGTTGCCACGGGCAAATATGTCGTTTCGAGAGGATGTCGCCGATGCTGCCGTTCCGTTCGCTGATCCCCGCCGCCGCCCTGCTGGCAGCGTGCAACGCCGGCAGTGATGTCGATGCGGCGCCGGTCGTCGTCTCGCCCGCGCCGACCGCCACCGCGACTCCGGCCCCCACGCCCAGCCCGACCACCGGCGGCGTGCCGTTCGCAACGCGCGACGTGGCGACGTTCAATGCCCCCTGGGCGATGACCTTCCTCCCCGACGGGCGGATGCTGGTGACCGAGAAGGGCGGCACGCTGCTGCTGGTCAGCGCCGATGGCAGCCAGCGGACCACCGCCGCGACCATTCCCGTCGATTCGGGGGGGCAGGGCGGGCTGATGGACGTGGTCCTTGCCCCCGACTTCGCGACCAGCCGCCGCGTCTATCTGAGCTATTCGGTGGCGGGCGATGGCGGCAAGGGCGTGGTGCTGGCGCGCGGGGTGCTCGACGGCAACCGCATGACCGGCATCACCGAATTGTTCCGCGCGACGCCGTTCGTGAGCGGCGACGGCCATTATTCGGGCCGCATCGCCTTCGCACCCGATGGCCAGCACCTGTTCTTCACCAATGGCGAACGGCAGAAATTCGATCCGGCACAGGACCCCAAGGCGACGCTCGGCAAGGTGCTGCGCCTGACACTCGACGGGCAGCCGGCGGGCGATCCGGGGCTGACCGCGAAGGGCTTCCATCCGGCGGTATGGTCCTACGGGCACCGCAATCTGCTCGGCATTGCCTTCGATGCGCAGGGCAATTTGTGGGAACAGGAAATGGGGCCGAAGGGTGGGGACGAGGTCAATCTGATCGTCGCCGGGCGCAATTACGGCTATCCCCTGGTATCGGAGGGCGATCATTATGACGGCCGACCGATCCCGCGCCACAGCACCCGTCCCGATCTGGAAGCGCCCAAGGTCGCGTGGAATCCGGTGATCTCGCCGGGCGGGCTCATCGTCTATTCGGGCAAGCTGTTCCCGCAATATGCCGGCGACCTGTTCATCGGTGGCCTGTCGAGCGAGGCACTGGTCCGGGTCGACGTCAACGGCACCAATGCCGCCAAGGGCGACCAATGGCCGATGAATGCCCGCATCCGCGAGGTGGAAGAGGGGCCAGACGGTGCGATCTGGGTGTTGCAGGACGGGGCGAATGCCAAGCTGCTGAAGCTTACCCCGCGCAGCTAGAGACGGGCGAGCGTGGCCGAATCACGCTCGCCGTCATAAAAAGCGTCGAGGATCGCAGCGAAGATGGGTTCGCTGCCATCCGCCGCCGCCTCGAACAGCGTCATCGACGAACGGAGCTTGATTGCGTCGATCGATCCGAGGATGCGGCCAATGTCGGTCCCACGATGCGGCAGCAGCGCCTGCGCCGACTCGCGCAGCCGTGCCCCGAGCAGCGGATGGTCGAGATAGGCGCGGGCTTCGGCGAGGTCGCGAACCGCGAAGTGGCGCGCGGTCGGGCTCTGGCCGAGGCCGGCGATCTGGGGAAAGACGAACCACATCCAGTGGCTGCGCTTGTCCCCGGCACACAGTTCGGCGAGCGCAGTGGGATAGCTGTCGCGCTGGGCGTCGGTGAAACGGTCGAGCGTATCGCTCATCCGGCAGTCGCCGTCAGGAAATAGTCGAGCGACACGTCGTCCGACAGCTTGAAGCCGTGCGCGGCGGAGAAGGCGAGGCCGGTCGGCGGGGATACGGTCATGCCGCCGGCCCGCAGATGCGTGGTCAGCTCGTCGGGCGTCAGGAACCGGTCCCAGTCATGGGTGCCGCGCGGGATCAGGCCAGTGCCTTCGCCGACCGCGATCATCGCGAGGCGCGACAGCGCGGTGCGGTTCGGCGTCGACACGATCAGCAGCCCGCCCGGCGCCACCGCCTGCGTCAGCGCATGGGCGAAGGCGGCGGGGTCGGCGACATGCTCGATCACCTCCAGCGACGTGACGAGGTCGAACTGCCGTCCCGCGACCGCTTCGACGCCGCCGGCCAGATAGTCGATCGACAGGCCGGACTGCGCGGCATGGGCACTGGCGGCACCGATATTCTCGGGCGCGGCATCGACGCCGGTCACCTGTCCGCCGAGCCGGGCGAGCGGCTCGGCGAGCAGTCCGGCGCCGCAGCCGACATCGAGCACCGTCCTGCCAGCCAGCGGGGTGAAGCCGAGACCGTCGCCGCCCCAGTGCGAATCGATCGCGGCGCGGACGAAGGCGAGGCGTACCGGGTTCAGTCGGTGCAGCATCGCCGAACTGCCATGCGGGTTCCACCAGTCGGCGGCGAGCTCGCCGAAATGCGCCGCCTCGCGCGCGACGACGCTTGATTGCGCGACCGCGGCTTTTGGGGACATAAAGATTGCTTCGCTTGCGTTCGTCATGGCGCTCTCCTATCAGCCGCCGCCATTCCCCCCAAGGATGAATGGCAAAACGCATGGCGCGGATCGTGATGAAGTTCGGTGGCACCTCGATGGCGGGGATCGAACGCATTCGCAACGTCGCCCAGCGCGTCAAGCGCGAGGTCGAATCGGGCAATCAGGTCGCGGTGGTCGTGTCGGCGATGGCCGGCGATACCGACCGGCTGGTCGGCTTCTGCCGCGAGGCATCGGCGCTGTACGACCCGCGCGAATATGATGCGGTGGTGTCGTCGGGCGAGCAGGTGACCAGCGGGCTGCTGGCGATCGCGCTGCAGGCGATCGGCGTGCCGGCGCGGTCGTGGCTGGGCTGGCAATTGCCGATCCGCACCAGCGACGCGCATGCCACCGCCCGCATCGAATCGATCGACACGACCGCGCTGGACGAAAGCCTGGCGCGCGGCGAAGTGGCGGTGATCCCCGGATTTCAGGGCGTGACCGACGAGCAGCGTATCACGACGCTGGGGCGCGGCGGGTCGGACACGTCGGCGGTGGCGATGGCGGCGGCGATGCAGGCCGATCGCTGCGACATCTACACCGACGTCGACGGCGTCTATACCACCGACCCGCGCATCGTACCGCGCGCGCGCAAGCTGGCGCGGGTGACGTATGAGGAAATGCTCGAGCTCGCCTCGGTGGGGGCGAAGGTGCTCCAGACCCGATCGGTCGGGCTGGCGATGAAGGAACAGGTCCGCGTCCGCGTGCTGTCGTCGTTCGACGATACGCGCGACGAGGACGGATATCGTGGAACGCTGATCGTCGGCGAAGAGGAAGTGACGGACATGGAACGGCAGCTCATCACCGGCATCGCGCACGACAAGAACGAGGCGAAGATCACGCTGGTCGCGGTGCCCGATCGCCCCGGCGCGGTCGGATCGATCTTCGCGCCGCTGGCCGCCGCTGGCATCAATGTCGACATGATCGTCCAGAATATCGCCCATTCGGCGGGGTCGACCGACGTGACCTTCACCGTGCCCGCCGCCGAACTGGCCCGCGCGCTCGACACGCTGGAAAAGGCGAGCGGCGATATCGGCTTCGCCAAGCTGCTGCACGACACGCGGGTCGCCAAGATCTCGATCGTCGGCGTCGGCATGCGCAGCCATGCGGGCGTGGCATCGACGATGTTCCAGACGCTGGGCGACCGCGGCATCAACATCCAGGCGATCACCACGTCGGAAATCAAGGTCAGCGTGCTGATCGAAGAAGACTATACCGAATTGGCGGTGCGCGTGCTGCACACGGCGTACGGGCTGGACGCAGAGGGCTGATCGTTCCTCCCCGGCACGGGGAGGGGGACCAGCCGCAGGCTGGTGGAGGGGGTTGGCCGTCCAACGCAACCGTTGTGGATGCCGACACCCCCCTCCACCACCGCTTCACGGAGGTCCCCCTCCCTGCGAAGCGGGGAGGATTATTCGCCTAGCAGGTGGACGGCGATCCTGCGGCGATGCGCCGCGCGACGGTGTTCGAACAGGTAGATGCCCTGCCACGTGCCGAGTACCGGGCGGTGGCCGATCACGGGAATCGACAGCGACGTGTTGGTCAATGCGGTGCGCAGGTGCGCGGGCATGTCGTCGGGCCCTTCCTCGTCATGGGCATAGCGGTCGCTTTCGGGCGCGAGGCGGCGGAAATAGCGTTCGAGATCGTCGCGCGCCGCTTCGCTGGCATTTTCCTGCACCAGCAGCGAGGCCGAGGTGTGGCGGCAGAACAGCGTCAGCAGCCCGCTGGCGATGCCCGTAGCATCGACCCAGTGCCGCACCTGTCCGGTAATCAGCACCAGCCCCTGTCCGTTGGTGGTGACGACCAGCTCGCCATGTTCCTGTCGCATCATCGTCCCTGCTTGCCCGAAGCCGTCCGCCCGCGCTAGGCGGGGCAATGACCAACGCTTCGATCGGCGCCGAGCGCCTTGAGCGCCGGATGGCGCGTGGCTGTGACTTTCTGGGTACCGAGACCGCGATCCTGTGCGGCGCGATGTCGTGGGTGAGCGAGCGCAACCTTGTCGCCGCAATCTCCAATGCCGGCGGATTCGGGGTGATCGCGTGCGGGGCGATGACCCCCGAGCTGCTCGATGCCGAGATTGCCGGGACCAAGGCGCTGACGACCAAGCCGTTCGGCGTGAACCTGATCACCATGCATCCGGCGCTGTTCGACCTGATCGACGTGTGCGGACGGCACGGCGTGACCCATGTCGTGCTGGCCGGCGGCCTGCCGCCCAAGGGGTCGCTGGAGGCGATCAAGGCGACCGGGGCCAAGGTCATCGCCTTCGCGCCCGCGCTGGCGCTGGCGAAAAAGCTGATCCGTTCGGGCGCCGATGCGCTGGTGATCGAGGGGATGGAGGCCGGCGGCCATATCGG
Source organism: Sphingomonas epibiotica (assembly GCF_039615155.1). Classification (NCBI taxonomy): domain Bacteria; kingdom Pseudomonadati; phylum Pseudomonadota; class Alphaproteobacteria; order Sphingomonadales; family Sphingomonadaceae; genus Sphingomonas; species Sphingomonas epibiotica. The sequence continues at coordinate 9,205 of NZ_JBDGHY010000006.1, read as the reverse complement.
CCCCGTCTCCACCAGCGTGCTGGCGCAGGAAATGCTGCCCGAGGTGGCGGATCAGGTACCGGTGTTCGTCGCGGGCGGGATCGGCCGGGGCGAGGCGATCGCCGGTTACCTCGACATGGGCGCGGCGGGCGTACAGCTCGGCACGCGCTTCGTGTGTGCGACCGAATCGATTGCGCATCCGGCGTTCAAGAAGGCGTTCTTGCGCGCATCGGCGCGGGACGCCGTCGCCAGCGTCCAGATCGACCCGCGGCTGCCGGTGATTCCGGTGCGCGCGCTCAAGAATGCGGGGGGCGAGCTGTTCACCGCGAAACAACGCGAAGTCGCGCAGATGCTCGACGAGGGCGGCGTGGCGATGGCCGAGGCGCAGTTGCAGATCGAACATTATTGGGCAGGCGCGCTGCGCCGGGCGGTGATCGATGGCGATGTCGAGCATGGCAGCCTGATGGCCGGCCAGTCGGTCGGCATGGTCACTAAGGAAGAGCCGGCGGCGGAGATCATCGCGACGCTGATGGCCGAGGCGGCGCAAGCGCTGGAGAAGCGCGCGGTTTGAGTCCAAAGTTCACAAAGTTCACACTTGCGCAGGGTTTGTGTCGGTCACGTCGGTGGAGTGACGCACCCGCGGCGTTTGGCCGTGCGGGTCGAGTTAGGACGATGCGACAGAACGTTGGGCGAGCCTGTCACAGCTTTGCGATGTAGGAAAGCGCCGGTCGGTTGTCGGATGGCGTAGCGGCGGAAAGGTGAGGGCGATCTGTCCTGCCCTTGCCAAGCCGAAGAAGCGAGAGGCGGGATCATGCCCCGGGGGTACGGGTGGGGCTAGGCCCTTCCATCTTCGCGCAGCCAGACCAGCGCTTCCTCGCGCGAATCGAACATCGGCAGATGGGGCAGCGCGCGCCGCACCTGCATCGATAGCAGCGCGCTGTTGCGGACCAGCGCGATCCGGCGCGAGGTGGTGCGCGAGCGGTCGGCGATTTCGCCGATCGCGGCGAGTATCTCGGGCGACTGGACAGCGAAGCCGGTGATGTCGAACAGCGCGACCTGCTCTCCCGGACGCACGCCGAGCGAAGGTAAGCGCGCGACCGCATCGCGCAGCGCCGCACCGAACCGCTGGACGGTGCCGAGGTCCCAATGGCCGAACAGCGCGAAGTCGAGCATCCACGGCGCAGAGGTGATGGCCCCGCGAAAGGCGGGATCGTCGGCGATTCGCATCATCGTCCTATGACATAGCGGCGCATATCGTGATGCGCGGCATGTAACGTCACAGGATATTGTTTAGAAAGCGTTTCCTGCCAAATTGCCAAGCAATCAGTAAGCGCGGCGCACCGCGAATTCGACCGCCTCGACCATCGCGTCCTTGGCTGGACCGTCGGGGAAACGACCGATCGCGTCGATCGCGCGCTGCCCGTAATGGCGGGCGCGGGCGAGCGTATCGTCGACCGCGCGCGACGATTGGACCAGGGTGATCGCATGGGCGAAATCGGCATCGCTCGCGCGCTTGCCCGACACCGCGTCGCGCCAGAAACTGCGCGCGGTTTCATTGCCGCGGGCATAAGCAAGGATGACGGGCAGCGTCATCTTGCCTTCGCGGAAATCGTCGCCGGCATCCTTGCCCATGGTATCGGCGTCGGACACGTAATCGATCGCGTCGTCGACCAGCTGGAAGGCGATGCCGAGATTGCGGCCATAGGCGTCGAGCGCGGCTTCGTCCGCGTCCGAACGTTCGGCGACGATCGCGGCGATGCGGCACGCAGCGGCGAACAAAGCGGCGGTCTTGGCACCGATGATGTCGAGATAGCGGTCCTCGGGCGTATCGATGCGGCGGATCGCGGTCAGCTGGTTGACCTCGCCCTCGGCGATGACCGCCGAGGCACCCGACAGGACGCGCAGCGCCTTCAGGCTTTCGGCCTCGACCATCAGTTCGAAGCTCTTGGAGAACAGGAAGTCACCGACCAGGACGCTGGCCGGATTGCCCCAGATAATGTTGGCGGTGCGCTTGCCGCGGCGCAGGTCGGATCCGTCGACGACGTCGTCGTGGAGCAGCGTCGCGGTGTGAATGAATTCGACCGCGGCGGAGAGCAGGTGATGGCGTGTGCCGCCGTACCCGATCAGCTTCGCACAGGCGAGGGTGAGCATCGGCCGCATCCGTTTGCCCCCGCCCGCGATCAAATGGCCGGCGAGTTCGGGGATCAGCGGAATCTTCGACTGCATCCGGTCGAGGATCACCGCATTGACGCGATTCATGTCGTCGGCGACCAGCGCCATCAGCGGATCGAGCGAGGGTTCGGTCCGCTTGTCGAGGCGGTGCAGGGTAGCCGTCATGTCCCAGCGATGTGGCGGTTCGCGCTTGCGAACGCAAGGGAAAGGCGGGGTTGCGCGACGCGCCCGGTCGCGCGAAAGGGGCGGACCCCCGGCACCCCCCGCCGTTCAGGAAGGATCGCCATGTCCGATGCGACGCTGCAACGCTTTCGCCAGAGCATCGACAATATCGATGCCGCTCTGGTCTTTCTGCTCGCCGAACGGTTCAAGGTGACGCAGGCGGTCGGCCGCTACAAGGCCGACGAAGGACTGCCTGCCGCCGATCCGGGGCGCGAGGAGGCGCAGATTGCGCGGTTGCGGTCGCTGGCGCGCGATGCCGATCTGGACCCGGAATTTTCCGAGAAGTTCCTGCGGTTCATCATCGACGAAGTGATTCGCCATCACCGGTCGATGCAGGATGGCGACGCGGCGTGAGCGACGACCGGATCGTCTTCGCGCCGGACGATGTCGATCTGACGCGATCGCCGCTCCGCCGCGACATATCCGAGCCGACCTATGTATTGGGCGCGTTCAATCCGGCGCTGACGCGGTTGCCCAGCGGCAATCTGTTGCTACTGGTGCGGATCGCCGAGGCTCTGCGTGAGCCGGTGCGGGGCGGGCAGGTGCGTTCGATCCGCTGGACGCCACGGGGCTATGTGCTCGACGGGTTCGCGGCAGAGGCGGCCGATGTGCGCGATCCGCGATTCTTCGCGCTGACCGGCGGGGCCTATCCGTTCCTCGGACTGACTTCGCTGTCATGGCTGTTACCGGTAGAATTGTCGGCCGATGGGCAGCGGGTCGTGGCGGTGCATTACGACCGCGCGGTCGAACCGTCGGGGCCTTATGCGCAGTACGGCGTCGAGGACCCGCGCATCGTCGTGATCGACGGCGTGTATTGGATGACGGTATGCGGCGTGTCGGGCGGGCGGCTGTGTACGGTGATGTACCGGTCCGAGGACGGGTTCGACTGGCGGTCGCATGGGATCGTCCTTGACCATGGCAATAAGGACATGGTGCCGTTCGAGGGGCGGGTGGGGGAGCGCTATGTTTCGCTGACCCGGCCGCTTTCCGATGCGTGGTTCGTTGCGGCGCCGGACGGGGCGGAAACGAGCGGGCCGAGCATCAACCTCGCCACTTCGCCCGACATGCTGCACTGGCGCCCGCTCGCCGAACCGGCGCTACGCCCGCTCAAGGGGGCGGCGGCGTACAAGCTGGGTGGCGGCACGCCCCCGGTGCGGACGGCGCGCGGGTGGATGCTGCTCTATCATGGCGTCGAGAAACAGGGCGCGGTGGGGGTGTACCGGACCTATCGCGCGCTGATCGATGCGGAAGCGGGCTGCGTGCTGGAGCGCGACGAGTCGCGACCGGTGCTGGAGGCGGCGTCCGACTTGATCGCACCGATCGCGCACCAGGCTTATCTGCCGCAGCCGGTGGTGTTCACGACCGGGATCGTGCGCGACGGCGCCGACTGGATCGTGGCGTCGGGCGAGGCGGACCTTGCGTGCCGACTGACGCGGATCGAGGGGCGGCGGCTGGACTGACGCCCGTTTAGTTCCGTCAAAAGTGGAACCGTTCGTGCTGAGTAGGGGCTGAGCGCAGTCGAAGACCCGTATCGAAGCACCTGCCACAGACGGTCCTTCGATACGCCCCTTCGACAGGTTCAGTGGCTACTCAGGACGAACGGGGTAGCGTTTAAATTTCCAGCCACACTCTCAACGGATTGGCCGGGTCGGCCATCAGCTTCACCGTCAGCGCCAGCGAGATGACGACCAGCAGCGGCCGGATCGCGCGCCCGCCGAACCGGATGGCGAGCGCCGCGCCGACCTGTCCGCCCGCAAGGCTGGCGAGCGCCATGGCGAGGCCGAGCGTCCACCACACATGCCCACCCGCGACCAGCACGGTGACGCCGGCCAGATTGCTGGCGAGGTTCAGCAGCTTGGTATGCGCCACCGCTCGCGTCGCGCCCATGCCGGCGGCGGTGACCAGCAACAGCGTGAAGAAGGATCCGGTGCCAGGGCCGAAGAACCCGTCATACGCGCCGATCGCCGCGACCGCGAGCAACAGCCCGGCCGGCGCGAGGCGGGTATGGGTATCGACGTCGGACAGGCGCGGACCGAACAGGAAATACAGCGCCATCGCGACCAGCAGGACCGGCAGCACGCCCGAGAGAAAATGCGGGTCGATCGCCTGCACCAGCGCCGCGCCGGCCGCCGCTCCGCCGAACGAGGCGAGCGCGGGCAGGGCGAACCGCCGCAGGTCGATATGCCCCTTACGCCAGAAGGCGAAGGTCGCGCCCGCCGTGCCGCACGAACTTTGCAACTTGTTGGTACCGAGGGCGACGACCGGCGGGACGCCCGCGGCGAGCAGCGCGGGCAGGGTGATGAGCCCGCCGCCGCCCGCCATCGCATCCAGCGCCGCCGCGCCGAACGCGACCAGCATGAGCAGGGCGATGAGGTCGATGTCCATGGGCGCGGGCGTAGCGGGCATGGGCGTGTTGCGAAAGGGAGTGGGGAGCTTCTGTTGCCCGGTGCTCCCCGTACCGCTGGAATCCGATTCTGTTGCCCGGTTCGGTCCAACCGCGCTATTTTGGAGTAACTTCAGGCCGTGAGGCCCTTAGTTACGCCGCAATCGCGAGTGCTTCGTTATCGTTGGCACTTGTGTGTATGGGCCGTTGCGGTGGTCCCATTCCGAACGAAAACAGCGCTTTTCAACACACGTCGATCCTGGTTCGGCCCCGTCAGAAACGGTGTCCAGAAACACCACCTTATGGTGGAGCCGCCGGGTACTGCCCCCGGGTCCGCTGCGTCTATTGCACGCCGCAGTTTATCGTCATAGCCGGCTGGAAGCCGACGGGAGGGATATAGGCGCTTGTCCCGGCTTTGAAAAGAAGCGTACTTCCCTTGCCGTGTCGCAAGTGGCATGGGCATTGGACGATGTTGACCCAGCGTTCCCGCTATGCGTTGCGCGCGATGCTGTTCCTTGCCGAACAACCCGCGGGCGAGGCGCCCATGCCGATGCACCGCATCGCCACCGCCGCGAACGTGCCGCGCAAGTTCCTCGAGCTGATCCTCGCCGATCTGCGCGAGGCGGGGTTCCTGCTGTCGACCAGGGGCAAGGCGGGCGGCTATCACCTCGCGCGCGCGGCGCATCTGATTTCGCTCGGCGAGATCATCCGCGTGATCGAAGGCCCGCTGGCGCTGGTCCCCTGCGTCAGCCGTACCGCTTATCGCCCGTGCGGCGACTGCAAGGATGAGGCGAGCTGCGCGATCCGCCACGCCATGGCGCGCGTCCGCGACGAGACCGCGCGCATTCTCGACGGGACCAGCCTGGCACAGGCGGCGGCGCTGGAACTGGCGGCGGCGTGACCCGGTAATCGGGCGTCTTCCGGTTTTGGACGTCTCGACCGGGAATCGCGCAGCACGTCATTCCCGCCGATCGCGCCCCGGATCGCGATCGGCGTTGAAGGCATCGACCGCCGCGTCATGCCCCGATCCGTTGCTCAGGAACACCAGCGCCATCAGCGCACCGCCCAGCATCACCGACAGCCCGACTCCGGCCAGCGTCGCGGCGGCGATCACCCAGTTCATCGACCCGATCCACCACCAGATACCCCCCAGCGCCAGCAGCGCGGCTACGGCCGAGATCGCGGCCATCACCTTGAGCAGCCAGCGAAACCTGCTCCAGGCGAACGCAGCATATACGGGGTCGTCGAGATCGTTCGCCATGGCTTTTCAATGGTGGCGAAGCGTGGAATTCTCAACCCATGGATGCCCCTGTCGCGTCGGACCGGGGCACCGGTGGGAGGAGAGGGCGATGACCATCGCGAAACTGTTGGGCAGGCGTGCGATCGTGTCGGTCGGGGCCGATGCGCGCGTGCGGGACGTCGTGGCGCTGCTGGCCGAACATCGCATCGGCGCGGTGCCGGTGCTGGAGGGGACCCGGGTCGTCGGTATCTTTTCCGAACGCGACATGATCCAGGCGCTGGTCGAACGCGGTGCGGCGGCGCTCGATCTGCCGGTCGCCGAACGGATGACCAGCCCGGCGATCACGGTCGATCCGGGCGCATCGGTGCTGGGCGCGCTGTCGCTGATGACGCAGCGGCGCATCCGGCATCTGCCGGTGATCGACGCCGAGCGGTTGGTCGGATTCGTGTCGATCGGCGACCTCGTCAAATATCGCATCGACGGGATCGAGGCCGAGGCGGAGGCGATGCGCGCCTATATCCAGCAGGGTTAGGCGCGCCGGTTGACGCCCGTTTAACCGGCGGTCGATAAGCAGGCGGCATGTCCTCGCTCGGCGAACATCTCAACTGGCACTGGAAGCAATGGCGGCACCGCCGGCTGGCGCGCGCCATTCTTGCGACGCCGCCGGCGACAATACGCGACGACGGCGTCATCGTCTTCTCGATGATCGGCAGCGCGGTGCTGCTCCCCTATCTGGTCGCGGTCAAATCGCTGCTGCATCATCTGCGGCGCGGCCGGGTGGTGATCCTCGACGACGGGACGCTGACCGCGGCGGACAAGGCGGTGCTGGCCGCGCAACTAGGCGACCCGCGGATCATCGCGATCGATACGGTCGCGACCGACCCCTGCCCGCGGCGCGACGTGTGGGAAAGGCTGCTGACGATCCTCGACCTGCGCGCGCAGGATTATGTGATTCAGCTCGATTCGGACACGGTGACGCTGGGTCCGGTGCCCGAGGTAGCGGCGGCGATCGATGCCGGGCGCAGCTTCACGCTGTTGGGGGAGGGTGACGCACGGCTGCTGCCGGTCGATGCCTTTGTCGCGACGCGACGCGCGGTCGATCCGTTGGCGAGCGCCACCCATGTCCAGGACGCTTCGGAAGCGGTGCTCGACCGGGTCGCCGTGCCGGGGCGCGAATCGCTCTATTATGTCCGGGGTTGTGCCGGGTTCGCTGGATTCGTGCGCAGCGAGGACGGGCGCGCCGTCGCCGAAACGCTGTCGCTGGCGATGGATCAGATTCTGGGGGAACGGCAGTGGCGCCGCTGGGGCAGCGAGCAGGTCGCCGCCAATTTCGTCGTTGCCAACGATGTCGAACCGGTGCTGCTTCCCTATGGCCGCTATTTCAATTTCTGGAATGCGGGCGTGCCGCGCGGCGCGGCGTTCGCGCACTTCATCGGTACCTATCGCTTCCACGGCACGGCCTATCTGCGCGCGACGCGCGACGCGATTCGGCAATTGCAGGGTTAGCGTCGCCGGACCATCGCGACCGCGTCTATGACCGCCGCACGGGCGAAGCACCACAACATGCCGGCATAAGCGCCGCCGCCGACCACGACCGAGAGCGCTAGCGTCACGACCGGCGAACTGGGCGCGATAACGGCGCGGGCCAGCAGGACCGCCCCCACCATCGCCACCCCGGCGGCAAAGGCCGGGCGGACGGCGGCGGCGAAGCTGCCGAGCGACAGGCCGATCACCGGCAAGGCGCGGTGGAGCACGATGCCGAGTAGGATGGGGTGCGCGAAGATCCAGGCCGCCGCCAGCCCGCTTATGCCGAAGCGCACGCCGACGAGGAACGCGAGCGGCAGCAGCACCGCGCCGATCGCCGTCGTCCGCGCGGTGATCCCCGGCCGCCCCAGCGCATCGACCACCGGCGGGAACAGCGTCTGCATCGCCATGAACGGCATGGCGATGCCGAGCAGCGCGACCAGCGGCGCCGCCTCCTGCCATTGTTCGCCCAGCGCGATCGCGACGACCGGTGCAGCGGTAACCGAAAGTCCGAGGAAGAAGGGGACCGCGACCAGCATCACGAGGCGCACCGACCGGACGAAGCCGTCCGTCACCGCCGTGCGATCATGTTGCATCCGCGCATAGGCTGAAAAGGCGACTTCATTAAGCGGCGGTACGACTTTGTTAGTGAAAATCTGGGTCAGGAACAGCGCGGTGGTATAGATGCCGACTACATGCGCATCGAACCAGCGCCCGGCGACGAGGATATCCGCCTGGCTCTGCGCGAAGCTCAGCAGGCTCGATCCGGCGACGACCCCGCCATAGCGGGCGAGATGCCCCGCGCCGCGAAAGTCGAAACTCGGCCACATCCATGCGTGGGCGGCGATGGTCAGTCCGATCGCGCGGGTCGCGAACAGCACCGCCGGGGCCAGTACCAGCGTCCAGACGCCGAGCCCGGCATAGGCACCAGCGATCGCAGCCAAAGCGCCGAGGAAGGAGGACAGCAGGTTGACCTGTGCCTGCCGATGGAAATCCATCCGCCGTGCGAGCAGCGCATAGGCGAAGGAGCTGAAGGGCGTAGTGACATAGAGCAGCGCCTGCACCCGGAGCAGGTCGGCGACGAACGGCTCGCGATAATAGGTGGCGGCCAGCGGCGCGACCGCAAACTGCACGCCGCCCAGCGTCAGGTTGAGCAGCAGCAACATCCCCAGCACTTGTCGCTGCTGTCGCTGCGATACCTCGCCGCGCTGGATCAATGCGTTGGCCAGCCCATGTCCGTTGAGCATGTTGAGCAACAACAACACGACCCCGGTCATCGCCACCAGTCCATAATCGCCGGGCGTCAGCATGCGGATGACGAGGAAGGTCGATGCCCATGACACGATCTGCCCGACAATCTGGCTGCCAGAGCGCCAGATCACGGCGCGCCGCACCTGTCCGTGCAGCGATTCGGTCGGGACAGGGGGCGATTCGGCAGAGGTGTCCATGCTGACACCTTGTACGCCAAGCGATTGAAACCGCGTAAACCCGCGGAAATCCGTCAATCTGCAACTTTCTCGAAACAAAATTGCAAAAAGCCGTTGACCGTTTCCAACATCGCCCGTAGAGGGCTGTTCACCGGACGGGGCGAGCCAATCGCTTCCACCGGGACAGCGAAACGCAGGCGACGCGAACCGCCCCTCCTAAAAAAGGGGTAGCGAAGCGACGCCGGTTTCTTTGTCCGC
>NZ_JBDGHY010000055.1:0-307 GCF_039615155.1 Sphingomonas epibiotica | reverse complement strand
TTGGCCGTCTCGCCCTTGAGTTTCACCGCGTCGCTTTTGATGCTCTTGCGTGCCATGGACGTAATCCTCCGATCACGCCCTTAATGCCACCAGCGCCACGGCGGTGCGAGGCATAAATCTTTGTAGCGACTGGGAACCGACCCGGAGGAGCGAAATCAAGTTCTGTCAGTCGAGCATGGTTGCCGGTTCGGACGACAGGCGCGGGCTCGGCAACGTAAGTGCTCATGGCTGCGCAGAACCCGACTGCGGCTTCCTTGGTCCTGGATCACAGCCAGGGAAAGCCGATATGAACCGGTTGAGGATGTCG
>NZ_JBDGHY010000054.1:0-318 GCF_039615155.1 Sphingomonas epibiotica | reverse complement strand
CTGGCCGTCCTGGCCGTCTCGCCCTTGAGTTTCACCGCGTCGCTTTTGATGCTCTTGCGTGCCATGGACGTAAATCCTCCGATCATGCTCTTAATGCCACCAGCGCCACGGCGGTGCGAGGCATAAATCTTTGTAGCGACTGGGAACCGACCCGGAGGAGCGAAATCAAGTCATGTCAGTCGAGCATGGTCGCCGGTTCGGACGACAGGCGCGGGCTCGGCAACGTTAAGTGTTCATGGCTGCGCAGAACCCGACTGCGGCTTCCTTGGTCCTGGATCACAGCCAGGGAAAGCCGAGATGGACCGGTTGAGGATGTCT
>NZ_JBDGHY010000053.1:0-344 GCF_039615155.1 Sphingomonas epibiotica | reverse complement strand
CATAGACATGGCCCTGACGACAGGGACATCCACTCAGATGAGGAAACGACATGCGCGCACTATGCTGGCACGGTAAAGGCGATGTCCGTGTCGACACCGTCGCGGATCCCGAGATCAAGCACCCGCGCGATGCGATCATCAAAGTAACCGCCTGCGCGATCTGCGGGTCGGACCTTCACCTGCTGGATGGCTACCAGCCCACCATGGAGGCCGGCGACATCCTCGGCCACGAGAACATGGGCGAGGTCGTGGCGCTCGGGTCCGAGGTCACCAACCTCAAGATCGGGGACCGGGTGGTGGTGCCGTTCACGATCAGCTGCGGCGATTGCTGGTTCTGCAAGAAG
>NZ_JBDGHY010000052.1:0-344 GCF_039615155.1 Sphingomonas epibiotica | reverse complement strand
GATAGACATGGCCCTGACGACAGGGACATCCACTCAGATGAGGAAACGACATGCGCGCACTATGCTGGCACGGTAAAGGCGATGTCCGCGTCGACACCGTTGCGGATCCCGAGATCAAGCACCCGCGCGACGCGATCATCAAAATAACCGCCTGCGCGATCTGCGGGTCGGACCTTCACCTGCTGGATGGCTACCAGCCTACCATGGAGGCCGGCGATATCCTCGGCCACGAGAACATGGGCGAGGTCGTGGCGCTCGGGTCCGAGGTAACCAACCTCAAGATCGGCGACCGTGTCGTCGTGCCGTTCACCATCAGCTGTGGCGAGTGCTGGTTCTGCAAAAAA
>NZ_JBDGHY010000051.1:0-372 GCF_039615155.1 Sphingomonas epibiotica | reverse complement strand
TAACGCCTTGCCGTTAGCCGAGCATGATGTACTCCCAGGTCGTACAGGTTTTCGACTGCGTCCGGCACGACCACGATCCGTGGTTGGTGCTGCTCGCGGGCCTGGTTTGCCTCTGCGGTATCTATGCGTCCTTTGCCCTGGCCGACCATGCCGTACGCTCAGGGCGGAAGACGCGCAGCCTGTGGGAACCTGTCACCATCGCGTCGGCCGGCTGCACGGCCTGGGCGACCCACTTCATTATCTTGCTGGCTTTCAAGCCGGGCATGCCGTCTGCGTTCAACCCGCTGGCCGTACGGCCGTTTTACGGCCGCTCGTTGATGTAAACGAATCAAATAGACGGGGACCCATGCCGCGGCTCAAGGCGTTGAGCGT
>NZ_JBDGHY010000050.1:0-396 GCF_039615155.1 Sphingomonas epibiotica | reverse complement strand
CCGTGATGCCTGGAACGGATCGGAAGCGCGCTCGTGGGTGGTCAGGTGGTCACGCACCGCGTCCAGCAGACCCGCGATACCGCCGGCATGAACCGCGGCGAAGCGCAGCGCGCCTCCGCTGAAGAACGGCTCCCGCGCGTAGCTGCCGGGCTCGCCGATCGGGTCATCTTCACCGATCGCGGCGCGGGACCAGCGTACCAGATGTGTCTCCGACCGCTGCATGCCGATCGTCTGCCACCACTCCCGATCGATGGCAGGCGGATCGGCATCCAGGTCGAGCAGGAGCAGCTGCGGCCCGCGTTCGCTATCCGCGGTTACCAGCGCGTGAGTCAGTATCCCCGCCCCCGATGCATAGCCCTTGCCGCCGGTCAGCCGTCCGCCGGTAAGCACCAGCGG
>NZ_JBDGHY010000005.1:0-351702 GCF_039615155.1 Sphingomonas epibiotica | reverse complement strand
TCGGCCGCCCGCACCACAAGCGGCGACACCGCCATTGCCGGCCGCCGGTTCCGCTTCGCTCCACCTACGACCGGCAATGGCGGCGGAGACGACAATGCACTAACTAATAACCCGGACCACCCGAGGGGGGCTGCTCCCACGCGGTTCGCCTGTCAGCCTTGTCTACCAGTTGGGTGACGGCGAACTTGCTCGTGCGGTCTATGCCAACGAACAGATAGAGCTTGCCTTCGGCAGTCTGCACCTCGGCAATATCGATGTGGAAGAAGCCAATGGGGTAGCGCTTGAAGCGCTGCCGCTTCGGCTTGTCGCCCTCGACATCTGTTAGGCGGGAGATCCCATGCCGCTGCAGACATCGGTGCAATGCTGACCGCGTCAGGTGCGGGATCGACGGCTGCAACGCATAGAGGCAGTCGTCGAGGGGCAGCAGAGTGTGGCGCCGGAACGCCACAACCATCGCCTCCTCCGCCTGGGTCAGGGTCGTTGAATGAGGGGCCTTCGGCCCGGTCTTCAAATCCTTGACCGTCGCCCTCTTACGCCACTTCGCTACCGTCTTGGGGTTGATCCCCAGCTGCCGGCTCAGCGTCGCGAGCGAAGCTTGCGATCGCTGTATTGCTGCTCGGACAGCGTGCGTGGTCGTGGCGCACCCATGACGTACCTGTCCCATATGGCCTCCTTCCATTCCAACGAAAGGATCGCACCATCAAACCGTGGGATCAAACACCTACGCACTCGTATTTCTATGGGCGCTCGCCGCGATATTCGCTTCCGGGGGAAGTCAAGCGACCCTCGTCGGCGCGGCTGCAGTCGTAGCCGCCGTCATGGTCCTCGCGGGCGCCCTGTCGGGCGCTCGTTGGAGTTCGCGCGGACGAACGGTCTGAGCGGGCGGCTTCGCCGCCAGCATGTCGATTTTTAAAAGGTCACAGGCACCGCGAGGTCCGACCGAGGTGCATGGCGGCTGACCACGCCTATTCAGAGGTTTCCACCCTCCTCGGCTGATCGGATCGGAACGGTCAGCGGTCGTTCACGACCGGAACGTCGCGTCCTCGGCCAGCGGGTCGTCCTCGATCCCGTCCATCGGCGTACGGGCCAGATAGGTCGCCCGACCCAGCAGCTGTGCGCCGAAGGGTAGCGTCACCAGCAGGAAGACGATCGTCAACAACCCGGTCTGCGGCCGCGCGACTTCGCCCAGCAGCATCGCGCCGAGGATGACCAGCGCGGTGCCCAGCGTCCCTGCCTTGGTCGCGCTGTGCATCCGTTGCAGCGCGTCGGGCAGCCGCACGAGGCCGATCGCGGCGATCAGCAGAAACGCGACTCCGGCCGCCATCAGCAGCACGCCGGACAGGATCGGCAAGGGTACGGTGGAGATCGACATCATGGCCGCTTTCGCTGTTCGAGGAAGAGCGCGAACGCCGCGGTCGCGACGAAGCTTACCAGCGACAGCACCAGCGCCACGTCGAGAAACCCGCTGCGACCGGTCGCGACGGCAGTGAGCGCCGAGAAGGCGACCGCCACCGCCGTCAGCATGTCGAACGCGACGAAACGATCGGCCGGCGTCGGGCCGCGCAGCATCCGCCCTGCCGTCAGCGCTAGTGCGACGCACAACAGCGCCATCAGGCCCCAGGCGATCGCGGCCAGGTCGAACGCGATCATGCCGCCAACTCCCGCACCCAGCGTTCGTACAGCTGCCGGAAGCGTGCGATCGTCGCGGCCGGATCGGGCGCGTCGAGGACATGCAGGTACAGCCGACGCCGATCTGCGGACACATGCAGGCACGTCGAACCGGGCGTCAGCGAGGTAAGGTAGGCGAGCAATGCGACCGCCCAGGGCTGTCGGAGATCGGTGGTCATCACGAGGATGGCGGGTCGGGTACGCAGCCTGGGGCGCAACACGACGGCCGCTACCTTGAACGAGGAAAAGACCAGGTCCCACAGGAACACGGCCAGCAGTGCCGGAACGGCGAGGATGCGTCGCATGAGGGTCATAGTCCCAGTTCAGTCAACGTCCGTGCCGAGGTCCGGGCGACGACCCACAAGGGTTGCGGAAACAGCCCGATGGCGAGCGTCGCGGCTGACAGCACCGCCATGCCGGCCTTCATCGCCGCCGGTACGTCGCGCGGGTGACGGTGGGTCGGCAGCGCCTTCCAACAGGTTTCCGCCCACAGGCTGGCGACCGAAACGATCGTCAGCAACGCCGCGATGAGCGCGACGAGCGCCAGCCAGCCCATGCCGGCATCGACCGACGCCCGTATGACGAACAGCTTGGCCCAGAAACCGGACAAGGGCGGGATACCGGCCAGCGACAGCATCGGCACCGCGAACAGGAACACGAACAGGCGGTCCGACCGTACCATGCCGCCAGTACGTTTCAGATCCCAGCTGCCGGTCGCGCGGCGAATCGCGCCGATGCCGAGGAACAGGTTCGCCTGCACGATCATCGAATGGATCATGTAGAAAGTCGCCGCCGCCAGCCCCATCGGCGATCCGATCGCCAGCCCGGCCGCCATGTAGCCGACCTGCGCCACCACATGATAGCCGATCAGGCGGCGCATGTCGGTCTGTCCCAGCGTCGCCAGTGCGCAGATGAGCATGGTCACAGCGGCGAGCAGCGCGATGACCGGGAACATCTGTGCCGCCCCGCTGCCGAACATGCCGGCCGTGACCAGCATCAGCCCGAAAAACCCCATCTTGGTCATCAGCGCCGCAAACACCGCCGCGACCGTTAGCGGTGCGGAGGCATAGGAAGCGGGCAACCAGACATGAAAGGGAGCGAGACCGGATTTAAGCGCGAAGCCCGACACGAGCAGCGCCGCCGCCGCGGCGGTCGCGACGCTGGGCGGTTGCGACTTCAGGATCGTGGCGAGGCTGGCCATGTCCAGCGTGCCGGTCACGCCATAGAGCAGCCCGACGCCGGCGAGGATCGCCGTCGCGCCGACCATGCCGAACACGGCATAGCGGGTCGCGCCACCGACCTGATGCCGCCGCCGATCCAGCAGGACGAGTCCCAGCGCGGCGATCAGCGCCAGTTCGAACCAGACATAAAGGTTGAACAGATCGGTGGTGAGCAGCGCGCCGTTCACCGCACCGATCAGGGCCAGCATCAGCGCGTCATACCCCGCCCGCCGCCGCCGGTCGCCGATATCCGCACGCGCGAAGATGGCGGCGGCCAGTGCGACCACCGCCACGACCGCGACGAGCGCCACGCCCGGCAGCCGCGCAGCGAAGCCGACGCCGATGCCGTTCGGCCACCCGCCGAAGATGGTGACCGCAAGCCGGTCGCGATCCAGCGTCCGCAGCAGGAGCATGAACGATGCGAGCACGGTCGACGCCACGACCGCGCCCGCAAACGGCTCGACCAGACGTGCCCGCCGACGCAGCAACATGGCGATCGCACCTCCCGAAAGCGGCAAGCCGACCGGCGCGAGCAACAACAGGGTGTCGGCCATCACAGCGGTGCGACCGTGTCGACCGGACGCCGCTGTTCGACCAGATCGAGATCGCGCGCATCGAGCGAGCGAGTGCCACGCCATCCGCGCAGCACAACCGTCGCCAGCACGACCGTCAGCGCCAGGCCGATGACGATCGCCGTCAGGATCAGCGCCTGGATCGTCGGGTCGGCCGACACGTCGAGCGTCCTGGCCCCCTCGCGGATCAACGGCGGCTGCCGCCCGCCCTGCCCGCCGGCGACGAACAGCATCAGGTTCGTGCCCGTGGCCAGCAGCGCGAGGCCGAGCAGGATACGCACCAGATTGCGCGACAACACCATATGCACGGCACAGGCGATGACGATCGCGGCGGCGACGGCGTGGAGCAGGATCATCGTACCGCCTCCTTCTGCAATCCGAATAGATAGGTCAGCACCGCGCCCAGCACGACCAGATAGACGCCGATGTCGAACAGCAACGTCGTGCCGAATTTGGGAAGCCATCCGCCCGGCTCCCACCATAGATGCGTCAGGAACGGCCCGCCGCCGATCATGCCGGGCAGGCCGCTGGCGATCGCAAGCGACAGCCCCGCCCCGATCAATGTGGTCGGGGCGACCCGCAGGGTACGCGCCGCTTCGCCCGGCCCGCGCGCCAGCGACAGGACGGCGAAGGCGAGCGATGCCACCAGTCCGCCGATGAACCCGCCGCCGGGCTGGTCATGGCCGCGCCACAGGATCGCCACCGATGCCGTCAGCAACAGGGCGAAGAGCGGCCCTGCCGCGAGCGCGAAGCTGAAATGCACGTCACCGCGCGCTGCCCGGTCATCGGGTCCACGGGCGAGCAGTGCCGATCCCAGCAGCCCCGCCGCGGCGATCACCGCCGTCTCGCCCAGCGTATCGAAGGCGCGGAAATCGACGAGGATGACGTTGACGACATTATGCCCGCGCCCGGCGATATAGCTCATCTGTCCGAAAAAGTCGGACGCGGGCGCGCCATGGACGGTCGCCGCCGCATCCAGCGTCGCGACCAGCAAGATCAGCGCCAGCGCGCCCGCCAGCCCCGCATCGACCCATCGCTGCGCCGGGCTGCGGGTGCGTCCGGCCGTCAGCGGCAACGTCGCCAGCATCGCGGTCAGCAGCACGACCAGCAACGCCTCGACGGTGAACTGGGTGATGGCGAGATCCGGCGCCCCGCCGGTCATGAAGATGATCGCGACGGCAAAGCCGGTCAGCCCGACCGCCAGCATCGTCGTGACCAGATGCTGCGATCGAGCGGCGACGACCGCGCCGACCACCGCCGCCAGCGCGATGGCGGCATCGGCGATGTGCGGCATCTCCCCGCTATCGAAGTGCAACGGCGCGCCGACCGCCCAGATCGACCATCCGGTGATGCCGGTGATCGTCGCGACGACGATGCCCAGCAGCACGCGCAGGTCGCGATGTTCGGTCCAGCCGACAGTGCGCGCCGACAGCCATGGCAGTGCGCGCTGGCTCGCTTCCCACAGTCGCTCGACGCCGAAGCGTTCGAACCCGTCATGTTCGCGCAGGAACAGATGGATGCGGCGCCAGAACAGGGCGATGGCGATGCCGACGACGACGACCAGTCCGCTCAGCAACAGCATCGGCGTCACGCCATGCCACACCGCGACGTCGACCGGGATCGGCCGGCGATACACCGCCGCGACCGCCGGGCTGACCACGACGCGTTCGATCCAGCCCGGATTGAGGCTGAGGAACAACCCCAGCAGCGACAGGAACAGCGGCGGCAGCCCCAGCGACAGGCTCTCGCGGTTCTTGAACTCGATCGGCGCGCCGGGCGACAGGAAGAAGGGACGCAGCGTCACGACCGAAGCGACCGCGACCATCACGGCGTTGACGAGCACGGCGATGGCGATCGGCACGCTTTCCCAACTGCTCTCGATCTGCGCCTGGAACAGGAACTCCTTGGTGATGAACCCGAAAAACGGCGGGATCCCCGCCATCGACAGGCTGGCGCCGATACAGGCGATGGCGGTCAACGGCATGCGCCGGGCAAGCCCGCCAAGCGCACGGAGCGATCCCTGCCCGGTCATGTGCAGCACCGATCCGGCGCAGAAGAACAATGCCGCCTTGTACAGCGCATGCGCGATCAGGAAGCCGATCATCGCCACCGTCGCGGTCGGCCCGTCCAGCCCGACCAGCAGCACGAGAATACCCAGCGAAGCGATCGTGGAATAGGCGAGCGCCGCCTTGAAGCTTTCGGCGCGCAACGCCTGTACCGCCGCGACCAGCATGGTGATGCAGGCGACCGCGATCATCACGTTGCGGCCCCAGATCGTCGCGGCGATCGCCGGTTCGAACCGCGCGAGCAGATAGATGCCAAGCTTCACCATCGTCGCCGAATGCAGGAACGCCGAAGCCGGGGTGGGCGCCTGCATCGCATTGGGCAGCCAGAAGTGGAACGGAAACTGCGCCGATTTGGTGAAGCCCGCGATCATCACCGCAACGACGATCGGCGCCGCCCAGCTGCTCGACACCAGTTCGGGCGTGCGCTCGATCGTCTGTGCCAGCGAAAAGGTACCGAGCACGTGCGTGATCATCGCGACCGCCGCGACCAGCGCGAGGCCGCCGCCCGCCGTCACCTGCAACGCCATCAGCGCCGCCCGCCGCGCACGGGCCGACTTGCTGTCGAACCCGATCAGCAGGAACGACAGGATGCTGGTCGCCTCCCACATCGTCACCATCAGCAACAGATTGTCGGCGAGCACGGTGCCGAGCATCGCGGTCATGAACAGCAGGATCAGCGTGAAGAACCGCGCCCGCTGAGGTCGCGGCTTGTCGGTCAGATATCCGCCCGAATAGACGATCACCAACGTCCCGATCCCGGTGATTAGCAGGCAGAACAGGAACGAAAAGCCGTCGAGCCGCAACGTCAGGTCCAGTCCGACCGACGGTGCCCAGTCCCTGCCCTCGCCGCGCACCCATCCTCGCTCGACGATGTCGGACATCCGGACGAACGCCGCGAACAGGCCGAGCGGGAACAGCGCGATGAGCAGCCCGGCCCCGCGCCCGATGAAACGGGCGACCTGCGGCAGCAGACAGCTACCAACGAGTGAGACGAGGAGCAGGACCAGCATCCGCCATGCCTTCCTACAACCGATGCCCGCAAGCAAGTTCGCAACCCTGCGCAGCGATTCCCAGGACCGGCTGGTGGAGCGGTGAGCAAGCGCGTCGCGGTCGTACGATCGAAGCGTTTTTAGGTCGCGGCGAGAAGGATGTGGATAAGAAATAGAAGAGCGGGCAGCAGACAAACCGGCATGCCACAAAATCAGACGACGACGTCCACGACCACTACTCGTCCGATGAAAACGAGGCCTACAGACTGAAGTCAAGTCCGGCACGAGGAGATACCGCTTGGTCTTCGTCCCCAGATGTTACCGCGGTCCTCGCGTAGTGACAAGTTCACATCGCAAGCTGCTGATAAGGATTAGTCAAAATTCACAGTCCAAAAGCAGGCTGACTGAACAACTGGACCGGATCGGTTTGCGCTGCGGGCCACCTTTCTCCTGCGACGATTTCGTTGCTCCTCATCGTCTCGATCAGCTCCTGTCTGTCGTCCAACCCGCGATCCCGGTGGCCCGAACGACAGAACCGGTCGCGGGAGCGCCCCCTTGGCGACGAGACCATGGAATTCGGCGTCGTGCGCCACGACGAAGCCAACATTCAGAATCGACTGATGGCGTCGAGATGGCAGATGCGATGTCCGCCGCCCGCCAAGCCATTTCCGAAAGTCCTCACCCACGATCTTGAACCTCGCTCCCTATAGGTCCACCGTCATCGAAGCGAACTTTCGTGCGGAGTCCTGCCGAACGCTCGCTGGAGACGTACGGCATGACGAAGGCGAGCGGTAAAGGCAAAGTTGCGGCCTCGGCGTCTCTGACCGGCATGCTGTCAATGGTGGTTGCCGTCGCGCTTCCCTTGGCGGCGTGCAAGCCAGGGGGGAAGGCGAGCGTCACGGTAGCGGCGACGGGTGAAGTACTCGTGCGGGTCGTCGAGCCTAGAAACTTCTGTGCGACGTCCGCCAGCGTGTCCAAGCTCGGAGAGGGCGGAGCCGAACGGATCTGGCATGTAGTCCGCCGAGGAGACAGCACCGCGTGCATCCGTACGTTCCGAGTTGGAACGACGCCCGACGGGTTCAGGACCATAGGTCTGTCGAAACCTTCTACGCCTGGCCACTTCGAAGCCATCGTGCTCGGCGGTGAGTACGCGATCATGCGCACGTTCTTCGTACCGCAATAGCGCCAGTCCCGTCGGCCTATCGTTTGGGCAGCCGCCCCAAACTTCCCCGCCCGGCAGACACGGCGACGTCTTGGTGTCGCCGCTTCAGCATTTCGAGTGCCGCGGACGGCGTACGCTTTCGTCTTTGGGAGCCCGGAGACTGTTCATGGACCATCGCGCAGCCTGACGCGACATCAATCGAGCAAGACGTATCTCGGACCGTCGTTTGCAGCGGGGAGCTGCAAGCTACATCGCGGGACGCGCGTCCCGAATTATGTGGCTGTAGGATGGCAACCGGAGCGCTGGTCGGCATGATCGGCGCTCGATGGGTTGGGCGTGAACGCGTCGCAGCGGCGCTCGGCTCCGCCGAGTTCGTGGAGCTCCAGACCATGCTCGCTCGTCGCGGACCCTCAGCCGTCCTGATCTGCCGGCTGGTACCGGTCCTTGCCGAGACGAGCGTGCTCGTGGCCGGAGCATGCGGCCCAACGATCCGGTGCATGTTGCTTCCGATCAGCGTCGGCAGCCTCGCATCGGGGGGCGTGTATGCCTACCTCGGTTCGGTCGCGCACGACCGGACATCGTTCGTCCTGGTCTTTCTGGCATCTTGTCTGGTCCCCACAACGGCTTGACTGCTCATACGCGCTACGCTGCGCTCCGGGCGGGCAGCATCCCAGCTGACGGATTCACGGTAGTGTCGTCCGAGCGACCCATGCGCCCGATGTCGCAGGACGCACCGACATCTTCCCTGGGTCGGCAGTAGTTCGTCCATCGGCGTCCTCGCCCCGGCCGGACGAACGTCGTAAACTCCATCCGACTGGTCATACGAGTGTTCGTCTAACCAGTCGCAGAACCGAAAACTTCGTGCACTGCCCGCGCCCATGTCGAAGGCGATAAGCATGCCCTACCGTTGGCGAACCGGAGCGCGGAGGGACTTGTCGCCGGTAGGGCCGACACCGGCGGACGCCCCGGCCTCGGTCTGAACCAGGAGGAAACTAATTTCCCGCGTCGTGGCTACTGATGCGAAGTCAGCCTCAGCGTTGGTGGCAGCGGCGAAGCCGGCGAGCCATTGACTCCGTTCCGTAGCCATGAACGACGACCTGTATGGACAATCGCCAACCGTCGATCCGGCGATACCGCCGCGCGCAAGTCCCTCGTTATAGGGGTTCTGCATGCTCTACCTCCCCGAAAACGAGCGTAACGATGCGGACGCCACCAAGACTAGATCGAAGAGTGGACGCGACCCATAACTTGAAGGAATAATGGAACGGCCCGCCTCGGCGAGTGGTCGAAATACGGTCCGTAGGCACACAATGCCATGGGTCTTGGCTGCATGAGGGGCTGTGTGATTACCTCACGCACCCATCGCACGGACGGCTACGAACATGAAAATCGGACAGAGGTTTTTGATGACGAAATGGACCGCCGTCATCCGTCGATGACCTGAAACCTCGTCGTGCAACGACGAACCTCCACCCATGCCGTGAACTTCGCAGACCGCCGTCATTTCAGGGAACTAATTATTTCGCTTTCAAGAACCGACAATTCCCAACCAGCAGCCATGAACCGATCGTCGTCCAGCTTCTGGTGTGTGCCGACAGCGGTGGTAAGCGTGGTGTGACGACCGCATATCAGGCAGCTTGCGCGGTCGGCGGATCTGCTGGCGGCATCCAGTTCCACGGCATGAGTTCGTCCCAGCGGCTGGCTGGCCAGTCACCGGCCACCTTGGCGATGACATCGGCGATGTAGGCGTGCGGGTCGACGCCGTTGGCCTTGCAGGTCTGGATGACGGTGTAGAGGGCAGCGGCCCGTTCGCCACCTGCGCGAGAGCCGGCAAACAGCCAGTTGCGCCTTCCCACGGCGACACCGCGCAGCGCACGTTCCGCGATATTGTTGTCGATCTCGAGGCGACCATCATTGAGAAAGCGCGACAGCGCCGGCCAGCGCTTGGTGCCATAGGCGATGGCCCGGGCCATGTCGGACTTCGGTGACAGGCGACGCAGGGCCGCGTCGAGCACCGCGCGCAGTTCATCGACCAGCGGCCGGCTTTTCTCCTGACGGCTTCGGCATCGCACATCGGGTGGCTGGCCGCGAACCTCGGCCTCGACAGCGTAAAGGGTGCCGATGCGTTCGAGGATGTCGGTAGTCAGCGGTGTGGGCGACCGCTCGTGAAGGTCGAAGACCTTGCGCCGGAAATGCGCCCAGCAGGCGACCTCGGTGACACCGCTGCGGTAGAGCCCGTCATAGCCGGCATAGGCATCGGCCTGGAGGAAGCCGCGAAAGCCGGCGAGATGCACCAGCGGGTGCGCGGCGGTTCGGTCGGGCGTGAAGCGATACCAGGTCGCACGCGGTGCCGTGCTGCCGGACGCCTGGTCGTCGGCGGCGTACACCCACAACCGACCGGTTGCCGTCTTGCCCCGACCGGGGTCGAGCACCGGTACGGGTGTGTCGTCGGCATGGATCTTGTCGGCCCTGAGGACCTCGTCGCGGATGCGGCTGACGATGGGGTCGAGGAGCGCTGCGGCCTGTCCGGTCCAGCCCGCCAGCGTCGAGCGGTCGATGTCGAGCCCTTGCGCAGCCATTATTCCGGCCTGGCGGTAGAGCGGCAGATGATGGTCGAACTTCGAGACGACGATATGCGCCAGCGTCGCGAAGGTCGCCTTGCCCCTGGCCACGACGCTGACAGGCGCCGGCGCCTGGACGATCTTCTCACAGGTTCGGCAGCTGTATTTGGGGCGGATGTTGCGCACGACCCGCCAGCGCACCGGCACGATGTCGAGCATCTCGTGCGCGTCCGAGCCGAGCGGCCGCAACGCACCGCCACAGTCCGGGCAGGTGCAGGCACCCGACACCGGCTCGTGGACGACCTCCTCGCGCGGCAGATGCCCCGGCAGGTTGCGGACGGGCACTGGACGCGCCACCATGCCGCTGTCGGCCACCTTGGGCACAGGCACATCGCGCTCGGCCTCGAGTTCCTCCAGCGCCAGTTCGAGCTGCTCGATCTCGCGGCCCAGCTTCTCGGACGAGGCGCCGAACTGCATCCGCCGCAGCCGGGCGATCTGTCCGCGCAGCGTATCGATGAGCAGGTCGCGGGCCGCGAGTGCGGCATTGGCCCGGGCGAGCAAAGCCTCCAGCGCGGCGATCCGCGCGGTGGTATCAGCAGGGGGAGCGGTCGATGCCCTCCAGCAGCATCGACAATTGCGCCGGCGTCAGTGTCACCGTGCCGGTCGCGGTCACCGGCCAGACGAAGCGGCCACGCTCGAGGCGCTTCGAGAACAGGCAAAGGCCTTGCCCGTCGAACCACAGCAGCTTGACCAGATGCCCCCGCTTGCCGCGGAAAGCGAACAAAGCACCCGAATGCGGGTTCTGCGCCAGCGCCTGCTGCACCAGCACCGCCAGGCCATCGAACCCCTTGCGCATGTCGGTCACGCCGCACGCCAGAAACACCCGCGTCGGCAACGGCACCGGCACCGGGCTCACCGCAGCACCGACAACACCCGTGCCAGCGCGCCTGCATCCACGTGTCCGTCGACGCTCACCCGCACGCCCCCCGGCAGCTCGATGTGGATGTGCCCCGGGGAACATGCCGCCGTCTGCGGTGCCGGCGGGGGCGGCTCGGCAATCTGCACCTCGGCGAACACCGGCAACGAAGGCACAACGCCCGCCAGCTTGCCTTCACGCAATTGCTTGCGCCACGTGTAGATCAGGCTGCTCGACACCTCGCGCCGCGCGATGACGTCGCAAACCCGAACTCCCGGCCGGAACGCCTCGGCCAGGATCTCCAGCTTCTCCGCATCCGACCACCGCCGTCGACCCGACACCCGGCCGACCACCTCCATCCGACCAGTCATACGAGTACTCGTATGACTGGTCGTAGAACTAATAATTTCCCGCACCGCCCGCGCCCTCGTCAAAGGCGACAAGCATCCCGGCTACCGGCGCTACCGCAAGGCGGTCTGTCGACCACGCTTACGAAAGAGGCTTCGAAAGCCGCTCGACATTACGAAGCCGCCGAGCAGGAAGGCGAGTTCCAAACCAATCGCAGAGATCTGATCCTCAGGGCGCGTCACGCTGAATTTCCGCCGATACCGCGAAACGCCATTATGTTCTGGCATGATGGCGAAGGCGGCAAAGTGGATATCCTCGCCTACTCCGATGTCGTGGCCGTTCGGTCGAAGAAGTTCACTACATTATGGGGCATAAAGCACTGGCCCGAATTTTGGAGAGCCTTGGAAACGAAGGCACCGCGAAAAGCACTGTCCGACGCCGAGGAGGATTTCATAAGAAGCCTGCACGACGGGTCTTGGGTAGTATGTGCCGACGAGCTAGCTAGTTCTGTAACGGAGCACGAAATAGGGAGCTGAAGCGGTCCACCGACGTCTGATCCGACCCGACATAAGCAGCGACCTCGCACGGATCGTCAAAGCGGAAGGCGACAGCCAGCGTTGCTTGCCTCGTGAACGCGGCTCCGGACATCGACGTAGGGTCCCGTCGAGGAGCTAAGCCGTCGGCAGGGATCGTTCACGGACGAATTCCAAGGTCGAACGGTTGATCACCATCTGCACGAATTCTGGATGACTCTTCCATCCTAGAATCCTACATGCGTTCCGTCGCGGCATCGCCGCGGCGCGGACGATGCACAGGTATAGGATCAGGTCGGACCTGCAGGTATAAAGCCGCCGGGGACGCCATCCAGTATTCCGCGGTTTTGAGCCGTTTTTTGCGATTGGCGATTTCTCTCGTAGGGGTCACCAGCGATTTCAGGACATTACTGGGAAAAGCCGGGGTTCTATCCTTTATTCGTTGGATAAACGTGGCTGAAGGCAGGCGGCTGCGTGCGGATGATTCGGGAAATTTCTACTGAAATTTTCCAGCGGTACTCTCAGATTTGCCGCCGATGGGATAGCCAACGAGGCACCCTGTATGGAACCGCTTAGATCGAATACGGCCTTTCCTACACCACGTACCCCCTGATGTGCCCCTCGTTCTTTATCCAAACGGCATAGAGACCGGCGCTCGTTGAACCGCACACCGTTTCTAATCCGGTCTTTTCAGAACGACCAAACCGAAGACGGGGCGCGGCTGGCCATCGGATCCTGCGCACCGCCATGCTCGGTTCTCAACGCGTCAACAGCGGTGTAGCAACAATACCATGCAAACAACCGATCGCGTTCGCCGTGTCGTCATCCTGGGGGGCGGAACCGCTGGTTGGATGACGGCTGCCGCCCTGTCACGCAGCTTCGGTACGACGGTTGCGATCACCCTGCTGGAATCGGACACGATCGGGACGGTCGGAGTCGGCGAGGCTACGATCCCGACGATACACTGGTTCAACGAACTGGTCGGCATCGACGAGGCCGAATTTCTGCGCGCGACGAAGGCGACGTTCAAGCTCGGCATCGAGTTCGTAGACTGGACCGCACCGGGGCACCGCTATTTCCATCCCTTTGGCCAGTTCGGCGCGACGCTGCCGGGAGTCGCCTTTCATCATCGTTGGCTGAAAGCGCAAGCGGAGGGGTTGGACGTTTCCCTGCCCGCACTGTCACTCGCCACGCAATTGGCGGCGCAGGGGCGGTTCGCGAAGCCCATAGGCGATGCGCGATCGATCCTGTCGACGCTCGGCTACGCCTATCACTTCGATGCCGGACTATACGCCGCCTTTCTGCGCCAACGCAGTGAGGCGGCGGGCGTCACCCGGATCGAGGGCACGTTGCGGCATGTCGAGCGCGATCGCGAGACCGGCTTCGTCACGTCGCTCATGACCGAGCGCGGCGAACGGATCGGGGGCGACCTGTTCATCGACTGTTCGGGGTTTCGAGCCCTGTTGATCGCGGGGCAAATGGGCGAAGGCTATGACGACTGGTCGCACTGGCTGCCGTGCGACCGCGCGGTCGCGGTGCCGTGCGCCCGGGTCGCAGCGACCACGCCGTTCACGCGATCGACCGCGCGTGCGGCGGGATGGCAGTGGCGCATCCCGCTGCAGCACCGCACCGGCAACGGCTATGTCTATGCGAGCCGCCATCTGTCGGACGACGAGGCAGCGGCGACACTTCTGACGAACCTCGACGGCGAGCCGCTGGCTGAACCACGTTTCCTGCGCTTCACCGCTGGCACCAGACGGCGTCCATGGCGGGGCAATGTCGTCGCGATCGGGCTGTCGGCGGGGTTTCTGGAACCGCTCGAGTCCACCAGCATTCACTTGATTCAGAGCGGCATTACCAAGCTGCTGACACTGTTCCCCGATCGCGACTGCGATCCTGCGCTGGCGGACCGGTTCAACACCGTGTTCGCGCGCGACATGGACGGCATCAGGGATTTCCTGATCCTACACTATCACGCGACCAGCGGACGCAGCGAACCGCTGTGGACGCAGTGCCGGACCATGGCATTGCCCGAGACGCTGGTGCTTCGCGAGGAGCAGTATCGCCGGTCGGGGCGGCTCATCCTCGATACCGACGAACTGTTCCGCGACGCGAGCTGGCTGGCAGTGCTGAACGGCCAGGGGATCGTTGCACAGGGCTATAACCCGCTCGCCGACGCGATCGACAGCGCGACCAACCGGGCGCAGGTCCGCCAGATCGCCGATATCGTTGCGCGCGCTGCCCCCACGCTGCCTATGCACGATGCCGCCCTGGCGGCGATGATCGGCCCGGCATGACCGCGCCCGACATCGTCGCCCGACGGATCGGGACGGAGCGACAACCGGTCGCGATCGTCGATCATTTCCATCCGGACCCTGAAGCCTTGCGTGACTTTGCCGTGGCCGCGCGGTTCGAACCGGCATTGCGGCAATATCCGGGCGTCCGGGCGACCTTGCCACGCGATTACTTCCAAGCAGTGCGACCGGCGCTGTCGCAAGTGGTGGCGCACGTGTTTGGCCACGCCGGAGGTATCGCGCTGCTCGACGCCAGTTTTTCAGTCGTGACGACGCCCGCCGACCGGCTATCGGTCGAGCAACGCATCCCCCATTTCGACGCGGTCGATCCGGACCGGATTGCCCTGGTCCATTATCTAGGTGGCGAAGGCAGCGGCGGCACCGCCTTCTACCGCCACCGCGCAACCGGTTTCGAAACGATCGACGCCGCCCGCGTATCGACATATCTGGACGCCGTGCGGGCGGAGATGCGCAATGCACCGCCGCCCCCCGCCTATATCCAGCAATCGACTGCGCAGTTCGAACAGGTGTCGGCGGCCGATGCGCGCTGCAACCGCGCGGTCGTGTACCGCAGCGCGCTGCTGCACAGTGGGCTGATCCCACCCGATCTAGCGCTCAACGGCGATCCGGCGCGGGGGCGGCTGACGGTTACCGCTTTCCTTTCGCTGACCTGACCGCCTGCGGCGGCCGGACTGCCAGATAGACCGTGCTCCACAATTGCGCGGCGTTGGATTCGTCGACGTCCTGCTTGCCGGCGCCGAATGCCACGACTTGATACCGGCCGCCGGTATAGGCCCAGGACCATAGCTCCGAACTCTGCGTCGCGCGGGTGGCGGCGATCGCGCGCCACAATCGCGCCTGCGCCGTAGTTAATACCGTGCGGGTGGTGACCGGGAGGTCGGGTCGAGCGAGTTGTCGTTCCAGGCCGGCCGCGAACAGTGCCTGTTGCCACGACCATACGACCGCGCCGTGATAGGCGGCGGGGGTGAAGCGTCCCTGCACCGTCGTGTCGGTCTGCGCAGCATTGGCGACCAGCATCCCGATATCGGTCATCAGGCCGGCGGGAAACGGTCGCATCGCAGCGGTGACATAGGTTTCAAGATCGGCGGGCGATGGTTCGGCGAACAGCAGCGCGAAGCCTTCGTCCGAGTTCACGATCGGGATCGGCCGACCGCCCTCATCGAGTGCGATCGCATGGAAGACGAGCGGTGCGGTGCCGAGTGCGCCCAGCGCCGGCGCACCGGGGATACCGAGCGAGCGCGCATAGCCTTCGATCCGCGGCCGGGCTTGTGCTGCAGGCAGCGACACGCGGAACATGCCCGGCGCGCGGTCGCGCCATACTACCGCCATCGCCTCCGCCTCTATCAGCGCCGCCCGGTCCTCCGCGGTGAGATAGCGATCGAGTAGTCCTGCCCGCAACATGCGCGCTGCCGCCTCCAGCGCCGCTGGCACGAACACGGCATTGACGTCATAGGCATAGCGGCCGCGACCCAGACCCTCTTCGCTGTCGCGCCACTGGCCGGTCAGGCGCCCCTTGCCGATCGCTACCAGCCGTGACGCGTCCGGGCGCTTCGCGAACGGCCCTGCGCTGTCGATGACGTAGCGCAGGTTGCGCACCAGAAGCTTGCCGGCCGGGGCGGTGGTATCGGGGACGCCTTCAGACACCAGTGGTCGGGCGAGGAAGGTGCGGGCGGCGGCAGCGTTACCGTGATCGAGCAGATAGGCAGCGGCGACGGGCGCGAGCATATAGTCGTCATCGACCATCGCGTAATCGAGCACGGCGGCGTCACCACGCTGACCCAGTTTGCGCCGATCGACCACCGCGAACTCGCCTATGCCCTCTTCATGCGCAACATCGCCGCGCGCGTCGAGGCGGGCGAGGACCGAACCCAGCCCCGCCTCGATCGCCTGCGGCTGCAATACCGGCATCAGCAGGCGTAGCGACATCAGCGTGTCGCGACCGAAATAGGTCTGGAACCGCCACGACCCGGCCAGGAATTTCTCGCGATAGCTGAGGAATTGCAGTGCGTTGCGCGCGGTAGAATTATTGGCCGCACGGGCATTGAGCAGTTCGTTCGGAGCAAGCCCGTTCAGCGGCGTCTCACCGCTCGAAGCCAGTATCTCCATGCGCAGCGGGCGACCCGCCTCGGCAACCAGCACGCCATTCCGGATCGAGCCGGACAGCAACCTTATCTGCAACAGATAGCCCGGCTTGCCGTCAAGACGCGGGCGGCTCCAGCGGATCGTGTCGCCGGCGATGACTGGCTCGACCGCGACTTCGGCAGGGAAGCGTCCGACCGACTGGTAGTCGCGCAGGAAGCGGATCGACGACAATACCGCCTGTTTGATGCGCAGTTCTGGCACGTCGATACTGGCGAGAGTCATGATCGCCGGCTGCGGCCCGGCAACGCCGGGCGCAGTGGTCGGACGTGGTGCCTGTTCGAGGCGCCACGTTGCCGCTCGCCCGACGGGAGCGAACCACAGGCCGACACCGCTATTGCCGGCAGGAAAGGCGACAAGGATGCGCGGATCGGTGCCGTTGCGCAGCAACAGATGCGCAGCCACCGGTCCTTCGCGGACGAAGGCGTTGAGATTCTGTCCCTCGGTCAGTTGATAGGCAAGTTCGGGAGCCTTGGCCGGGCGCTGTGCCGCCGCCAGCCCCGTTCCCGCAAGCATCGCACCCGCAAGCAACCACCGCGCCATGGTCTTCATCGCTTAACCTCTTTTGATGATATTCCGGCCGTCGTTACGACTGGGCATCGCTCCCCTCCCTGCCAAGAGAGGGGAGCCGTTGTCCGGGAAAACGAACATTCCGTCAGAATCGGAACGTCAGCGACCCGCCATAGGTTGGTCCTACGATCCCACGGGCATAGAAGAAGCCGTCGGTGATCGCCTGGGTCTGACCCTGTCGAGGATTGCCCTCGGTCAGGCCGACGACATCGAAAACGTTGTCTGCGTTCAGGTTCAATTGCACCCGCTGGCTGAGGTTCAGGTTCACGCCGATCCCGGTCACGCCATAGCTGGGCAGTGCGATGCCGTTGCCGTTGTCGGCGAAAATCTTGCCGACGAACTTGTAGCGGGCATAGACGTCGCCAAGACCGTTCGGCAGCGTCAACGACGGCAGGATCGTGAACAACTGTGCCGGCGTGCGTTCGGGGCGATTGCCCTCGAACGACGCGCCCTGATCGACGCCGTCGAGTTGCAGGTTGAGCAGTTGCGGGTCCTGGAACACGCCCTGGAAATCGACCGAGAACCATGTCGTCGGCCGCACCACGAAGTCGATCTCGACGCCCTTGGTCCGCAGGTCGGCGTTCAGATTCTGCTGTTGCGAGGGGTTGGTGGGGTTGGCGAAGTTATAATTCTGATTGTCGAAGTTGGTGCGGAAGACGGTCGCCGAGCCGGAGAAGAAGCGCCCCATCTGATAGCGGACGCCGGCTTCGTACAGCTCGATCGTGGTGATCGGGTCGACATTGTTGGTCTGGAACCCGTTGGCGTAGCGGGCATAGACCGCGAAGTTCGGGGTGATGAGATAGTTGGCACCGACCGTCCACGACGCCTTGCGCTGGGTGCGCTGACGCACGGTGAAGGTGCCATCGAAGCTGGACCCGACATTGCGGACGACGCCGCCGACACCCGCCGGCACCGGCTGGTTCGTCGCCAACTGGTTCCCATCGCGCGCGATCGCGTCGTCGCTTTCCCAGCGAACGCCGCCGTCAATGCGCAGATCGCCGATCGCGACTTCGTCGTTGACGTAGAGCGAGACCGCCGAATCAAGACGCTCGCGGATACCGGCACCCCAGTCGCCATAGGATACGAGGCCGTTATCCGACAGCGTGCCGATCACTTGATTGGCCGAATTGAGCGCGACGATATCGTAGATGTCGCTGTTCGTGCTGACGCCGTTGACGACGCTGGCGGTCGCCGATTGATCCTGCGATCGCTTAACATTGTAATACATTACGCCGGCGGTCAGCGAGTTCTTGAAACTGTCGTTCTCATATTCCCAGCGTCCACCGACATTCGCGCCGAAGTCGCGCCCGTCGATATAGTCGTGGTTGAGGACGGTCCGCTGCAAAAAGCCGTTGCCGTTCAGCGCGTCCAGTTCGCCCGTCTGGTTCGACCCCAGCACCACACCGGTGCGCAGGTTCTTGATCCCGAACCGCACGCGATCGGGGAAATTGGCCGAACCCAGCACCAGCAGATCGTTGATCGGCGAATTGCCGCCCTGCGTCAGATAATTGCGCGCGCTGGTCAGGCCGCCATTGCCGGTACCCGACCCGGGGAACAGGCCGTTGAAGTCGTACGAATATTTCAGGTAGCGGGCATGGGCGAACAGATCGAGGGTGTCGGTGACCGGCTTTTCGATGTCCAGCCGGACCTGTGCCGTCTTTGCCTTGATCCCGTCGCGATAGCGGAATTCGCGGAAGCCGCTGGGATGGGCGAAGGTCGATACCGGCACCGCGATGTTCGCGAACGCATCGCCGCCGACATTGCCGAACTGGGTATCGAGACCGGCGATGCCGCGCACCTCCCCGTCGTCGAGCCGATAGGGCATCGTAGCGTAATAAGCGTTTTCGACATCGCCGCCCTTTGCCGACAGCCGGACATAGCCGCCGCCGTCGAAGCGATATTCGAGCATGCTTTTGATCCGCCAGCCGGCGTAATCGAACGGATTGTCGCGCACGCCGGGGCTGGACTGGACATAGCCGCCGATATTGAACGCCAGATTGTCGCTGAGCGGTTGCGAATAATAGAAATCGCCGCGCTTAATCCCGTAATTATAGGCGGTAACGCGCGCCGCCCCTTCGGCTTCGTTGAAGTTCGGACGGCGCGAGATGAAGTTGATCGTTGCACCCGCGCCGTTGACGGTCAGCACGCCCGACGAGCCGCCCTTGACCGCTTCGAGGCGATCGATGGTCAGATCCTGATCGAAGAAGAAGTCGGCACCGCCCCCGCCATAGAGGATCGGCATGCCGTCCTCTTGCAACTGGACGAAGCGCTGGCCGCCGCCCTGAAGACCGCGCACCGAATAGTTGTTCGACACCTGCCCCGCCGTCGCTTCGACGAAGATGCCGGGGACGAGTTCGAGCATGTCGGCAGTCGAACGCGGCGCGCGGCGATCGATATCGGCGCGGTCGGCCAGCGTGATGTCGGCCGATGCGGTGATGAGCGGACGATCGCGCGTGGTCGTGCCGGTGACGACGATCACATCCTGTTCGTCATCGGTCGTCGCGGTCGTGCCATCGGGGGTCTGTGTGGTCGCCGGATCGGCCGGCGACGTCTGTGCGAAAGCCGCGACCGGCAGCAGCGTCGCGCTGGCCAGCAATGCCGCGCGTCCGCCAAAGCGGTTAAATGTCAGCATGATCCTCTCCACCCTGTAATCTTTGGTCCCGGGGTTCCCGGAACCGGTTACAACTAGACCCGCGCCGATAAGGCTGCAATGTTGGTTAACGGACCGAAGACTTTGCGAGCCGAACTGTGGCGATCCAGCAACATTTAGTCGAAGCAATGCTGACAAGTCGCAGGAAGCTTTTGTCGGGCGCGCTGCTCGGCAGCACCGCCGCGCTGCTGCCGATCGTCGCGCGTGCAGCCTCCGTTCGGGTCGAGACGCTGCTGTCGCAGATGACGCTGCCGGAAAAGGCGGGGCAGCTCAGTTGCTTCAATGACGAGATCCGTCCGGTCGGCGCGGTCTTCAATCCGGTGATCGATCCACGCGGCGGCGATGCCATGCTGGCCGATATTCGCGCCGGACGCATCGGCATGCTCTTTAATGGCTATGG
Organism: Sphingomonas epibiotica; assembly: GCF_039615155.1. Taxonomy (NCBI): domain Bacteria; kingdom Pseudomonadati; phylum Pseudomonadota; class Alphaproteobacteria; order Sphingomonadales; family Sphingomonadaceae; genus Sphingomonas; species Sphingomonas epibiotica. Next base: position 331,593 of record NZ_JBDGHY010000005.1, on the reverse strand, counting down.
CGTAGCGGGCGCGCGCCGGGCGCAGGACGCGGCGCTGGCGAGCCGGTTGCGCATCCCCCTCGCCTTCGCCGCCGACGTGCTGCACGGGTGCCGGACGATCTTTCCGATCCCGTTGGCGGAGGCGGCGGCGTTCGACCCCAACTTGTCGCGCCGGGCGGCGCGGGCGGTGGCAGTGGAGACGACCGCGGGCGGACTGCACTGGACCTTCGCGCCGATGGTCGATGTCGCGCGCGACCAGCGCTGGGGCCGGGTCGCTGAAGGCGCGGGCGAGGACGTGCTGCTCAACCAATTGCTGGCGGCGGCGCGGGTCGAGGGGTTTCAGGGACCGGACCTGACGCGCGCCGACGCGCTCCTCGCAACGCCCAAGCATTTCATCGGGTATGGCGCGGTACGGGGCGGCATGGAATATGCCGCGGTCGACATGAGCGCGGCCGAACTGCGCGAGACGTTCCTGCCGCCATTCACAGCCGCCTTTGCCGCCGGTGCCGGCGCGACCATGGCGTCGTTCACCGATTTCGGCGGCGTGCCGGTCAGCGCCAATCGCCCGCTGCTGACCGACATGTTGCGCGGCGAACTCCGCTTCGACGGGGTATGCGTGTCCGATTACGATGCCGATCGCGAATTGATCGCGCACGGCGTAGCGGCGGACGAGGCCGACGCTGCACGGCTCGCCATTCTTGCCGGGATCGACATGTCGATGCAGAGCGGGCTGTTCGTCCGTCACCTGCCGGCACTCGTCGCGGCAGGACGCGTGCCGCACGCCGCCGTCGATCAGGCGGTGCGGCGGGTGTTGACGCTGAAGGAGCGGCTGGGACTGTTCGATGATCCGTTCCGGTCGATCGACCGGCGGGCCGAGCGGCGCGAGACCGGGAGCGTCGCGATCAAGCAGATGGCGCGCGAGGTGGCGACGCGATCGATCGTGCTATTGCGCAACGATGGCGACCTGCTGCCATTACCGCGCGCGGGCAAACGCATCGCGCTGATCGGTCCGTTCGGGGCGGATCGCGCCAATCTGAACGGACCATGGTCGTTTGCGGGTAATGCCGGCGACGGCATCGATATTGCGACGGGGCTGCGCGCGGTACTCGATGATCCGGCACTGCTTGTCGTCGAAGCGGGGAGCGCGATCGGCGAACCCCTGCCCGGTGGGATCGAGCGGGCAGTCGCGGCGGCGCGAGCGGCCGATATCGTCCTCCTCGCCATCGGTGAGGGGGCGGACATGTCGGGCGAAGGCAACAGCCGGACCGACATCGTCGTCCCGGCCGCGCAACAGGCGCTGGCCGAGGCGGTGGCGGCGATCGGCAAGCCGATCATCGTCCTGCTGCGCCATGGTCGTGCGCTGGCGCTGACCGGCGCGGTGCGCGATGCGCCAGCGTTGCTCGCGACATGGTTCCTAGGCGAGCAGACCGGGCCGGCGATCGCCGACATATTGTTCGGCAAGGTCGAGCCGACCGGGCGGCTGCCGGTCAGCTTTCCGATCGCCAGCGGACAGCAGCCCTGGTCCTATGACCGGCGGAGCACCGGCCGGCCCGCCCCCGACAGCGACCCGATGGCGCCGGGCCGCAGCCATTGGCGCGACGCACCGGACCGGGCGCTGTACCCGTTCGGGTCGGGCATGGGCTATACGCGCTTCGCGCTGTCGGCGCTCCGCCTGCCGGGAACGGTTGCCGCCGGTGCGGCGGTGCCGGTATCGGTGCTGGTGCGTAACATCGGCACGCGAACCGGGTCGGCGCTGGTTCGCCTAGACGTCCATGACCGGGTGGCAAGCAGGACCCGGCCGATACGGCAAATGAAGGCCTTCGCACGGGTTACGCTGGCGGCCGGCGCTGAGGCGCGTGTGGCGCTGACGATCGACGGTGATGCACTGGCGTTGATAGCGAGCGACGGGACGCGGCAGATCGAACCCGGCCGGTTTGACTGCTGGATCAGCGCAGGTGACAAAACCGAAATCGGAAGCAGTTTCGAAGTACGCTGAAGCCATCGCTGACAATATTGTATTGGCGAACCAGCGTGTCAGACCGGTCAGCATTCCCTGACCGATCACATTGCTGAAAGGCGGCCTATGTCGACAAGCGAACTGAAGTGCGCCTGCGTGGACGGGGACCGCAACGTGCCGATCGGCTTCCTATCGCTCCACCCGGAACGTGATGATCATCGCGATGGTGCTCTGGATGGTAGCGGTGCCGACGACGCTCTCGATCGTGCATTGACATCGATCAACGGTAGGGGTCGATAGCGCTTATGGAACGCCGACTGCCGCGTCTTGCCGCTATGCGTCGCCTCGCAGCTCTGGCCGTGTTGGCGCTGGTGCTCATCATGCGCCTGGGGCCGATCTGCGAGGCGGTTGCGAACGCCTCGCCTGTCGCGTTGGAAATGGCCGGTTGCGAAAGCAAGCCGAAGCCTGGGAAGGCACCGCAACAAGCGGCCTGCTCGAGCCCGTGCACGGCGCTTCAGGCCAGTGCGCTTTCACCCGTCGACATTGCCCCTCCCGCACGCCGGGCTTTGCGCCCCCTGCCGGTCGTCGGCCTTGCGGGTATGCCCACTCCCCCGGCGACGCCGCCTCCGCGAACCGTGTGACGATCACGATCTAACGGTTTCAATCGACGGAGTTACTGATGAACAAGTTCAAGCTGATGGGCGCCGCTTTGGCGCTGGCCATCCCCGGTGTCGCGTTCGCGGCCGGTTCGTGCTGTGCCGCCATGGCGTGCTGCAAGGACGGCGCGGACTGCTGCAAGGAACAGGACGGCAAGAAGGGCGACTGTTGCGCCGGTCTGAAAGACGGCAAACACAGTGACCATGCCGGTCATGACATGTCGGGCATGAAGCACTGATACAGAACCAGTGGGGGTGGTCATCCGCTCCCACTGTCATTTCCCGTGGTGGGCGTGAAGGCGACATGCACCCGATCCGAACGCGATCTGGTCGTAGGCCAGAGCCTTCATACCGGGCATCCCTATCCCCGGTGATTTCATCGGCATCCGCGCCACCGCGAGTCCGGTCACGTCCGTTGGCCTGGTCGCCAGCGCGTGCCTCAAGCGGTCTTTTGCAGCAACGGTTCGATGCGCAGGTTGACGATGTCGCAGGCGGCAGAACGGGTGAGGACGAAAAGGATCGCCTCGGCAATCTCGGCGGGATCGAGCATCTCGCCCGCCGCGACCGCTGCCCGTTTTTCCTCCGTACTGCATTGCTGCATGGCTGTGTCGACCGATCCGGGCTGGATGACGCTGACCTTGATGTTGCGGCCGGCGACTTCCTTGCGCAGCGTTTCGGCGAACGCCTGTACGCCGGCCTTGGTCGCGGCATAGACACTTTCGCCCACCGCTTTGATCTCGGTACTGATCGACCCGACAAACAACAGGTGGCCCCCACCGGCCGCCTCCATCCGCTCGATCGCATGCTTGGCGCAGCCAAGATAGGCTGCGAGGTTGGTGTCTAGGACATAGCGCCAATTGGTATCGTCCATGTCCACGATCGGATCGGCACCGAGCGCCGCGCAAGCGACCAGCATGTCGACCCCGCCGAGCGTGTCGTCGACCGCCGCGAACACCGTATCGACCCCTTTCTCGCCGGCTAGATCCGCCGCGACGACGGACACGTCGCCCGGTGTTGCCGTCATCGCTTCCTCCAGCGACGCTTGGTGTCGGCCGCAGGTCAGGACCCGTGCGCCCGCGGCGGCGAGCGCCGTTAGCGTCGCGCGGCCAATGCCGCTGGTTCCCCCCGTCAGCAGGATGCGTTTGCCGTTGAGATCGGTCATGCTCATTCCCATGTCAGAATCAGGCGGCCATTGGCCGGTACGCGATAATCGATGCGATCGGCATCGACCGCATCGGCATCGATCGGGTCGCCATCGGCGGTAGCGAGCTTGCTGTCGGGTAAGCTGCGGCGCGGCAGCCGAACGAGGCGCAAACTCGCAGTTCGCGTCTCCCCCCCATCGAGCTGAACCGACAACGCTCGATCGCCGATCCGTTCGACCGCGCGTAGCAGCAGATCGCAATACAGGCGGAACGGCGCGCCCTCGACATGGTGGATCGCGCGCGATGCAAAGATGAACGCCGCCCCCGCGCCATAAACTTCCTGTCCGACCTGCCCGGCGGGCTGGCCATCGGGATAGAGGTCCTCCAGCGGAAAGGACAGATTGCGGGCGACATGGCCGTTCGACTCCCGCTGCTCGGTCGCGATCGCCTCATCCGGCAGCGCATCGGGATAATAATACCAGGCGCGCGACAGGACGTAGCGGCAATATTCGCCGATGAACATTCGTGCTTCCGGCTCCAGGTCAGGGCCGCCATCATTCAAATATTGTTCGAATGCTACGAAGCTGTCGAAACATTCGTACATCGCCATGTACGGTGCATCCTGCAGGCAAGTGACCGCGAGGAACGTCTCGTAGTGCTGGGCATGGCCGATCTGGCTATCCCACAGCAGTGCGTTGTGCAGGAAGCTGGCGAGATAGACATAGCTTTGCTCGCGATAGACGTCGCGATTGGTGATCCGCCACAAACGCATACAGGCAGCGGCGCCCCATGCGGTCAGGTTCGCCTGATAATTGATGTTGAAGCGCAGGCCGATCGCCGCATCGATCGCGGCACGCGCTTCATCGAGATACATCTTCTCGTCGGTCAGCTCGAACGCCTGCAACATGACCCATGCATAGATGCCGCCGACATCAGTCTGGCCGCGCCCGTCGACCTCCGCCTCTTCGGTAATCACCGAAAAGTCGGTAACCTTGTACTGGATCGGCCAGCGATAGTTGAAATGACGTGCAGCCTTCACTGCATAGTCGATGGAGTCAAGGAACAGCCTGCGCGCCTGCCGGTCACCGTCGAGCGCGAGGCTGACGAGGTTCAGCAGCGGGTGATATAGATACCAGCTGTCGACGGCATCGGCGTCCTTGTCCTTGCCGACGTTGGGCAGATAGCGCCGGAGTGTGCCGAGGTCGCGATCGTAGAATTTGCGCAGGCCCGCCTTGAGTTCCTTTTCCAGCGGGTGCGGCGCGCCGCGCCATTTGCCCCATTGGTGGAGTGCGGCGATCGCTGACATCTGCACCATGATGTCGGGATATTCCGCAGCGGTGTAGGGATGGACGTAGCGATGGCCGTAATGGCGGATCGTCGCCTCCGGCGCGGTCATCAGGTCGTGCGCCGACCGTTCGGCACGGTCGGCCCAGTCGCGATACTGGACCGGCGGCAGGTCGAGAACGTCGTAGACCGCGCCGAGCATCTGAACGAACTGGCGCGCCGACTCCCGCTCATGCGGTGGTGCCTCGTGGCGGAAGACCAGTATCTGGTCGGACAGCGTCACCGTTTCGCCAGCGGCGAGCGACACCTCCGCCGGATTGGCCTTCGCCGAGGGGGTTGGCAGTGCATAGCCAAGCTCGGGCCACGCCCCGCCGACGCTCTCGCGCGGGATGGTCCCGGTCGCGCGGAAGTAAGGGTTCGAAGCGGTCAGGTTCTGGACGTACAGCACATTGCCGAACGCCGGTTCGTCGATCCGGAAATAGAGCAGGCCGGTATTCATGCCGCGCTGCGAGGCTTCGACATTTCCTTTCGCGCGCAGCGGATCATCGCCGCGCCCCAGCGGGTAGAGATCGCGCGGCGCAAACGGCAGCACAACGGCATGTGTGGGGGTAAAGTCAGTGACGATGCGCAGCCGTTCGAGCGCGTCACGATCGGCGCGAAACGACAGGATATGCTCGCCAAGCGTGCTGGTGATCCGCAGCCGGGCGGCTTCATCGACGTCGGTTGCGATCGCTTCGCACGCGAACGGCACCGGGACATAGGCGGCCCGGATAGCAAGGCCCCCGCCCCGCGCCCGACGAACGACGGCAAAGACGGAATCGGTGCCGGCGTGGAGCGCGACGCTCAACTCGCCAACGGCAAATTCGACGATTGGCGTCGAACCGTCACGCAACAGGTCGCGCAATGCCAGCAGATAGGGGCTGACGGCCGGCGCATCGGCAGTCGCCATCTGGTGCATTGCATGTCTCCCGAAGCAAATTTCAATGCCAGGGACAAAGCGGTCGCCAAAGGCGTGGTTCCAGAAAAAACATTCAAATCAAATCGTTACTAACCTACACTAGGATAATTTTTGTCGCTGCGCCTCCTGCGCCTCCTGCGCCCGCCGCAGCCGCACCCGTAGTCGTGCATCCTTCAGCAGTGCGCCGGGCAGGTCGGTAGCGGCACGAAGGCCGGCAACCGATGAGATGTTGCGGATGCTCCGGCGGGTTTCGTTGAACACCTGTCCGACCATTTCGCGCCGCTCGATCTCGCCGACCTCCGCGACCAGCGACAGTCGGTGGATGGCGTAGATGCCGATCAGGCCGGCGAGCAGGAAGTAGAAATCCCACGCGGTCAGTAGGATCGGCAGTGTCCACACGCCATTCGGGCCACTCCACCGTGCCACCAGTTCGAACTGGCGCGCGGCGAAGAATTGCGCGAGCAGTCCGCCGAGGATCGGAGCCAGACCTGCCGCGACCGCCGTCGTCATTGCGTTGGTCGCGACATAGGCGGTCGCCGACCCCTTTGGCGACAGTTTCAGTGCGATGTTGGTGCTGGCCAATGTCACCCCGGCGATCGTCGCACCCATTACCAGATGCAACGCTACCAGCCACAGCTTGACCAGCGTCCGGTCGCCGAATTGCGAGGCGCCGATCATTGCGACGATGGCGAGAATGTAAGTGGGCGCGCAGACGGCCAGCACCGATTTGTTGGCGAAGCGGTCGCTTAGCCGCCCCCAAAGCCGCAGGGCAAGGATGTTGGCGATTTGACTGGCGACGCTGAGCAACAGGACAAAGCTGACGTTGAAATGCAGCTGGCGGACGATGAAGACGGTGAAGAAGGGCGTCGCAAGGTTGATCGCGAACTGCCAACTGGCGACGAATACCAGCAACCGGCTGAAATTTCGGTCGCGCAAGGGAGCGCGGAGCAGCACGCGCAGGTCGATCGGGCCGGTTGTGGGCGGCATCAACGGTTCGGGCATCATTGCCACCAGCCGCGCGCTGATCAAGCCCGTGATGCAGCCGCCCAGGAACATCGCCGCGAACACCGTATCGCGTGCTGTCGAGCCGGGCGCGGTCCAGTCGAGCGCCAGCGCAGCGGCAAGACCGAGGATGAGACTGATCGCGGTCAACCACACCGTGCGCCTGGCGAAGACGTCGCCCAGTCGCTCCTCGGGCGCCAGATCACGCATCCACGCATTCCACGCGCAACCACCGATCGCGCCCAGTCCGCACAGTACGATTTGCGCAGCAAGGAACACCAGCAATGCCGCGGTGCCTCCCGAAAAGGCGAGGAGCGCCATCACAAGCAGCATCATCCGCCCGATCAGGCTGGAAAAGACGGCAATCGCTTTCCGCCGTCGCCAGCGTTCGACCATCTGGACGGCGGGCAGTTGCAGCAATTGGGCGAGAAACGGCGTCGCGGCGAGCACCCCCACCATTACGTTGGATGCGCCGAGATGCAGCGCAAAGGCGGTCAGGATCACCCCGCTGGTCAGTGCCGCCGCGCCGCCCGAAAACGCGGCTTCGGTGACGAGCAACCGGAGGCCGCGTTCGCGATCGGCGGGAGTCAGGTCGGGTTGCGGGTGCAAGGTCATCGTTGGCAGCCAACGCGCATGGGGTGAACGAGTTCGCGATTGTGGGACGAACCTTAACTCATGTCACTGAATTAGCTGTACTTTGTTAGCGACCATCTGCGGCGGCGAGCGTTTGCGGAGTCTATGGAACAACAATGCGCATGGATTGCCGGCGGCTATGCGGAGGCCGGTGCGATGGGATTATATCTGGTACGGCATCGCGTCGGTCGCTTGCACGTCGAATGCGTCGTCGCGCCGGTCTGCAACGTTTCGGCCGGTGTGCGTCGCGATGCGCTATGGTATCTGGTCGATGAGGTCGCCGGCGACGTCGTGCTGATAGACAGCACGAATTGGCGGGAGATCGTCCGCTTTCCATCCGCGGGCCATGCACCATGCCACCTGGCGCTGGACGCTACGGGAACAATGCTGGTGGTCGCCAACTATGGGGACGGGACGACCGCACTGTTCACGCTCGATGATAGGGGTTTGCCGACCGGCGATCCCGATTGCTACCGGCACACCGGCAATGGCCCCGACCCGGATCGACAGGCCGGCCCCCATGCCCATTGGGTTGGATTCGCACCGGACGGAACGCTTTATGTGGCGGACCTGGGCAACGATTGCGTCCTCGGTTTCTCACCGAATAGCGGTAGGTTGGGCACCGCGAAGATCGTCTTCACCGCGCCGCCCGGCAGCGGGCCGCGCCAGATCGCCTTTCATCCTGACCGGCCGATCCTGTATCTCCTCAGCGAACTTGCCTCGACATTGAGTGTACTCGACCGCGGGGACGGTGGCCGTCTGGTCGCACGACAGTGCGTGTCGACGCTGCCGTCCCCTGCCGACAATCTCGGTGGCGCCATCCTCGTCGATGGGGACCGATTGTACGTCACCAATCGCGGCCATGACAGCGTGGCAACTTTCGCGATCGAAACCGATGGCGCGGTGCACCTGATCAGCCACCGCGCGAGCGGCGGGCTGTCGCCCCGGTTCCTCGCGATCGATGGCGACCATCTGCTCGTCGCGCACGAGCGACAGGGCGGTGTCACGCTCATGGAGCGGGACGGTCCGGTTCTTGCTCGCGCCGATATTCCCGGTGCCGCCTTTCTAGGAGCCATAGGATGAAAGCCGCACTCAAGACCGCCGATGGCCGCTTCGAAATTGCCGAGGTAGCCGATCCGCAGTTACCCCAGTCCGACTGGGTCAAGGCGCGGGTGCGGATGGCGGGCATCTGCGGCACGGACCTTCGCCACTGGGAGAAGGCGGAGAAGGAACTGCGTTGCTGCATCATGGGGCATGAACTGGCCGGTGAGGTGGTGGAAATCGGTGCCGACGTCTTGCACGTCGCAGTCGGCGACCGGGTGCTGATTGAATCCGTGCTCGGCTGCGGCGCGTGCGAGTGGTGCCGGGTGCAGCAATATAATCGGTGTCCCGACTTGTACCCGACCCGCCGGGCCAGCGTATCGCGCGCGTACGCCGAACTGGTCGTCGGTCCACAGCACAAATTCCACAAGCTGCCCGATCAGATCGGGTATGACGATGCCGCGCTACTCGATACCTATGCGGTCGCGCTGCATGCTCAGCATCTGTCGGGACTGTCGATCAACGCGCGCATTGCCATTATCGGTGCCGGCCCGATCGGCCTCGGCCAGTTGATGCTGGCCAAGGCAAGCGGGGCCGATGTCCTTATCATCGATACCGTACCGCATGCACTCGACCTTGCGGTCCGATTGGGGGCGGACCGGATCGTGCATTCGGAGCAGGAAGACCCGGTGACCGCGATCCGGGCGATGACCGGCGATCGCGGGGCCGACATCGTGTTCGAATGCGCTGGCGGAGAATCGATGCCGGAAACGCTCCCCCTCTCCACCCGACTGGTGCGACGCGGCGGCAAGGTCGTCATCGTTGGCGGGTTCGATGCCGGAGAAACGACGATCCCGCTCGAATGGCAGCGGGTTCAGATGTCCGAAATCACGTTGATCCCCAGCGCCAGTTTCGCCTTTCGCGACCTCTATTCTGAGCAGTTGACGGTGCTCGACCTGCTCACCCGTGGCAAGTTACGGACGCAGGAACTCATCACCCACCGCTTCCCGCTGCACCGGATCAACGAGGCGTTCGAAACCGCGCAGGACCGCAGGCGGACCCATGCGATCTTCGTCGGACTGGAGATTTGATGCGAACGAGGTCGATGATTTTTGGACGGCTGACGCTTCCGCGATGCGACCGGAACGACGCCGTGGGCGACCCGTTGATCTGCAACAACCACGGACCGCATGCCGTCATCACGCCGGGCGCTTCGCGTCGCGGCCCAACCCATCCCGACTGCGTCGAAGCGCGCCGCACCCCTTACGGAGAATAGCCATGACCGACCGTCCCACCCCGCCCTATCCCGAACAGCAACAGTCGATCCCCGGCCGGACCGACGCGATGCACCCCCGACCCGATCATGGCGAGGACAGCTATCGGGGATCGGGACGCCTGTCGGGCAAGAAGGCAATCGTCACCGGCGGCGACAGCGGTATCGGCCGCGCGGTCGCGATCGCGTTCGCTCGCGAAGGGGCGGATGTGCTGATCGCCTATCTGAACGAGCATGACGATGCCGAGGCGACGCGCAAGCTAATCGAAGCCGAGGGGCGGCAGGCGGTGCTGGTCGCCGGTGACCTGTCCGATCCGGCGCATTGTCGCGACGTGATCGCCAAGGCGGCGGAGGCGTTCGGGCGGATCGACGTTCTGATCAACAACGCCGCGCATCAGCGGACGTTCGACAAGATCGAGGACATTCCCGACGAGGAATGGCAACAAACCTTCGCCACCAACATCCATGCGATGTTTTATCTGTCGAAGGCAGCGGTCGCGCATATGAGTGAGGGAGCGTCGATCATCAACACGACGTCGATCAACGCACAGGACCCCAATCCCGAACTGCTCGCCTATGCGACGACGAAAGGCGCAATCAACAACTTCACCTCGGGCCTCGCGCAGATGCTTGCCAAGCGGAAGATCCGGGTGAACGCGGTTGCGCCGGGGCCGGTATGGACGCCGCTGATCCCGTCGACCATGCCCGAGGAAGCGGTCCAATCGTTCGGCGAGAACACGCCGCTGGGCCGTGCGGCGCAACCTGCCGAACTGGCGCCCCCCTATGTCATGCTGGCGAGCGACGAGGCGAGCTACATTACCGGCGCAACGATACCGGTGACGGGCGGGCGCGCGTTCCTTTGACCGCTGGCTCCCGCAGCGCGGCGATCGCCTTCGCATGGTCGGATACCAGCCGGATCGTACTGTCGCCGGTGAAGATGCCGTACCAGCCCTGCGGCTCGTGCGGGGGGTCGCCCATATAGAGGCGGTCGCCGTCGCGGAACCGATAGTCGGGATGGGCGGCGCGCGCCTCGCCGTTCCATGCCCAGAAATTGGTGCCGGCGATCGGCCCGCCGTCCTGCATGTCCCTGATCGCGGCCGAATAGATGCGGCTGTAGAACCGATCCTTATAGGTCGTTGCCACCGCCGGATCGTTGCTGCCGCCGTCGCGCGGATAGCCGAATTCCTCGATCACCATCGGCTTGTCCAGCTGCCGGGCGAGCGCGACATGGTCGGCGATATACTGGTCGGTCAGCGTTTCGCCCCGCGCGGCGGTGTTGGCGAGATCAGTCTGCTGCACCCAGTCCCAGTTGTTGGGCCAGATATGGACGGTCAGATAGTCGATCGCGGGGATTGCATGTTCGGCCAGCACGATCTCGGCGCTTTCCAGCCCACCCTTCAGCCCCTCGCTGCCGGTCGAGACCAGATGGTTGCGGTCGATCGACTTGATGAGCTGCGCACTGTCGCGGACCCAGGCGTAGAATTGCGGCAGGTCCGCATGTGCCTTGTCGCCCGCCGGGCGCGGTTCGTTCGACAACTGCCACGCCATGATCGTCGGATCGTCGGCATAGGGTTTGCCGGTCACGCCATTGGTTCGCCCGACCACGGCGCGGATCCAGTCGCGGTACAGGTCCATCGCCGCGCGATTGCCATAGAATTGCGCGTTGAAGTTCGCGAACGCCGGCCAGGGATGGGCCGGATCGTTCATGTTCAGATAGTTGCCGCCATTGACGTAGGACAGATAGGTCATCATGCCGCCCGACCATTCCCAGAAATTGGTCAGGTACAGCACCGCGCGAATGCCGCGCCTGCCCATTTCCGCCAGCGCATAGTCCAGCCCCGCGAGGAGCGTCCGGTTGTAGTCCTTGCGCGGTCCGCGGAACCCCGGCTTGATCGAGTTCCTGAGCGGCCCTTCCTCGCTCGACGCCAGCACGCGCAGGTTGGTCACCCCCATAGCCGCCAGCGCATCGAGCTCCCGCCCCAGCCGCGCGCGGTCGCCATAAGGGGCATCCGCGCCCAGATAGGCGGCATACCACATATTACCGCCGACGAAGCGATAGGGCTGGTCATCGATGAGCAGCCGCAACCCCTCGCGCCGTACGAAACCCTGCGCGCCCGCCCCGATCGGCCGCGGCAGGGGCGGGGCCATGACACAGCCGGCGAGCAGCGCCCCCGAACCGATGAATCCGCGTCGTGCGATCATCGTCATCCTCTCCAGCCCCTGTTCTGATCGCCATCGTGTCGAGCGTTGTCACGCTGCGCACGGCGGGCAGGTCTGTCAACATGGTCATGGTTTCCGGACATCGTCCCACCCGCGGAAAAACATCAGGCGGGTCCGTGACTTGCGCGGCTTGCACTGACGGTCGGCCAAGGCGTACGGAGCGATCGGTCGCGACCTGTCTTGCCGCGATGGAGTTTCCATCATGACCGATCCCATCGACCATGTCGTCATCATCGGCGGCGGCACTGCCGGTTGGATGACCGCCGCCGCCTGCGGCCGCTATCTCAACGATGGCCGGCGCCGCGTCACGCTGGTTGAATCCGACGCGATCGGCACGGTCGGGGTGGGCGAGGCGACGATCCCGTCGATCCTGAATTTCAACAAGCTGCTCGGCATCGACGAGGCCGAATTCCTGCGCGAAACGCGCGGCAGCTTCAAACTCGGCATCGAATTCGCGGGATGGCACACCGCCGACAGTGGCTATTTCCACCCCTTCGGCAATTTCGGCCGCGATATCGAAGGGGTCAATTTCCATCAGCTCTGGGCCAAGCTGAAAGGGCAGGACGGGATCGGCCCGATCAGCGACTATTCTCCGACCACGGTCGCGGCGCGCGCCAACGCGTTCGGCCCACCGCATCCCGATCCGCGTTCGCCACTGTCGGGCATGGCCTATGCCTATCATATCGACGCCACGCTCTACGCCCGCTTCCTGCGTCGGCGGGCCGAAGCGGACGGCGTCGCCCGGATCGAGGGGCGCATCGTCGCCGTCGAGCATCACGACAACGGCCATGTCGCCGCCGTCCGGCTGGACGATGGCCGACGGGTTGCGGGCGACCTGTTCCTCGACTGCTCGGGCTTTCGCAGCCTGTTGCTGGGCAAAGCGATGGGAGTGGGGTTCGAGGACTGGTCGCACTGGCTGCCCTGTGACCGCGCCATTGCCGTGCCTACCGAACGCACCGAACCGGTGCTGCCCTATACCCGCGCCACCGCGCACGCCGCCGGCTGGCAGTGGCGCATTCCGCTGCAGCATCGCACCGGCAACGGCTTGGTCTATGCCAGCCGCTATATGGACGACGATGCGGCGCAGGCACTGCTGCTAAGCCGCCTCGATGCAGCGCCCACCGCTGCGCCGCGCCGCCTGTCGTTCACCGCCGGGCGGCGCGATGCGATGTGGGCGGGCAATGTCGTCGCGATCGGCCTGGCGGGCGGCTTCCTCGAACCGCTCGAATCGACCAGCATCCATCTGATCCAGCAGGGAATATCGAAACTGTTCGCGCTGTTCCCCGACCGCGGCTTCTCTCCCGTCGAGCGCGACGAATATAACCGGCAGATGGCCGACAATTACCGGTCGATCCGTGACTTCATCATCCTCCACTACCACGCGACCGCACGCAACGACTCCCCCTTCTGGATCCATGTCCGCACCATGGACGTACCCGACAGCCTGACCCGCAAGATCGAGCTGTTCCGGCAAAAGGGCCGCATCTTCCGCTACGAGGACGAATTGTTCGCGATGCCCAGCTGGGTCGCGGTGCTGCTCGGGCAGGGAATCGAACCGGTCGGTTACGACCCGATCGCCGACGCCCTCGACGAGGTACGCCTGCTTCCCGCCATCCGACAGATGCGCAGCGCCACCGCGGCGGCGGTCGCGACCCTGCCGCAGCATGGGGCGGTGCTGGCGCGGACAGTCGGCTTCGGCTAGCCGGCGGGTGTTCAGCCCCCCTGTCCTTCCGGCTGAACGAACGTCTGCTTCTCCGCGGTCGCCGCCCGATAGCGGACAAGCCGCTTTTAACCGGCTTTACCGACAGAAGGACTGGCTTCTTCAAGGACCAAGTCCCCAAACGACCTCTTCATCGAGCACCTTCAATTCTTTGATAATGCGCCGCACGTCAAAGGAAGGTCGCTCGAGAAAGTTCGAAACGTGTCCAATCCAGCGTACCAGCCGCGCTGATTGAACTGCCGTCGCACCGTTCCCGGACAGCCGATCGGCACTAGCAACACTGACGCTTGGCATTGCTCGGAACGCCCTCGTGGCCCGAGCAATGTCCGCATGTACCGTGCATGATCGACACGCAAGGATTCCGTCGTCCCGCCTGCGTTGCCTGACCGCCTTGGGCATGGCACATTCCGCCCTCCAGCGTTTCCGGAGGTTCGATGCGTTCGTTGTTGCTTGCCCCATGCCTGACCGTTGCCGCATCGGCGCTCGCGCAGACGGCCCCTGCCCCGGTCTCGGTCGAAACGGTTAAGGAGGCGACGCGCGTCCTGTCCTCCGACGCGTTCGAAGGGCGCGCACCGGGGACACCGGGCGAGGAAAAGACGCTCGCCTATCTGGCCGACCAGTTCGCGAAGGCAGGGTTGCAGCCCGGCAACAAGGGTAGCTGGTTCCAGGACGTGCCGCTGGTCGAGATCACCAGCCGCAACGTGTCGCCGCTGAGCTTCACCGGCGCGGGCAGTCCGATCGCGCTGAACTACGGCCCCGATATGGTCGTCGGTACCTATCAGGTTACGCCCAAATCGGCGGTCGCGAACAGCGACGTCGTATTCGTCGGCTATGGCATCAACGCCCCCGAAAAGGGCTGGAACGACTATGCCGGCGTCGATGTGCGCGGTAAGACGGTGCTGATCCTCGTCAACGATCCCGATTATGCCAGCCCGACGCTGGACGGACCGTTCGGCGGCAAGGCGATGACCTATTACGGGCGCTGGACCTACAAGTTCGAGGAAGCGGCGCGGCAGGGTGCATCCGCCGCAATCATCATCCACGATACGGTGCCCGCCGCCTATGGCTGGAACGTCGTCCAGTCGAGCTGGACCGGCCCGCAGCAGGTGGCCGATGCCGCCAACGACCGTATGGACCAGAGCAAGGCGATCGGCTGGATGCAACTGCCCGCCGCAAAGCGCCTGATCGCGGCAGCCGGGAAGAATTACGATCAGCTGGTCGCAGCCGCTCAGAAGAAGGGCTTTCGTGCGGTCCTGCTGACCGGGGTCAAGGCGAGCGTGTCGTTCGACAATCAGGTGCGTCGCCATGCGTCCAAGAACGTGATCGGCATCCTGCCCGGCACCAAACGCCCCGACGAGGTCGTGCTGTTCACCGGCCATTGGGATCATCTGGGCCGGTGCGAGGCGGCGCCCGATGGCGATGACATCTGCAACGGCGCGGTCGACAACGCGACCGGCACCGCTGCGCTGATCGGGCTGGCGCAGGCGAATGCGAAGGCCGGCGCGACGGAGCGCAGCCAGGTCTATCTAGCAGTGACCGGCGAGGAATCGGGGCTGCTCGGTTCGGCCTATTATGGCGACCATCCGGTTTATCCGCTCGCGAAGACCGTCGGCGGGATCAACATGGACGCATTGTCGGTCGCCGGACCGGCCCGCAACGTCGTGGTCGTCGGCAAGGGCAAGTCGGAACTCGACGCCTATCTGAACCGCGCACTGGCGGCGCAGGGTCGGGTCGCGGAGGCCGATCCGATGCCGCAAAACGGCTATTACTACCGCTCCGACCATTTCAGCCTCGCCAAGCATGGCGTGCCGATGCTGTATGTGGATTCCGGCGACGACCTGGTCGAAGGGGGCAAGGCGGCCGGCGAAGCGGCGGCTAAGGACTATACCGAAAAGCGCTATCACGGCCCCAAAGACGAATATGACCCGAACTGGAACTGGGCGGGCGTCGCGCAGGATCTGAACCTGTTCTACACGGTCGGGCGCGAACTGGCGAACACGACCGAATGGCCCAACTGGGTCGCAGGGGATGAATTCCGCGCGATCCGCGACCGCAGCCGCGCCTCGCAGTGAGGGCGGCCGGATCGGTGAGGACGAAGCCGGCCGGATCGTTCACGGGCGACGGGTCGCTCAAGTTGGCGCTTGCTCCCCTCGCCTTCCCCGGTCGTGGATCGGCACGCCGATAGCTTTTCGTTCGGACAGAAAGATACAGCTCTGTGATCGGGCTGATCGTCGACCGACCCTGCTGCATCAATTCCGCTATCCTCTTCCGGCGAGGGAGCATAGAGCGCGTCCCGGCGTTCCGCTTGCGCAACGACCAATTCCGACGCTTCGTCGGCAGAGACTATAAGGCAGCAAAGCATGGCGATCGTTCGACGGCGTGTGGAATCCGGCGGATTCATCCTGTTCCTTGCACTGGTGACCATCGGACTGACCCTGGTCGTATCGAGCTTTGTGGGTGCGCTGTTATGGGCCGCACTCGCCGCGCTGCTGTTCCAGCCCCTGTTTCAGCGACTGCTGCGCTGGCGGCCGGGGCAGCGCAATCTGGCGGCGGCGCTGTCGCTGCTCATCATTACCGTCGCGGTGGTGATCCCGGCGCTCGTCATTGCCAGCATGGTCGTCGAACAGGCGGCGGGCGTCTATACGCAGCTGCGCAGCGGGCAAATTAATTTTTCGACCTATTTCGAACAGGTTCACAGCGCCCTGCCCCAGCGCATGCAGCACGCGATCGACAGCGCCGGGTTCGGCAGTTTCGAACGCGCACAGGCCCGGGTGTCGCAGGCGGTAGGGGCCAGCGCCAGCGTGCTCGCCCGCAGCGCGCTGTCGATCGGCGCCAATGCTGCCGCATTCCTGCTGGCGTTCGGCGTCGGGTTGTATGTCACCTATTTCCTGTTGCGCGACGGCGACCGGCTCGGCCCGGCAATCGTCCGGTCGTTGCCGTTGGAGCGCGACGTGGCATGGCGACTGGCCAACAAATTCACCGCCGTCGTCCGGGCGACGATCAAGGGGTCTGGCGTCGTCGCGCTGGTACAGGGTGCGCTAGGAGCGATCACATTCTGGATCGTCGGGCTGCCCGCCGCATTGCTGTGGGGCGTAGTGATGGCGATCGCGGCGCTGCTGCCGGCCATCGGACCGGCGATCATCTGGACGCCCGTCGCCATCTATCTCCTCGCGACCGGCGCGATCTGGCAGGGGGTAGTGGTGATCGCATCGGGGGTGCTGGTGATCGGCTTGGCCGACAATATCCTGCGGCCGGTGCTGGTCGGGCGCGACACCGGCATTCCCGACTGGTTGGTGCTGGTGACGACGCTGGGTGGGATCGACCTGATGGGGCTGAGCGGGATCGTCGTCGGTCCGCTGGCAGGCGCGCTGTTCATCACCGCATGGAGCATCCTGACCGAGCAACGCGCGGCACAGGCAGCGGCGGACGAAGAGAAATCAACGGCATAGCTTGTAACGACGGGGCTATCCGGTCATCCTGCGGCGATCCTTGCCGGAGAGAAGCCCATGGACATCGGCCGTCGCGAACTGATCCTTACCGCCGCCGCCCTGTCGATCGCTCCCGGCTGCGCTTCGTTCGGCCAGTCCGACCGCAAGCTCGGCTACGCCATTGTCGGGCTGGGCGGATATGGTCTGGGGCGGATCATTCCCGAATTCAGGAATTGCGAGCATAGTCGCCTAGCCGCCGTGGTCAGCGGCGACCGGGCAAAGGCCGAGCGGGTGGCGAAGGAACACGGCCTGCCCTCCAGCGCGATCTATTCCTACCAGAATTACGATCGCATCCGCGACAATCCGGACATCGACATCGTCTATGTCTGCCTACCCAATTCGATGCATGCCGAATATTCGATCCGCGCGTCGCAGGCCGGCAAGCATGTCCTGTGCGAAAAGCCGATGGCCGTATCGGCCGCCGAATGCGAAGCGATGATCGCCGCCGCGCGTAAGGCGAACCGCAAGCTGATGATCGGATATCGCAGCCATTTCGAACCGCATAATCGGGAAGCGATACGCCTCGCTCGGGCCGGTGCGGTCGGCAGGACCCGCTATGTCCGGTCCGAACATGGCTTTAATTTCGGCGACCCCAATGCGTGGCGGCTGAAACGTGCGCTGTCGGGCGGCGGGTCGCTGATGGATATCGGCATCTATGCTCTGCAAGCCGTGCGCTACATGACCGGCGAGGAACCCGTCGCCGTCACCGCCCGCGAATCCACGGACCGGCGCGATCCGCGTTTCCGGGAGGTCGAGGACATGATCGACTTCACGCTCGATTTCCCGTCGGGGGCGATCGGCAGTTGCCAGTCGATGTACAGCGCCAACCGCAACCAGATCCTGCTGATGGGTGAGAAGGGCCGGATCGAACTTGAACCGGCGACCGGCTATAGCGGGCAGCGGCTCTGGGTCGGCGGCGACCGCGAGCGGCAAGTGACGCCACCGCCGGGGCCCGGACGGAACCAGTTCGCCGCACAACTCGATCATCTGTCCGAATGCGCGATCAGCGGGCGCGAACCGATCGTGTCGGGTGAGGAAGGCCTGCGCGACATGCGGATCATCGAAGCCATCTATCGATCAGCGCGCGAAGGGCGGACGATCCGGCTGGACCAGCGCACCTGAAGCAACGGGCAGGAACCCAAGGGCTCCTGCCCGCCCGTTACGATCAGAACTTCACGCCGGCACGCGCGTAGAGATAGCGCCCGTTGAAGCCGAATGGCGAGAAGCTCGAATAGGGAATGAAGTAGTTGTTGATCGCCGCCGCGCCGAGGATCGGGTTGCGGGTCGGATAGACGTCGAACAGGTTGTTCGCGCCGATCGCCAGTTCGAACTGTCCCGGCGTCGCCCGGATTTCGACGTCGGTCAGCCATTTCGGCGTCAATTCGACGTCGGTTGCCGCCGATCCGCCCGGCGACAGCGTGTTGCCGAAGCGATTGGTGCGCGCGGTTACGCCGAAGATACCCTGCGACCAGTCGAGACCAGCATTGATCTTCGATCGCGGCTGCCCCTCGGTGAGCCGCAGCGATTCCTGCCGCCCGAACAGGGTGACGCCCGGGATCGCCGACAGCGTCGAACGGTCGGTAATGTCGGTCTGGTTGTAATTGTAACCGGCGGTCAGCGTGACGCTGCCGATGCCGAGGTCTGGCACGCGGTAGGTTCCCACGACCTCGACGCCCTGCGTCCGGGTGTCGATGCCGTTGATGAAGAAGCGAGCCGAGGTGATGTCCTGGATACCGGCGGCCCGCAGCACCGCGACGACCGCCGCGCCCTGCAGGTTTTCGGACAGGATGATCCGGTCGTTGATCTTGATGTTGTAATAGTCGGCGGTCAGCGTCAGCCCGCGCAACGGCGTCAGCGTCAGGCCCCCGCCGATGTTGACCGACTTTTCGGCCTCCAGCTGCCGTGAACCGAGCGCCCGGGCGACCGGATCGCCGACCCGGAACGTGCCGATCTCGACCAGCGTCCCGCCGATATTCTGCGTGGCGAAGGACGAGAAGAACTGCTGCGCAAGGCTCGGCGCACGGAAACCGGTCGAGATCGATCCACGCAGCGCGGCCCACTCGACGGGAGCCAAGCGGGCGGCCAACTTGCCGTTCACCGTATCGCCGAAATCGCTGTAATGTTCGTAACGGCCAGCGGCGACAACGTTGAACGCATCGCTGACCTTGCCGTCCAGTTCGACATAGCCGGCGAAGCTGTCGCGCGACGTGTCGACCGCGGTGCTCGGCGAGAAGCCGGGGAATCCCTGCGACCCGGCGGCAGCGCCGTTGCTGAACGCGAACGGGCCGGCGGCATAGCTTTGGAGTTCGCCGGCAACGATACGGTAATTCTCGTTGCGATATTCGCCACCCAGCGCCAGCGACAGTTGCGACAGGAAGCCGACGGTGATGTCGCGCTGCAGGTCGAGATTGACCGTCTGCTGGCCGAAGCGCGTGCCGCCCGCGTTGAACGCGCGCTGCGACTGCGGGCCGAACGAGGCGTTATAGCTGTTCTCGATACGGAAATCGAAGCTGTTGGTCCCGTATACGTAGGACAGGTCGTAGTTGAACCCGGCGATGTCGCCCTTAAGGCCCAGCGCGCCGGAGAAATCCTCCATCTGGCTGGTGATAAGCGGCAGGAAGCCATCGGCGTAGAAGGGTGTGCAGACCGTGCCGGTGAAAGTGCAGTTGCGCAGATCCTGGATGTTGCTGTTGGCGTCGCGGCCCGAGGCGCGGCGATAGAAGGCAGCGCTTTCGCCGTCACGAATGCCGTAGCTGCCAAAGATGTAAAGCTCGGAGGTTGCGCCGAGATCGACGCCGCCATTCAGGAAGAAGTTGAAATCGGTCGTCTTCGCATCGCCATAGCGGTGGTTGACGCGATCGAAGCTGAATTCGCGCGGATCGACGCCGCCGGTCGACAGCAGCGGATAGTTGCGGCGCGGATCATAGCCGGCCCGGTTGGTGGGTTCGCGGTCGCGATATTCGCCGGTCAGGTTCAGATAGGCGGTCTCGCCCATCGGCAGGCCCATATTCGCGGCGAAGGTGACGGTGCGGCCGTCACGCACCTGACGATCCCGACCGGTCTCTTCGAGGACATAGGTG
The DNA here is from genome assembly GCF_039615155.1 of Sphingomonas epibiotica. Lineage (NCBI taxonomy): Bacteria > Pseudomonadati > Pseudomonadota > Alphaproteobacteria > Sphingomonadales > Sphingomonadaceae > Sphingomonas > Sphingomonas epibiotica. The sequence goes on along the minus strand of NZ_JBDGHY010000005.1, from coordinate 311,160 downwards.
CCGTCGGCGCGGACCTGCGGCTCCCCGCTCGCCTGCCGCGCGACGCCCAACACTTCGGCGACGCCCTCCATCTGCGAGACATATTTGCCATAGGTCATCGTCGCGCGGCCGCCCTCGCGGCGCTTCAGCTGGACGTTGATGACACCGGCGATCGCATCCGAACCATATTGCGACGACGCGCCGTCGCGCAGCACGTCGATCCGCTCGATCGCGAGGCTGGGAATGGTGTTCAGATCGACCGCCGACGATCCGCGCCCGACCGATCCGTTCGCGTTCAACAGGGAGGTAGTGTGGCGACGCTTGCCGTTGACCAGCACCAGCGTCTGATCGGGTGACAGGCCGCGCAGCGTCGCCGGTCGGACCACATCGGTACCGTCGGTGATCGACGGTTGCGGGAAATTGAACGACGGGACGAGTTGGTTCAGCAGCTTGTTGGTTTCGGTATAGCCGGCATTGACCAGCGCATCGCCGGTAATGACGTCGACTGGCACCGGGCTTTCGGCAACGGTGCGGCCCTGCGCCCGGGTGCCGACGACGACGATCTCTTCGCCTGCGGGCACGTCGGCCGCGGGCGGGGGCGCATCGACCACTTGGGCGAAGGCCGGAACGGCCGTGAACGCTGTCGACAGAAACAGCGCGGTGAAAACCGGTTTACGCATGAAAATCTCCCCGAAACCACCCTATAGGGTTAGTCGTTGCGCCGCTTAGTTCGACCGGGACATTTTCTGACGCAACCCTAGGCCAGATCGGGTAACACGATTGTCACGCTCCTGTTGCCGCGCCGCAACATCGGTTTCGGCGACGAATCGTTTGTTCGGCATTGACAGCAGCGGCCCGCTTGCCTAGGCACAATCCACTTGCCGCGTGGGGTATCTCCACGCGGACATATTGCATTTGGGAAAGAAGCAAGGGCCATGTTCGCAATCGTGCGCACGGGCGGCAAGCAGTATCGCGTTGCCGCAGGAGACAAGATCGTCGTCGAGAAGCTCGAAGGCGAAGCTGGCAGCAACGTGACGCTCGGCGACGTGCTCCTTGCCGGCGAAGGTTCGGAACTGCAGTCGGTCGAAGGGCTGACGGTTTCGGCGGAAATCATCGCGCAGGCGAAGGGCGACAAGGTTATCGTCTTCAAGAAGCGCCGTCGGCACAACTACCGTCGCAAGAACGGTCATCGCCAGCAGCACACCATCCTGAAGATCACCGCGATCGGCGACAAGCGCGCCGACGACAGCGCCGCCGCATAAGCGCCTGAGCGAATACGAGGAGTTTGAACCATGGCACATAAAAAAGCAGGCGGTTCGTCGCGCAACGGTCGTGACTCGGCCGGCCGTCGCCTTGGCGTGAAGAAGTTCGGTGGCCAGGAAGTGGTCGCGGGCAACATCATCGTGCGTCAGCGCGGCACCAAATTCTACCCGGGCGTGAACGTCGGCATGGGCAAGGACCATACCCTGTTCGCACTGGTCGATGGCCGCGTGGCGTTCAAGGAAGGCAAGCTCGGCCGCAAGTTCGCGTATGTCGAACTGCAGGCGCAGGCCGCAGAATAACGGGCTACCATACGGGTCGCCCACCAGGGTGACCCGGGTTCCGGCGACGGAACCAGCCAACAAGAGGGAGGCGGGTCACCCCGGCTCCCTTTTTTTATTGCTCTCTCCGGCCCCTGCCCGCTTCCCTATGCGGAGGCGCGTCGCATTGGAGAGATGCTGATGTTCGCCCGTACCGAACGCCTGACCCTGCGCCCCGGCTGGATCGAGGACGCGCCCGCACTACATGCCGCGATCGGTCATGAAGCCGTCGTCCGCAACCTGTCGCGCGTACCGTGGCCGTACACGGCTGCCGATGCCGAGGCGTTCATCGCTGCGTGGCAGGGCGATCCCGGCCCCCTGTTTCTGATTTTCGCCCATGACGGCGGACGCTGCGATCTGATCGGCGGAGTCGGCATCGGTCCGCTCGGCGACCAGCCGCACGTCATGGGCTATTGGCTGACGCCATCGGCATGGGGATGCGGCTATGCGGTCGAGGCGGGACGCGCCGTACTCGATATCGCCGCGACGCTGCGCATCGAACGGGTCGCAGCCGGCCATTATGTCGACAATCCGGCTTCGGGCGCCGTACTGCGCCGGCTGGGCTTCGTGGCCACGGGCACGCGCAGCGCGATCCATTCGCGTGGGCGCGGCGTGGCAGTCGAGACGATCGACTATGCGATCGACCTGACCGATCGTCGCCACGATCGGCGGCGGGCGGCATGAAACGCACGGAACGCCCGCGCCGTCCGGCTGGTTGACAACAGACGGCGCTGCTGCCGCACAAGAGGACGCCCGCAATGATCGATCCCGACACCCCCGAGCAGGAAGAAATGGAAGAGGTACAGGAAGAAGCCGCCGAGGAACGCGAGGAAGAAGGCGGCTATCAGTAATTAGTCGATCGGGGCGAGGCGCTGCACCGTCCCGATCATCCCTCCAGCAAATCGAGATAACCGACTACGTCGTTGCTGGTCTGCAGATAGAGTCCGGCCTGTATCTCCTCCGGCTCACGCGCAGCCGCCGCCATCGCTTCGGCCAGCGTGCCGTACAGGATAGTGGTCGCCACGCCGCCTTCGTCGTCGAGGTGATAGAGCCGGACCGCCGCTTCTTCCGATACCGTTCGCATCACGCATCAATGCGCGGCCGCTGACCGCGGCGCAAGGCGATTAGGCGCGTGCCAATCGTGCCGCTTCGAACTCGCTGTCGACCAGTCCGATCAGCGCACGGTCGTCATGGTTCCACGGATGGAAGCCCGGCAGGAAGAAGGCGAGGTACATGCCCAGCACCTTGCGCGCCATGCCTGGCCGGCCAAAGGCATAGGCGAACAGCCGCCATTTCAGCCGCGCGCCCGTGAAACCATCCTGCGCCAACAGGTCGAGCATCCCTTCGGTACGCCCGCGAAAAAACCTGGCGGTAACGATCAGCATCACCAGCGCCTTGACCCGCCAGCGCTTGAACCGGGGCCAGTGACGCGTCGCGTGAAGCCAGGTGTCGTACGCGACGCCCTTATGCTCGATCTCCTCGATCGCGTGCCAGCGCCATAGATCGGCGGCGGCCTGATCGCCACCCGCCAGATGCGCGGTATTGGCGATCAGTTCGTGCGCCAGGATCGCGGTGAAATGTTCGAGGCACATCGTTGCCGCCAGATTGGCGATGGGCGGACGCCCCTTGGTGATCGACAACTCGTGATCGATCCGCGCGTCGAGCCGAGACGTATCATAGCCCTGATCGGTGACATGGCGGTTGAACGCGACATGCTCGCGGGTGTGGATCGCTTCCTGCCTTACGAACGCCCGGATTTCGGCGGCGAGGCGCGGCGGCACTTCGTCGCGATACTGGCGGACGCTGTCGATGAAGAACCCCTCCCCTTTCGGAAAAGTAACCGACAGTGCGTTGTAGAAGGCGGTCGCGATCGGATCATCGTTCAGCCACCACCGGCGATAGCCGCCCTCGCGCCCGAACCGCAGGTCGCGCGGCGTGATCGTCAGATCGTCGGGAGTCTTTGCTTTCGCCACGGTTCTGCTCCAACTGATGTCATGCCAGATGCCGACTACTTACACATATGTCAATAGCTCGCCGCCGCCTCTCGCCCGAAGCGTCGCGTGACGCGGCACTCGATGCCGCGCGCGATCTGTTGATCGAGGCCGGGCCGCAGGCGGTGACGCTGAAAGCGGTCGCGACGCGGATCGGGCGGACGCACGCCAACCTGCTGCATCATTTCGGATCGGCGTCGGGCCTGCAAAAGGCGCTGGCCGAGCGGATGGCGACCACGATCACAGCAACGATCGGCGCGGCAGTGCTGCGCGCCCGCGATGGCGATCACGATCCGCGCGAGGTGGTCGACCTGACGTTCGATGCCTTCGATCGCGAGGGTGCGGGCGCACTGGCGAGCTGGATGATACTGTCGGGAAATGACGACGCGCTCGACCCGATCCTCGACGCGATCCATGCGTTGGTCGACCGGCTGGGACATGAGAATGCGCTCAGTGGCATGCCGCTGGCGGACGAGACGCTGCAATTGGTGCTGATGGCGCTGGGCGACGCACTGCTGGGCGGGGCAATGGCCAAGGCGCTGCGCCTGCCGCGCGAACGCGCGCGGGAACTGGCGGTGCGCAGCCTGATCGCGGTGCGGGAGAGTTGAGCGTGCTGATCCGTGCCGCGACGCCAGCCGATCAGGCGGCGATCGCAGAAATCATCATGCCGCTCATCCGGGCCGGAGAAGTATATGCGCTCGACCGGGACATGACCCGGGAGGATGCGCTCGGCTATTGGCTGGCCCCCAGCCATCACGTGTTCGTGGCGGAGGTCGAGAATAGGGTCGTTGGCAGCTATTATTGCCGTGCGAACCAAGCCGGGGGCGGCGCGCATGTTGCCAATGGCGGCTATTCCACCCATGCGGAATCGACCGGGCGCGGCGTCGCTCGGGCGATGGCGCTGCATTCGTTCGATCATGCGCGGGAGTCGGGCTTTCGTGCGATGCAGTATAATTTCGTGATCGCGACCAATGTCCGTGCAGTCCGGCTGTGGCTGTCACTCGGCTTCGAACAGGTCGGCCGCCTGCCCGGAGCGTTCGAGCATCCGACCCTGGGCGAGGTCGACGCACTGGTACTCTACCGGCGGCTATAGCATAATGCCCTTCCCCCTTGGGGCGACTCCGACTAAGCGCACGCAATGCATTTTCTCGATCAAGCCAAGATCTTCGTCCGGTCGGGCGGGGGCGGCCCAGGCGCCGTCAGTTTTCGCCGTGAAAAATTCATGGAATATGGCGGCCCCGACGGTGGCAATGGCGGCAAGGGCGGCGACATCATTTTCGAAGCGGTCCCTGGCCTCAACACGCTGATCGACTTTCGCTACACTCAGCATTTTCGCGCGCCGCGCGGGTCGGGCGGGTCGGGTGCGAACCGCACTGGCCCCGGCGGCCGCGACCTGATCATCCGGGTGCCGGTGGGGACGCAGGTGCTGTCGGAGGACAAGGAAACCGTCCTCGCCGACTTTACCCGCCCCGGTCAGCGCGAGGTGTTTCTGCGCGGCGGCGATGGCGGGCGCGGCAATGCCAGCTACAAGACCTCGACCAACCGCGCGCCGCGCCAGCACGGCACCGGTTGGCCGGGCGACGAGGCGTGGGTCTGGCTGCGGCTGAAGCTGCTCGCCGATGCCGGGCTGGTCGGGCTGCCCAATGCCGGCAAGTCGACCTTCATCAACGCCGTCACTAACGCGAATGCGAAGGTCGGCGACTATGCGTTCACCACCACCCGGCCGCAGCTGGGCGTGGTCAGCCACAAGCAGCGCGAGTTCGTGATTGCCGACATTCCCGGTCTGATCGAGGGTGCGGCGGAAGGTGCCGGGATCGGCGACCGCTTCCTCGGCCATATCGAGCGCTGCCGGGTGCTGCTGCACCTGATCGACAGCCACGTCGACGATCCGGTCGCGGCGTACCGCATCGTGCGCGGCGAGCTGGAGAATTACGGTGCCGACCTGGCGGAAAAGCCTGAGGTCATCGCACTGAACAAGGCCGATCTGCTCGATGACGAACTGACCGCCGCGCTGATCACCGAACTGGAGGCGGAGAGCGGGGCTAAGGTTCTGCCGCTGTCGGGTGCGACCGGACAAGGGCTGGAGACGGTGCTCGACAGACTGATCGAAGCGATCGGACCGAGCGAGATGCACGCGCAGGATACCGGCGACGATGAGGAACCACGCGCATGGTCGCCGATCTAGGGGGACAAAAACCCTCCCCATCTGACGGGAAGGGGAACCAGCCGCCTGCTGTTGGAGGAGGGTCGCCGCAGGCGGAGCGTTCGCGGCCCTGCCCCTCCACCACGGCTACGCAGCGGTTCCCCTCCCCGCAAAGCGGGGAGGATTTGTTTGAGCCGACCAACTGCCTGCGCCTGGTCGTCAAGGTCGGCTCCGCGCTTCTCGTCGCGCCGGACGGACAGCCGCGCCGGGACTGGCTCGCATCGCTCGTTACCGACATCGCGGCGCGGGTGGCTGCCGGACAGCAGATCGTCATCGTGTCGTCAGGCGCGATCGCGCTCGGTGCGCGGCGGTTGGGGCTCGCCAAGGGCGGTCGTGCCAGCCTCGAAGACGCGCAGGCGGCCGCCGCAACCGGACAGATCGCGCTGTCGAGCATCTGGGCCGAACTGCTTGGCCACCACGGCCTGACCGCCGCGCAGCTGCTGGTGACGCTCGACGATCTGGAGGATCGTCGCCGCTACTTGAACGTCTCAGCGACTTTGGGCCGGTTGCTGACGCTGGGCGTGGTGCCGGTCGTCAACGAAAATGACAGCGTCGCGACCGAGGAAATCCGCTTCGGTGACAATGACCGGCTCGCCGCGCGCGTCGGGGCGGCGGCACGCGCGAACGGGGTCGTTCTGCTGTCCGATATTGACGGGCTGTACGATTCGAACCCGCATAGCAACCCGGACGCAAAGCTGATCCCGCACGTCCCGCAGATCGACGCCGCGATTATGGGCATGGCCGATGCCAAATCGTCGTCGGGCATGGGATCGGGCGGCATGGTATCGAAGGTGGAGGCGGCGCGCATCGCGACCGCTGCCGGCGCCAATCTCGCCATCGCCAGCGGGCGGATCGATCATCCGCTCGCCCGGTTCGGGGAAACCGGCCATGGCACCATCTTTGCGACCGCCGGCAATGCGCCGGCGCGCAAGGCGTGGCTGTCGGGCGGGCTGACCGATCGCGGCGCGATCCGTATCGATGCCGGCGCGGCGAAGGCGCTTGCCACCGGGCGCAGCCTGCTGGCCGCCGGCGCCATCGGTGTCGAGGGCGACTTCGTTCGCGGCGACCTGATCCGCATCGTCGATGCCGACAATCGCACGATCGCGCGCGGGCTGGTCGAATATGATGCCGGCGAAGTCGCGCGCATCGTCGGGCGGCGCAGCGACGAACTGGTCGGTCTGCTCGGCTATGCCCCTCGATCGGCGCTGGTCCATCGCAACCATATGGCCCTGTTGTGAGGACGATGGCGCTGACCGGCGGTACCGGCTTTGTCGGGCGTCGTGTGATTGCGCAGGCGGTCGGTCAGGACTGGCACGTCCGTGTGCTGACCCGTCGCGCCCAGCCCGCCGAGCCGAACGTCAGCTGGGTCCGTGGAGCGCTCGACAAGCCCGACAGCCTGACCGAACTGGTCGCGCACGCCGATGTCGTTGTCCATGTCGCGGGCGTCGTGAACGCACCCAACGCGGCGGGCTTCACTGCCGGCAACGTCACCGGCACGCGTGCAATGCTCGATGCCGCGCAGGCAGGCGGCGTCCGCCGCTTCGTCCATGTCTCCTCGCTATCGGCACGCGAACCGCAGCTATCGGCCTATGGCGCATCGAAACGCGCGGGCGAGGATCTGGTCGCCGCAAGCGATCTCGACTGGACGATCGTGCGGCCAAGCGGGGTATATGGGCCGGGTGATACCGAAATGCGGGACATGTTTCGCATGGCGCAGCTGGGGCTGGCACTGCTGCCGCCGCCCGGGCGGGTCGCGCTGGTCGCGGTCGATGATCTGGCGCGGCTGTTGCTGGCGCTCGCCGACAGCGATGGCCCGCGCGCGATCCTCGAGGTCGATGACGGCAATCCGATGAGCCATGCCGAGCTCGCCAAGCTGATCGGCGATGCCGTCGGGCAGCGGGTGTTGCCGATGCATCTGCCGGCGAAGCTGTTGCGGATCGGCGCGAAAATCGACCGGAAATTCCGCGGGGCGTCGGCCAAGCTGACCGAGGATCGCGCCCGCTATCTAGCGCATCCCGACTGGACCGCCGATCCCGCGCGTCGTCCCGATCCCCGTTTGTGGGAACCGCGCATCCCCACGCCGCGCGGGCTTGCCGACACCGCGGCATGGTATCGTGCGCACGGTCTGCTATAGGCCCGCGCAAACAAGCATATTGGAAAGACCCGCATGAGCGACCGTGCAGCCACCCTCGACACCATCACCGGCCTGATCGAACCGTTCAACAAGAAAGGCGTCGCGCTGACCGAGGCGACGACCTTCGCCGGGGATCTCGAATGGGACAGCCTGACCGTGATGGACTTCGTCGCAGCGGTGGAGGATGAATTCGACATCGTCATCACCATGAACATGCAGGCCGATATCGAAACCGTCGGCCAGCTTGCCGACGCCGTCGAAAAGCTCAAGACCGCCTGACCGCCCTGCCCGGCCCCGAAAGACTGAACCGATGACCGAAGCCGCTGCCACCGCCCACGCCCCGTCCGATTCGCCCGAAACGGTCGCGCCCGAACGCGACCTGTTCAGCAAGTTCGATCCGCTGATCGCCGAACGTGAGGCGTTGCTCGCGACCGGGGTGCGCGATCCGTTCGCGATCGTGATGGACAAGGTGACGTCGCCGACCCAGGCGGTGATCCGCGGCAAGGATACGATCCTGCTCGGCACCTACAATTACATGGGCATGACCTTCGACCCCGACGTTGTGGCGGCGGGCAAGAAGGCGCTGGACGAATTCGGATCGGGCACCACCGGCAGCCGGGTGCTGAACGGCACCTACGACCCGCATAAGGATTGCGAAGCGGCGCTGCGCGAATTCTATGGCACCGATCATGCCATGGTGTTCTCGACCGGGTACCAGGCGAATCTGGGCATCATCTCGACGCTGGCGGGCAAGGGCGAGTATATCATTCTAGACGCCGACAGCCACGCTTCGATCTATGACGGTTGTTCGCTCGGCAATGCCGAGATCGTCCGCTTCCGCCACAACTCGGTCGAGGATCTCGACCGGCGGTTGGGCCGCCTGCCCAAGGAACCGGGCAAGCTGGTCGTACTGGAGGGCGTCTATTCGATGCTCGGCGACATCGCACCGTTGCCCGAAATGGTTGCGGTCGCGAAGAAGCATGGCGCGATGGTGCTGGTCGACGAAGCGCACGGCATGGGGTTCTTCGGCCGCAATGGCCGCGGCGTGTACGAGGAACAGGGCGTCGAGAAGGACGTCGATTTCGTCGTCGGCACCTTCTCCAAATCAGTCGGCACCGTTGGCGGCTTCTGCGTGTCGAACCATCCGAAGTTCGACGTGATGCGGCTGGTCTGCCGCCCCTATGTCTTCACGGCGTCGCTGCCGCCCTCGGTCGTCGCGACCGCCGCGACCTCGATCCGCAAACTGATGCATGCCGGCGACAAGCGCGCGCATCTGTGGCGCAATTCGAAGCGGCTGCATGGCGGCCTCATGGATCTGGGCTTCAAGCTCGGTACCGATACGCCGCAATCGGCGATCATCGCCGTGATCCTCGAGGATCAGCAACAGGCCGTGCTGATGTGGCAGGCGCTGCTGGAAGGCGGGCTGTACGTCAATATGGCCCGCCCGCCCGCGACCCCGGCCGGCACCTTCCTGCTGCGCTGCTCGCTGTGCGCCGAGCATAGCGCCGAGCAGGTCGAGACGATCCTCGGAATGTTCGAAGCGGCCGGCAAGGCGGTAGGTGTAATCGCCTAAACTCCTTCCCGCTCGCGGGGAGTGGGACGATCCGCAGGATGGTGGAGGGGGGTCGCGGCATTCACAACGGTTGCGTGCCAAGGCGCTCCCCCTCCGCCACCGCTTCGCGGCGGTCCACCTCGCCGTATCGGGAAGGATTTTGCGTCACCGCTTGGGGCTGGCGTATCGCGCAACCTTCGGTATAGCCGTGGCCCATGCCATCGATCGATCGCTACATGGCCCGGCTGATCGCAGTGCCGCTTTTCTCTACGCTGTTGATTTCGGCGATGTTGCTCGTCCTCGACCGGATGCTGCGGCTGTTCGATTTCGTCGCGGCAGAGGGCGGGCCGGTCAGTGTCGTGTGGCGGATGCTCGCCAACCTCCTGCCCGAATATCTGGGGCTCGGCATTCCGATCGGACTGATGCTGGGCATCCTGCTCGCCTTCCGCAAGCTGGCGACCTCCTCCGAGCTCGACGTGATGCTCGGCGTGGGCATGAGCTATTGGCGGCTGCTGCGCGTACCGTTCATCTATGCGACGGTGCTCGCCGCGGCGAACCTTGCGATCGTTGGCTATATCCAGCCGCTGGCGCGCTATAATTACGAAGCACTGCGCTTCGAACTGCGCACTGGCGCGCTCGGCGCATCGATCAAGGTCGGCGAATTCACTAAGCTCGGCGAGCGCATGACGCTCAGGATCGAGGAAAGCCGCGATTCGGGCGCCGATCTACGCGGCATATTCGTGCAGGCCAGCCGGCCCGACGGCCAGTGGCTCGGCGTCACTGCCGAGCGCGGCCAGTTCCTGCGCACCGACGATCCCAACACAATCATCTTCCGCCTGACCAACGGCACGCTCATCCATAATTCGCCCGACTTCCGCGTGCCGCGCACACTGACCTTTACCGCCCACGACCTGCCGATCGACCTGCCCAAGTTCGGCAACTTCCGCCCCCGCGGTGGACGCGACCTCGAACAGACGCTGCCACAGCTCGCCATCACCGGCCATGATCCGAAGGTCAGCGAAGAGGATCGCGACGGCGCGCGTGCGAATTTCCACTTCCGTCTGGCTGAAGTCGCGACGATGTTCCTGCTGCCGATGCTCGCACTGGCGCTGGGCGTGCCGCCCAAACGGTCCTCGTCGGCGCTCGGCGTGTTCTTGTCGATCGTGATGATCGTGACCTATCACAAGGTCAACGAATATGGCGAGGCGGTCGGCGGGCTTGGCCGGATCGATCCAATCCTCGCGCTGTGGGTGCCGTTCCTGCTGTTCGCGGCACTGGTGTTTCGCCTCTATTGGGTGATCGCGCGTGTGCCGGGCGGGGAGCCGATCGGCGGGCTGGAACGCGGCGCCGCCAAGATCGGCAAGTTCATCGGCCGCTATCTGCCCGGCCGGCGCAAGGCGACAGCGTGATGCGAGGTTTCTTTCCATCGACGACGGTCGCCGTCTACATGGCGCGGCTGTTCCTCGTGCGCACCTTCGCGATCCTGTTCGCGCTGGTGCTGGTGCTGCAGGCGCTCGACCTGTTGTCGGAAAGCGGCAAGATCCTTGCCCAGCCGGGCAACGGGCAGGCCGAAATTCTGCGCTACATCTCGCTGCGCGCACCGCAGATCGTCGCGCGCTTCCTGCCCTTTTCGGTACTGCTCGGCACGATCCTGACGCTGACCCAGCTCAACCAGAATAGCGAGATCATCAGCCTGAAGGCGGCCGGCCTGTCGGCGCACCAAGTTCTCGCCCCGCTGATCCTCGCCAGCTTCGGCGTGGCGGCGCTGTCGTTCGCGTTCAACGAACGCGTCGTGGCGCGGGCGACCGCGACGCTGACGGCGTGGGACGATGTCGATTACGGCGCGATGCCGATCGATCGCGGCGACCGTACCAATGTGTGGGTCCGCGATGGCGACAATCTGATCCAGGTCGCGCGCGTGGCGGGACGCGGCGAGCAGACCCGGCTGCGCGGGATCACCGTGTACAGCCGCGTCGGCTCCTCGCTCCGCGCCTTGACCACAGCCAGTAGCGGCCGGCGCGAGGACGGCGCATGGCGGATCGAGAATGCCGAACGCTTCACCGTGGCGACCGGCATACGCGAACGGCTGGGTACGCTGCGCATTGCCGGCGGGGTACGGCCAGACCAGTTCACGCTACAGAATGTCGATCCCGACGGCCTGTCCTTCGCCCAATTGTCGCGGGCGATCGACGATCTGGTTGAGGCAGGTCGCCCGACCAAGGCGTTGGAAGGTGCGCTGTGGCACAAGCTGTCGGGGCCGCTGTCGGCGGTGCTGATGCCGCTGCTCGCCGCCGTCGCCGCCTTCGGCGTCGCGCGCTCGGGAAAATTGTTCGTGCGCGCAGTCATTGGCATGGCGCTTGGCTTTACCTATTTCGTGGCAGACAATTTTGCGTTGGCGATGGGCAACCTTGGCGCCTATCCCCCGTTCCTAGCCGCATGGGCACCGTTTCTGCTGTTCTTCCTGATCGGCGAAGCGGTGCTGATCCGAACCGAGGAATGACGCAGGATCGTCGTACTTTGGCCGCAAATCGTCCCCAGATGCGGAGGATGGGCGGCATCGCCCGATCGAGGAATGAGTTGAGGAAGTTGGCCCGATGAACGCGATCACCGAGAAGCAGGGCTTCTGGAAGAAGTCGCACCATCTCGACAAGATGACCTTCAAGGAGCTTGTCGTCGCGTATTTTCAGTACCCGGCGATCATTGCCTATATCGCGCTGTCGTTCGTCGCGATTGGGCTGTTCGTCTGGTCGCCCGCGCCGCTGCTGCCGACGCTGGCATCGGTCGGGGTCGCGGTCCTCGCCTACCCGTTCGTGTGGTATGTGCTGCATCGCTGGGTGCTGCATTCGAACTGGATGTTCAAGATCTCCCCCCTCGCCGCGACGTGGAAGCGCATTCACTACGATCACCATCAGGACCCCAATCATCTGGAGGTACTGTTCGGCGCGCTGCACACCACCCTGCCCGCGATCGCAATCGCGACGGCGCCGATCGGATATCTGATCGGCGGGTTCGGCGGGGCGATGGCGGCGCTGGCAACGGGCTTGCTCACCACCTGCTTCTACGAATTCTGCCACTGCATCCAGCATCTGGCGTACAAGCCGAAGAACAAGCTGCTGGTCGCGTGGAAGCGCAAGCACATGGCGCACCATTTCCATGACGAACATGGAAATTTCGGCATCACCAACTTCTTCTGGGACAAGGTGTTCGGTACCCATTACGAACGGTCAGAACGCCCGGAAAAGAGCGCAACGGTTTTCAACCTCGGCTATACCGACGAAGTCGCGAAGAAATACCCGAAGGTCGCCGAATTGTCGGGCGGCGTGGCGAAGGGGCATCCCCGCTATCGCGGATGACCGATTTGTCATTTGATGTTTGGGACGGGGCGGCGCATTGCCGCCCCGTTGTCGTTTGGGGGATGCAATGTCGGATACGCAGGTGAAGGTTCGTCCGGTTCTGAACGGGGCCGATCGCAAGGCGTTCATCGCCCTTCCCTATCGGCTCTATGCCCAGGATCCCCATTGGGTACCGCCGCTCAAGACCGAAGTGGCGGCGACGATCGACCCGAAGAAGAATGGCTGGTTCAGTCATGCCGAGGGGCAGTTGTTCCTCGCCGAACGCGGCGGACGGGTGGTCGGTCGCATCTCGGCGCATATCGACACGCTCGCGCTGACTATGCCCGGAGACAAGGGGTTCGGCCCCGGCGTCGGTTTCTGGGGAATGATCGAGGCCGAGGATGAAGCGACCGCCACGGCGCTGATCGCGCAGGCGGAGCAGTGGCTGCGTGCCAAGGGCATGACCAAGGCGATCGGTCCGGTCGCGCTGTCGATCTGGGAAGAACCGGGGCTGCTGATCCAGGGCCATGACCACAGCCCGACGGTACTGATGGGCCATCACCTGCCGCAATATCGTGGCTGGATCGAGCGTGCGGGCTACGCCCCCGTCAAGCAGCTCGTGACCTATGAGCTCGACATTACCAAGGATTTCCCGCCGATCGTGCAGCGCATCGTCGCGGCGGGCGAGAAGAACGATCGCATCCGCATCCGGCGCGTCAACAAGGCGAAGTTCGCCGACGAGGCCGCGATCATCCTGCGCATCCTGAACGATGCCTGGTCGGATAATTGGGGTTTCGTGCCGCTGACCCAGCCTGAGGTTGATGACGTCGGCAAGAAGCTCAAACCCTTGGTGTTCGAGGACCTGATCCGCATCGCCGAACTGGACGGCGAACCCGTAGCGTTCATGATCACGCTACCCGACATGAACGAACCGCTCAAACCCATGGGCGGGTCGCTGCTGCCGTTCAACTGGCTGAAGCTGCTGCTATGGCTGCGCGCGCCCAAGGCGCGGACGATGCGCGTGCCGTTGATGGGCGTGGTCAAGAAACTGCAGGCGTCGCGCATGGCGAGCCAGCTGGCCTTCATGATGATCGAATATATCCGTCGCGATGCAGTGGCGAAATTCGGCGCGACGCGCGGCGAGATCGGCTGGGTGCTCGACGACAATCAGGGCATGAACGCGATCGCCACGACCATCGATAGCAAGATCAATCGCGTCTATCAGGTGTACGAACGCCCCCTCTGAAGAGGACGGCCGCCGGGTGCCCCGCCCCGGCGGCGATCGTCCGCGTTACTTGCCGCTCAGGACCAGGACGGGGTCGAAGCCGCGGGCGCGCCATTCGTCACGGGTCCGGCAAATCTTTCCCCTTTGACGTGCCCCCTCGCGGCGATCGAGAATGCAGTAGCGCTTGACGCGCGGCGCGGTGGTGACCGGCGTCGCCGGCTGGGCCGGCGCTTCGGCGGCGGGTGCGGCGGTGGCGAACAATGCGGCCAGCAAGGTTGCGATCATAAATAGTCCCTCCCGTTCCCGAAATCAGCGGCCAGCCAGTGCGGCGTCGAGATCGACCCCAATCGCTTCCCAATGGCCCCGGGTCTTGCAGACGCGCGGCATGATACGCGAACCGGTACGTTCGGTGCGGAAGCAGTAGCGCGCGTTCGGCGCGGCCTTGTACGCAACGGCAGCCGGACCTGCGGCGAGCGTGACCGTCAGCGGCAGCGCCGATACGGCGGCGGTCGCGGCGACCGGGCTCGGCGTGGCGACGGGGGCTGCGTCCGGCTCGGCTGCGAAGGCGGAGGTCGTGGCGACGAGGCCGAGGACGATCGAAGTGGCGAAGCGAATGGCGGTCATGATGCTGTCTCCCTGTGCGCGTCCGGTGTGTTGCCGGACATGCCAGTAGCTTTGCAGCGACCGTGCCAGTTTTAATTATCGTTGCTTTTCAATGTCTTAGTAATCGACTACATTTGTAGATGTGGTATCCGCCACCAATCCGCGGGAAATGCCGCCATCGGTTGGGATAATATCCGACGTATCGATCGGCACCGATCAAAAACGGTGCGAGATGCCGCTATAGACGCGCAATTTCGGCGTATCGGCATCCAGACCGGCGACACCGCCCGCATCGATCTGCAGGTCCGGCGACACTTGCCACGCAAGGGCCAAAGCGACGCGATGCTGGGTCGCTTCGTCATCGTGCGACCACTGCCCCTCCGCGGTCAACTGGCACCGATCGGACAGTGTGACGCCGAGACCGACGGTTGCGGTCGTCGCCACCATATTGCCTGCCGCCTCCTCGCGCGGCGTCCATGCAAGTTCGGGCGAGAATTGCAGGTTCAGCGCCTTGCTGAGATCATAGCTGATCGGCGCGACGACCGCCGCGCCCCAGCCCCCGTCTCCGATCGGCGAACGTCCGACCGGCACCGTGACCGATGGCTGCACGCCATAGGACAACCCCTTGCCATCGGGATTACGCAGCGCGATCCGGCCACCGATCTCGATATCGCCGGTCCGCGCCGTCCGCCGGCCCTCGAGGCGGTCGCGTTCGATGCCGAGGGGAGTCCAGTTGACCTGCGCCTCGATCCGGTCGGTCAAGCCCAGCCGGAACAGGCTGTCGCCGAACAAGACGGTATTGCTATCGTCGTCGCGCTCCCAGTCCGACAGCGCCGTTTCGACGGCGGCCCGGCCGGGATCGAGCACACAGGCCGACTGACCGAGGCTCGGCCGCGTCGGACAATAGTCGCGCGCCGCAGCGGCGGTGGTCGACAGCGCCGCCGCCGCGCCCAACGCGGCCAATCGCGTAATCAACGCAGGCGGACCCAGGTCGGCGCGTGATCGCTCGCCTTTTCCCTACCGCGATACGCCTTGTCGACGCCGGCATCGACCAGCCGGTCGGCGGCGATCGGGCTGAGGAGCAGGTGATCGATCCGGAACCCGGCATCGCGCTGCCACGATCCGGCCTGATAGTCCCAGAAGGTCCACACGCCACCCTTCGGAAAGCGGGTCCGTAGCGAGTCGGTCCAGCCCTGCGCCAGCAATGCCCGATAACCGGCCCGCGATTCGGGCTGCATCAGCGCATCGCTCTGCATCGCCCGAACCGAGAAGACATCGTCGTCGTTGGGAATGACATTATAGTCACCCGCCAACACGACCGCGCGTTCCTCAATCAGCAGCGTTGCCGCCCGGTCGCGCAGACGATCGATCCAGCGCAGCTTGTAATCGAATTTCGGCCCCGGCTGCGGATTGCCGTTGGGCAGATAGATGGAGGCGACGACCAGACCGTCGACCTCGGCCTCCAGATAGCGGCTATGCTCGTCCTCCGGCTCGCCCGACAAGCCACGCTGCCGCTCGACGGGATCGGACCCTCGCGCCAGCACCGCGACGCCGTTGAACCCCTTCTGCCCGTGCCACAGCGCACCATAGCCGGCGGCGCGGATATCAGCTTCGGGAAACGTATCGTCGCTCGACTTCAATTCCTGAAGACAGACGATGTCCGGCTGTTCTTCGGCCAGATATTCGAGCAACCGGGGCAAGCGCGCCTTGATGCCGTTGACGTTGTAGGTGACGATCCGCACGTCAGATCGCGAAACTGGTGCCGCAGCCGCAGCCCGACGCCGCCTGCGGATTGGTCACGCGGAACGCCGCACCACCCAGCGATTCGACGAAATCGACCTCGCTGCCGCGGACCAGATCGATGCTGACCGGGTCGACGACCAATGTGACGCCATCGGTCTGTGCAACGCTGTCGTCGCTCTCGACCGTTTCCGCCAGTCCGAAGCGATATTGGAAGCCCGAACAACCACCCCCCTCGACCGAAAGGCGCAGGATGGCAGGCTTGGCCTGTTTCGCCGCGATCGCCGCGACGCGTTGCGCAGCGGAGGGCGACAGGGAAATGTCGGTGGTGGTGGTGGTCATCGCGCTCAGATAAGCGCGCGGCGACCGATCGGCAACGGGCAGTCCGCGATGCGTCGGTCGGCCGCAAATCAGTCGGCGACGGGACCGCCCATCGCCACCCGCTGCCGCTGCGCACGATCCGCCGCCATCGCCAGTTCGCCTGCCTGCAGATAGGGGGCCGGATTGACCGCCGAGCCGTCGATGCGGACTTCGTAATGGAGGTGGCTGCCGGTCGACCGACCGGTCGACCCCATCAGCCCGATCAACTGGCCACGCTTCACGCGCTGGCTGTCATGGACGATGATCTTCGACAAATGGCCATAGCGGGTGGCGATGCCCTTGCCATGGTTCACTTCGATCAGATTGCCATAGCCACCGGCGCGTTCGGCGCGGGCGACGATGCCGTCGGCGGTGGCATAGACCGGGGTGCCGAGCGGCCCGGGAATATCGACCCCGGCATGCATCGCGGCGGTGCCACGGAACGGGTCGGAGCGGACACCGAAATTGCTGGTGAACGACAGGCGTTCGACCGGCTGATAGGACGGGATCGAGATCGCCGCCTGTTCCAGCGTATCGAGCTTCTTCCAGCTCAGGAACAGTGCGCGGAACTGGGCGTCGGCCTGCGCGTCGGCGGTGGCGGAGGCCGCGGTCGCCGCGGCGGCAGTGGCGGCATCGACCGGTTCGTACGGGCCGCCCATCGCCGGCATCACGCGGCGCGGGTTCAGCCCCAGCTTGCGGATGGTGCGCGCGGTATCGGCATAGCGGGCATCGGCGATCGCCTTCGCCTGGGACGCCATCTGTGCCTGTTGCCGGGCGACGCGTTCGAACGGGCGTGTGACGAAATTGGCGCCGGTAGCGGGCGCCTGATCGAGCGCGGCCAGCGCCAGCGCATCCGCATCCTCGTCGCCGGTCAGCACCGCCGCAAGGGCCGCCTGCCGCTTGTCGAGCCGGGCGGCATGGGCGCGGGCGTCGGCATGGAGGCGGGCGACGTCGGCGCGCATCGCATCGACCTGCTGCTGCATCGCCACGACCTTTTCGTCCGACGTCGCGACCGCGCCGGTCGCCGCCTGGCTCATGCCGAACGCCGAGAAGGCGATGGTGACGGCGGCAAGGCCCGCGGCCGCCGCCTGGTTACGGCCGGTGATGGTGTGGCGGTGAAGCTGGCAGCCGTCATGAAACAGAAAATGCCGCGTACGGAAGATGGAACGGAACCCGGCGAACGGAGCGACGTTGTTTTTCAATACGGAATTAATCGACATTCTGTCCCGCTATCCGAGCGTTATGCACGCGTCGGAAGCGCCGACACGAACGATGAACCCCAATGTCCCGACGGTTTTGCCCCACCGCGCGTCGACGGATCGAGGACTTGCCGGATAGAAGGTCGGTTACGCAAGCGTCCGGCTGAAGCGGCGCGGTAAAGCGTCGTACCGGCGCGGTCAGTCGTTTAACCATGTGATCGGGACGGCCCCGCCACCGCCACCAACCATCAGCGCCAACGCATGCAATCGATTCGCCGCGATCAGGACCGAACTGCGGCGAGGACGTCGGCGGCATGGCCGGCGACCTTCACCTTGCGCCATTCGCGGACCAGCCGACCCGCGCCATCGAACAGGAAGGTCGCGCGCTCGATCCCCATATAGGTCCGGCCGTACATCTGCTTTTCGCCCCACACGCCGAACGCCTCGCACACGGCACCATCGGCGTCGCTCGCCAGCGTCACGGTCAGCGCATGCTTCCCGGCGAAGCGCGCCAGTTTCGCCGGCGCGTCGCGGGAAATGCCGACGACACTTGCCCCCGCCTGTGCAAAATCATCGGCAAGTGCCGAAAAATCCTGGGCTTCGCGCGTACAGCCGGTCGTATCGGCCTTGGGATAGAAATACACGACCAACGGCTTTCCCAGCCGGTGGTGCAACGACAGCGGCGTGCCGTCGGCCAGCACCAGTTCGCCCGCAGGCAGAATGTCACCGATCGCCAACGCCATTCGCTATCTCCTGCCACGTATCGCCGACCACCTGCCGCGCGGCGTCGAGCCTGACAAGTACCGCGTCCCAGTCGGCACAGCCCAGCGCGGCGGCGAGGATCGGTCGCGTCGTCTCGGGCGGGACCTGCGCATCGGGCGCGACCAGCCGCATCGCGACGATCAGTCGGGTCAGGAAATCATGCGCGTCGTGCAATCCCCTCGGCAACCGACCCGCCGCCACCAACGCATCGATCGCATCGCCCAGTCGCGGCGACAGCCCCTGCCCGCTTTGCAACTGCGTGACATGGACCGCGAACTCGAGATCGACCAGACCGCCCGGCGCCAGCTTGGCATCCAGCGGGCCGGCGGGCGGCTTGTGACGTGCCATGTCGGTACGCATCGCCACCGCCTCCGCCGCGACGTCGCGGTCCGGCCGGTCGCCGGCCAGCACCCGCGCGATGATCGCTGCCGCCGCCGCGCGCCCCGCCGACGATCCGACGATCGGTCGCGCGCGGGCGAGCGCCATATGCTCCCACGTCCACGCATCCTCCCGTTGATAGCGTTCGAACCCGGCGAGCGAGACGACCAGCGGCCCCTGCGCCCCCGATGGCCGCAGCCGCGTATCAACATCGTAAAGCGGTCCCGAGGCGGTCTGCACCGACAACGCCGCCGTCAGCCGCTGCGCCAGCCGGTTATAATAGAGCACCGCGCCGAGCGGCTTCGCACCGTCCGATTCGGCCGAAAAATCACCGGTAAAACAATAGACGAGGTCGAGGTCGGACGCATGGGTCAGCGCCCCGCCGCCCAGCCGGCCGAGCGCAAGGACGATCAGTTCGCTGTCCGGCACCCGGCCGTGGCGCTCCGCAAATTCGGCAACGGTGGCGGCGGCGAGCACCTGTACCGCCGCTTCCGCCACCCGGGCATAGCCATCCGCCACGGCGAGCGGATCGCCGGTCCCGGCGACCACCTGCACGCCCAGCATGAACCGCTTCTCGTTCACCACGTCGCGGACATGGTCGAGCAGCCGTTCATAGCCTTCCGCCTTCCGCGCCGCCATTTCGGTCGCCAGTTCCGCGACCGTTCCGACCGGTTCGAGCGCGCGCGCATCGATCAGCCCGTCGAGCAGCGTCGCCCGCCGGGCCAGCGCCTCGGCCAATGTCGGCGCATGGCACAGGATCGTGCTCAGCAGCCGGGCCAGTGCCGGTTGCGCCTCCAGCAAGCGAAACAGGTTGATCGCGCTGGGCAGGCGCGCGAGCATCGCATCCAGCCGCAGCAGCGCCGCTTGCGGGTCCGACGCGGTCGCGAGGCCAGCGATCAGCCCGGGCAGACTGTCCTCCAGCGCCGCGCGCGCCGCCGGACTGCGCAGCGCCGGATAGGCGCCCCCGCGCCAGTCGACGATCCGCCGCGCGGCCTGTTCGCCCGATGCGAAGCCGAGCGTTTCGAGCCGGCCCGCCAATGTCTGCGGATCGACCGGAAGGCCCGGCACCGACGCGCCGTCGAGCTGGTCATACACTGCGCCCACCGCCGCGACGTGCGGCGCCAGCAGGTCCAGCAACGCCTGCCCATCCTCTGCGCCGTGCAGCCGCGCGACGCGGTCGAGCGCCTCGCACTGGTCGGGCAAGCTGTGGGTCTGGCGATCGTCGACCATCTGCAGCCGGTGTTCGATCGTGCGGAACAAGGTATAACCATCGGCCATCACCTGCGCTTCTTCGGCGGTGATCCGGCCGCCCGCGGCCAGCGCCGCCAGCGCATCGAGCGTGGCGGGCGCCCGGAGCGTCGGGTCGCGCCCGCCATGGACCAGTTGATGGACCTGCGCGAAGAACTCCGCCTCGCGAATGCCGCCGCGTCCGCGCTTCAGGTCGTATCCGGCGCCGAACGCCTGGCCCTGCGCATAATGGTCGCGGATGCGGCGGGTGATCTCGCGGATCTCGCCGATCGCACCGTAATCGAGCGCGCGCCGCCATACGAACGGCCGGATCGAGTCGAGGAAGCGGTTGCCGAGCGCGACGTCGCCCGCCACCGCCCGCGCACGAATGAAGGCCGCTCGCTCCCATGGCAGCGCGGCCGATTCGTAATAGGAGACGGCGGCATCGATCGGCAACGCGATCGGCGTCGCCTCGGGCGAGGGACGCAGCCGTAAATCGACGCGCAGCACATAGCCGTCGCCGTCGCGGGCCTGCAGCAGTTCGACGGCGCGCTTGCCGATCCGCACCGCCGCCTCCACCGGCTCGTCGTGTTCGCGTCGGGGAAGCGTCGCCGGGTCGTAGATCAGGATCGGGTCGATGTCGGACGAATAATTCAGCTCGTGGCTGCCCTGTTTGCCCAGCGCGATCGCCGCGAAGCCGACCGGCTGGGCACCCGGCGTCCGTTCCTCGATAGCCGCGACGATGGCGCGGTGCAGGGCGCTGTCGGCGAAATCGCTCAGCGTCCGCGTCACCCGCCGCAGGTCATAGGTGCCCGACAGATCGCCGAGCGCCACCAGCAACGCGATCCGTCGCCGCTCGATCCGCAGACGTTGCGCCAGTGGCAGCGCCGAATCTGCAGCGACCGCGGCCAGAGCATCGACCGCAAAGCCGGGCAACGCCTCGACGAACGCGGCTTCGCGATCGAGCAAAACCGAAAGGAAGGGCGACCCCGAACGGATGCGATCAAGCAGTTCGAATGGCAGATGCATCGCTGGATCGCACTCCGGGGTAAAAAACTTACCCTTTCCTACCGCCCGATTAATGGAAACGAAATGCGGATGCGCACGTTGGAAAATACATGGCAACGCAACCGACCTTTGGCACTCTGTCGTCCAATCGTGGACAAGTGGTGCGCGGTCCGTCACCGACGGACGGCATAGGAGAAGCGTTGCGCAGAGTGTTCAACGGCGATAGCCGACTGCCCCCCATGTGGGTCGATCAACTTCGCCGACTAGACAAAACTGACTATTAGCTGGTCCAGCGCGGATTACGGTTCAATGTAAGCCCCGCCGATCCGCTTCCGGGCACCAAAGGTACGGACAACCTGTAACCGCAACCGCGTTAGCGATCGCGGCTCAAATCGTCGACTTCGCCCATGATTGTGTCTAGTACCGTCTGTCCGCCATTATCGGGCTGTTCGGCGCGTGACGGCAACTTGCCCTCGGACATCAAGGCTTCGAGCGCAACTCGACCACGGGCCACGCGACTTTTGATCGTACCCACCGCGACGTTGCAGATTTCTGCCGCTTCCTCATAGGCAAACCCGCCCGCTCCGACGAGGATCAACGCCTCGCGCTGCGGTTGCGGAAGATGCAGTAGGGCACGTTGCATATCGGCCAGTTCGACGTGCCGGTCCTGGCTCGCAGGAGCCGCGAGAATGCGGTCGGCGACTAGATCGTCCCACTCGCCCTTGAACCGCGCACGCCGCATCTGCGACAGATAAAGGTTGCGCAGAATAATGAACGTCCAGGCGCGCATATTGGTGCCGGCCTGAAAACGCTGCCGCGCCGCCCACGCCTTAAGCAGCGTTTCCTGCACGAGGTCGTCTGCCAGATCGCGGCTGCCCGACAGCGAACGGCCGAACGCGCGCAAGTGCGGGATGACCTGCGCCAGTTGCTTCTTGAACTCGGGATCGGAGAGCGCGACGTGCTCCTGCACCTCGCCTGCCGCGTCCTCGTTGATGTCGGATTCAGTCATTCTTATCCGTTCGATACGCAGTCGGCCCGGTGTGGGGCTGACCCGAACATAGGGGTGCCGATCGTCGATTTCCAGCGCCGCCGGGACGAACCGAGGCGCGGCGCCGGAACGCGTATCAGGACAACAATATATACGCCATGACCGCGATCACCGCGATCAGGGACACCGCGAGAATATAGCGGGTGACCCCGGGGGTAGCGCCGGCGCGTGCTTCGGTGGCGCTGACATGGATGCTGTCTTGATCGTCTGCCATCGCCTATCAACCCCCGAAGATCGTTTTGGGTCCGTACCGTTACGCCGCGACTTCCGGTACGGTCGCCTCGTCGAAGAACAATGCCTGGCTGATCGCCGCCTTCACCGTCGACCGCTGGAACGGCTTGGTGATGAGGAAGGTCGGCTCCGGCCGCTCGCCGGTCAGCAGACGCTCCGGGAAGGCGGTGATGAAGATAACCGGCACGTTGAATTCCGACAGGATGTCCTTGACCGCGTCGATGCCCGAGCTGTCGTCGGCAAGCTGGATGTCAGCGAGCACCAGCCCCGGCCGGTCCTGCATAGCGAGCGCCACGGCCTCGTCGCGGGTGACTGCGACGCCTGTGACCTCATGCCCCAGGTCGCGGACGATCTGTTCGAGGTCCATCGCGATCAGCGGCTCGTCCTCGATGATCATGACTCGCGACCGGGTCTGCTGCTCGATCTCGCGCAGCGCCTCGGCGACAAGTTCCTCCACTTCTTCGGGCGTGGCGTCGATCAGATAGGCTGCATCCTCGGTCGTAAAGCCTTCCATCGCGGTCAGCAGCAGCGCCTGCCGCGACAGCGGCGCGATACGGGCGAGGCGCGCCTGTGCAATCGCTTCATTCTCGGTACCCGATGCGCTGGCGGCGCCGAACGCTTCTGGCTGCGACGAGGCCCAGATCGCCTGGAAGGTGCGATAGAGGCCGAGACGCGGATCGACGTCCCGCGGAAATTCCTCCGGAGCGGCCACGATCGCTTCCAGCGTCGCGCGGACATATTGATCGCCCTCGCTCTGGCTGCCGGTGAGTGCTCGGCCATAGCGCCGGAGGAAGGGGAGGTGCGGCGCAAGCTGCTGTCCGAGCGACATGGTCAGGTAAATCTCCTTCGTCGCGACCCGGCGATGAATGCCGGACCGCACACTGCGTTCTACAACGATACGGCACGGGAAAGACGCCTCCCCCGAGTTCGCGTCGATGCATGGAACCAACGAGCACGTCTTTTGTTTCCTGTGCGCCCGACATGCTGATGCAAGCCAGTCTTGATGCCGGTCGGCGGTTAGGTATTCGTGCCGGCGTTTGTCCGGGCGTCGGGGGAAGGCATAGCTTCGTGAAGGATGGTGAGAAGTCGGTTCAGCAGTCGAACGCGAAACCCGCGGGGACGACGCAGCCGGACAAGAAAGACACGTCCAGCCTGGGTAACGCGTTGCGCGCCGTGTATCAGGATGCAGCCAGTGAATCGGTTCCCGACGAGATGCTCGACCTGTTGAACAAGCTCAAATAGCCTCGACGGTGTGACCGATACTGTAACAGCCAAGCGGAGGTCGCCCAGTCCGGCCGCCGCGTTGCGGCGGGTGCCGACTGGCGCGAAACTGATGCTGATTCTCAGCGCCGCGCTACTACCGCTGGCACTGATCGCGTTGTTCGCCACGCTCCAGACGTCCCGGATCGCCGATATCGATCTGCGGGCGCGGTTGCGCGTCGCCGCGATCGAGGCGTCGCGCGGGATCGCGATCGAGTTGGGTGGCGACATGACTGCGCTTCGCGTCGCGATGACCGCCCTTTCGTCCGATCCGGCAAATTCGCCCAGTTGCGCACGGGTCGAAGGGGTGTTCGCGCAACAATCGACGGCGGGCGCACGCTTCGCCATCTACGCGACCGATGGCCGTTTGGTCTGTGGAACTGCCATACCGGTGCGGATGGTCGGCGCCGCAGATGCCGGTGGCGTGCGAGCGCAACTCGTTGCCGATGCCGGAGTCGTGCTCGACATCCACGGCCCCAACAACGCTCGTGCGGTCGCGTTTTTTCCTGCGGCGTTGCTGCGCGACCGGTCGCAGCCGAGTGCCTTCCCGACCCCGTTCGAAAGCGGCATTCTGCATGCTGACGATGGCGAATTGAGCCTTTCCATGCTGCCGCCGGAATCAGGGATCGAACGGCTGGAACGCGTGAGCATCCCGCTGAGCATCGATGACCTCGCCTTCACCATGGCGGTACGCCGTGCGCCGATCACCTCTTCGACGATCGTCGCGATGCTGCTCCCGCTGGTCATGTGGTTCGCGGCGACCGGCATTGGCTGGTTCGTGGTCGACCGGTTGCTGATCCGTCCGCTTCGGCGACTGCGCGACGATATCGAACGCTATCGGCCCGGCCATCCGATGGCCGACGTCAATCTCGGCGCGATCCCCGCACAGGAAATCGCCGATCTGGGCGAGACGTTCCAGGAACTGACCCATACCGTCGAACGCCACGAACAGTCGATGGCCGATGGACTGGTGCGGCAGACCAAGCTGACGCGCGAGGTACATCACCGCGTCAAGAACAACCTGCAAGTCATTGCCAGCCTAATCAATTTCCATGCGCGCAGTGCGCACGGCGCGGCAGCCGCCGATGCCTATGCGACGATACAGCGGCGGGTCGATGCGCTCGCGGTCGTTCACCGGCATCATTATGCCGAGATGGAGGAGAATCGTGGCCTTGAACTGAAATCAGTGATCGGTGAGCTCGCTTCGAACATTCGCGCGACGTCGGCCAGCGAAACCGCCAAACTCGGCATCACATTGAACGTCGAACCGGTGCTGGTGACGCAGGACGTGGCGGTTGCCGTCTCGTTCCTGTTGACCGAGTTGATCGAGTTGGCGGCGTCGGTCAATCCGCAGGCGCAGATCGGCGTTTCGTTGCGACCCGTACCCGATACCGAAACGGCAGTGCTGCGTACCAGTTCGCCTGCGCTGGTCGAGAGCGAGCAACTCGATGCCTTGGTCGCCAGCCGCTATGGCCGGATCATCCTCGGCCTGTCGCGCCAGTTGCGCGCACCGCTGCATCACGATCCGCTGATCGGTGCCTACGAAATCACGATCGCGGCGAAGCCGGCCTAACGCAGGCCCAGCAGCTTGTGCGTTTGCAGCGACAACCGCCAAAGGGGACGCGCCATTGCGAACGCGACCGCTTCGTCGCGGTTGAACGTCTCCTGTCCGACCGCGTCCATCGGCTGGACGAGGTGATGGGCGAAGTCCCATTGCTCGATCGCGTCGACGTCGATGCCCGCCTGAGGCCAGACGAGTTTCAGTTCGTCACCATGCCGCTGCACGACCTCGCTGCCCGCCTTGGGGCTGATGCAGATCCAGTCGATGCCGGGATGCGCAGCGATCGTGCCGTTGCTTTCGATCGCAATCTCGAAACCTTCGCGGTGAAGCGCGTCGATCAGCGCGTCGTCGATCTGCAACATCGGTTCGCCGCCGGTCAGCACCACGAAGCGGCGCGTCGGTTCCGGTCCCCAATGACCGGCGACCGCCGCCGCCAACTGGGCCGCGTCGGCGAACTTGCCACCGCCCACGCCATCGGTCCCGACAAAGTCGGTGTCGCAGAAGCGGCAGATCGCCGTCGCACGATCGACCTCGCGCCCCGTCCATAGATTGCAGCCAGCGAAGCGGACGAACACCGCCCGTCGCCCGGCATGGACCCCCTCCCCTTGCAGGGTCAGGAACATCTCCTTGACCGAATAGGTCATCGGCCGGTGTCGGGCGTTTCCGCGTAGCGGGTCGGATCGGGCAGCCCCGCCTCGACAAAGCCGCGCGCGCGCAGGCGGCAGCTGTCACAGCGCCCGCAGTGCAGGTCGCCGACCGGATCGTAGCAGGTCCAGCTCATCCCTGCGTCCAGTCCCAGCCGGTCCGCTTCTCGCGCGATATCCGCCTTGGTCATATGTTGCAGGGGGGCATGGATGCGGAAGCGCGCACCATCGCTGCCGGCACGGGTGGCCAGTTCGGCCAACGCTTCGAACCCAGCGATGAAGTCCGGGCGACAATCGGGATAACCCGAATAGTCGAGCGCATTGACGCCGATCCACAGGTCGCGTGCGCCCGCCGCCTCCGCCCAACCGAGTGCCAGACTGAGAAAGATGGTGTTACGCGCCGGGACATAGGTGACCGGGATATCGTTGCCGACACCGTCCTTCGGCACGTCGATCGACATGTCGGTCAGCGCCGATCCGCCGAATGCCGACAGATCGAGAGGCAGTATGACATGCCGTTCCGCGCCGAGCAGCGCCGCGATCCGCTTCGCCGCTTCCAGTTCGACCTGATGCCGCTGATTGTAATCGATCGACAGTGCCAGCAACCGGTGGCCCGCCTCGCGTGCCAGCGCCGCCGACACCATCGAGTCGAGCCCGCCCGACACCAGCACCACGCTGAGGGGAGAATTCGTCATGCTGCGCTCGCTAAGACTTTCGGCGCGCCGGAGCAACCGCCCGAAAAAGAGCGGGCCGCAGTGACGCGGCCCGGAGGGTGCCATGCTTTAGGGGAAACATGCGTGCCCAACCGGACACGAACATCGTATAACCCGTCCGCCCTAAACATAGGCTTAACGCTGTCCTCGGGCGCAATTGCCGATCCGCCGCGCTTCATAGGCATCGGCGAAGGGCATGCCGTCGGCAATGCCCTCGCTCTCGATACGCAACGATCGCGGGGTATCGACATGGATGGTCGTGCGGACATGGCCGATGCCGGGGCAGGTATAATGGACGGTCGACAGACGCGGCGTATCGTCGATGACGAACCGGCTGCATTGAGCGGCGCGCAACCGCAGGCGCAGAAACGCCGCAGTATCGGCGAAGCAACTAGTGCGCGCGGCTTCGGGCGATCCGCTCGCGCGGAGCGACCAGTTGCCCGGCGCTACTGCGCGCATCGCGGTCAATGTCGGCGCAGCGGCGGGTTGTGCCACCGCCGCCCCCGACGCCAGCATGAGCGCCGCCGCGACCCAGCGTAACGACCTAATCCCCATGACGTCCCCCTTCCCGCGCGTGTCAGGATGCGATGTCGGCTACCGCGAGCGGAAATTTCGTCGCACAAAAGGCGCAGTCGACGGTGATGATGCCATGCTCGTCGGCCATTGCGGCGCGTTCCTCGACCGGGAAGCGCGAGATCACGCCGGCGATATAGTCCCGGTCGCACCGGCACCCGCGCGACAGGTCGGTGCTGGCGAGGATGCGGACCTCGCGCTCCTCGTTGAAGAGGCGCCAGACCAGCGTTTCCAGCGGAAGCATCGGATCGGTCAGTTCGTCCGCCCCCATCGTCGACCCCAGCGCCTCGACATGATGCCATTCGGGGTGATCCAGCCGGACGTGCAACCGCTCGCGTCCTTCCTCCCCCTCAGGCAGATGCTGAAGGAAGATGCCGCCGGCGATCCGCTGACCGTTGTCGTCGACGCCGATGCCGAGACGGACCAGCGACGGTATCTGTTCGGATTGCAGAAAATAGCTTTCCGCCGCCGCCGCGATCGAATCGCCGTCCAGCGGGACGATGCCCTGATAACGCTCGCCCGACGTCACCTGATCGAAGGTGATCGCCAGATACCCCTGCCCAAACATCGCGAACAGCGACGGGTCCTCGCCCAGTTCGGCCAGCCGCTCGGTATCGAAATCGACATAGCCGCGCAGTTCCCCATTCTTGTAATCGGCGACCATCAAGCGGATGATCCCGCCCTGCGTCTGCGCCTGCAGCGTCAGCTGCCCTTCGGCTTCCTTGAGCGTCGACCCGAGCAGCGCAGTCAGCGCGAGCGTTTCGGCGAGCAGCTTTTCGATCGGCGCAGGATAGGCATGGGCGGCGAGGATCGACTGCGCGACCGGCCCCAGCCGCACGACACGACCGCGGGCGTGATGATCGGGCAGCGTGAACCCGATCGCACGATCGAGGTCAGGCAGGCGGACGGGTTCGGACAAGATCGGGCTCCCTGTGGCCCGGCGATCCGGGCAAACTGTGATCGATCGCTCACATGGGAACCGGCACATGATTCCGCAAGCGCTTTGCGTCATGTTGCGCGTGCGAAATGGTCGACAGTGGACGGGTCGCTCCGCCCGGCGCGGCTCAGTTCAACCGACCAGTCCGAAGCACCAGCGCAAAATCGCCTTCTGAGCATGCAGCCGGTTTTCGGCTTCCGGCCAGATCAGCGACTGCGGACCGTCGATGACGTCGGGCGTCACTTCCTCGCCGCGATGCGCGGGCAGGCAGTGGAGGAACGCCGCGTCAGGCTTTGCATGCGCAATCAGTTCGGCATCGACCTGATAGGGTGCCATCGCGGCAAGCTTCTGTTCGGCGTGCGCCTGCCCCATCGATATCCACGTATCGGTGACGACGACGTCCGCGTCGCGCACGGCTTCGATCGGATCGCGGGTGATCGTCGCGCGCGCCCCTGCCGCCGACAGGACGTCGGGCGACGGGTCATAGCCCTCGGGACAGGCGGCGACGACGTCGAAGTTCATCAGCGCGCCGGCCTCGACGATGGAATGCAGCACGTTGTTGCCATCGCCCAGCCATGCCCATTTGGTGCCCGGCAATGCCTTGCCCGCTTCGATCACGGTCAGGAGATCGGCGACGATCTGGCACGGATGCGAATGATCGGTCAGGCCGTTGATGACTGGCACCGAGGCGTAGCGGACCATTTCGTCCAGCTTGGCCGGGTCGTCGGTGCGGACCATGATCGCGTCGCAGTATCCCGACAGCACACGCGCGGTGTCGGCCACCGTCTCACCACGTCCGAGCTGGGTCGTGCCGGCATCGAGCACCAGCGCGGATCCGCCCAGTTGGCGCATCGCCATGTCGAACGACACCCGCGTACGGGTCGACGACTTTTCGAACACGCAGGCGAGCGTGTGTCCGGCGAGCGATGCATCGGCATCAGCGCGGCCCTTCGGCCAACCCTTGCGCGCAGCCTTCGCGTCGAGTGCGTCGTTGAGGATGGCGGCGATGCCATCGGCACCGGCCGAGGCGAGATCGAGGAAATGGCGCATCGTGGGTAAATCCTCCCCAGCACGGGGAGGGGGACCGCCCGCAGGACGGTGGAAGGGGTGCTCCACCAGTGCTGCGCTATGGGGCGGTCCCCCTCCACCATGCTTTGCATGGTCCCCCTCCCCGTACCGGGGAGGAATTATCAATCAATCGTCGGCGACGGGCACATAGACGCGGGCGGCGGCGGACAGCTTCTCGACCGCTTCGGCGATATGGCTCTCGTCGATCATCAGCGGCGGCAGGACGCGGACGACATTGTCGCCGGCCGCCACCGTCAGCAGCTGATGCTGGTCGCGCAGATGCGCAACGAAGCGACGGCTGTCCGACTTGAGCTTGATGCCGAGCATCAACCCCATGCCGCGGATCTCCTGGAACAGGTGATCATTGTTCGCGATCATCTGTTCGAGGCTGGAGCGGAGGCGGTCGCCCATCGCCTTCACATGGTCGAAGAAGCCGGGTTCGAGCATCACGTCGAGCACCGCCTGCCCCGCCGCCATGGCCAGCGGGTTACCGCCATAGGTCGAACCATGGGTGCCGAACACCATGCCCTTGGCCGCTTCCTCGGTTGCGAGGCAGGCACCGAATGGGAAGCCGCCGCCAATGCCCTTGGCCGCCGAGACGATGTCGGGCGTCACGCCGTACTGCTCGTGCGCGAACAACGTGCCGGTCCGGCCATAGCCGCACTGGACCTCGTCCAGCACCAGCAACAGACCGCGCTCATCGCATGCCTTGCGCAGGCCGGTCAGGAATTCGGGCGTCGCGGTGCGCAGGCCGCCCTCGCCCTGCACAGGTTCGACCAGGAAGCCCGCCGTGTGGTCGTCGATCAGCGCCAGCGCGCCTTCCAGATCGTTGAACTCGGCGTACTTGAAGCCCGGCAAGAGCGGTTCGAACCCGTCGCGCATCTTGGCCTGATTGGTGGCTGAGATGGTGCCGAGCGTCCGGCCATGGAACGCTTGGTTGAAGGTGATGAGCGTATGCCGTTCGGGATTGCCGTTGGCGAAGTGGAAACGGCGCGCGGTCTTGATCGCGCACTCGACCGCTTCGGCACCCGAATTGGTGAAGAACACCGTATCGGCAAAGCTGTTGTCGACGATCCGCTGCGCCAGCGCCTCGCCCTGCGGCGAACCGTACAAGTTGCTGACATGAATCAGCGTCGCGGCCTGTTCCTGGATCGCCTTCGTCAGATGCGGATGGCCATGGCCGAGCGCATTGACGGCGATGCCGGCGGCGAAGTCGAGATATTCGGTGCCGTCCTCGCCATAGAGATAGCAGCCTTCGCCTCGGACCGGACGCACGCCGCACCGTGGGTAAACGGGCATGAGCGCGGGGGTCGTCATCGAACTGCTCCTTTGAGAAATAACGGCGTTGGAAACGCAAAAGGGCGGCCAACCGGGCCGCCCGGAGCGGCGCTTTAGCGCCGCGATACCCGTCCCGTCAATTCTTGAGCTTCCACCCCGACCGCAGCAGCGCGTAACAGCCGATAGCCATTGCGATATCCACCAGCAGGATCACCGCACCGCCCAGCAGCACCGGCGAATCGGCCCGCTCGAGAAAGCCGTAGCGGAAGCCGGAGATGATGTAGAAGAACGGGTTGAGATGGCTGATCGAGCGGAAGGTCGGTGCCAGCGCCTCGACCGAATAAAAGGTGCCTGACAACAGCGTCAGCGGCCCGATCACGAAATTGGTAATTGCCGCAGCATGATCGAACTTTTCCGCCCAGATTGAGGTCATGACCCCGGCGAGTGCTAGAAAAGCCGATCCGAACAGCCCGAACCACAGCACCGCGCCCGGATGCCGCGGCATGACATGGACGCCGGGATAGAGCAGCATCGCGCCCCACAGCACGATGCCGACCAGGAACGCCCGGGTCACTGCCCCGCCGACCAGTGCCGCCAGCAGTTCTCCGGTCGACAGCGGCGGCATCAGGTAATCGACGACCGTTCCTTGAATCTTCCCGACCAGCAGCGCGAAGCTCGAATTGGCGAAGGCGTTGTTGAGCATCGCCATCGCGATCAACCCCGGCGCCACGAAATCGGGAAACGGAACACCCAGCACGGTGCGTCCCGCTCCGCCCATCGCCACCGAAAAGATGACAAGGAACAGCAACGTCGTGACGGCGGGCGCCCAGATCGTCTGAAGCTGCACCTTGAAGAAGCGGCGCACCTCCTTGATATAGAGCGTGCGCAGGCCGCCCCAGTTGACGTTCCGGATGACGGGCACGCCGGGTTCGGCAAGGACGATTTTTGCGCGCAACGGGGATTGTTCCTGCATGGCTGTGTCGCCTAATCGCTGGCGAAGGCGGCGGCAAGGATCAAGGTCGGCCGGGCGCCACTGGAATGTGAAGGACAAGTACGGGCATGAGCTGGACCGAAGAACGCATCGCGACACTGGCCAAGATGTGGGAATCGGGGATGACCGCCAGCCAGATCGCCGAGGAGCTCGGCGGGATCAGCCGCAATGCGGTGATCGGCAAGGCGCATCGTCTGGGCCTGCAGTCGCGCCCGTCGCCGGTGCGCTCGAACGATGCGGCAAAGACTGCGGCTCCGGCAGCGGCGCCTGCACCCAAGCCTGCCCCGGTCGAACCTGCGCCCGTCGTAGCGGCGCCGCCGTCCCCGCCAAAGCCCGAACCTAAGCCCGAACCGGTCGTTGCCGCGCCAGCGCCCAAGCCTGCGCCGCCCAAGCCGGTCGACGATGATCCCTTCACCCCACTACCCGTCGGTGCCGATGCCGCCGACGAAAAAGAGGAAGACGAGGACGACGCGATTGCGACGCCCACCCCCCGCAACGACGCGCCGGTGATGCGTTCGGTCGGCCCCGGCGGCTTCCTCCGCCAGAACCCGGGCGAGCAGACCGCGCCCCTGACGCCTGCGCCGCCGCGTCGCCTCGTCCCTGCGCGCCCCAGCGATGCTATTGCCGGCAAGACGACGCTGCTCGACCTGAACGATCGCATCTGCAAATGGCCGATCGGTCACCCGGGCGAGCCGGACTTCCATTTCTGTGGCGACAAGGTCAATCCGGGCTTCCCCTATTGCGTTGACCATTGCGGTCACGCCTATCAGGCACAGTTGCCCCGCCGCGACCGTCGTCCGCCGCCGCCGCTGCCTTATGGAGGGCCGCGGGTTCGTTGATCGCTAGGCCGAGCGTAGCTCGGTCGCGCAACCAGCGATCAACGCGGCCGGCGCGGCGAAAGGCCGCGACCGACGGCATGGGCTTTGCCCATGCCCGCCCGACAGGGCTTGCCCGCCCAAACCGTCACCCCGCTTTGCGGATGACCCCGTTTCGTTCTATACGCCCGCCATGGCCGATAATCTGTTCGAAGCGAACGTCCCCACCCCACCCGCCTATGACGCATCGTCGATTGAGGTATTGGAGGGGCTGGAGCCGGTTCGTCGCCGACCGGGCATGTATATCGGCGGCACGGACGAACGCGCGCTACACCACCTCGCCGCCGAAGTGCTCGACAATGCGATGGACGAAGCGGTCGCGGGGCACGCGACCCGGATCGAGGTGCAGCTCGATCTTGGCAATCGGCTGACCATCATTGACAATGGCCGTGGCATCCCGGTCGATCCGCACCCGAAATTTCCCGACAAGTCCGCGCTCGAGGTCATCCTGTCGACGCTGCATTCGGGCGGCAAGTTCGCAGGAAAGGCCTATGCGACATCGGGCGGCCTGCATGGCGTCGGCATTTCGGTCGTCAACGCACTGTCGGTCGATACCGTGGTCGAGGTCGCCCGCGACCGGCAACTCTACCGTCAGCGCTTCTCGCAGGGGCAAACGCTCGGCCCCCTCGAACATGTCGGTGCCGCTCCCAATCGCCGGGGTACGTTGGTCGCGTTCACGCCCGACGCCGAGATCTTTGCGGACCTCCAGTTCAAGCCGGCACGGCTGCACAAGCTGGTGCGCTCGAAAGCCTATCTGTTCGCCGGCGTCGAAATCCGCTGGAAATGCGCGCCCGAACTGGTCGCCGGCACCGACGTGCCTGCCGAGGCGGTGTTCCAGTTTCCCGGCGGCCTTGCCGACCATCTGCGCGAACAGATTGGCGGCCGCGAATGTGCGACCGCCGATTTCTTCACCGGGCGACAGGATTTCCCGGGCGAGGCCGGCCGCGTCGAATGGGCCGTCGCCTGGCCGCTGTGGAGCGACGGCAGCTACAGCTATTATTGCAACACCATCCCGACCCCCGATGGCGGCACCCATGAGCAGGGGCTGCGGCAGGCGCTGGTCCGAGGCCTGCGCGGATTCGCCGATCTGGTCGGCAACAAGCGCGCCAAGGACATGACCGCCGACGACGTCACGGTCGGCTGCGAACTGATGCTGTCGGTGTTCATCCGCGACCCGCAATTCCAGAGCCAGACCAAGGACCGCCTGACCAGCGTCGAGGCCGCCAGCCTCGTCGAAAAGGCGGTGCGCGACCATTTCGACCATTTCCTCAGCCATAATATGGAGCGGGGCAAGGCGCTTCTTGGCCTCGTCCTCGATCGGATGGACGAACGCCTGCGCCGCAAGGCCGAGCGCGAGGTCAAGCGCAAGACCGCCACCTCGTCGCGCAAGCTGCGTCTGCCCGGCAAGTTGACCGATTGCGCTTCCGACGATCCCGGCGGCACCGAACTCTTCATCGTCGAGGGTGATTCGGCCGGCGGTTCGGCCAAGCAGGCGCGCGACCGCAAGACGCAGGCGATCCTGCCGATCCGCGGCAAGATCCTGAACGTTGCCAGCGCCACCAGCGCCAAGATCCTAGCCAACCAGGAAATCGCCGACCTGATCCTCGCCATGGGCTGCGGCACGCGCAAGGACTGCCAGCCCGATGCGCTGCGCTATGAACGCATCGTCATCATGACCGACGCCGATGTCGACGGCGCGCATATCGCCACGCTGCTGATGACGTTCTTCTTTCAGGAGATGCCGGAGGTCGTCCGTCGCGGGCACCTCTATCTGGCACAGCCGCCGCTCTACCGCCTGACCGTCGGCGCCAAATCGCTGTATGCGCGCGACGATGCCCACCGCGCCGAACTGGAGCGGACCGCGTTCCGGGGCAAGAAGGTGGAAGTCGCCCGGTTCAAGGGCCTGGGCGAGATGAACCCGGGTCAGCTTCGCGAAACGACGATGGATCCGAAGACACGCAGCATGATCCGCATCACCCTGCCGCAGGAATATGAGGAACGCGCGGCGGTCAAGGATCTGGTCGAGCGGCTGATGGGCACCAATCCGGCGCACCGCTTCGCCTTCATTCAGGAGAATGCCGCACGGCTCGACGACGAGGTGATCGACGCCTGATGATCGATTGACCGCCTCGGGTCGCCCCCGCATGATCGGGCCAAACAATATCGGGGGAAAATATGGGGATCGCCATCGGCATGATCGCTTTGGTACTGCAAGCGACCGCCACGTCCGCCACCCCGCCCCCCGCCGCGCCGGTCGCGACCTCGACCGCACCGTCGCCGCAACTAAAGCAACGAACCGACGACGTAGTGGCGCTGCTCGGCGGCAATGGTGATTTTGACGCGATCTTCGCGCCGTCGTTCCGCGCTGCCCTGCCGAAGGCGAAGCTGGATGCGCTGACCGCGCAGATCATCGCCTCGCTTGGCAAACCGACCGGTGTCGAGAAGATCGAACCGGTCGGGCCGACCATGGCCCGGTTCAGGATCGGCTTCGAACGCGGGCTGCTGAACGCCGAAATCGCGCTCGATCCAGCCGCCCCGAACCAGATCGTCGGTCTGCTGTTCAAAGGTGCCGAGCCGCGCGGCGCGCAGGCGGCGACCGTTGGAGCGGTAATCGAACAATTGGCGGCGATGCCAGGGAAAAGCGGATTCGCGCTGTCGCGACTGGGGAGCGGTGCATCGGTATCGATCGCGGCACATGCTCCTACCACCCCGCTGGCGATCGGTTCGGCGTTCAAGCTAGTGATCCTTGCCGAACTGGTCCGGTCGATCGAGGCGGGCGAGCGCCAGTGGAGCGACGTTGTCACGCTCGACGGGTCGGCATTGCCCGGCGGCGGCTATGCGCAACAACCCAAGGGTACGCGCATTCCCTTGCGCGAACTGGCCGAGCGGATGATTTCGGTCAGCGACAATAGCGCGACCGACATCCTGCTATTCCATCTCGGGCGGCGGAAGGTCGAGGCGATGTTGCCGGTGGTCGGCATGACCGATGGCGGCGCGCGTAACATACCGTTTCTCGGCGCGCTCGAGGTGTTCAAGCTGAAGGGTGTCGATGGCGGCGCGCTTGGCAGCAGGTATCTGACAATGCCGGCTGCGCAGCGTCGAACGTTTCTCGACGGGCCGGTCCGCGACACGCCGATCGCCGCGATCCCGGCAGGGCTGTTCCAGGACGGAAAGCCGCTGCGTATCGAGCAACTGGAATGGTTCGCCAGCCCGAACGATCTGGTGCGGACGATGGACTGGCTGCGAAGGCACTTCGACGGCCCGGCTGCGGCGGAGTTGCGGGCGGTCCTGTCGAAGAACCCTGGTCTACCCGAACCGGCGGCAAGCTGGCGCTATGTCGGTTACAAGGGCGGTTCAGAGCCGGGCGTCCTCACCATGACCTTTCTGCTGCAAGGCAAGGACGGCAACTGGTACGCACTTTCGGGCGGCGTCAACGATCCGGCCAAGGACGTCGATACGCTGCGCTTTACCGGTTTGGTGAGTCGCGCGCTGGAGCTTGTTGCGCCGCGTTAGAGGTGGGAGCCGGACGACCCGCTGCGAAATCGTTGCGGCTGCTTCCTTCCGGACCTGACCGGGTTGGCGACGGCATCGTCCGCCCGACTCCCGAGCGCCATATGGGCGAAGCGCCGCCCCGACGCAAGGGCGTCAGTTCGCCTTGCGCGGCAGGCGCGAATAGGGGACGAAATCGTTCAACGCCAACGACCCGCTGGGCATCTGCGAGCTGCGGTCGACCAGATTGACGATATCGATCCGGCATAGTTGCGTGCCGATCGTCCGGGTGACAAGGATGTCGTCGCGGTCGAGGATCGGCGCGCCTTCGGGCCGGTTGACCATCAACGTGCCATTGTTCATCCGATAGACGATGCCGAGATCGGGCACGATCTCGCTCGATCGGATATCACGCAAATTGATGCAGTTGACCGGTTTGCCCACGGTCCGCCCTTCGACGATCCGCGCCAATGCAGCCTCCCCGGCAGCGGCGCGATCCTGCGCAACGGCAGGGGTAGCAAGTAGGGCGGAAGCAAGCATGAGGATGGGCAGGCGCATGGCGAAAGTCCCGGCAAAGAGCGATGCGATCGTTCATAAGCGATTACAACTGAACGAGCGCTGACGGACGATCAACGCAGTCAACCGCCCGTCCGCTCCATGGCCTTCTACAGCCCGGCCGCCGCGCTGATGATCGGCACGAATTTCTCAGCGGTTAGGCTCGCGCCGCCGACCAGCGCGCCATCGACGTCGTCGATCGACAGAATGGCCGCGGCATTGGCACCGGTCACCGAACCGCCATAGAGAATGCGGATGCCATCGGCGGCGTCGCCGACCATTTGGCGCAGCTTGGCGCGGGCGATCGCATGGACCTGGGCGATCTCGTCGGCCGATGGCGTGCGACCGGTGCCGATCGCCCAACGCGGCTCATAGGCTAGGGTGAACCAGTCGCCGCTTGCCCCTTCGGGTACCGATTTCTCGATCTGCGCCTGCACTACGCGTTCGGCACGGCCGGCGTCGCGCTCGGCCTCGGTCTCGCCGCAGCACAGGATCACGTCCAGTCCCTGCCGCCGCGCCGCCGCCGCCTTGGCCCAGGCGTCGTGGCTGGTTTCGTTCTGGTCGGCGCGGCGTTCGCTATGGCCGACGATCACCACGCTGGCCCCCGCCTCGCGCAGCATCTCGGCCGACAGGCAGCCGGTATGGGCGCCGCGATCATTGGCATGCACGTCCTGACCGCCGATCCGCACCGACTTCACGACTTCGGCGGCATGATGGATCAGCGTCGCCGGTACGCACAGTATGACATCGACACCAGGCGCGGCGGCGGCGGCGGCATCGATCGCCTCGATCTCGGCCAGTTGCCCACGCAGCCCGTGCATCTTCCAGTTCCCCGCGACCAGCTTGCGACGACTCATCGTTCCGGCTCCCAGCCTGTTTTACATGTTCTACAGCCGATAGCGTCTCTGGCGGTCCGCGCAACCTTGAAGCGGCGGCGGCCCGTCTCTAAAGCAGCCTCCTTTCATTCCTCTCGATCGGTTGCACGGATGCTCGGTTTCTTCAGGCGCATGACCAAGTCGAAGGTCGGCATCTTCATCGGTCTGCTGCTGCTGGTGGTGATTGCCGTCGGTTTCGCAATGGCGGATATCCAGGGCTTGCGTCCTGCATCGATGGGCGGTGCCGGCGCGGCGGTGGCGAAGGTCGGCGATCAGGAGATCAGCGACACGGCGCTGCGCGAGCGGATCCAGAACGACGTGCAGAACGCGGCGCAGCGCCAGCCGGGGCTGACCACCGTGCAATATATCGCGGCGGGCGGGTTCGAAGGGTCGCTGGAACGCGCCATTTCGGATTCGGCGCTGATGCAGTTCGCCAAGGATCACGGACTGGTCGTCAGCGACCGCTATATCGACGGACAGATTGCCAGCCTGCCGGCATTTCAGGGGCTGGACGGCAAGTTCAGCCAGCAGGCGTTCGATCAGGCGCTGGCGCGCGCGCGGATCACGCCGCAACAGCTGCGTGACGATTTCCGTCGCACCGTGCTGACCCGGATGATGCTCGGCCGTACGATCGAGAACAGTTTCCTGCCGCAGCAGCTGGCGCTGCCCTATGCCTCGCTGTCGAAGGAATCGCGCACCGGTCAGGTCGCGATCGTGCCGACCGCCGCCCTGCCCGCCCCGGCGGCGCCGACCGATCAGCAGTTGCAGGCCTATTACACCGCCAATCAGGGCCGCTACACCATCCCGGAACGCCGGGTGATCCGTTATGCCATCGTCAGCCCGGCGAGCGTCGCGGCACAATCGGCCCCAACCGATGCCGAGATTCAGGCGGCTTATCGTGCGAACGCCGCGCGCTTCGCTGCGTCGCAAACCCGCACCGTGTCGCAGGTCGTCATCGCCGATCAGGCGGCAGCGAACCGCGTCGCGCAGGCGGTCCGCGGTGGCCAGAGCGTCGCTGCTGCCGCTGCACCGTTAGGGCTGGAGGCGACGACGCTGACCGGTCAGACGCAGGGCCAATTGGCCGCACGGACGTCGGCCGACATCGCCAAATCGGCCTTCACCGCGCAACAGAGCGCGGTGGTCGGCCCGGTGCGCGCGCCGCTCGGTTTCGTCGTGCTGAAGGTCGATGCGATCACGCAGGTGCCCGGCAAGACGATCGAACAGGCCCGTCCGGAACTGCTCGCCGAGCTGACCAAGACCAAGAGCGCGACGGCGCTGGGTGCGGTGCAGGAAAAGATCGATGGCGGCATCACCGATGGCGCGACCTTCGACGAGATCGTTGCCGATGCCAAGCTGACCGCACAGGCGACTGCCCCGATTACCGCGCAGGGGATCGATCCGATGAAGCCCGGCCAGCCCGATCCGGCGCTCGCCCCGATCGTCGAGGCGGGCTTCGCTGCCGAAGCCGGCGACGCGCCGCAGATCGTTCAGACCCAGGCCGACGGTACCTTCGCGTTGGTCGCGACCGGCGACGTGACCCGCGCCGCGCCGCGTCCGCTGGCCGAAATTCGCCAGCAGGTGGTCGGCCAGTATCTGAAGGATCAGGCGATGAAGGCGGCGCGGGTGATCGCGCAGCAGATTCTGAACAAGGTCAATGGCGGCACGCCGCTCAACACCGCCATCGCCCAGTCGGGTGCCCGCCTGCCCGCACCGCGACCGGTGACTGCATCGCGCCAGCAATTGTCGCAACTCGGCGCGCAGGTGCCCCCGGCATTGTCGCTGATGTTCGCGATGGCGCCGAAAAAGGCCCGGCTGACCGCCGCCCCGGACGGTGAAGGCTGGATCGTTGTCTATCTCGATTCGATCGCGCGCGGCGATGCGAGCAGCGACAAGGCGGCGATCACCGGCATCGGCCGCGAACTGGGGCGGCTGAGCGGTAACGAATATGCCGAACAGTTCGTTGAGGCGGTGCGCCGGCAGGTCGGTGTGACCAAGAACGGCGCGACGATCGGCCGTCTGCGCGGTGAACTGGCCGGGTCGGCCGCGCCCGCCGCGCAATGAACGGCGTCGAGGGGGTAGCGGCGGCACAGGCCGCACTGGCGGCGGGCCGTCCCGCACTGCTGTGGACGACGCGCGTCGCGGATACCGAGACGCCGGTCGCCGCCGCGCTGAAACTGATCCAGCCAGGGCGCGGCGACTTTCTGCTGGAATCGGTAGAGGGCGGTTCGGTGCGCGGTCGCTACAGTCTGTTGGGCCTTGCCCCCGATCTGGTATTCCGGGCCGAGGGGCATGGCGCGGCGATCAATCCGCGCTGGCTGACCGACCGCGAGGCGTTCGTGCCCTGTGCCGAACCGACGCTGGCGGCGTTGCGCACGCTGGTCGAGCAATGCCGGATGGACGTGCCCGCCGCGCTGCCGCCGGCACTGGCGTGTCTGGTCGGCTATTTCGGTTATGAGACGGTAGGACTGGTCGAGCAACTGCCGCAGGCGGCCGAGGATGCTTTGGGTCTGCCCGACATGATGTTCGTGCGGCCGACAGTGCTGCTGGTGTTCGACCGGCTGTCGGACACGTTGTTCGTGGTCGCGCCGGTATGGCCGGGGGCGGCGGTCGAGCGATCGGTCGAACGGATCGAGGCGACCTGTGCGGCGCTCGATGCCGCTACCCTGCCCGCTTCCGCCCGATTGGCGGAAGCGCCCGAGATGGCGCTGACGCCGACGCTGCCGGCGGGACGCTATGGCGAGATGGTCGCGGCGGCGAAGGAATATATCGCGGCGGGCGATATCTTTCAGGTCGTGCTGGCGCAGCGGTTCACCAGCCCCTTCCCGCTCGAACCGTTCGAGCTGTACCGGGCGCTCAGACGGATCAACCCGTCGCCCTTCCTCTACCATCTCGATCTGCCGGGCTTTGCGCTGACCGGATCGAGCCCTGAAATCCTCGTGCGGTTGCGCGATGGCGAGGTTACGATCCGGCCGATTGCCGGCACACGGCCACGGGGCGTCACGGCGGCGGAGGACGAGGCGAACCGAACCAGCCTGCTTGCTGATCCCAAGGAACGCGCCGAGCATCTGATGCTGCTCGACCTTGGCCGCAACGATGT
This sequence comes from Sphingomonas epibiotica, assembly GCF_039615155.1. Lineage (NCBI taxonomy): Bacteria > Pseudomonadati > Pseudomonadota > Alphaproteobacteria > Sphingomonadales > Sphingomonadaceae > Sphingomonas > Sphingomonas epibiotica. The sequence continues at coordinate 270,692 of NZ_JBDGHY010000005.1, read as the reverse complement.
CGGGCGGGTCGCGTCGAGCGGCAGCGTGCGGGTGACCGACAGCTATACCGTCGAATTCTACAGCCACGTCATGCACATCGTATCGAACGTCGTCGGCACGCTGCGCCCGGATGCCGATGCGCTGGACGCATTGTTCGCCGGGTTCCCGGCCGGTACCGTATCGGGTGCACCCAAGGTGCGGGCGTGCCAGATCATCGCCGAACTGGAGCGCGAACGGCGCGGTGCCTATGCCGGGGGGGTCGGTTATTTCAGCCCCGACGGGTCGATGGATTCGTGCATCGTGCTGCGCACCGCGGTGGTCAAGGACGGGGTGATGCACGTCCAGTCGGGCGCGGGCATCGTCGCCGACAGCGACCCGACCTATGAACAGCGCGAGTGCGAGGCGAAGGCCGGCGCTTTGGTGGCGGCGGCACGCGAGGCGGTGGCGCAGGCAACAAAGGCCCGTTTCGGACAATAGGCGCGGAAGTTGACGAAGTTTGCGCTACGTTAAGGTTGCGCGGCGTAGTCGTGCGTGCGCAGTTGGCGGGCAAGACGTTGGCTTTGCTCGACTTTGCTGCGGCATAGTGATTCGGCGGACGCGTGGAAGTTGACACGCGCGGGCCGCGAGCGAGGAAGGCCATGGACAATATCCGCCGCGTGACGTTGCAGGATATCGATCGCGTCGTCCCGCTGTTCGACGCCTACCGACAATTTTACGGTCAGGACAGCGACTTGGGCGGCGCGCGCCGCTTCCTGACCGAGCGGACCGAACAGGGGCAGTCGGTGATCCTGATCGCCGGGGACGATGCGGGCTTTGCGCAACTTTATCCGAGCTTTTCGTCGGTGCGGATGCAGCCGACGATGATCCTGAACGACCTGTATGTCCGGCCCGAGGCGCGCTGTCGCGGAATCGGCGCGGCGTTGCTGCATGCCGCCTGCGACGTCGCACGCGACAGCGGAGCGTCGCGCATGTCGCTGTCGACCGCGGTCGACAATAGCGCAGCGCACGCGCTGTATGTCCGCGCCGGATGGGAACGCGACGCGCAGTTCCATACCTACGCGATCGCGATCGGGTGACTTTACCGGCGAAAGAGCGGCGCGACGCTAGCGCGGGGCGCCGGTTGTAGGAAAGCGACCGCGCTACCGCCGGAGCGCGATCCAGCCGAGCCAGAGCCAACCGATAATCATCGCCAGCCCCCCGAGCGGTGTGATCGGACCAAGCACGCCGCGCGGGCCGCCGAGCGCCATTGCGTAGAGCGAACCGCCGAACAACAGGCCGCCCACCACGAACAGCCAGCCCGGCCCGCGCGCGCCGAGGTTCAGCGCGACCAGCGCGGCGATCGCGTGGGCGAGCTGATACTGGCCGCCGGTCTTGAACCAGTCGACCGCCGGGCCGGAGGCACCATGGGCGCCGAACGCGCCGGCAGCGACGGCCATGGCCCCGGACAGGGCGGCGGCGAGCAGGAGGAGGTTCATCGGCTGGCTCCGGTCATGATCGTTGGCGGCGAACGGAGGCTATCCCCGGACGATCCGCAAATAGGCGTCGAGCACCGCCTGATTGGCGCGGTCCCATTCATATTCCTTGGCGTCTTCGTGCCCGGCAAGGCCCATGTGCCAGCGCAGATTGGCATCTTCGCACAGCCGGGCAATCGCATCGGCATAGGCAGGCACATCGCGCGGCGGCACGAGGAAGCCGGTGCGGCGGTCGTCGACCAGCCCGACCGCGCCCGACGCACGCGCGGCAACGACCGGCACGCCTGCCGCCATCGCCTCCAGCGTGACGTTGCCGAACGTCTCGGTGATCGAAGGGTTGAAGAACACATCCATCGACGCGACGGCGCGGCCCAGATCGTCACCGGCCTGAAACCCGGCGAACACCGCGTGCGGAACGCGTTCGGCGAACCAGTCGCGCGCCGGACCTTCGCCGATCACGAGGATGCGGTGCTTGACGCCCCGCCGCTGCAATTCGGTGGCGACGTCGGAAAAGATGTCGAGCCCCTTTTCCAGCACCAGCCGCCCCAGAAAGCTGACCGCGACCTCGTCGTCGCCGATACCGATCGAGCGCCGCCAGTCGAGATCGCGCATCGCCGGATTGAAGCGATGGTGATCGACACCCCGCGACCAGATGCCGATCGGGCTGGTGACGCCCCAGTCCTGCAACAATTCGGCCATGCCGCGGCCGGGCACCATCACCTGATCAGCGCGGTTGTAGAAGCGTTTCGACAGGGCCAGCGCCAGTGGCTCGAGAAAGGCGATGCCGTAATATTGCGGATAGGTTTCGAAGCGGGTGTGGAGCGAGGCGAGCGTTGCGATCCCCCGTTTCCGGCCCCAACTAAGCGCGCGGTGCCCGAGAATATCGGGGGCGGAGACATGGACGATGTTCGGCCGGAAACCTTCGAGATCGGTACGCGTCTTCGCGGTCAGTCCGCGAGCGAGCTTATATTCGCCGCGCCCGCCCGGCATGCCATAGGCCGGCACGCTGACCAGATCGCCGGTCGGGGGGAATGCCGGATGGGCGACGGTCGGCGAATAGACGCGCAACGCCACGTCGCGGTCGAGCAGATGTCGGGCGAGCCGGTTCAGTGCCTGGTTCGCGCCGTCGCGGACATAGTTATAGTTTCCGCTGAACATCGCCACGCGGAGTTGGGAAGCCTTCATCGCAGCGCCATAGCGTGGGTGCGCGCCGTACGCCACCGGAACGCATTGCGACCGCAGACAGTTGACCGGGCCGGCAACAGGAGTGGACAGATGAGCGACAGCTACAAGAAGGGCGAGAAGGTCAAATGGTCGTGGGGCAACGGCACCGCCGAGGGCAAGGTCGAGGAACGATTTGAGAAGCGGGTCCAGCGTACGATCAAGGGTAGCAAGATCACCAAGAACGGGACGAAGGACAATCCGGCCTACCTGATCGAGCAGGAGGATGGCACCAAGGTGCTGAAGCGGGGAAGCGAGCTGGATTAGGTCGAAGCGCTATTCGACAATTCCGACATAGGCTCGCCCTTCCCGCGCCGGCGGGCCCCTGGCGAACATTCCCTGTCGTACCCCGGTGCCGGCCGGGGTACGCCGGATCAGCAATTAAAGTGGAACGACATGAACCTGACCCGTTCGTCCTAAGTAGCCCTTGGGCCAGTCGAAATGGCGTATCGAAGGACCGTCGGTGGCCTTTGTTTCGATACCGGTCGTCGACTTCGCTCAGCCCCTACGCAGCGCGAATGGTTCTACCCCATTTCGTCACCCTATAGGTAAAAGGTCCGCAACGCGCGCGATCGAGTGTCGCGCGTCCATTTATCCGACGTTACGCCACCGCCACCCGTCGCCGGTCCCATAGCCGATTGACCCGTCCCTGCGCCGGACGCTCGACGTAGCGATACAGCACCTCCGACGACAGGATCACTGCCACGACATACAGCGCCAGCACCCACGCAGGCGCCACTGCCGCATCAGCGACGAACAGCAGTTTGAACACGAACCAAAGCAGGAAATGACCGAGATAGGTCGCATAGCTGATCTCACCCAACCGGTGGATCGGCCGCCATTCAAGTGGATTGCCCCGCCGATTCGAAAGGATCGCACACGCCAGCAACAGGCACGCCAGCGCCGGCGGAAGTGCATAGGGTTCGGGCAGGAGCCGCAACCCCCATCCGACGACCAGCGCGCCGGCCAGCAGCACCGCGGCCCCGGCAACCGCATCGCGTTGCCGCCACCGCACCCACAGCGCCCCGATCGCGGTCCCCGCCGCGAACTGGATCACGCACCGAGCCACCGCGAAGCGCCGCAGGTCGGCACCCAGCCCGTCCTGCCCGGCAAGCGGCAGCAATCCGAACAGCAGCACGGCGATCACCGCGACCAGCGCCCAGCTCGGCATACGCCGCCAGTCGATCGTCACCGCCAGCACCGGAAACAGCAGATACGCCGCAGATTCCGCCGAAATCGACCATGCCGGATCGTTCCACGCCAGCGGCTCGACGAACCCCCAGCTTTGCAGCAGCATGATATGCAGCGGCAGATCAGCGAACGGGAAGCGATCTATATTGCGCCCGCTCGCCGCCAGCACGACTGCCAGCACCACCGCGCACGCGAGCACGAACAAGTGCAGCGGCCAGATGCGCGCCATCCGCTTCCACAGGAAGCGCCCGGCCTCGGCAAAGCCGCGCTCCCGGAACCGCTGCCCCCATGACAACCAGATTACGAACCCGGACAGCAGGAAGAAGAAATCGACCGCCAGATAGCCCTTGGCGATTGCCGATTCGATCGCAGGATGCAGCGCGCCCATCGATCCGCGCAGATGGAACAACACCACCCACCATGCCGCGACCCCGCGCGCACCGGTCAGCGCCTTTAACTCGTTCATGCCGCGATCGTCCCCGCTCTGCGCCGTTGCAGCGGCCGCCATGCCGCCTCGGTCCGTTTGCGCGCCAGATAGGTGTCGAGGCCGATCTGCGCGCCGATCAGCATGAAGACAAATGGTTGAAAAGCGATGGCGATGAAGTTCGCGCCGAACAGATAGACGATATGCCCGTTCTGTAGCGCGGCGGCGAGCGGAACGACCCAAGCCTCCTCCGCATCCGCCTTCGCATAGCGCCGCCGCAGTACTTCCATCCGGAACAGCCCGCCCAGGTTGATTGCCAGCCACAGGAACAGCCCAGGCCAGCCCTGTTCGCCCAACATTTCGAAATAGGCCGAGTGATAGGCTCGCGCCTTGTCGACCTCGAGGCTGCGCTCGACAGTCCGGTTGCCCGCTTCGCCGACCACCGCGACCTTTTCATAGCGGATGCGGTTCTGCAGGAACGCGTTGAACCCGCCGCCGAACGGGTTCTGCTGCACATAGTCGAACGTCCACGCCCATACCGCCAGCCGCGTCGATGCCGATGCGTCGGCCTGATAGGTGCCGATCGTCTCCATCCGCTGGGTAAAGGCGGAGGGGAGGAAGGGTAGCGCCAGCATCCCCGCCGCCCCGGCCAGCGCGAGATAGGTCAGCCGCCGCTTGACGTCGCGCAACATCAACAAGCCGAGCAGGCCGATGCACAGCAACCCGGTCCGCGTCGATGTGCCGACCGGGATCAGCAGGCAGGAAAAGACCAGCGCGAAGCAGAAGGTTCGCACCCGCCAGTCGGGCGCGAACACCTTCCCGAACCGGCTGAACCACAGGATCAGTGGAATGATCGCGATCGCGACGGTCGAGATCGTCGACCCTTCGTACAACCCGGCATTGTTCGACACCATCAGGTTCAGCTCGCCATAGCCGCCCCCTGACCCCAGCGTCTTGATCCCGCCGACGATGATGATCGACGCTGCCGACAGCACCATGAACAGCAACAGCGATTCGATGCGCAACCGCGTCCGCAGAGTGAGCGGGAGGAAGATGGCAAAGGCCAGCGCCTTCCACACCCATTCCCATTTATACTGTGCGTCGACCGGGAAATCGGCGGTCTTCGTCGTCCACAAGCAGTAGAGGAGCAGCGCCAGCATCAGCAGCTGACGCGGTGCGATCCGCGTGTCGCGCTTGTCGTCGACCACCATCCACGCCGCGACCGACAGACCTGCAGCGATCAGCGAAATCGGCACCGAATTTAGCAGGATATAGGTCAGCCGCTGCGGCGAGACGATGTCGATATAGACATAGGTGAGCACGAACACGAACGGCCGCCGCAACCCGGCCGCGAACAACGCGCACAGAAACGCAACGAAAACTAGGTCACGCACCCGGACGCCGACCCCGCCGCACCCGCACCTTGGCCGGCTCGCCCTCGCGATCCAGATCGTCACGCCGTAGCAATCGCCACACCGCCAGCAGCATGAGGAAATGCGTGAGACCTAGCGAGAAATTGTCGATCATCAGCCGCCCCTTCCGCGTACGCCGCCACCATAGACCGGCGAGGTTGCTACGACGTTAAGCGCGATGGAACGCAGGGACCAGTTCGCTACCCTGCGTCGTCGGCGACGGTGCCCGGCGCGGCGCTGACCCGGGCGTGGGTGAAGATCATTTCGCGTCCCTGTCGCAAGTCGCCGGTTTCGGACTGTTGCATCAGCCGCTTCGCATCGGTCTTGCGATACAGGTCCTCGGTCCGGTCGATCTCGCCATCGTCAACGCCGACCGACACCATCGCGGCGCGCGCCATCGTCACCGCCGAATCAAGTACCTCGCGGAACACGCCCTCGACCGGTGCGCCGGCCAGCCGGACGACCGCGCGCCGGTCGAATGCGCGGACGAAGATGCCAGGCGTCGGAAACGCCTGATGGATTGCAGCGATCGAGTCACCGTCCAGCGGATCGCCATCGACGCAGAACAGCAGCAATTCTGCATCCTGCGCCCCCGCCAGTCGCAGCAGGTCGATGCGGGTGCCGTCGCCATAATAGACCTTCATGCCGAAGCTGTCGGCGATCTCGATCATCTCGACGTCGCGGTCGATCACGGTGACGCTGATCCCCTGCGCCAGCAGCATCTGCGCGACCGTCTGGCCGAACCGGCCATAGCCAACCACCACCGCGCTCGCGCCGTCATGGCGTGGCCCTTCGGGCGTGCCGCCCTCGCGCTTCTCCGGTTCGGCGCGGAACCGGCGAGTCGCCATCATCAGGAACGGGGTGGTCGCCATCGACAGCGTGACAATCGCGCCGAAGACGCTGGCGGCTTCGGGTGCGATCAGCAGCGCGTTCTGCGCCTGCGCGAACAGCACGAAGCCGAATTCGCCGCCCTGGCTCAGCAACAGCCCCAACGCCAGCGCCCCGCGCCACGGCATCCCGAACAGCCGCCCGAGCCCAAAGATCACCAGCCCCTTGGTCGCGATCAGCGCGATCGCCATGCCGACCACGAACACCGGCCGTTCGACGATCGCACCCAAGTCGAGCATCATACCGACCGCGAGGAAGAACAGCCCGAGCAGGATCGAGCGGAACGGCTCGACATCGGCCTCGAGTTCGTGGCGATACGGGCTGTCGGCCAGCATCACGCCCGCGATGAACGCGCCGAGCGCGGTCGACAGGCCCAGCGCCTGCATCACCGCCGCGCTGGCAATCACGGTGAACAGCCCGGCGAATACGAACATTTCGCGCTCGCCCATATTGCCGATCAGCCGGAACATCGGCCTGAGCAGAAAGCGCCCGGCGAGGATCAGCCCGGCGACCGCGCCGACCGTCCATAGTCCCAATTGCCACCCCGGCGGCCCCCCGGCATCGGCCGGATTGCGCGACAGCGCGGCGACGATGGTGATCAGCGGGACGATCGACAGGTCCTGGAACAGCAGGATCGCGAAGGCGCGTTCGCCGAACGGGGTCTTCATGCGCCCGGCGGATTGCAGCATCGGCAGCACCTGCGCCGTCGACGACAACGCCAGCGGCAGACCGAGTGCCAACGCTGCCGCCCAGCTGAAATGCGTCGCCAGCCACACCACCCCGGTGATCGCGATGCCGCACAGCACGACCTGCATCAGCCCGAGGCCGAAGATATCGCGCTTCATCTGCCACAGCCGCGACGGGCTGAGCTCGAGACCGACGAGGAACAGCAGCAGGGTGATGCCGAGTTCGGCGATCGCCAGTTTGGATTCGGCGTTGCCGACCAGCCCCAGCACCTGCGGCCCGACCACCGACCCGGCGACCAGATAACCGAGCGTCGCGCCCAGCCCCAATTTGCGGAAGATCAGAACGAAGATCAGCGCCGCGCCCAGCAGCGGCGCGAAATCATGCAACAACGACGCGGTGCCATGCTCCATCAGGCGGCGGCCCGCTGGCCGGCGAGGGCCGCCGCCTCGGCCGCCGCTTCGAATGCGAGCCGGATCGAGGCATGGCGGGCGCTATGCGGGCGCGCCGGTTCGAACAGCGTCAGTCCGGGCCAGTCGGGCGCATCGCCTTCCCCCGCCAGCCACGCGGTCAGCGCATCACGCGCGGCGGCAAGTTCCGCCGCGCTTCGCCCGACGATCCGGCGCGCCAGCAGTGCCGACGATGCCTGTCCCAAGGCACAGGCGCGCACCAGCATCCCGACCGCAGCGACTCTGCCGTCTTCATCCAGCGCAATATCGACCGTCACCCGGCTGCCGCAGATCGGCGATCGCTTCTCGACGCTGGCATGGGGGTCGGGCAGGCGCACGGCCTGCGCGGTCTCGGCGGCGAGGCGGAGGATTTCGGTATTGTAGAGATTGGCGGTCACGCGACCGGATGTAGGGCGCGATCGTGACGCTGGCGAGTCGGTCGCGCGATTATTCGCCGAACACCGGCTCGCCGCGCCGCCGGCGGTCGATGAAGTCGACCACGCTGGCGCTCGTCGCGTTGAGCAGCGGATAGGTCCGCGCATCCTTGATCCACGCCGGCCGTCGCGTCGGCCCGCCGCCGATAAAGTCCGCCGCGAGCAGCAGCAGCAGAAAGGCTAGGCTGGTCAGGATCAGTCCCTTCAGCGCGCCGAAGCCGAAGCCCAGCGCCCGGTCAACCGGTCCCAGCACCGACGCCCGCGTCCGCGCGCCGATCGCATTGGCGACCAACCGCCCGGCGAAATAGCCGACCCCGGCGATCAGCGCGAAGGCAAGGGTAGCGGCACCCCCGGCGGTGCCGGTCGGCCCCACCAGCGCTGCGGCGACCGGCGTGTGGAACAGCTTGAGCGCCAGTACGACCAGCACCCACGCGCCAAGCGACAGCACTTCGGTCACGAACCCGCGCAGGAAGCCGAGCACCGCCGCTCCGCCGACGGTAAGCAGGACGGCAATGTCGAGCGAGGTCAGACCCATGCAACGGCTATGCCGGGAGGAGTAGTGATTGTCGAGCGGCCACTAAATCCTCCCCGCCCCGCGGGGAGGGGGACCGCCGCGAAGCGGTGGTGGAGGGGGTGCGCCCCGCAACGCAACGGTCTGTATGCCGCAAACCCCCTCCACCAGCTTCGCTGGTCCCCCTCCCCGTGCCGGGGAGGAGTTTAGCGCCCCAACATATAATCCACGAAGCGCGGCAAATTCTTGAACCCCGACAGTTTCACCGCGCCGCCTTCGGCACTTTGCGCCGATGGCACCAGCGCCCGCCCGAACCCCAGCTTGCCCGCCTCCTTCAGCCGCAGCGCGCCATGCGCCACCGGTCGCACCTCGCCCGACAGCGCGATTTCGCCGAACACGATCGCATCCGACGGCACCGGCCGTTCCGACAAGGCCGATACCAAGGCCGCCGCCACGGCAAGGTCCGCCGCCGGATCGGTCACCCGGTACCCACCGGCGATGTTCAGATAGACTTCGGCGGTCGCAAACGCCAAACCGCACCGCGCCTCCAGCACCGCCAGGATCATCGCCAGCCGCCCGGAGTCCCATCCGACCACCGCCCGCCGGGGCGTCGCACCCGATGCCAGCCGCACCGTCAGCGCCTGCACCTCGACCAGCACCGGCCTGGTACCTTCCAGCGCCGGGAACACCACCGTGCCGGTGACATTCTCGTCACGACTTGTAAGAAACAGCGACGATGGATTTGAAATTTCAGACAATCCTTCGCTTTCCATCGCAAAGACGCCGATCTCGTCGGTGCCGCCGAAGCGGTTCTTCACCGCGCGCAGGATACGATATTGGTGGCTGCGCTCGCCTTCGAACGCCAATACCGTATCGACCATGTGCTCCAGCACGCGCGGTCCGGCGATCGACCCGTCCTTGGTCACGTGGCCAACCAGCACGACCGCCGTGCCGCGTTCCTTGGCGAAGCGGATCAGTTCGCCCGACGATGCGCGCACCTGGCTGACCGTGCCGGGCGCGCCTTCGATCAGGTCGCTATGCATCGTCTGGATCGAATCGATGATTAGCAGGTCGGGTGCCGCCGATCCGCCGAACGTCGTCAGGATATCGCGCACCGACGTCGCCGCCGCCAGTTGCACCGGCGCGGTGCCGAGGCCCAGCCGTCGCGCGCGCAACCGCACCTGATCTGCTGCTTCTTCGCCAGATACATAGGCGACGCTCTTGCCGGCCAGCGCGAGCTTCGCTGCCGCCTGCAACAACAGGGTCGACTTGCCAATGCCGGGATCGCCGCCGATCAGCGTCGCCGACCCCTCGACGAAACCGCCGCCCAGCGCGCGGTCGAGTTCCGCGATGCCGGTCGTCAGCCGCTCGGGCAGGGCGATATCGGTATCCAGCCCCGACAACAGGATCGGTCGGCCGCCGCTTTGCAGGTTATGCCGCGCCGAAAAGGGGGTGACGACCGCCCCGGCATCCTCGACCAGTGTGTTCCAGTCGCCGCAATCGGCACATTGCCCCGCCCATTTCGACGAGACCGATCCGCATTGCTGACAGACATAGCGCTTCTGGGGTTTTGCCATGACCCGCGTCCTAGCAGAGCCAGAACGAAAGGGGAATGTCGGGGAAGATCTGCCACCGGATTTCCAGTGGTGGCCCCTCCATCTTCGGCTTCGCAAGTGAACTTCGGCGATGAGGGATTGCCGGCCGTGCGGGAACGCCGAACGGCCGGGTTCGGGGCGGAGCTCGCTCCGCCCCGCCCCGCTTACGCCTCGGCCAGTTCGCTTTCGATCGCCTCGATCATCGCCTTCGAAAAGGCGGGAATGTCGTCGGGCTTGCGGCTGGTGATGAGGTTGCCATCGATGACAACCTGTTCGTCGACCACTTCGGCGCCGGCGTTTTCTAGGTCGGTGCGTACCGATGGCCAGCTGGTCACGCGTCGGCCGTCGACGACGTCGGCCTCGACCAGTAGCCAGGGGGCGTGACAGATGGCGGCGACGATCTTGTCATCGTCCATGAACTCGCTGACGATCTCGACCGCGCGTTCCTCCATGCGCATCTTGTCGGGATTGCCGACGCCGCCGGGCAGCAGCAGCGCATCGAATTGTTCGGTATCGACGTCGTCGAGCGTTAGGTCGGGCGTGATCGTCCGCGCCTTTTCACTGTCGTTGACGACGCCTTGGATCGGATCGGTCTTGATCGAGGCGAGCGTCACCTGCGCCCCGGCATCGAGCAGCGCCTGACGTGGGTCGAACAGTTCGGATTCCTCGAACCCGTCGGCGGCAAGGATCAGCACGCGGGCATTGGCGAGGTCGGCCATCGGTAATCTCCTGTTACGGTCCGCTCCTAACCGGCCGGCTCCGGCCGGGTTCCGGAACGAAGCGACGAGCCGAACATTGATCGGGTCATCTGCAGGGACAGCCCGATGGACACAGCCGAAGACGACCTCCCCTGCCCCGCCGGCTGCAACTTTTCCGATTGCGAGGCGGCGGGGATCACCCGCAAGAAGCTGACGCGCGGCTGGGGTTACTATGACGCAAACGGTGAACGGATCACCGATCGCGACGAGATCGACCGGCTGAACGCCATCGGCCTGCCCCCCGCCTATCGCGACGCATGGTATTGCCCCGACCCGTCCGGTCATATCCAGGCGATCGGGTGGGACGACAAGGGCCGCAAGCAATATCGTTACCACGCCGATTTTCGCGAGGCGCAGGAGACGGCGAAATATGATCGGTGCGCGGCGTTCGGGCATGCGCTGCCCAAGCTGCGCGCGCAGGTCGAGCGCGATCTGGCCAAGCGCGCACTGTCGCGCGAGCGGGCGGTGGCAGCGGTGGTGCGGTTGCTCGATCTCGGCCGGGTGCGCGTCGGCAATGAAGGCTATGCGCGGGTCAACAAGAGTTTCGGCGCGACGACGTTGCGCAAGCGCCACGCCAAGCTGACCGGTACCCGGTTGAAATTGCAGTATAAGGCGAAGTCGGGCAAGCTGCGGGTGCTGACCATCACCGATCGGTCGCTCGCCAGTTTCGTGCGCAAGTGCCAGGATTTGCCGGGCCAGCATCTGTTCCGCTGGGTCGATGCCGAGGGCGAGACGCATCCGGTCACCTCCAGCGACGTCAACGCCTATATCCGCGAGGCGATGGGCGGGGACTTTACTGCCAAGCATTTCCGGACATGGGGGGCGAGCGTACTGGCCTTCACCTCGCTGGCCGAGGCGGAGCAGGACATTAGCCTGAAGACGATGCTGGGCCCGGTGGTCGACGCGCTGGGCAATACGCCGGCAATCGCGCGCAAATCCTATGTCCACCCCTTGCTGGTCGATCTGGTCAAGGACGGGCAGAGTGCGTTTCGCGAGACGCTACGCCTGCCCCGCTCCGCCAAGCATCTCAGCCGCCACGAACGCGGGCTGATCGCGCTGCTCGAAGCGCAGGCGAAAGTCGCCGAAGCCGCCTGAAAGGATCGCATGACCGTCAATAGCAGTTCGCCCGCCGCGACGGTCGAAAAGAGTTTCAATGCCGATCAGGCACAGGCGCAGGCGCGGCTGCTGTTCCAGGACAGTGCTCGGTGGATCGCCGACAACTGGTTGCAGGTATTGGTGGCGCTGGGCGTCGGCGCGGCGATCGTCGTCGTGCTGCTGGTCGTGCGGCGCTGGGGCATGCGGCTGTGCCGTAACGATCGCGCCGGATGGGGGACGGTCGCCGGACGGGCGGTGGCGCGGACCAGCGTCTTCTTCATGGTGATGCTCGCAGCCAAGCTGGTCGACGGCTATGCCAGCGCGCCGCCGATGGTGACGGCGACGATCGAGTTCCTGTTCACCGTGGCGGCGGTGTTCCAGGCGGCGATCTGGGCGCGCGAAGTGATCCTCGGCGTGGTCGAGCGGCGGACGGCGAGCGACCATTATCATGGCGAGGCGCTGGCGTCGGCGATGGGGCTGATCCGGTTGCTGGTCACCTTCGCATTGTTCTCGATCGCGCTGATCGTGGTGCTCGACAATCTGGGCGTGAACGTCACCGGGCTGGTCGCAGGACTCGGCGTCGGCGGCATCGCCATCGGTCTGGCGGCGCAGGGGATTTTCGCCGATCTGTTCGCGGCGCTGTCGATCATTTTCGACAAGCCGTTCCGACGCGGCGACAATGTCAGCTACGACCAGACCAACGGATCGATCGCCGAAATCGGACTGAAATCGACGCGCATCCGATCGATCACCGGCGAAGAGCGGATCATCTCTAACAAGAATCTGCTCGATAAGGAGATCACCAACAACAGCCGGCGCGAGCATCGCCGCGCGTCGTTCGTGATCGGCGTCACCTATCAGACCGATCCCGATACCTGTGCGCGGATTCCGGCGATGCTGCGCGAGATCGTCGAGGCCGAACAGCGCGTGTTCGTGCGGTGCGGCTTTGTCGGCTTCGGGGCGTCGAGCCTCGATTTCGAAGTCATCTTCGATTCGCCGGGGGTCGATTATGCAGCCTTCTACGACGGGCGGACCGCGGTCGGCATTGCCATCCTGCGGCGCTTCAACGCCGAGGGGATCGAGATCGCCTATCCGACGCAGGTCAATCTGACGGCGCGTGCCGACGGGTCGATCGTCGACCCTGCCCCTGCGGCAAGCTGAATTTTTCGAAGATAGGGTTTGGATCGCCCGGACGCCGGCAATGCTACTTTCCCGGTTTCGGTGTGTTCCTGCTTGCGATTGCGCGGGTCGTGCCGCTATGCTTCCCCCGAACGAGGGAGAGGTCGGTGACGGCGATCACGGCGGAGGCGATGGCGGAACGGATCGGCAGCGAATGGCTGTCGGACTGGGTGCTGCTCGACCAGGCGCGGATCACCGCCTTTGCCGATGCGACCGACGATCACCAGTTCATCCATGTCGATCCGGTGGCCGCAGCCGCGACGCCGTTCGGCGGCACGATCGCACACGGCTTCCTGCTGTTGTCGCTGCTGCCGAGACTGGCGGCGAGCAGCGGGATGTCGGCAGTGTCGGGCGCGCGCATGGAAATCAACTATGGCGGCAACCGCGTGCGTTTCGTCCGGCCGGTGCGGTCGGGGTCGCGCATTCGCGGGCGCTTCACGCTGATGGCGCTCGACCAGAAGCGGCCCGGCCAGTGGCAGCAGACCATCACCTATGCCGTCGAGGTCGACGGTAGCGACCAACCCGCGCTGATCGCCGAATGGATCAGCCAGATCTTCACCTGAACCCGAGGACCATCATGCGCTCAGCCGTCATCGTTTCGACCGCCCGTACCCCGATCGGCCGCGCCTATCGGGGGGCGTTCAACAACCTGCCCGCACCGACGCTGGCGGCGCATTCGATCCGCGCGGCGGTCGAACGCGCCGGGATCGAGGGGGGCGAGGTCGACGACGTGCTGTTCGGCGCGGCGCTGCAGCAGGGGCATCAGGCGGGCAATATCGCGCGGCAGGCGGCGCTGCGGGCCGGGCTGCCGGTGACGGTGTCGGGCATGTCGATCGACCGGCAATGCGCCAGCGGACTGATGGCGATCGCCACCGCCGCCAAGCAAATCGTCCATGACCGCATGGACATTTGCGTCGCGGGTGGCGTTGAATCGATCAGCCTCGTCCAGACGCCGCAGATGCGCATCGCCGCCGATCCCGAATTGCTGGCGATGCAGGGCGATATCTACATGCCGATGCTCCAGACGGCCGAAATCGTCGCCAAACGCTACGGCATTTCGCGCGATCGGCAGGATGCATATGCGCTCCAGTCGCAACAGCGCACCGCCGCCGCACAGGCCGCCGGACTCTTCGATGCCGAACTGGTATCCGTGACCGCGACGATGAACGTCGTCGACAAGGCGACCAAGGAAGTGTCGGCGCATGAGGTCACGCTGACCAAGGACGAGGGCAACCGCGCCGACACGACGCTGGAAGGGTTGCAGTCGCTCAAGCCGGTGATGGGCGAACAGGCGGTCATTACCGCGGGCAATGCCAGCCAGTTGTCGGACGGATCGTCGTCCTGCGTGCTGATGGAAGAGTCGGTCGCGTCGGCGCGCGGATTGCAGCCCCTCGGGCGCTATGTCGGCATGGCGGTCGCGGGCACCAAGCCTGACGAAATGGGCATCGGCCCGATCTATGCGGTGCCCAAGCTGCTCGAACGCTTCGACCTGACGATGGACGATATCGGGCTGTGGGAGTTGAACGAGGCGTTCGCGGTACAGGTGCTGCATTGCCAAGACGTGCTGGACATCCCGAACGACCGGCTGAACGTCAATGGCGGGGCGATCTCAATCGGGCATCCCTATGGCATGTCAGGCGCGCGGATGACCGGCCATGCGCTGATCGAGGGCAAGCGGCGCGGGGTGAAATATGTCGTGGTGACGATGTGCGTCGGCGGCGGCATGGGTGCTGCCGGGTTGTTTGAGGTGCTGTAAACGTCAACCATATCTTGACATTCAGTCGTCAACGAATGATTGATCTTTCGTCAATATCTCATTGACGGGGGAGTGTCATGCAGGTACGAGAAGAACAGGCGTTGCGGTCGCGGACGGCGTCGATCGTGCTGGATTGGGCAGCCGAGCGCGAGCCGCCCTTTTCCGGGGAAGGCAAGGGCGACTTTGCGGCTGCGATCATGGCGGCACATGTCGTCGCCGATGAGGCGCGGCTGGGGCTTCACCGCTGGATCGCTGCCGCACGCCGGGCGGACATGAGTTGGGCCGAAATCGGCGAGGCGCTGGGCATCAGCAAACAGGCTGCGCAACAGCGCTTCGGGCGATTGGCAGGCCATGCCGGGGAAGGCGGTGCGGACGGCGCGACCTTCGTTCGGACGGGTGCCACGGCGTTCAACGAGATGCGTATTCTGGCCGAGGAAGGACGCAAGGGGAATGAACTGGTTGCCCTTGGCGTGTTGACGCTAATCTTTCGGCCGAGTGATCGGATGTGGGAATATTGCCGCCGGATCGGGACCGGTAGCGATAGCACGCGTTTGCAGGCGGATGGCTGGAACCATGTGGCCAGCTATCTGCCCTTTCATTATTACAAGCGGGCTATCGGGTAGCGGATCTAGGGTTGCTTGACTCGTGACTCTCAGCTCGGGTCTGCGGCGCTTACCCTCTCCCAACCCCCTCCCCTGAAAGGGAGAGGGCTTTGGGCTTAACCGATGCGTTGCATCCAGTTGTGCGGATCGTTGCTGCGGCCACGCTGGATGTCGGTCAGTTGCTTGAGCAGCGACTGGGTACGTTCGCCCGGCTGGCCATCGCCGATTTGGAAGCTGAAATCGGCTGAGGACACCTTGCCGATCGGGGTGACGACGGCGGCGGTGCCGCAGGCAAAGGCCTCGACCAGACGGCCGCTGGCGGCGTCGGCCTGCCATTGGTCGATCGAATAGCGTTCCTCGCGGACCTCGATCCCTTGATCGCGCGCCAGCGTCAGGATCGAATCGCGGGTGATGCCCGGCAGGATCGTGCCGGTCAGAGGCGGGGTCAGCATCGTGCCGTCGTCGAACACGAAGAAGATGTTCATACCGCCCAGTTCCTCGACCCAGCGGCGCTCGGCCGCGTCGAGGAACACGACCTGATCGCAACCCTGCCGGATCGCTTCCGACTGGGCGAGCAGGCTCGCGGCATAATTTCCGCCGCACTTGGCGTCGCCGGTGCCTCCGGGCGCGGCGCGGGTGAATTCCTTCGACACCCAGAGCGACACGCTCTTCGCGCCGCCGGGCCAGTAGTTGCCGACCGCCGACGCGATGACGCAGTAGAGATATTCGGCCGAAGGCTTCACGCCGAGGAACGTCTCGCTCGCGATCATGAACGGCCGCAAATACAAGGCGCTGCCCTCCCCGGCCGGAATCCAGTCGCGTTCCGCCAGCGTCAGTTCGCGGCACGAGGCGACGAACAGATCGTCGGGCAGTTCGGCCATGGCAAGCCGGTGCGCCGACCGGCGGAAGCGGGCGGCATTCTGTTCGGCACGGAACAGCGCGACGCCGCCATCGGGTAGGGTATAGGCCTTCAGCCCCTCGAATATTTCCTGCGCATAGTGAAGGACGGCGGCGGCTGGGTCCATGACGATCGGTGCGCGCGCGGTAATCTTCGCATCGTGCCAGCCCTTGTCTTCCGACCAGCGCATCGTCGCCATATGATCGGTGAAGACGCGCCCGAAACCCGGATTTACGATCCGCGCCGCCCGCTCGCTCGCCGCGACCGGGGTCGCATGGGGTTCGAAGGCGAAGGTCGGCTGCGTCATGGCGTCCTCATGGATGAATGCTTGCGGTGGACTAGGCCGGATGGCAGAAATGGTCAACATGACTGCCCCAATATCGCCCGCCCAGCCCATGGCTGCATCCGCGCTATTTTTGCGCGAGGCCGAGGTAAGGCGCGGGATCGAACTGCTTTATTTCGGCTATAGCCATTTGACGCGCTCGATCGACGAAGCGTTGGCCGCGCAGAATCTGGGGCGTGCGCATCACCGCGCGCTGTATTTCATCGCGCGGCGGCCGGACCTGTCGGTCAGCGAGTTGCTGCGGCTGCTGGCGATCACCAAACAGTCGCTCGGGCGGGTGCTGAACGACCTGTCGGCGCGTGGGCTGGTGGAGAGCCGGGCGGGCGACCGCGACGCGCGGCAGCGGCTGCTGAAACTGACGCCCGAGGGACAGGCGCTGGAGGCACGGCTGTACGAGATGCTGAACGCGAAACTGTCGCGCGCCTATTCGGGTGCGGGGCAAGATGCGGTCAGCGGCTTCTGGGCAGTGCTCGAGGGGCTGATTCCGGCCGGGGACAAGGCGGCGGTCGCGGCGCTGGGGCGGTAGTTCAGCGCGCTTCGTCGGCCAGCCGCTGGTTGAGCCGCTGCGTCGCGGCGGCAGCATAGGTCCGGCAGCCGTTCCGATCGACCAGCGGCTTGGTGCGTGCGAGCCGTTCGACCATGTCGCTCGCGCCCGGATGCGGGGTCAGGACGATGTCGCATGGGAGTGCCGCGACCCTGGCGATCGTCTTGCGCAGCCGCGCGACATAGGCCGGATGATCGCGGAAGCGATAGGCGTCCGACGATACCGCCGACAGGCTGTCGGCGAAGACGATCGTGCGGCACGTTCCGCCGTCGCACGACCGCCACGACCAGCTCATGCCGTCGGGCGAATGGCCGGGGGTCAGATGCGCGGTCAGCCGGAGCGGACCGAGCGTCACAGGCTGCCCGTCGGTCAGTATACCGCCGGCGGGGATGCGTTCCACGGGGGATAGGATGTCGCGCTGCGGATCGTCGGCGGCGAACCGGCCGCGTTCGACCACCTCGCGCGCGGCGGCGCTGGCAAGCAGCGTCGCGCCGGTCGCACGGCGGAGCGCGGCAAGGCCGCCGGCATGATCGACATGGCTGTGACTCATCAACAGCAGCTTCACGTCCCGAGGTCGGAAGCCGAGCCGGCGGATGTTGGTGACGATCGACGGCACCGCCCCGGCGGTCGCGGCGTCGATGACGATATGCCCCTTCGGTCCGGCAATGAGCAGCACGGTGATGCCGCAGGTGCCGATATCATAGACGTTGCCGTAGATGCGGACCGGCGGGGCGGGATCGCTCCAACCGTCCTTCCCGGCGCATTGCCGTGCACGGGCGGCTACGTCGGCGGGCGGGGCAAGCGGTGCTGCAGCCGCCAGCAAGGCGACGACGATCATGAGCCGCCCCGCGCCGCCGCCGCCATCTCGGCATTGCGTCGTTCGGAAGCGGCGAGCGTCGCGGCGAGCAGGCGTTTGAGCGCATCGCCTTCGTCGAGGACGTTCAGCCCCTGTCGCGTCGAACCGCCGGGGCTGGCAACGCGATCGGCCAGCGTCGCGGGCGGGACATCGGCACCGGCCGCCATCGCCGCCGATCCCTGCACCGTCGCGATGGCAAGACGCTGCGCCTGATCCAACGGCAGACCGAGTGCGGTACCGGCCGCCGCCAGTGCATCAATGAAGCGGAACACGAAGCCTGGCCCGCACCCCGACAGCGCCGTCACCGCATCGAACAGCGCAGCGTCGTCGATCCATTCGACCTGCCCGAGCGGCTGCATCAACGCCCCCGCGATCGAGCGAGCGTCGGCGTCCTCTCCATGCGAATGGAGCGCAACCACCCCCTGCCCGATCGCAACCGGCAAATTGGGCATGGCGCGAACGATCGTCCCGGCATCGAACCGGTGAGCGAGCGCAGATTCCTCGACGCCGGCAAGGATCGAGATCAGCAGCGGCACACCGGCAATGTGCGGCGCGAGCGCGGACGCGACCGTGTCAAGTTGTTGCGGCTTCATCGCCAGCACGACGATCGCCGGCCGCTGGGCCGGCGGCGTGGTCGTATGGGCAACGCCGGCGGGCAGGTCACGCGGCGTCCGGGTAATGACCGTGACCGCCGCCGGATCGACACCGTCGGCGATCCATCGGTCGAGCATCGCCCCGCCCATATTGCCGCAGCCGATCAGCCACAACGGTCCGGGCAGGACAATCATGCCTCGCCCTGCGTCTCGATCATCGACGCGGCGATCGCCTCCTTCGGCGTCTTGCCGCCCCACAGCACGAACTGGAACACCGGATAGAAGCGTTCGCATTCGTCGATCGCGGCATCGATCATCAATTCTGCCTGATCAATGGTCAGCGCCGGTTCGTCGCCCAGCATCGCGGCATGGCGATAGAGCAGGATGCCGCTCGACGACCAAAGTTCGAAATGGCCGATCCAGAGCTGTTCGTTGATCAGGCCGATGGTTTCGTAGATCGCGCCGCGCCGTTCGTCGGCGACGCGGATATCAGGGAGCGCGAGAAATTGCAGGACGCCATCTTCTCCGCGCCAGATCGCGCGGAGTTCGAATTCGGTCCAGCTCCCCTTCACGTTCGCGACGATCTCGTCGCCGTCACGCTCGTGTTTCCAGCCGTGCGCCGCGAAATAGCGCTCCAGCGTATCGATCGGCACGGCGTCGTCGCCGTCCTCTTCCACTTCGTCCAACATCATCCCCACGCCATAGACCCGCGCACTGCCCCCGTCACGCGCCAAGGCACGCAACGCGCGGCGCGAATCAGAGCGCGCCCTCACCCGCGCCGGGCGCATCGGGCGAGACCGGCTGCGCAACGCTCTGGCGGGCTTCCAGTGCGTCGAGCCGGGCGCGCAGCGCATCGGCTTCGTCGCGGGCAGCGACGGCCATGGCCTTCACCACCTCGAATTCGTCGCGGCTGACGAAATCCATGCCGCCGAGGAACGTCTTGGCCCGCTCACGCGCAGCCGCCTCGCCTTCGCGGGCCATGCCGGCAATGGTGCCGGCGGCGCCGTTCACGAACTTGGCGAAATCGTCGAACAGGCGATTGTCGGACTGCATGGGAAATCCTTCCTTTGGCTGGGCGTCAATCCGCCGGCCGTCAAAGTGCGATTTGGGTGGAATGGGCCGGCGGCACAAGGGTTTCGGCGTCGGGATTGAGCCGGTCGATCTGCCAGTTGAGCGCCGATGCGACCACCAGCCACGCCAGATACGGCACCAGCAGCCACGCCGCGAGCGGGCGGATGCGACCAAAGGCGAAGGTCGTCGCCAGCGCCACGCAGAAGAGCGCGACGACCACGAACAGTGCCGCCGTCACCTGATGCGCACCGAAGAACAGCGGCGACCAGACCAGGTTGAGCACCATCTGGACGGCGAACAATCCGATCGCGACCCCGCGCCCCCGCGCGCCGCGCGCGCTCAAGACGATGGCCAGCGCGAGGCCGAGCAGGACGTAGAGGATCGACCATACCACCGGGAACGCCCATTCGGGCGGCCCAACCGGCGGCTGACGCAGCATCCGATACCAGCCGTTCTGACTGCCCGACGCCACCAACTGCCCGGATGCGAAACCCAGCAGCAGGATCAGCGGCACGCACACCACGGCCCGCCGCAGGAACTCCGAACGCAACTGCCACTTCGACGCGATTTCGTTCATCCCGCCCCCCGGTGCCGGCCCCGCCCAATGCGCAGCCGTTCAGGCGGCAGTGCTTGCTGCGTGCGCTGCGTCATTGCAAGCCTAAGCGGCGGATTCGGGCGCGGTAGCGGCGATCAGGAACTCGATATTGCCTTCGGGACCGGTGATCGGGCTGCGATCGATGCCGATCACCTGCCAGCCCGTGCCCGTCAGCCATGCCGAGACTTCCTCGCAGACCCGCGCGTGGATGGCGGGATCGCGGACCACGCCGCCCTTGCCCACCTCTTCGCGCCCCGCCTCGAACTGCGGCTTGATAAGCGCGAGCAGGCGTCCACCGGGCTTCACGAAGCCTAGGGGCACGGCCAGCACCTTAGACAAAGCGATGAAGCTGGCGTCGCAGACGATCAGATCGACGGGCTCGGGAATGTGCGCGGGCGTCAGCAGCCGGGCGCTCAATTGTTCGAGGACGACGACACGCGGATCCTGGCGCAGTTCCCATGCGAGCTGGTTGGTGCCGCTGTCGACGGCATAGACCCGCGCCGCGCCGCCGGTAAGCAGCACGTCGGTAAAGCCGCCGGTCGACGATCCGACATCGATCGCGACCGCATCCGCCACGTCCCAGTCGAAATGGTCGAGGCCGTGCGCCAGCTTCACCCCGCCACGCGATACCCATGGATGATCGCGCCCGCGCACGTCGAGCACCGCATCTTCGGGCAGCTGCTGGCCCGGCTTGTCGACCTTGCGGTCGCCGGCGAACACCAGCCCCGCCATGATGAGTGCCTGTGCGCGAGTGCGGCTCTCGGCGAGGCCGCGGTCGACGAGCATCTGGTCCGCGCGTTGCTTTGCCATGGCATGCGCATGGCGCGACTTTCGACTGGTCGCAACCCTTGATCCGTTGGGCGAATGCCTATTGCCTATTCGATCAGTAGGAATATCTTGTTCATCGGAGGCTGACCCGGACCCGACCCCCTCCCTAAAGCTGACGGGTCGGCCTTCACCGTTTCGAACCGAACCGCAGGAGAGTGACGATGGCGCAGTTTTCGACACCCCCGACGGTGCTGACCGTGCCCGGGTTGAACGGCTCCGGGCCGTCGCACTGGCAGACTTTGTGGGAACAGTCGCGGCCGGATACGGCGCGCGTCGAACTGGGGCTGTGGTCGCGACCGTTGCGCAATGCATGGGTGACGAAGCTGGACCAGGCGATCCGGCAGGCGCAGGCGCCGGTGGTGCTGGCGGCGCATTCGCTCGGCTGCCTTGCCGTCGCATGGTGGGCGCAATTGTCGTCGCAACCTTATGGCTGGCCGGTTGCCGGTGCGTTGCTGGTCGCGCCGGCGGACGTCGATCGTCCCGGTGCACCGCCCGAATTGCAGGGTTTTGCCCCGACGCCGCGCTTCTCGCTGCCCTTCCCCTCGCTGGTGGTCGCATCGACCGATGATCCGTGGGTGTCGATCGAGCGGGCGCATTCGATGGCGGTCGATTGGGGCAGCCATTTCGTCGATGCCGGCGCGCAGGGGCACCTCAACGCCGCCAGCGGGATCGGCTGGTGGGAAGAGGGGCAGGAACTGCTCGACCGCGTCATCGCCGCGTCGGGCGACGGCCATGGCCATGTCCGCCACCCCAGCGACGCGCGATCGGTGCTGGCCGTCAACGCGACCGAAGCCGCGCAGGGGCAGTTTCTGCGTTAAGCGAAGGGGTTGGCGACCTTCAGCCGGGCGTCGATCACGAGCCCGTGCTGAAGGTCCTCGCTCCACAACCGCTCGCATCCCGCCGCCAGCGCGGCGGCGACGATCATGCTGTCGTAGATGGCAAGGCGATAGCGTTCGGCGATCCGCAGGCCGTCGCGATGGATGGCATCGGTCAGCGGGACCACATCGGCAGTAGCAAGACGGATCAGATCGATTCGTTGGCGGACGTCCGGCCACGCCACGCGTTGCTTGCGAAGCGAGACCGCAACAAACTCGTTCAGGCATTGAACGCTGATGATCGGCGTACCGTCTAGCAAGCGTTGCGCCGGTATCCGTCGAGGGTCGTCGGCGAAAGCGTAGAGCAAGATGTTCGTATCGAGAAACGCCGTCACCCGCGTGCGTTCGCCTCTTCGCGATCGAAGCGATAGTCAGCCGGCAAAGGACGCGACAGGGCCGTCATCTGCGCCCAGACACCTGCCAATTCCGCGTCGCTGAGCCGCGTAGTCGAGCCACTCCGCCGAACCTCAACGCTGTCGCCTTCGTGCAAACCGAGCGTTTCGGCGACGTCGTCAGGAATGACGATGGCGAGCTTGTCGCCGATCTTTTCGACCTTCACCGGGCTTCTCCTTCGAAAGAGAAATTACGCCGGGCGCGAGCCGTTGACAACCGACTGAAGGTAGACGGCAAGGTCGCGGACGTCCTTGATCGGCGGCACCGCATCCGACTCCGGGCGATCAAACCCCATTTCCTCACAGACCGTCGCCGCAACATCGGCGACTTCCGTTTCATCCGCGCCAAGAAAGCCGCCAAAGTCGTCATCCGGGTGCGGCGCAACGCCTTTCCCGTAATAGGACGCGACAAGTTCACGGGTCGCCGCCGCAACCGAAGCCGACACCCCGGCATCCGCCAGCATCGCGTCGAAATCCTCGACCGTCCAACCAGCGCGTTCAGCCTGCGCCAGCTTGAACCGCCGCCACATCCGCCAGTTGAACCAGCCGACCGCGATCACCGCGAGCGCGATGATCGCTGCCGCCTTTTGCGGGCCGGTCATGCGCGGACTTCGGTGGCCCCGCTCTCGTTCCAGCGCAATGCGCCGAGCACGGTGTCGACGATCTGCGGCGCGTTCAGGCCGGCTTCGTCATATTGTTTTTGCGGGTTGTCCTGGTCCTGGAAGGTGTCTGGTAGACGCATGGTCCTCAGTTTCAGGCCGGCATCGATAAGCCCGGAGTCGCTCGCAAAGGTCAGGACGTGCGCGCCGAGCCCGCCGACCGCGCCTTCCTCGACCGTTACCGCAACCTCGTGGGTGGTCAGCAGGCGGCGGATCATCGCTTCGTCGAGCGGCTTGGCAAAGCGCAGGTCGGCGACGGTGGTCGACAGCCCCTTCGCCTCAAGCGCATCGGCGGCCTTCAGCGCTTCCTCCAACCGGGTGCCGAGCGAGAGGATCGCGATCTTGTTACCTTCGCGGACCAGACGCCCCTTCCCGATCTCCAGCTTCTGCGGAACCGCCGGCAGCGCAACGCCGAC
Organism: Sphingomonas epibiotica; assembly: GCF_039615155.1. Lineage (NCBI taxonomy): Bacteria > Pseudomonadati > Pseudomonadota > Alphaproteobacteria > Sphingomonadales > Sphingomonadaceae > Sphingomonas > Sphingomonas epibiotica. Next base: position 246,971 of record NZ_JBDGHY010000005.1, on the reverse strand, counting down.
ACCGTTGCCGCGCGGATAGCGGACTGCGATCGGCCCGGCATCATATTCGGCGGCGGTGTAGGTCATGTGGACCAGTTCGGCCTCGTCCGCCGCCGCCATCACCACCATGTTGGGCAGCGTGGCGAGATAGGTCACATCGAAGCTGCCGGCATGGGTCGCGCCGTCCGCCCCGACCAGCCCGGCGCGATCGATCGCGAAGCGGACCGGCAGGTTCTGGATGCAGACATCGTGCACGACCTGATCGTACGCCCGCTGCAGGAAGGTCGAATAGATCGCGCAGAACGGCCGCATGCCCTGCGCGGCAAGGCCGGCGGCAAAGGTCACCGCATGTTGTTCGGCGATACCGACGTCGAAGAAGCGCGCCGGGTGCGCCTTCGCGAATTTGTCGAGGCCGGTGCCCGAAGGCATCGCAGCGGTGATCGCGCAGATGCGGTCGTCGGTCGCGGCCAGCTTGCTCAACGTTTCGCCGAACACGTTCTGATATTGCGGCGGACCGGCGGGCGCCTTCACCTGCGTCCCGGTGATGACGTCGAACTTCTGCACGCCATGATATTTGTCGGCAGCCGCCTCGGCGGGGGCATAGCCCTTGCCCTTCTTGGTCACGACATGGACGAGGATCGGTCCTTCCTCGGCATCGCGGACGTTTTCGAGGACCGGGATCAGATGGTCGAGATTGTGACCGTCGATCGGGCCGACATAATAGAATCCGAGTTCCTCGAACAAGGTACCGCCGGTCGCCATGCCGCGGGCGAATTCGTCGGTCTTGCGCGCGGCGGTGTGCAGCGGACGCGGCAGGCGGCGAGCGATCTTCTTGAAAGCCTCGCGGATGCCAAGAAATTCCCGGCTCGACACGATTCGCGACAGATAGGCCGACAGGCCGCCTACCGGCGGCGCGATCGACATGTCGTTGTCGTTGAGGATGACGACCAGACGGTTACCCGCCTGTTCGGCGTTGTTCATCGCTTCATAGGCCATGCCGGCCGACATCGCACCGTCGCCGATCACGGCGATGCCCTTGCCCGGCGTGCCCGCGATCTTGTTGGCGACGGCAAAGCCCAACGCTGCCGAGATCGAAGTCGAACTGTGCGCCGCGCCGAACGGGTCGTATTCGCTTTCCGACCGTTTGGTGAAGCCCGACAGGCCCCCACCCTGCCGCAGCGTGCGGATGCGGTCGCGGCGGCCGGTCAGGATCTTGTGCGGATAGCATTGATGGCCGACGTCCCAGACGAGGCGGTCGGCGGGCGTATCGAACACATAGTGAATCGCGACCGTCAGTTCGACGACGCCGAGACCCGAGCCGAGATGGCCACCGGTCGTACCGACCGCGCTGATGGTTTCCTGTCGCAATTCATCGGCGAGTTGCCGCAAATCGCTGGCGGGGAGCTTGCGAAGATCGGCGGGCGTCTGAACGGTATCGAGCAGCGGCGTGCTAATTGGATCGGCCATCGCCCGTGCTTATCGCAGGTAAAGCACAGTGTCGATTGTTCGTGGCACCGCACGCGGACAAAGCACGGCGATGCTTGCCTAAAGCGTCAATCCTGCACCGATGCTGCACAGTCCGCGCACCGGCCGCGCACCTCGATCACCGGGCGGACCGGGGTGAAACCGGCCCCGCTGGCCGCCGACCGGACGCTGCCGGTGATGGTGTCGTTATCGATATGCGTCGTCTGTCCGCACTGGTCGCAAACGAGGAAAATGCAGTCGTGGATGCAGTCGGGATGGCTGTTCGCCAGATAGGCATTGGCGCTTTCCACCCGGCGGGCGAGGTTCGCGTTCACGAACAGGTCGAGGATACGATAGACGCTGTTAGGCGCCACGCGACGCCCCTGCGCCTTCGACACGGCATCGGCGATGTCATAGGCGGAGGCGGGTTTGTCGAAGGAGGCAAGCACGTCGAAGATGCTGGCGCGCATCGCCGTCCATTGCTCGCCCGCGCGGGTCAGTGCCGCTTCGGCGGCCTTGTTCCATTCGGGGCCGTGATGTTCGTGATGCTCGTGCGCCATTAACGCGAGATAAGCGCCTGCACGCAGGGCGGCAAGCGGGTCAGCAGCCGGCGCGGCGGTTCAGATGGTGTCCGTACGCCAGCAACGCGACGCCGCTCAGGGTCGCGATCGCTTCCGGAACGCCGTGCGGCAGGGTCAGCGCCAGCGCCATGACCGCCAGCCCGATGCCACCGATCGCGGTCGGCAGGCGCTGTCCGTGGCGAAGATAGCCCGCGCCCAGCGCGACGATGCCTAGCAGCACCGCGAAGGCGAGACCGACTTCGTGGATGGCTGGATGCAGCAACGCGCCGCCGACCGAGGCGAGCAGCGCCATGACCGCGACCGTCGTCACGCAGTGCACCGCGCAGAGCGCCGACAGCAGCATGCCGGCACGATCGAGACGACCTTCATGCAACCAGGTTCGGGCGGCGGGACTGCGCATCGTCGCCTTATGCCTCCGATCGCGCGAAGATACAACATAACGCTTCATCGAGGTCTGAACGCGGCGACGCGGTTTAGGTTCGATCGGTGGCGGTTAACGAATTGAAGGCAACGCTGCGTTACGATTATCCGTCCGTCGGCCGCGCGCCGTCACCCCGGCGAAGGTGAGATCGTCGCGAACGTCCACCGGGCCGTGTCCCCGCGAAGGCGGGAACCCAGCGCCAGCGGCGCAGGCCTTCGCCGGGACACGGCTCTGGCTTCCGCGTTCGCAGGACCTCTGCGCAAGTCGGGCCGTCCATCCCAACTCGGTCGCACCTCGGCGGAGGCCGGGGTCCAGTTGGCAAGGCTTCTCAGTACGTTACGAACGTCTCCCAACTGGGCCCCGGCCTTCGCCGGGGCACGGGAGAGCAGTGTTGCAAAGGTCCCGCGAAGTCGGGAGTCGGGAGCCAAGCAACACAAACCGTGGCGCCTCTGGTCCTCGGGTCCCCGCCTTCGCGGGGACACAATGGGGTCGATTTTCGCATCGGCCTCCGCCCGCACTCGGATGCCATACGATCATGTGCAGGCGGACAGGACCCTACCGTTTGCGCGTGACCATCGGATCGGGCTTTTTGGGCGGTTTCCATCCCTTAGGTGGCTCGACGCGTTGGCGGCTGGTGCCGAGTCCCATCGCACCAGGCTGTTGGCGGGTCAGACCGGCTGTGTCCGCGGCGCGCGCCGAATCCTTCTCCGCTCCACCGCGCAACAAGCTGATCCGGTCGCGCAGGCGCGACGCGGTTTCAAAATCCATCGCGGCGGCAGCGGCCTCCATTTGCTCGCGCAGGGCTTCGATCGAGTCGGTCATGCGTCCCCAACGCGCGAAGTCCCGACGCGCCTCATTGCCAGTCGAAGGCAAGCGGCGCTTCGCGAAACGCGAACCGGTCGAGATGGCGGGCGACCGCGCCTTTCAATCCTTCGCGCTGCTCGATCGAACTTGCATCGATACGGACCGTCAGCGCGTCGTCATCGGCGTCGAACGTCACCAGCGCGTCGGCGGGATGATCGGCACCGCGCGCATCGCGGGGGAAGACGACGGTGCCGTGGTTCGCATCATATTCGGCGGTCAGGTTGTGCTGCCAATGTTTGCACAGTTGCTGGAGATAGCGGCTGGCATGGGCGGTCGGGACGGTCGCGGTGGCGGTGTGTTCGGTCACAGGCGTTCTACCTTCTGTGCGGCGTCGTCCAGAATGGCGGCGACACGGTGGAGAGTTTCCGTGTCGACGTCAGGCGCAGACAGCCGGTGGTGGATGGCTGCGCGCAAATTTGCGCGTGCGCGGTGGATCGGGCCGGCATCGGTGCGGGCGCGGTGTTCGCCCAGCGCAGACAGTCGTTCGAACAGTTCGCCGACCTGCGCCGCATCGGTCGCCAGTTGCGCGGTGCCGGCTTGCGACACAGCAAACAGCTTGCGCGTGCCTTCGCTCGCCTGTTCCTCGATCAGGCCCATGTCGGTCAGCAGCGTCAGCGTCGGATAGACGACGCCGGGGCTGGGCGCATAGGCGCCGCCGGTCCGTGCCTCGATCGCGCGGATCAGGTCGTAACCATGGCGCGGCGTCTCGGCGATCAATGCCAGCAGCACCAGCCTCAGTTCGTCACCACCCAGCACCCGGCCGCGTGGTCCGCGTGGACCACCATGCCGGCCGCGTCCGCCCATGCCCGGCCCGCCGGTCCACGAATCATATCCCATTCCGAAACGCATTCTCATTCTCCGATATATCTTGAACAGTAAGATATATCGCAAACGATCGAGTGCAAGAGTCGCTTTCCGCTTTTTTCGCGCACCCTATATTGCGGCCATGGCCGACCTTTTCGCCGACTTCGCCCCGCCCCTGCCCGAGACGCCGACCGGCGGGCCGCTTGCCGACCGGTTGCGGCCAAAGACCCTGGCGGAGGTGGTCGGGCAGGATCACCTGACCGGCGCGGATGGCGCGATCGGGCGAATGGTCGCGGCGGGAAAGCTGTCGTCGATGATATTGTGGGGGCCGCCCGGCACCGGCAAGACGACGATCGCGCGGTTGCTCGCCGATGCGGTGGGCTTGCGCTATGCCCAGATCTCGGCGGTGTTCTCGGGCGTCGCCGATCTGAAGAAGATGTTCGCCGAAGCGCGCGACCATAGCCGGATCGGCAAACGCACGCTGTTGTTCGTGGACGAGATCCACCGCTTCAATCGCGCGCAACAGGATGGCTTCCTGCCCTATGTCGAGGACGGGACGGTCACGCTGGTCGGGGCGACGACCGAGAACCCGTCGTTCGAACTGAACGCGGCGCTGCTCAGCCGGGCACAGGTGCTGATCCTGCACCGGCTCGACGCGACCGCGCTGAACGAACTGCTGACGCGGGCCGAGGCGGCGGAGGAACGGCCCCTGCCCCTCGATGACGCAGCCCGCGCGGCATTGGTGGCGAGCGCCGATGGCGACGGGCGGTTCCTGCTCAACCAGGCGGAGACGCTATTTTCGATTCACCTGCCCGAACCGCTCGACCCGGCCGGGCTGTCGACGCTGCTGCAACGGCGGGTCGCGGTGTACGACAAGGACCGGGAGGGGCATTACAACCTGATCTCGGCGCTGCACAAATCGCTGCGCGGATCGGACCCGCAGGCGGCGCTCTATTACATGGCACGGATGCTGACGGCGGGTGAGGAGCCACTCTATGTGCTGCGGCGATTGACGCGGTTCGCCAGTGAAGACATCGGCCTCGCCGATCCGCAGGCGCTGGTACAGTGCCTTGCCGCCAAGGACGCGTACGATTTTCTCGGCAGTCCCGAGGGCGAGCTGGCGATCGTGCAGGCGTGCCTGTACCTCGCGACCGCGCCCAAATCGAACGCGGCGTACAAGGCGCAGAAGGCGGCATTCGCCAGCGCGCGCGAAACGGGGTCGCTGATGCCGCCGCAATCGATCCTGAACGCGCCCACCCGGCTGATGAAGGATATCGGCTATGGCAAGGGCTATGCCTATGACCACGACCATGCGGACGGGTTTTCGGGCGCCAATTACTGGCCCGAGGAGATGACGCCCAAGCGTTTCTACGAACCGACCGGTCGCGGGTTCGAACAGCGCATCGCCGAGCGCATGGCGTGGTGGGACGAACGGCGGCAGTCGTGAGGGACTGGACGGAAGTCGCTGCCACCGGCTGTACGCTGCCGGGCGTCGAGCAAGGCAGCAGCTATGGTCAGCCGGCGCTGCGGTTTCGCGGCAAGACGCTGGCCGGTACGACCGCACCCGATCCGGGCAGTTTCGTGCTGCATGTCGCGGAGGGTGAGAAGGACTTGCTGATCGCGACCGATCCGGCGACCTTCTGGGAAACCGATCACTATCGCGGTTGGCCGGTGGTGCTGGTGCGCTATGGCACCGGCGCGGGCGACCGGATCGCGACACTGCTCCGCCGGGCATGGTGGGACCGGGCGACGCTCGCGCAGCGCAAGGCATGGGGCGCGCGACCCTGACGCGGCGTTTCACCCGGTTCGCGGCGATCGACTGGTCGGGACAGGCGGTGGCACGGCCCAAGGGGTTGGCGGTCGCCGAGGTCGGCGATGGCGGACCGGTGCTGATCGAGCGCGAGGGCGGATGGTCGCGGGACGCGGTGCTCGACTGGCTGGTGGAACTGGCCGATGCGCAGGCCGATATGCTGGTCGGGCTCGACCTGTCGCCGGCGTTGCCGTTTCTCGATCGGGGCAGCTATTTTCCGGGCTGGGACGGATCGCCCGGGGATGCGCGATCGCTATGGGCGATGGTGGATCGGATGAGTGCCGACGATCCGTATCTTGCTGCGTCGTCGGTGGTGGCGGACGCGGAATTGTCACGCCATTTCCGGCGGCAGCGCGCGTGCGGCGATCGGTTCGGCTCCGGGCGCGGGCGGTTGCGGGTATGCGAGGAACGGCAGTTGCTGGCCGGTCTTTCGCCGACCAGTTGCTTCAACCTGGTCGGCGCGGCCCAGGTCGGGAAATCGAGCCTGACCGGCATGCGCGTGCTGTACCGGCTGGCAGGTAGGATACCGGTCTGGCCGTTCGATCCGGTGCCGGCGACCGGTCCGGTCATCGTCGAACTCTATACCACGATCGCGGCGCGGGCGGCGGGAGTGCGCAAGGGGCTGAGCAAGCTGCGCGATCCGGCGGCGCTGGATGCGGCGCTGGCGGTGCTGGGTAGCGCGGCGCATCTACCGATCGCGCGCTATGACGACCATGCGACCGACGCGCTGTTGAGCGCGGCGTGGCTGCGGACGGTCGCGGGCGATGCGGCGCTCTGGGCACCGGACGGGCTGACGACGGAAGTAGCGCGGACCGAGGGCTGGACGTTCGGAGTCCGGTAGCGGCCGGCCCCGCAACCCGGCGTTGTGTTGCCCGATCGTGCTTGGTAGAGGATGCTGCGGCGTGCCCCGTTACGTTAATGGTAAACGGCTTCCTTTGTAACGAAGAGACGCGGGTTCGATTCCTGCACGGGGCACCACCGCTCTCCGCCGACCCGGTCAGCCGGGCGGCGCCAGCCGGTAACCGACGCCCGGCTCGGTCAGGATCAGCCGCGGGTCGGTCGAGTCCTCCTCCAGCTTCTGGCGAAGATAGCCGATATAGACGCGCAGATACTGGCTGTCGGCCGATGCCGATCCCCAGCCGACCTCCAGCAGCCGCTTGTGGGTCACGACCTGGCCGGCGCTGATCGCCAGCGCCTGCAACAGATCGAATTCCTTGCGCGACAGGCGGATCGGCTCCTCCTCGATCCGGACCGAGCGCGCGTCGAAATCGATCAGCAGCGGGCCGCTGCGATAGGTGCGCGGCTTGACCCGGACGCTCGCCCGCCGGCGCACCGCCGCACGAATGCGCGCGGTCAGTTCGCCGATCTCGAACGGCTTGTTGACGTAATCGTCAGCACCTTCGTCGAGCGCCGCGATCTTTTCGCTTTCCTGGTGGCGCGCCGATACGACGATCACCGACGCGGCGCTGATCGCGCGGACCGCGCCGATCACCGTTTTGCCGTCCATGTCGGGCAGGCCGAGGTCGAGCAGGATCAGGTCGGGATCGATCCGCCGGACCGCCGCGACGGCGGACTCCCCGTCGCAGGCGGTCGCCACATCATAGCCCGCCGCGCGCAGGCTCGGCTCAAGCACCGCGATCAGCGAGGGTTCGTCGTCGACGATCAGAATGTTGGTCATGACGCCGGCACGGCCCCGGCGATCGGCAGTTCGATAACGATCTTCGTGCCTCCGTTGCCGACGCCCGGCGTCTGTGCCTCGATCGATCCGCCCAGCGCCTCGACAAAGCCCTTGGCGATCGCCAGTCCCAGGCCGCTGCCGCGTGGCGAAGCTTCGCTGCGGCGGACCCGGTAGAAGCGTTCGAAGACGCGGACTAGGTCGTCCTCCGGAATACCGCAACCCTCGTCGGCGATGCCGATCCGGCAGCGATCGCCCAGATCCTCGGCGCTCAGCACGATGCGCGTGCCGTCGGGGCCATAGAGGATCGCATTGTCGAGCACATTGATGAGCACCAGTTCGAACAGCGCCGGGTTCGCCGATACGGCGATGCGCGGGTCCATCCCGGCCGTCTCGAAATGGCGACTGCCCGCGCGCGAACGTACACGCTGAATCGCGACGCCGATCATGTCGGCGACACCCAGCGTCTGCAACGACGCCGGATCGTCGCCAACCTCCAGCTTGCTCATCTCCAGCAGGTTCGACGTGTAGCGGTTCAGACGTTCGCAATCGTCGACGATCTGGCGCAGAAACTGGTCGAACGTTTCGACGTCCAGCTTGTCGCGATAGATGCGCAAGCTCGACGCCGATGCGCTGATCGCGGTCAGCGGCGTGCGGAAATCATGGCTGACCGAATTGAGCAGCGCGGTCTTCAATTCCTCGGCCTTCAAAAGCGCGCGGCGTTCGGCATTTTGTTCGGACAGGATCGCGCGTTCGAAGGCGACCGAGACGCTGCCGCCAAAGGTCCGGAGCAGATACAGGTCCATCGGGCCGGCGCCGGTCTCCTCCAGCAGCAGGACGCCGATCGTACCCTCGCTGCCGTCGAGCCGGATCGCCACCAGCGGACGGTCGACCAGCATCCCATCGTCGCTGGCGAGCAGCGTGGCGAGTAACGCCTCGACGTCGCGCCCGGTATTGGCGGGGCCGAGCCATTCGGCTCCGCCCGGTCGCAGCCGGAACAGCGTCAGTCGGGCGTTCAATATCGGTTCGGCGACGCTGGCGAGCGCCGCGGTAATGTCGGTGACCCGCCCGGCCGATTGCAGCGCCCGGCTGAGCCGTAACAGGTTGGTCAGCCGCGCATTGCCCAGCTTCGCCAGTTCCGACCGGTCGCGCAGCCGCCCGGCAAGGATCCCGGTCACGATCGCGCACAAGTTGAAGATGAACAGCGGCGCCAGATCGCGTTCGGTCCCGAGCCGGAACGAGAAGGCCGGCTGGGTGATGAAGAAGTTGAAGATCAGGAACGCCGCCGCCGCCGCGATCAGCGCGCTCGACAGGCCGCCGACCGCGCCGGCGACGGTGACGCCCAGCATGAACACCAGCGCGGCGGTCACCTCGTCATAATGGGTCGCGACCAGATTGCCGACCAGCGCGAGGACGAGGATTACGGTCGCGGTCGAGGCGAGCCCCTGCCGCGTGAGCGACAGCTTGAACCCGCGCGAGGCGAGATCGGGGTTGATCGTATGCGACGGCATATCGGCAGGTCCACTTCCACGAACGCGCCGCGGCATGGCCCGCGTGCCGCTGGGCGGTGGGTAGCCGGGCGGCGTGCGACGTCCATACATAAGAAAGCTATAGTAACGCCTTAACGTCGCTTCGGCCTAGCGCCTGTTCAGGGCGTTGCGATGCCAAACCGTGCGGAATGTCGATTCCGTCCGGCGCCTCCCGCCGCCCCCACACAGAAGTCGCGCAGGAGAGGATGTATGCAGTGGCCGTTTATCCGTCGTCAGCGTATGAATGACGCGTTGCTCGACGCCGATCGTCGGTTCAATCAGGTCGAACGTGCCGCGCGCACCTATCGCGACGAACGCGACCGGTTGAAGGCTGCGCTGGTTGCGGTCAGCAACTACCCACACTGACCATGGTCGACATCGCTGCCTTCGTCGCGATCCCGATCGGGAATATCGTAATGACGATCGGTTTCTTGAAACTAATCTGGGTATCGGACGAGGCGTTCGCCCAAGTCGGCGGGAGCCACGCGACGCGCAACCTGCCCGGCCTGATCTGGGTCGGGATCGGTGCCGCGCTGTGCTTCCTGCCGCTGGCGCTGCGCTATCCGGGATAATTCGCCCGCCGCGTCGGTCAGCCGGCGTGGCGGCGCAGTCGTTCCAGCATATCCTCCAGCGTCACCTCCGACAGCCGGTCCTGCCCGTCGCCGCCGCGCAGCACGGTGGCGAGGTTCAACAGGATCTGCGTGACGTGGTCGATCGACTGCAGTCCGGTCAGGTGGCGGCGCAGCGTCGCCTCGTCGCTGCCGAGATCGAAGGCGAGATCGCCCAGCATCCGCGAGGCGCGCACCAGCTCGTCGGCCAGTGCGTCGCCCATCGGGATCGGCTGCGGAAAGGTCGACACCGCGTTCATTTCGAACACAATTTCAGAACGCTGGCGGTCAGCGCGTCGGACGCGACCGGCTGCGCCACCATGCCGCGCGCCAGCGTGTGCCCGCCATTCTCCGCCGGGGAAAAGGCGTAGCTGCCCGCGCCCAGCATCGCCTTCAGCCCGCCGCCGCCATCTTCGCTGCCATCGATCAACAGCACGCCGACCGCATTGGCGCCCGCCGCCTTGGCAGCGGCGGCGAACAGCAGCGAGATCGACGGCCGCTCGCCCGCGACCGGATCGCGCGCCAGCAGCCGCAGCTTGCCCGATGGCCATGCGTCGACGACGACGTGATGATCGCCCTGCGGCGCGAAATAGATGGTTCCCTGCTTGATCGCCATGCCGTCCGTCGCGACGACGACCTTGGGCGCGACCTGCGACCCGAGCTTTTCGACCATGCCTTCGACCAATCCCGGCCCGAGATGCTGAACGACGATCGTCGGGGGGCAGTTGGCGGGAAAGGCACCGAACATGTCGAACATCGATGCGGTGCTCGACGCGTCGCCGCCCAGCACGATCAGGCGACCGTTCCAGTTGATCGGCGCCGCCGCCTTCGCGGCCGGAGCCTTCGCCTTGGTCGGGGCGTTGCGCGCCGACTTGATGCGTTTGCCGAGCTTCGCGATGATCGCATCGAGTTCGGCCGGCGCCGCGACACGCGGCTTGGGCAGGCAGTCGATCGCGCCGAGGCGCAGCGCCTCAATCGTCTCGCCCGCGCCGTCGGTGGTGCGGGTCGAGAACATGATGACCGGCATCGGCTTCGATTCCATGATCTCGGCCAGATATTCGATGCCGCTCATGCCCGGCATCTCGACATCGAGGGTGATGACGTGCGGCTTCAGCGATGCGACCATCGATCGCGCCTCTTCGGCACCATCGGCGAGACCGACGACTTCCACACCCGGAATCCGCTCCAGCGCTCCCGAGATGAGCGCCCGCATGGTCAACGAGTCGTCGACGACGAGTACCTTCGTGCTAGCAGCCATGATGTGATTGTCCCAAAAAGTTTACGCGGTACGTCAGGCGGCTTCGGCCATCGGCTGGTCGACCAGACGGTCGAGTGCCAGCACCAAGATCATGCGATTGTCGATCGTCGCCAGACCTTCGAGGAAGCGCGACGATTCGGTGTCGCCCATGTCGGGGACCGGCTGCATCGCGTCCGGGTGGATCGACACGATGTCGTTCACCGCATCGACGATAATGCCCTGCAGCTGTTCGCCGATGCGCACGACGATGATGACGTGGCGCGCCGACGGATCGGTCTGTCCCCAGTTCAGCCGGTGCCGCAGGTCGAATACCGGCAGCACCACGCCGCGCAGATTGACGACCCCACGGACATAGGGCGGCACGTTGGGCAGCGGCGTCGCCGGCGACCATGCGCGAATTTCGCGGATCGCCATGATGTCGACGCCAAGGATCTGGTCGCCCAGTTGGAAAGTGATGAGTTGGCGGGACATGGTCTAATCCTCGGGTACGAAACGGGTCAGTGCAGCACGCGGCGGATAGCGGCCGCGAGCTTTTCGGGATGGAACGGCTTGACGATCCAGCCGGTCGCGCCGGCATCGCGGGCGCGCTGCTTCTTCTCGTCCGAACTTTCGGTCGTCAGCACCAGGATCGGCAGGTTGCGTCGCCCCTGCCCGCGCACTTCGCTGATCAGTCCGAATCCGTCCATGCGCGGCATGTTGATGTCGGTGATGAGCAGGTCGGGTTGAAAGCCGTCGAGCTTTTCGAGCGCGTGGACACCGTCCTCCGCCTCGACGACGCTATATCCCAGATCGGTCAGCGCGACCCGCAGCAACATCCGCATGCTGGGCGAATCATCGACGGTCATGATCGTCTTTGCCACGGTAGGCTCCCTCGGTACGAAATCAGTCATCAAAAAAATTCCACGTCGCCGACGGCGGCGGGTGGCGGTGGCGGCTTGCGGACCACGATCACCGGCGGGGCCGCATCGACCACCGACCGGCACCGCGCCAGCCCGACCGCCGCGCGAAACTCGACCCGGCGCGCCTGCGTCCCCCCGACATCCTCGCCGACCAGCGCGATCCGCTCGTTGCGCAGGAAGGTGCGGGCAAAGGCGATGTTGGCACCCCCGATATCACGAAATCCTTCCCGCATCGTTGCACCGCCGAAGATTCGTGCGCGCAAACGCGATCTTGCGGCACCCATGGTCAACATTGCGTTGATGAGTACTTCCATTGCGTAAACGCCGTAGCGTTGCATCGATGCCGGGTCCGATGCAGTCCCGTCGGCGAGCAGATAATGGTTGATCCCGCCGATCTGCGCGACCGGATCGTAGAAGCAGGCCGCGACACAGCTGCCCAGCACCGTGGTGAGCACGACATCGGGCTCGCGGCTGACCTGCGTCTCGCCCTGCGCGACCGTGATCCGGCGCAGACCGTCGCGGGCCTGCAATGCGTTCACAGCGCACATTCCGCGAGCAGACGACCCGCGATGCGGCGCAGCGGCAGTTGTTCGGCGACGCCGCCGATCTGCCACGCGATGGCGGGCATGCCGTAGACGACGCTGGTCGCCTTATCCTGGCCGAAGGTCATCGCGCCCGCGGCGCGCATCGCCTTCATCCCCTCCGCCCCGTCATTGCCCATGCCGGTCAGGATCGCGGCGGTGGCATCGCGCCCGGCCAGCTTCGCGACCGAATGGAACAGCCGGTCGACCGAGGGACGGTGGCCGTTGACCTTGTCCCCCTCCAGCAGGCGGCAATGGCGGCGATCGCCCATACCGGCCAGTTCCATGTGCCGCTCGCCGCCGGGAGCGAGGTAAATCTTCCCGACGCCCAGCACCGCGCCGGGACGCGCTTCCTCGACGCTCGGCGCGCACAGGCGGTTCAACCGCGCGGCGAAGCTGGGCGTGAAGGTCGCCGGCATATGCTGCACGATCATCGTCGGGGGGCAATTGGCCGGAAAGGCCGATAGCAGTTCGATCAGCGCCTCGACCCCGCCGGTCGACGCGCCGATCGCGATCATCGATCCGGGCCGCGGCGTATAGCTCGCCCGTTCGTGGACCACGGGGGCCGCCGGTGCGACGCGCGCGGCGGGGCGGGTCTGCGACGCGGCGCGGACCAGATCGGCGAGGTCGAACCCGCTATGGTCGTTATGCGCCATCAACCGGTTCTTGTCGAAACAGTCGAACGCGCCGCGCTCCAGCGCGGTCAGGCTCGCCTCCGCCCCTTGCGCGGTCAACGTGGAGAGCATCACGACCGGCGTGGGGCGCAGCCGCATCAGCCGTTCGAGAAAATCGAGGCCGCTCATCCCCGGCATCTCGATGTCGAGCGTGACGACGTCGGGGTCGAGCGCCTTGATCTGCGCGCGCGCCTCGTCGGCACTGGCAGCGGTGCCGACGACCTCGATCCCCGGATCGGCCTGCAGCTTGCGGCGGATGATCGCCTGCATCGAATAGGAGTCGTCGACGACCAGTGCGCGGACGGTCATGCCGCCACCTTCTGATACGCCGTGCGACCGATCGGGCGGAATTTCCCCGTTACCGCGCCGAGCAACCGCTCCGAATGACCGATGTACAGCATCCCCCCCACCTCCAGTCGGTCGGCGAGCCGGCCAAGGAGCCTTTCCTTGGTCGGTTCGTCGAAATAGATCATGACGTTGCGACAGAAGATCGTGTCGAACCGCCCCTTGATCGGCCAGTCGCCGAGCAGGTTGAGCGGCCGGAACGCGATCGCGTCGCGCAAAATCGGGTCGACGATCAGGTCGTCGCCCTCCCCCCGTGTCCATGCCGAGCGCAAGGACGCCGGCACGGTCCGCATCGTTTCCTTCGAATATCGCCCCGCGCGCGCCTTATCGAGCACGCTGGGCGACACGTCGGTCGCGAGCATCCGCAGATCGGCCTTGAGCAGCCGCTGCGCGAGGCCGCGGTCGGCGCCGAACGCCGCCATCAGCCACGAATAAGGTTCCTCGCCGCTGGAACACGCCGCCGACCACAGGCGGACGCGGCCGCCCTTGTTCAGCCGTTCGACCAGCCCGGGCCAGATGCGATCGACGAAATCCTCGAAATGATGGTTTTCGCGAAAGAAGCTGGTGTGGTTGGTGGTCAGCGCATCGACCGCGCGACCCCGTTCGCCGGCATCGCGACCGATGAACGCGACATAGTCGGCGAAGCTCGACAGGCCGCAGGCGCGGACGCGCGGTGCGATCCGGCCATAGATCAGCTGCGCCTTGCCCTCGGGCAGCAGGATGCCGACCTCTTCATACACCAGCGCGGCGATCGCGTGGTGGTCGGCGGGCTGGAAGTCGAACTCCCGTGCCCGGCCATTGTCGAGGGCGGCGGCCGCGCTCATGCGGCGATCGCCGCCGGCGCACGATTGCTGAAACGGCCGCGCGTGGTCAGCGTATCGACATCGACGATCAGCGCGACGCGACCGTCGCCAAGGATGGTAGCGCCGGCGACGCCGTCGATTGCCTGATAATTGGCCTCGAGGCTCTTCACCACGACCTGCCGTTGATCCTGGATCGAGTCGACCACCAGCGCCGCCTGGCCATGGTCGCCCTCGACCACGATCAGCACCGCGTCGGTCGCGTTGCGCTGGGCATTGGCGATGCCGAGGTGATCGGCGATGCGCAGCACCGGGACATAGGCGCCGCGCACGTCGAGCAACTGCCCGTCCGGCCCCAGCCGGTTGAGTGTCAGGTCGGTCGGGCGCAGGCTTTCGACGATATGGCCGAGCGGAATGACGAAGGTCTGTTCGCCCACCGTCACGATCATCCCGTCGAGCACCGCCAGCGTCAGTGGCAGGCTGAGCGAGAAGCTCGATCCGAAGCCTTCGCGCGACTGAATACCGATGCGGCCGCCCAGCGCCTGAATGTTCTTGCGCACCACGTCCATGCCGACGCCCCGCCCCGAAATATTCGAGACGGTCGCGGCGGTGGAGAAGCCGGGCGCGAAGATCAGATTGTCGATCTCTTCGTCGGTCAGCGCGGCGTCGGGCAGAATGATGCCGCGCTCGATCGCCTTGGCCTTCACTCGGGCGCGATTGATCCCCTGCCCGTCATCGGCGACGGTGATAACGATGCGGCCCGACTGGTGCGCGGCCGACAGGCGGACAACGCCCTCGGCCGGCTTGCCCGCCGCGACGCGGACGTCGGGCATTTCGAGGCCGTGGTCGACCGCGTTGCGGATCAAATGGGTCAGCGGCTCGCCGATCCGTTCGACCACGGTCTTGTCGACCTCGGTCATCTCGCCATCGACCTCGAGGCGGACGCGCTTGCCGGTCTCGCCCTCCAGCTCGCGGACGATGCGCGGTACGCGGCTGAACACCGTCTTCATCGGCTGCGCGCGGATCGCCATCGTCGATTCCTGCAATTCGCGCGTCAGATGTTCGAGATCGCTCAGTTCGGAGATGCCGCCCATCGCGTTTTCGGCAAGGCGCTGCGCGAGCATCGCCTGGGTGATGACCAATTCGCCGACCAGGTTGACCAGCCGATCGAGCTTGTCGAGGTCGACGCGGATCGTTTGCGCGGCCGGGGGAGTGGCCACCGCCGGCGCACGCGGCGCGGCCTTGGCATCGTCGACCGGGGCCGCCGGGGTCGGCACTGCCGCAGCGGGCGGCGGCGAAGGGGGCGGCGGCGGAGGGGGCGGTGGCGGTGGCGGTGGCGCGACCGGTTCATCGACGACCGCTTCTACCAACACCGGTTCGGCGACCGAATCGAGCAGGTCGAACAACGAATCGACGTCGTCCATGACCGGCGACGCATCGCCCTTGGTCAGGGTGATCGCGCTGCTGTCCGAGAATTCGAAGACGGCGCGGATATCGTCCTCGGCGACGCTGGCGGGCAGCGCCACGTCCCATGCCAGATAGCCGGTTTCGGGATCGAGCGCGTCGAGCCCCGGCAGTGCGCTGCGGTCGCACTGCGTGACCTTCCCGCCCAGCAGCGTCAGTTCGCGCAGCAGCAGCAACGGTTCGGCGCCATGGTCAAAGGCATTGGCCCCTGGCTGATAGCGCAGCCGCCAGCCGTCGGCGGCATCGGCGCCCTCCTCGGACGGCGCGACGTCGCCCAGCAACGACATCAGATCGTCGAAATCGTCGGAGATCGCGACCGGCTCGTCTGCGGCGGGCACTGCTGGCGCAGCCGCGGCATCATGCGCGCCGCCGCCACCGGCGGCGACCACCAGCCGGTCGAGCATCGCCGCATCGGCGGGCGGCTCGCCGCTGTCGCGGGCGGCGGCGACATGGTCGGCCAGCATGTCGAACGCACCGACCACGACATCGAGCAGCGCAGGTGTCAGTTCGAGCGTGCCGTTGCGGATCAGGTCGAGCAGCGTCTCATATTGATGGGTATAGGCCTGCAAGCGTTCATGGCCGAACGCACCCGCCCCGCCCTTGATCGAATGGACGCAGCGGAAGACGGCGTTGATCGTTTCCGAATCGCGGTCGCCGTCGCGCAGCGCCGCGAAATTGCCTTCCATCGCGGCAAGGCCTTCCTCGCACTCCTGAAAGAAGATCTGCTGAATTGCGTCGAGGTCCATGACGGGTCGCTCCGGATCAGGCGGCGAGAAGGGTGTCGAGGGCCGCCAGCGTCGCCATGTCGGCAAAGGCCGGGCTCGCGCCGACGATGGTGAAGTCGATATCGGCAGCCTCCGCCGCGGCTTCCCCGGCGGCGAGGACTTGCAGGCAGGCCTGGCCGATACGCTCGACGCCCGATGCGTCGAGGCAGATCGGCTGGCCCGCGTCGATGGCCGTGCGCAGCGTCTGGCGCAGCGGGCCGGCGGCGGCGGTATCGAGAACGGCAGCTAGGGCGATGGGCATGATCGGGTCCAATCGGAAGGGACGTTGGGGTCGCGCGGGACGCGGGGATCAGAATTCGGACCAGTCGTCCTCGTCGACCACGGGCGCCGCCATCGGCGCGGCGCTGCCGCCGCCGGCCGCCATTTTCTTGCGCGACGAGCGGGCGATCTCGCGACCGACCTGTGCGGCGCGTGCCTGCAGCCGATGCACGGCGGTCGGCATCTGCGAGATATTGCCGCTATTGCCATGACCGTGGAAACCCGACCCGATGGTGAAGCGGGCCACCTGTCGCGCCAGTTCCTGCGCCTCTTCGGCCAGGCTGCGGGCGGCGGCCGTCGCCTGCTCGACCATCGCCGCATTCTGCTGCGTCACACCGTCCATCTCGCTGACGGCGGTATTGACTTGTTGCAGGCCCGTCGCCTGCTGATCGGCGGAGGTGGCGATGGTGCCGACCAGCGTGCTGATCTCGCCGATGCGGGTGATGATGCGTTGCAGTGCCTTGCCGGTCTCGCTGACCAGTTCGACGCCCATCGCGACCTGTTCGGACGAGGCGGTGATCTTGGCCTTCACATCCTTGGCCGCATCGGCCGAACGCTGGGCGAGCGCCCGGACCTCGCTGGCGACGACGGCAAAACCCTTGCCCGCATCCCCGGCACGTGCCGCCTCGACCCCGGCGTTCAGCGCCAGCAGGTTCGTCTGGAAGGCGATGCCGTCGATCACGCTAATGATGTCGCCGATCTCGGCAGAGGCGCGCTCGATGCCGTTCATCGCTTCGACCGCGCGACGGACGACGTCACCCGACTGTTCGGCTTCGTCGCGGGTCTCGATAACCACCATGTTGGCGCGGCTGGCGCCGGTGGCGGTTTCCTTCACCGTGCTGGTGATCTGGTCCATCGCCGCGGCGGTTTCCTCGAGGCTCGCTGCCTGCTGCTCGGTGCGCTGCGACAGGTCGTCCGACGCCTGGCGAATGTCGTTGGCGCCGTTGTTGATGCCGCTGGTCGCGTCGCGCACGGCCGACAGCACTTCGGACACCGCATCCATCGCTGCGTTGAAGTCGATGCGCAGCCGTTCGTAATCCGCCGGGAAACTCTGTTCGATGCGATAGGTGACGTCGCTGGCCGCAAGGCGCGACAGCCCCTGGCCGAGCGAACCGACGACCTGTTGCTGCGCGGCGGCCGCTTCCTTCACGACGCGACCATTCTCGCGGAACACTTCCATCGCGCGCGCCATGCGGCCGACGCAGTCGCGATGATCCGCAAAGCCGATCGGCGTGGTGAGGTCGCCCTGGGCGACCCCTTCCATGCGCTCGACGGTTCCGACATAGGGATCGCAGACGATCTTGCGGAACAGCACAGCCAGCAACATGGCGACGGCGACCGTCGCGCCGGTGATCCCCAGCGCCGCCATCTCGCCAAGCGTCCCGTTGACCACAAGCACCGTCGTAGCGAACGGAACGCATGTGAGCGCAACGTACACCAAGCCCATTACCATGAATTTGGCGCGGATCGGCGCGTCCTTGCTGAACCACTTCATCGTCAACCTGCTCCCCGATACGCCTGCGCAAGACGACGCTGTCGTATCGAATCAGGGGTTCTAGAGTAGGTGCGATAATTTACGGTTAACGGCGGAATTCCGCCGTTTTCGGCCTGCCATGCCGCTTCGTTAAAAGAAAATGGATAAAAGATAATATCTTAGCGGGGATAGATTGCATTGTTCCCGTATTGACAACGTTAGACATGATGGTAGCGGTACCAATGCCGGATCGTCCGGCGAGAATAATGGGCGGATCGAACCGTCAGAATTATCTAGGGGAGATTTCGCATGAAGGGTCACCTTCTTCATACGCTCGCGCGCACCTCGTCGACGATCGCGCTCGCCGCCTTGTTCGCAGCACCAGGCGTTGCCATTGCGCAGACCACCGACACCGCCACCAATGCCCAGCCGGGCGCGACCGAAGGTACGCAGGGCAGCGTCGCCCAGCCGACCGGCCAAGACCCTGCGCAAGAAGATGGCGGCGAAATCGTCGTCACCGGCATCCGCGCCTCGCTCAACCGCGCGATCGACATCAAGCGCAATTCGGCGGGCGTCGTCGATGCGATCTCGGCCGAGGATATCGGCAAGTTCCCCGACACCAACCTCGCCGAATCGCTCCAGCGGATTACCGGCGTGTCGATCAACCGCGTCAACGGCGAAGGGTCACAGGTCTCGGTCCGCGGCTTTTCGGGCGGGTTCAACCTCGTCACCCTGAACGGTCGCCAGCTGCCTGCTTCGAACGTCGACACCAGTGGCGCGGGCGATTTCGCGCGCGGCACCGGCCGTTCGTTCGACTTCCAGAATCTCGCGTCTGAAGGCGTGTCGGCGCTGGAGGTCTACAAGACCGGCCGCGCCGCCATCCCCTCGGGCGGCATCGGCGCGGCGATCAACGTCGTCACCCGCAAGCCGCTGGATTCGCGCGAAACCGGCGTCACCGGATCGTTCGGCGTGAAGGCGCTGCACGACGTCAGCACCATGGCCGGCGAAGGCGCGCGCGTCCTGCCCGAAGTGTCGGGCCTGCTCAGCTGGCGCAATGACGGGCGCAGCATCGGCCTGTCGGTGTTCGGCAGCTATCAGCGCCGCGATAGCACCTCGGCACAGAGCGCACCCAATTATTTCACCGTGGTCCCGACCGCCGATGTGCTCAATCCCGCCGGCCCGTATGTCAACGGACAGACGCAGATCGGGAACCGGCCGACGACCGAATTCACGCTGATCCCCAACGACAGCCGCTATCAGTTCTCCGAAAACAAGCGCGAGCGCATCAACGGCCAGGCGGTGCTGCAACTCGCGCCGACCGAACGCCTGACTTTCACCGCCGATGCGCTGTTCGCGCAGAACCGGCTGGAGGAGCAGCGCAGCGAGCAGACCAACTGGTTCAACCGCCCGTTCGCCGAGATCCGCTTCAACGGCAACGACGTGATCGCCACGCCCGATTACATCTCGGAATCGATCAACGGCGTGAAGGATCAGGGCTTCGAACAGCAGTTCCGCGCGACCAAGACGCAGCTGCAATCCTACGGCCTGAACGGCAAGTGGGAGATGACCGACAATCTGACGCTGAACCTCGATGGCTATCATGCGGTGTCGAAGTCGACGCCGGACGCCGCCAACGGCACGTCGGTGACTTTGGTGTCGCTCGGTGCGCCGGTCATCGACAGCCAGGCGATCGATTACAGCAGCGGCTTCCCGCGCGTCACGCAGACGATCAACGACTCGATCAACGGCAATGGCAACGGCGTCCTCGATCTGGGCGATCTCGGCACGCAGATTTCGCGCACGAATACCGCGACCCAGCGGCAGCGGATCAATGGCGGTCGCGCCGATCTCGGCTGGGATCTGGGTGGCGGCAGCCGGTTCGACTTCGGCGGTACCTATACCGACGCGCAGATGACCAGCGCCCGCGTGCAGACGCAGCAGCAGCTCGGCGACTGGGGTATCACTGATCCGGGCATCGTCCAGCGGCTGGCGTCGAACGTCGTCAAGACCTTCTGCCTCGACTGCAAGTTCGACACGTTCAGCCCGGCCGACACGAAGCGCACCGCCTTCCGCGGCAATGCGGTGGTGCTGAACGACCTGTTCTCCAACTTCTACGCCGCCAACCCGATCAACACGACCGCCAACGATTTCGATACTGTCGGCGAAAAGATCTGGGGCGTATACGGCCAGATCACGTGGAAGGGCGAGATTGCCGGACGCACCGCCAACCTCGTCTTCGGCACCCGCTATGAAGAGACCAAGGTTCGCTCGACCGCGTTGCAGGCGGTGCCCTCGGCGATCAAATGGGACGCCGACAACGACTTCTCGTCGGTTATCTCGGCCACGTCGTCGACCGTCACGCAGCGCGGCAGCTATACCAACCTGTTGCCGGCGATCGATTTCAATATCGAGGTGTTCGACAATTTCATCGCCCGCGCCTCGGCCAGCCGTACCCTTGCCCGTGCCGATTATGGCAACCTGTTCGCATCGACCACGGCGGGTCCGCCGACCCGGCCGGTTGCGCTGGGCGGCCGTCCGACGGGTACGTCGGGCAATGCCGGGCTGCTGCCGCTGGTCTCCGATAACTTCGACGTGTCGGTGGAATGGTATTACAAGCCTTCGAGCTATGTCTCGCTCGGCTTCTTCGACAAGCGGGTGCGCAACTTCATCGGGACCGGCGTCTTCAACCGCAGCCTGTTCGACCTGCGCGATCCGTCGTCGGGTGCGGCGGGCACGCGGTCGGGCACGGCGGCCGACCGGCTGCGCGCGCTGGGCGCCGACCTCAGCGACGTCAACCTGTTCACCTATACCGCGCTGCTCAGCCAGAATGGCGGCAACACCGCCCAAGCCGACGCCAATTTCCAGGCGAACCGCAACGCGGCGGGCGCGCTGAACCAGGATTACGTCAACAGCATCCTGCAATCGGTCGACATCTTCGCCAATGGCGACGATCCTCTGTACGACTTCGCGGTGTCGCAGCCGGTCAACAACCGCGACGGCCATATCTATGGCTTCGAACTGGCCGGGCAGCATTTCTTCGGCAATACCGGCTTCGGCGTGCAGGCGTCGTACACCAAGGTCTATGGCGACGTGAATGCCGACATCGCCGCCGACCCCGGCGTCAACGTCTTCGCGCTGACGGGGCTTGGCGACAGCGCCAATGGGTCGATCATCTATGACAAGAGCGGGCTGTCGGCGCGCGTGTCGTACAACTGGCGCGACAAGTTCCTTGCCGCGACCAATCAGGGCGACAGCCGTAACCCATTGTTCGTGGCTCCGTTCGGCACGCTCGACTTCAACATCAGCTACGACCTCAACGATCGCATGGCGCTGTCGATCGAAGGCGTGAACCTGACCAGCGAGCCGTTGGTGCAATATGGGCGCGATCGTAACGCGCTGGTGTTCGCACAGGAACTCAAGCCGCGCTTCCTGCTGGGCGCACGCTACCGCTTCTGATCGCGGTCAAGTGACTGGAAAGGGCCGTTCGTATTGGCGGACGGCCCTTTCCATCGCGACCGGCTCTTCCTACCGTAGCGGCATATTGCCGTAAGGATCGCGATGCCCAACCCCGTACCGCTCAACAATGTCGACCACCACGACCTGACCGTCGCGGTCGAGCATGCCGCCGCCCATGGTGATGCGGTGAATCAGGTACTGCTGTTCCCCAACGAGTTCGAGGCGGCGCAGCGCGACTATCCGATCCTGTTCCGGCGTGACGATCGCGGCGGCACCTACGCCGTCGCACTGCTGGGCCTCGACCCGGATGACAATCTTTTCCTCGGCTCCGACGGCGTGTGGTCGGCAAGCTATGTTCCCGCTGTCCGCCAGCGCGGGCCGTTCGCCCCCGATCCGTTGGGTGAAGGCGTACGTATCGACCTCGACGACCCGCGCGTGCATCGCGACGGGTCGGGCGAGCCGCTCTATCTCCGCCATGGTGGTACCGCGCCCTATCTCGCCCATGTCGAGGCGGTGCTGGGTGTCATTCGCGAGGGGCAGGCGATCAACGCCCCGTTGTTCGCGGCATGGGAGGCCGCCGAATTGTTGCGCCCGACCACGATCGAGGTCGATCTGGGCGACGGACAGACCTGCGCCATCGCCGACATATTCGTCATCGCCGATGACCGGCTCGACGCGCTGGAAGCGGAGACACTGGCGACGCTGCATGGTAGCGGCGCCTTGCGCGCGGCGTTCATGGCGTCGGCGTCGCTCGACAACATCCCCCGGCTGATCGAACGGCGGCAGCGGCGGCACGACACATGACCACTCCCCGCGCCGTCCGGTCGATCGCGGCGAGCGCCGATTGGTCGCCGACGGCATTGGTCGCGGCGAACGAGCCAGTCGTGCTTCGCGGCCTTGCCGCCGACTGGCCGCTGGTCGCAGCGGGACACGAAAGCGTCGGCAGTACCGTCACCTATCTCAAGCGCTTCGATGGCGGACGGCCGGTCGTCGCCTTTACCGGCGATGCGGCGATGGGCGGCCGCTTCTTCTATCGCGACGATTTAACCGGCTTCAATTTTGACGCAGCCCGTACCGCTCTGTCCACCTGTCTCGATCGGATCACGGCCGGACTGGACGATCCCGCCGCCCCCGCCATCTATGTCGGATCGACCGACCTCGACCTGTATCTCCCCGGCCTGCGCGGCGAGAACGACCTGCCCTGGCCCGCCGGCACGCCCGCGCCGATGGTCAGCATCTGGATCGGCACCCGCACCACCGCCGCGACGCATTACGATATGTCGAACAACCTCGCCGCGTGCATGGTCGGGCGGCGGCGTTTCACCCTGTTCCCGCCCGATCAAGTCGCGAACCTCTACCCCGGCCCGTTAGAACCCACGCCTGGCGGACAGGTGATGAGCATGGTCGATTTGCGCGCGCCCGATCTCGACCGCTTCCCCCGCTTTGCCGAGGCGCTGGCCCATGCGCAGGTGGCAGAACTGGAACCGGGCGACGTGCTGTTCTACCCGGCGCTGTGGTGGCATAATGTCGAGGCGCTGTCGCCGTTCAACGCCATGATAAACTATTGGTGGAACGACGCTCCCGCCTTTGCCGACAGCCCGATGACGACGCTGCTTCACGCATTGCTATCGCTTCGTGAACGCCCGGCGGCGGAGCGAGCGGCTTGGTCGGCGATGTTCGATCATTACATCTGGAGCGGCGGCGACGACGCACGCGCGCACTTGCCACCCGCGATCCAGGGCGACCTCGCTCCGCTCGATGATGCAGCCGCCCGCCGGTTACGCGCGCGCTTGCTCCAGAGGCTGAACCGATGACCCCGATGCGGATCGTGATCGCGGGCGGCGGCACCGCCGGCTGGCTGGCCGCCGCGCTGCTCACCCGCCAGCTATCGTCGCTGGTCGAGGTGACGCTGGTCGAATCCGAAGAGATCGGCACGGTCGGCGTCGGCGAAGCCACGATCCCGACGATCCGCTCGTTCCACGCCCTGCTCGGCCTCGACGAAGCCGAATTCATGGCCGCGACCGGTGCCAGCTTCAAACTGGGCATCGCCTTCGAAAACTGGGCGCGGGGCGGCGACCGCTATATCCATTCGTTCGGCGAAGTCGGGCGATCGACCTGGATGGGCGATTTCCAACATTTCTGGCTGGAGGCGCGCGCACAAGGGGCAGCGGGGCCGATCGGTGCCTATTGCCTCGAACACGAAGCCGCCGAGGCCGGGCGCTTCGCGACCGGTCCCGACGCGCCGCTCAACTATGCCTATCACTTCGATGCCGGCCGCTATGCCGCCTATCTGCGCCGCCGCAGCGAGGCGCAGGGGCTGACCCGGATCGAAGGCAGGATCGACCGGGTCGAGCGCGATGGTGAAAGCGGCGATCTCTCCGCGCTGGTCCTTGAGGACGGACGACGCGTCGCAGGCGACCTGTTCCTCGACTGCACCGGTTTCCGCGCGCTGCTAATCGAGCAGGCGCTGGGCGTCCGGTTCGAGGATTGGAGCCATTGGCTGCCGACCGACCGCGCGCTGGCGGTGCAGACCGCGGCTACCGGCCCCGCCCTGCCCTATACCCGCGCCATCGCGCACGATGCCGGATGGCGCTGGCAGATCCCGCTGCAACACCGGGTCGGCAACGGGCTGGTCTACAGTTCGCGCCACCTGAGCGACGACGCCGCGTGCGACCGGTTGCTGGCGTCGGTCGAGGGCGAGACGTTGATCGAACCGCGCCTGATCCGCTTCCGCACCGGGCGACGGCGGGCGACATGGGAGCGCAATTGCGTCGCGCTCAGCCTGTCGAGCGGCTTCGTCGAACCGCTCGAATCGACCAGCATCCATCTGGTGATGATCGCGCTCACCCGCCTCGTCCAGCTGCTCCCCTTCGGCCATCCGGGTAAGGCCGCCCGCGCCCGCTTCAACGATCAGTCGCGCCGCGAGATCGAGGCGGTGCGCGATTTCGTGCTGCTCCATTATCATCTGAACCAGCGGCCCGAACCCTTTTGGCAGGAGCGTCGCGACACGCCGCCGCCTGAGACGCTGGCGGAGCGTGTCGCGCTGTTTGCCGAAGGCGCCCATGCCTATCAGTCGGCAGACGATCTGTTCCGCGTCGGATCATGGCTGCAGGTGATGCTCGGCCAGCGGCTGGAGCCGGCCGCGCATCATCCACTGGCGAGGATGATGCCAACGGGGCAGTTGGCCGCCGTGCTCGCCGACCTGCGGCGCGGCATCGCGGCGCGCGTCGCCACCTTGCCGCCGCATCAGCAGTTCCTTGATAACTATTGCCGCAGCGACGCGTGACGCTTTCGTACGACGGTCAGCCGCGTCGATAGGGATTATGGATGTTGTCGAGCCATCCCGCCATGGTGCGCGAGGCCGGCGATACCGTTCCGCGCGGACGGCGGGCGGCGACGATGTCGATCCTCACGCCCTCGAAATGCAGTCCAGCGCGACCGCCCTTGGCCCAACGCACGGTCGCTTCGATATGATGGACGGTCCCCAGGGTGATCAGCACGCGATCACCCGGCATCAGTTCAGCCGGATTGTCGATACAGGCACCCGTTTCCGACAGGTTGCGGACCCTGCATTCGAAGACCTGATCGCTGGTTTCGACCCGGGCGTTCAGGATCACACTATCTCGGCGCGATCGTTCGGCGGGCGTGGCGGCATCATCTTCGTTCATGACGACGATATCCTGGCAGATCGTCGGTCAACGCCGGGTTAACCAGCGTCCGCGAAATTGGTGCCCCTGGCCGGGCTCGAACCAGCACTCCTTTCGGAATCCGATTTTGAGTCGGACGCGTCTACCAATTTCACCACAGGGGCACGCAGGCGGTCCGTTAGCGCAAGGTGATGCCGCCTGCAACCGTCAGGAAAAGACCTGATCGATATCGGCCGAACCATAGGGATCCTTGGGATCAGGGCCAAAGCGGTTGGGTCCGGGTGTTCCGTCGCTGACGTACAGGACGAACAACCAGATCCAACCGATGATCGGCAAGAACACCAGCAACATCCACCATGCCGATCGATCGATGTCGTGCAGCCGCCGAAACGCGACGGTGAACCCTGGAATAAGCAGCGCAAGCGACGCGATCAGGTTCAGCGGCCCGCTACCATCCCATCCCAGTCCGATGATCGCGTCCACGATCGACGTGGCGATGCCGACGACGAACGAAAACAACGTGAACATCCAATATTCCATCCGGCGCGACCGACCGCGTACTTCGAAATATCGCCGCAGCGGCAGTAACATCCACTCCATCACCATCCCCCCGTTTGACGCTCTCAATGTGTCGCAACCCGGCTGTCACAACGCAATCGTTCAATTGGTCGGAGCGCGCCGCCGATAGCTGAGCGCCTCTGCGACATGCGCCCGCCCGATTCCGTCCGCCCCCGCAAGATCGGCGATCGTCCGGCTGACCCGCAGCACGCGGTGGAATCCACGCGCCGACAACCGCATCGATTCAGCCGCCTGCGCCAGTAGCGTCCGCGCCGGCACGTCGAGCACCGCCACGCGCTCCAGCACGCCTCCATCCGCCTCGGCGTTGGTGCGGACCCCATCGCCAGCATAGCGTTCGCGCTGCACCGCCCGCGCCGCCGCTACCCGCGCCGCGACGTTGGCCGATCCTTCGGCAGGCGGCGGCAGAACCAGATCGGCGGCGCTCACCGCCGCCATCTCGATCGCCAGGTCGATACGGTCGAGCAGCGGTCCCGACACCTTCGCCTGATAGTCCGCAGCGCAGCGCGGCGCGCGGGCGCAAGCAAGCGCCGGATCACCGAGATGCCCGCAGCGGCACGGATTCATCGCCGCGATCAACTGCACCCGCGCCGGAAAGGTCACATGGGCATTGGCCCGCGCTACACTGACCTGTCCTGTCTCCGGCGGCTGACGCAGCGAATCGAGCACCGCCCGCTGAAACTCGGGTAGTTCGTCGAGGAACAGCACGCCCAAATGCGCCATGCTGATCTCGCCCGGCTTCACCCGCAGCCCGCCGCCGGTCAGCGCCGCCATCGATGCCGAATGATGCGGCGATCGGAACGGCCGCACCCGCGTCATCCGCCCGCCCGTCAGCGTCCCCGCGACCGACGCGACCATCGATACTTCCAGCGCTTCCGCTGCATCCAGCGGCGGCAATATGCCCGGCAGGCACGACGCGAGCAGCGATTTCCCTGCTCCCGGCGGTCCGACCATCAACAGATTGTGGCCGCCCGCCGCCGCGATCTCCAGCGCGCGCTTGGCGGTCTCCTGCCCCTTCACCTGGGCGAGATCGTTGCCGTTCCACCCGTCCTCGGCACCACCAGGCTTGGCATTGCCGAGCAGTTGCTCGCCCTTCAAATGGTTCAGCAACGACAGCAGGTCGGGCGCCGCGACGACCGGAGTGCCCGCCCATGCCGCCTCCGCCCCCTGTTCCGCCGGGCAGATCAGCGACCGCCCCTCCCCGCTCGCCAGCATCGCCGCCAGCAGCACACCGGGCGATCCCGCGATCCGTCCGTCGAGGCTCAACTCGCCGACGACGACAAAGTCCGCCAGCACCTCGGCGTCGACCACGCCCATCGCCGCCAACAGGCCGAGTGCAATCGGCAGATCGTAATGCGATCCTTCCTTGGGCAGATCGGCCGGCGACAGGTTCACGGTGATCCGCTTTGGCGGCAGCGACAGGCCGATCGCGGCGATCGCGGCGCGGACCCGTTCGCGGCTTTCGCCCACTGCCTTGTCGGCCAGCCCCACCACGACGAATGCCGGGACGCCCGGTGCCAGTTGCACCTGCACCTCCACCCGCCGCGCCTCCAGTCCGAGATACGCCGCCGTCGATACGATCGCGACCATGACTGCCCCTGTTCCCCTTGGGCCGCCGTGTCCCGCATCGGATCGACGCGGTCAAGCGACCGGGCATCGCAGCCGTCTTGAACCGGCAACACACGGGTGGCATGGCGACATATCATGCAGATCCTCTTCCTGGCGCTCGGTGCTTTGCTGATCCTCGCGACGCCGGTGGTCGCGGTGCTGCCGGGACCGGTCGGGATCTTCACCTTCGCCGCAGGGTTGGCGCTCATTCTGCGCAACTCGCGCTGGGCGCGACGCCGCTATGCCCGGACCATGCGCCGCTTCCCCCGAACGCGTGCCCTATCGGACCGGGCACTGCGCCGGCCGAGCGCCAGACGGCGACGCGAACGGGCCGGGGGCGTCACCTCCTCCGTTGACTTGGAAGCGGTGCATCGCTAAGGGGCTGACCACGCGGCCGCCGTCACTGGCGGCTTTTTACGTTCTAGCAGTTTGAATACCCGGGGAATGAGTGATGAAGCGGACTTTTCAGCCGAGCAACCTGGTACGGGCCCGTCGTCACGGCTTCCGCTCGCGCATGGCGACGCCGGGCGGCCGCAACGTGATCCGCGCCCGTCGTGCGCGCGGCCGCAAGAAGCTGTCGGCCTAAAGAAAATGCTTCGCCGCCGGGATTATCTGGCGGCGAATGCGGGACGCCGGGCGCCCATGCCCGGCTTCGTCCTGCTGGTGCGATCGCGCCGTGCGGACGAACTGGCCGAATCGCCCGATGCGATGCGAATCGGCATTACCGTATCGAAGAAGGTCGGCAACGCCGTCGTCCGCAACCGGATGAAACGGCGCTTTCGTGCGCTTGCCGCCGAAATGTTGCCCGATCTGGGCATCGTCGGTGCCGATCACGTGCTGATCGGGCGGGCGAGCGGAATCGAACGCCCCTTCGACGATCTCAAGGCCGATCTGACCAAGGCATTGCGCAAGGTCCGGCGGTGACCGGCGACGGCGAATCGCCCCGGCCGGGTATCGCTGCGCGGCTGCTGATGCTGGTCGCGCGTGCGTGGCAATTGGGGCCGTCGCTGATCCTGCCGCCCTCCTGCCGCTATCAACCTTCCTGTTCGGCCTATGCAATCACCGCCATTGCCCGCTATGGCGCGGCAAAGGGGGGCTGGCTGGCCGCGAAACGTATCGCGCGCTGCCATCCCTGGGGCGGGCACGGCCACGACCCGGTGCCTTAGAGCCTGAGGATTTCGCGTGAAGAACGACCAGAAGAATTTCCTGCTGTTCGCGGTACTGGCTGCGCTGGTGCTGTTCGGCTGGCCGTATATCGCCAACCACTTCTTCCCGGCTGCCAATCCGCCGGTGACGAAGCTGGAGGACGGCAAGAGCAAGCCCGTCGCCAACCCGGCGACCGATCCCGCCGCCGACACCGCGAACGCGATTCGCGACCGGGCGGTGGTGCTGCGCGAAACCCCCCGCATCGCGATCGAGACGCCCAGCGTGCAGGGGTCGATCAACCTGCGCGGCGGACGGATCGACGATCTGGTGCTGGTGAAGCACAAGGAAACGATCGCCGCCAACTCGCCGCCGGTGCGCCTGCTCTCCCCGTCCGGCACCGCCGACGCCTATTTCGCGCAGTTCGGCTGGAGCGGCACCGGCGTGTCGGCACCGCCCGCCGACGCGCTGTGGACCGCGAGCGGCACGAAGCTGACCCCGCAGACCCCGGTCACGCTGTCGACCACCGTCGGCACGCAGCGCTACCAGATGCAGATTTCGGTCGATGACGGCTATATGTTCACCGTCCGCCAGAGCATCGCCAATGCTGGTCCGCAGCCGATCCAGGTCGCGACCTATGGCCTGCTCAGCCGCCGCGGCGCGCCGGTCGACAAGGATACGATGACGATCCAGGTCGGCCCCGTCTACGAAGCCGGCAACGGCGTGAAGTTCGACGTCGATTACAAGGACATCGACGAGAAGCCCGAAGCGTTCGATACCAAGGGCGGCTGGCTCGGCTTCACCGACCATTACTGGATGACCGCGCTCATCCCCGATCAGGGCATCCAGCACACGCTGACACTGAAGGGCGGCGACCAGCGGCATCAGGCGGACTATCGTTCGCCCACGCTGACCGCACTCGCGCCGGGTCAGGCACTGACGCAAAGCGTGCGCTTCTTCGCGGGTGCCAAGGAGAACAAGCTGCTCAACGCCTATGAGGCGCAGGGCGTGCCGTACTTCTCGCGCGCGATCGACTGGGGCTGGTTCCGCATCGTCGAGGAACCGATCTTCGTCTATCTCGATTGGCTGTTCCGGCTGGTTGGCAATTTCGGCGTCGCGATCATCCTGCTGACGGTCACGATCCGGGGCCTCATGTTCCCGATCGCCCAGCGCCAGTTCGCGTCGATGGCGGCGATGCGCGCCATACAGCCGAAGCTGAAGGTGCTGCAGGAACGGTACAAGGACGACAAGCCGCAACTCCAGCAGAAGATGATGCAGCTGTACAAGGAGGAGAAGGTCAATCCGGTCGCCGGCTGTCTGCCGACGCTGATCCAGATTCCGATCTTCTACGCGCTGTACAAGGTGCTGTTGCTGACCATCGAGATGCGGCACCAGCCGTTCGTCGGCTGGATCAAGGATCTGTCGGCGCCCGATCCGGCGACGATCCTGAACCTGTTCGGCTATCTCGATTTCACCCCGCCGCACTTCCTCGCGATCGGCATCGTGCCGGTGCTGCTCGGCATTTCGATGTACTTCCAGTTCAAGCTGAACCCGGCGCCGATGGACGACATGCAGAAGCAGGTCTTCGGGCTGATGCCATGGGTGCTGATGTTCATCATGGCGCCGTTCGCGGTGGGTCTGCAGGTCTACTGGATCACGTCGAACCTGCTGACGATCGCCCAGCAGCAGCTGCTATATTCGCGGCATCCGGCACTCAAACAGGCTGCCGCGAAGTGAACGACCTGCCACCCCCGCCGCCGGGCGACGACCGCTTCGATCCCGAACAGATCGAAGCGGCGCGCAAGATCTTCGCGGGACCGATCCAGTTCCTGAAGTCCGCGCCGTCGCTCGAGCATCTCCCCGCGCCGGACGTGCCGGAGATCGCCTTTGCCGGGCGGTCGAACGTCGGCAAGTCTTCGCTGCTCAACGCGCTGACCGGCCGCACCTCGCTAGCGCGGACGTCGGTCACGCCGGGGCGGACGCAGGAGCTGAACTTCTTCGACATCGGCACGCCGCTGAAACTGCGGCTGGTCGACATGCCCGGCTATGGTTTCGCCAAGGCGCCCAAGGACATGGTCCGCAAATGGCGCTATCTGGTGAACGATTATCTACGCGGGCGCCAGGTGTTGAAGCGGACTTTGGTGCTGATCGACTCGCGCCATGGCATCAAGGATGTCGATCGTGACATGTTCGAGATGCTCGACAAGGCGGCGACCAGCTACCGCATCGTCCTGACCAAGACCGACAAGATCAAGGCGACCGAGCTCGACGACGTCTATGCCGCGGTCGGTGAGGAAGTCCGCAAGCGCCCCGCCGCGCATCCCGACGTCATCTCGACGTCGAGCGAGAAGGGCATGGGGATCGCAGAGCTGCGCGCGGCGGTGATCGAGTCGATCGGCTGACGAACGAGGCCTTGTATCCCCGCGCAGGCGGGGATCCAGGGTAATAAAGCGCTACGTGCGTGGCTCTGGATCCCCGCCTTCGCGGGGATACCGCACGCCACGTCACCCCTGCCGCGAAGCGAACAACCCCGCCCCCAGCGCCACCGCGCCGACCGACAGCGCACAGGCGACCACCATCAACACCCCGTCGCGCACTAGCAGCGCGATGCCGAACGCCATAATCGCCGCCATCGGCGCGGTGCTGGCAAAGGGCAGTAGTTCGAGCGGCGGCACGGTCAGACACAGCAGGATCACCGCGACGCCGGCGACCTTGACCATCGGCCCCTTGGTCAGTGCCGGCAGACGGCCGTGGAACCACTTGTCCATCCGCCGGGCGATTGGCCGCGTCTTGTCGGCGACCTTGACCAGCTTCTTCCCCTTCAATCCGCGATTGGCGAGGAATCCCGGCAGCCACAGATGTTCGCGCCCGAACACCAACTGCACCGCCAGCAGGATCATTACCGCCGCCATCGCCGTCGGCAGCCCCGGAATGCCGCCGACCGGCGAGATGTCGATCATCGGAAAGATGATGAAGAATGGACCATAGGCACGCTGGCCGAGCGCCTCCAGCATGTCGCCCAGCTTCGCCTTGTCGTCGCCGGCCTGTTCGCCCAGTTCCTGCAGCCGGTCCAGCACCTCGCCCACGCTATGCGGATCACCGCTTTTGTCGTTATCCGCCATGCAATTGGCAACGGATCGTTTCGGCCGCGGTTCCAATGGCTCGACAGGCTGGAACCGACGTGGCACGACCGGCCCCATGCTGAAACTCATCATCGGGAACAAGGCCTATTCCTCCTGGTCGCTGCGCGGCTGGCTAGCGGCCAAGCTGTCAGGCCTGCCGTTCGAAGAGGTCGTCGTGCCGCTTTACGACGCCGACTGGGACAAGCGTCGCGAGGGTGACGAGTTCGCGCCGTCGTCGGGCAAGGTCCCGATCCTGTGGGACGGCGACGACATCGTCGTGTGGGACAGCTTGGCGATCGTTGAATATCTGAACGAAAAATCGGGTGGCGAGAAATTCTGGCCGGCCGATCCCGCCGCGCGTGCAATGGCACGGTCGATGGCGGCCGAAATGCATTCGGGCTTCGCGCCGCTGCGCCGCAAGCACAGCATGAACGTCCGGCAGGTCTATGACCCGATCCAGCCCGACGAGGACGTGCTGGCGGACCTATCGCGCATCTACGAGCTATGGGCGCAGGCGCGGGCGCGCTTCGGCCATGGCGGCGATTTCCTGTTCGGCGAATTCGGCGCGGCCGACATCATGTTCGCGCCGGTGGCGACGCGGATCGTCACCTATTCGCTGCCCTGCCCGCGCTTCGCCATGGGGTACATCATCACCCTCATCAACCATCCGTGGATGCAGGACTGGATCGCCGCCGCGCAGGAAGAGGAATGGGTACTGGAACAATATGAGCAGCCGGTGAAGTAACTCCCCCGGCACGGGGAGGAGTTACGCCAGGAACGCCGCGATCGCGTCGCCGAGTTCCTTCTTCACCACCGCGCTCATATGATTGCCCGGCGTCTCGACCAGCCGGGCATCGGGCAGCAGCTCGGCGAGCGCGCGGTGGCTGCCATTGTCGTCGTCCTCTTCGCCGGCGAGCACGAGCACCGGCTGGGCGATGCCGGCGAGTTCCGCGCGCGAGGTATCGACGAAGGTATCGAGGATACCCAGCAACGCCACCGGGTCGCCGCCAGTGGTCTTCAGAAACGCCTCGGCCATCCACTCGCTGGACCCGCGTTCGAAACTGCCGAGGTTGGTCAGGATCCGCCGGAAATGCGCCGCGCGCCGCCCGGTATCGAGCAGTCCTTCCAGCCCCATGCCGCTCAGCACAAGCCTGCCCGGCGTCGCCCCCATCGTCACCATCCGCACCGACGTCCGCGCGCCGAGCGAATAACCGCCAAGGTCATAGTCGGTCAGCCCGAGATGGTCGATCAGCGCCATGCCGTCCTTCGCCAGCGCATCGGCCGGATAGGCGGCGGCATCATGCGGCCGGGCGCTCAGCCCATGCGCGCGTAGGTCGGGCAGGATGACCCGCCGCCCCAGCGCTGCGACCTTCGCTGCATGGCCATATTTGACCCAATTGGTCTGCGCATCACTGAAATAACCGTGGATCAGCACCACCGGCCGCCCCTCGCCCAGTTCGGTCCAGGCGATCTCGACCCCGTCGAAACTGGCGAAGCGGTGGGTCGTGGGTTCAGGATGGGCCAAGTGCGTTCTTCCAGCGTTCTACGGTCGGAGTGTGTTCGTCCGCGCGATATTCGGGGAGGCCACGCGTGTCGAGCCATTGTGGATGCCAACTCTCGACCCCGAAATGATGGTGCGGCCGGAACCGCGCCGGTTCGTCGAAGCTGCCGATCGTCAGGTCGAGATTGTCTCCATCTGGAAATTCGAAGCTGAGCGGCGTCCCGCAGTCGCGACAGAAACCACGTCTGGCGATCGGCGAAGATGCATACAGGTCGGGACGCCGGTCCCACGCCACGTCGCGCTTGGCGACGCTCTTGAACGCGATCGAAACGCCACCGGTCGCGCGCTGGCACATGCGGCAATGGCACAGATACGCCTCATTATCGCGAATCGTGACCGTATAGCGGACCCGCCCGCCCTGACACCCGCCCGACACCACTTCGGCCATGCGACGTCCTTTCGTTGCCAGTCCACAAACCGGGCGGCCCGGCACCGGTTCCCGCCACGATCCACAGCGCGTTGGACCCATCGGAATTAGCCGCTTCACCTGTCTCCCGAAGCAGGATAGTAACTCACGCAACAAAAGAGCAACGGGGAGGATGCCGGCCTGACCGGAGACCAACGCCATCGCCCCCGCCCTGCCTAATAGCGCCGTTCCGCACAGCCGGTCCGAAGACGTCTATGCCATCATCGTCGGATGCGTGATGATCGCGCTCGGGCTGGCGCTGCTGCGGGCGGCGGGGCTGGTGACCGGCGGCATCGCTGGGGTCGCGCTGCTGGTATCCTATCTCGTGCCGCTACCGACCGGCGTGTTGTTCACGCTCATCAACATCCCCTTCTTCCTTTTCGCGAAACGGGCGATGGGCACGCGGTTCATGCTGCGCACCATCGCCGTGAATGCCGGCATCGCACTGTTCTCGACCATGGCGCGCTACGGCTTCCGCATCGTCGAGGTGCATCCCGCTTTTGCCGCGATCGCCGGGGGTACCGTCATCGGCATGGGCATCCTCGCGCTCGCCCGTCACGATGCCGGTGTCGGCGGCACCGGCGTCGTGACGCTGTGGCTGCAACGCACCCGCGGCTGGAACGCCGGGCGCACACAGATCGCGATCGACCTCGGCATCCTTGCGGCATCGTTCGCGGTGGTGGCACCGGTGCAGGTGGCATGGTCGGCACTCAGCGCCGCGGCGATCAGCGGCATCCTGATCGCTTGGCACCGGCCGGGGCGTTATACCGGCTATTGACGGTTAAGCGCTCAGCACGGCCCCGCCATGATCGCGCAGCATCGTCGCTGCACGCTCGGTCGCGGCACGGATGTCGTCGGCGAGCGATTTGACCTCGCGCGCGACGACGGCGAAGCCGGTGCCGGCCTCCCCCGCCCGCGCTGCCTCGATCGCGGCGTTCAGCGCGACCAGCCGCGTCTGCGCGGTGATGTCGCCGATCGACGCGACGATGCCGGCCAGCTGCGTCATCGCCGATTGCAGCGCTTCCTTCTGCCCCTCCAGCGCGGTGCGGAAGCGGTTGCCCTCTTCCAGACGCGCCTGCACCTCTTGCTCCAGTGCAATCTGCCGGGTCATGTCGGTCGCAATCTTTACGATCTTCGACGGGCGCCCCTGCTCGTCTAGCACCGGGTTATAGGTCGCCTGCAACCACACGTCGCGCCCGTGCCGGTCGACCCGGCGATACAACCCGCCCTCGAACGCTCCCCCGGCCAGCTTCCGCCAAAGGGCAGCATAGGCTGGAGAGATACCGTCGGCGGGCAGGCAGAAGATGCGATGGTGCCGACCGACGATTTCGGCCAGCCCATATCCCATCGTGGCGAGGAACGTGTCGTTCGCCCAACGGATCGTGCCATCGAGCGCAAACTCGATAACCGCCTGCGAACGGCAGATCGCTTCCCATGCACCTTGATGCACGGCATCGTCGCGGACGGGGCCCGTATCCATGCGCAAACCGTAGTGTGGACTGGTTAACGACCCTTTAGGAAATGACCGCCGTTTGTGACGAACTATGTCCGCCTGCGGACCGTCAATCCTTTTTCAGGTGCCGACGACCCAGCAATTCCGCAATCTGCACCGCATTCAGCGCCGCACCCTTGCGCAGATTGTCCGACACGCACCACAAGGCCAGCCCGTTCTCGACGGTCGAATCCTCGCGCACGCGGCTGACATAGGTGGCGAAGTCGCCGACGCATTCGATCGGCGTCGCGTATCCGCCGTCCTCGCGCTTGTCGACCAGCATGATGCCCGGCGCCTCACGCAGGATCTTCTGCGCGTCCTCGGCCGACAGTTCGTTTTCCAACTCGATATTAATGGCTTCGGAATGACCCACGAACACCGGCACGCGGACGCAGGTCGCCACGACCTTGATCTTGGGATCGAGGATCTTCTTGGTCTCGACCACCATCTTCCACTCTTCCTTGGTCGACCCATCGTCGAGGAAGCTGTCGATATGCGGGATGACGTTGAACGCGATCTGCTTGGTGAACTTCTTCGGGTCCGCCGAGTCACCGACGAAGATGTTGCGGCTCTGTTCGAACAGCTCGTCCATGCCCGCCTTGCCCGCGCCCGACACCGATTGGTAGGTGGCGACGACGACCCGCGTAATCTTCGCGGCATCGTGCAGCGGCTTCAGCGCAACGACCAACTGCGCGGTCGAACAGTTCGGGTTGGCGATGATGTTGCGCGCCTTGTACCCGTCGATCGCCTCCGGGTTCACTTCGGGCACGATCAACGGCACGTCGGGGTCCATCCGGTACAGCGACGAATTGTCGATCACCGTACAGCCCGCGGCGGCGAACTTCGGCGCATAGACCTTGGTCGCCTCGCTGCCGATCGCGAACAGCGCCATGTCCCATCCGGCCGGATCGAAATGCTCGATATTCTGAATCTTGTACTGCTTGCCGGTCTCGCCGAAATCGGCCATCTCGCCCGCCGAGCGCGACGATGCCAGCACCGCCAGATCGTCGATCGGAAATTCGCGCTCGGCTAGGATGTTCAGCATTTCGCGACCGACATTGCCGGTCGCCCCGGCGACGACTACCCGATAACCCACTCGACTTCTCCGCGATCAAATCTTGCGCGCGGCATACCGGTTTTGCACCTTTTGTAAAGTCACGCTGCCGCCAGCGTGGGTCCGGGCAGCACCTCCACCGGCCCGCGCGGGTGGCGGAACGGCTGGCGCTGCCAATAGGACAGGCTGCGCCACGCCCATTCGAGTGGCCCGATCGCGAACCAGCGCGCCCAGATCAGCGCCGTCACGGTGCTGACGATGATCACGCCCGTGGCGATGGCGAATTGCGCGGCATGGCTGTAACGGCCCCACAGGTTGAAGCCATAGGGCGCGAACAGGATGTGCAACCCGATGATCTGTTCGAGGAAATAGACCGAGAATGCCATGCGCCCGACCGTCTTGAACGGTGCCAGCACCCGCGCACCCGTGGCGGATTTCATCGCCAGATTGACCAGCGCGACATGGCCGATGCTGACCGCGATCCGCGCCGCTTCCTCCGTGATCCAGATCGTCTTGGCCGTCGGCAGGAAGGGCAGCACCTCCATCACCCCGACGGCACGGGCGGTGATGCCGAACCCATAGGCGGCAAGGGTCAGCCCCAGATAGAAGCGCGCCGTGCGGCCGCCCTGAATGACCCGCCATTTCCATAGCGCGATGCCGATCAGCATCATGCAGAACGCCTCGACGACGGCGATGGCGATGAACCCCTTGCCGACCATGAACTTCGTCCAGCCATTCCAGCCGAAACTGGCATAGGGCAGCCAGCCGCCGGCATGCGCCTTGCGCTCGTTGACCAGATCCTTCGCCATCTTCTTGTTCGGCTGGCGCTTGGCGAGCTTCTGGTTCCACTCGGCCAGCGCCTTGGCGTCGTCTTTGGCGACCGGACGACCGGCCGCCTGCGCCGCCTCGGCACGCTCGACCTTCGCCTCCATCGCCAGCCGGGGGATATATTCCATGGTGCCGCCGACCGCGGTGAACAGCGCGAACAGGCTGCCGATCGCGACCAGCGCCTTCGGCCCCAACAGGCGGAACGGGAACAGGAACAGCGACGCCAGCGCATAGATGGTCAAAATGTCGCCGACCCACAGCACGACGAACACGTTGACCAGTCCGAAGAACAACAACCACAAGGTCCGGCGGTAGAAGAGATCGGCGACCGCGACCGGCCCGTCGGGACGCATTGCCCGCGCGGTCAGCACCATGAAGCCGGCACCGAACAGCAATTCGAGCGTGCCGCGCTGCGTCCCTTCGAGGAAGATAAAGACGAAGCTCCACGCGAACTTGTCGATCGGCGTCCAGCCGACCCAGCGCGGATCGGCGAACAGCTTGGTGATCGGCGACGCCTGCGACACGATGTTCATGTAATAGATGGCGAGGATGGCCAGTCCGCGCAGGACGTCCAGCACCTCGATCCGCGCCCGCCCGGTGACCGGCGCGATCCCGCCGACTGCTTCCGCCATCGTCCGACTCCCCCAAGTCCTCGCCCGTGAGGCTAGGCTTGGGGAAAGTCGGGCGTCAATACTTCGTTTAGAGGTTACTTTTCGACGACTTGCCGGTCGAGGAAGTCGAGGATCGTCTTCCACAGATGTTCGCTAATACCGGGGCCGCCGACGCGGTGCGTCTGCCCCGGATACAGCATCAGTTCGAACGGCGTCGCGCTCTTCTGCATCGCCGCCATCATCGCCGTCGAATGTTCGAGCACGACATTGTCGTCGGCCATGCCGTGGATCAGCAGCAGCGGATCCTTGATCTTCGCCGCATCTGGCACCGCCGCCGACGCGGTATAGGCATCGCCCACGACGCGCGGATCGCCCATATAGCGCTCGGTATAATGGGTGTCGTACAGTTCCCAACGCGACACCGGCGCACCCGACACGCCGGCGGCAAACACCCCAGGCGCCTTCTCGAGCATCTTCAGCGTCATATAGCCGCCATAGGACCAGCCATAGGTCGCGATCTTGGTCGGCGCGACGAACGGCAGCGTCTTCAGATAGTTCGCACCCGCGATCTGGTCGTCGACCTCGACCGTACCCATCGCCTGATGGATCTGGTCCTCGAACGCCTTGCCGCGCTCGGGCGATCCGCGATTGTCGATCTCGAACCAGATCCAGCCGCGATCGACCAGATATTGCCGGAGCGCCCCGCCCCAGGCGCGCTTCACCACCTGGCTGCCCGGGCCGCCATAATGCGAGAAGAACACGGGGTAGCGCTTGCCCGGCTCCAGCTTCGGCGTAATCATGTTCCAGTACAGCGTCGAACCGTCCGCCGCCTTGATCGTCCCGAACTCGGTCGGGCGATGGCTGGCGACATAGGGCGCATACGGGTGGTCGCCGGTCAGCGCATTCTCGTTGATCCACGCGATCCGCTTGGCGGCGCTATCGGCCAGATAGGTCTGCGCCGGCTGGTCGGGATTGGAGCGCGACACGATCAGCCGTGACGCCTTGCCATCCATCGACGCGCTGTACGACCAGCCCCGCTCGGTCAGCCGGGTGATGGCGTCCGGCCGGTTCAGATCGACGCGGTACAGCTGACGCTCCAGCACATCGTCCTTGTTGGCGAGGAAATAGATGCGCCCCTTCGCCTCATCGACGCCTGCCAGATCGGACACCATCCATTTGCCGCTGGTCAGCTGCGTCCATTTGCCGCCCTTCCAGCGGTAGAGATGCGCATAGCCGTCGCGCTCCGACGACCAGATGAGACTCCCGTCCTTCATCGCGTGATAGGCGTTGGACAGGTTGACCCAGCTTTTCGGCCCGGTCTCCTCGCTGAACAGCACCGTCGCCGCCCCCGTCGCCGGATCGACGCGCAGCATGTCGAGCTTCGTCTGCAACCGGTTCTGCCGCTGGACCAGCAACGCCTTGCCATCGGGCGTCCAGTCGACCCGTGCCAGATAAATGTCGGGATCGGGGCCGAGATCGACCTTCACCTTGCTCGACCCGTCCGGCTTCATCACATACAGCTCGACCAGCACGTTGGGCGTCCCCGCCTTCGGGTAACGCTGCTGATAAATGCTGGTCCCTTCGGCGCCGATCGCCGATCGGGTGACGATGCCGACCGGGGCCTCGTCGAACCGCTCGACCGCGATCAGGCTGTCGTCGGGCGACCACCAGTAGCCGGTGCGCCGGTCCATTTCCTCCTGCGCGACGAATTCCGCCTCGCCGAAATGGACCGTATCCTTGCCCTCGGTCGTAACCGCCGTCTCCTGGCCAGTCTTCAGGTCGAGCGTCACCAGATTCTGGTCGCGCACGAAGCTGACATAGCGGCCCTCGGGGCTGACCACCGGATTCAGCTCTCCACTTTCGCTATTGGTCAGCCGCCGGACATTGCCGTCGATCGACGCAAGGTAGAGGTCACCGTCCAACGGCACGAGGATCGACTTACCATCGGGCGCCCAGTCATAGGCGAGGATGCCGCGCTTGCCGGTCAGCGAGCGGTCGCGCTCGCGCTGCATCTTTTCCGCCTCGGACAGCGCGGCGCCGGTGCCGACCTTCTTCGAATCGACCAGCATCCGCCATTCGCGGCTGGTCGTGTCCATCGCCCACAGGTCGAACCGCTCGCGTTCGTCGGCGCGGTTGCGCAGCAGCGTCACATATTTGCCGTCGGGCGACAGGCGCAAATTCTGCGGCGCTGCACCGTTCAGATCGGGGCTGGCAAAGACGCGTTCGAGCGTCAGGTCGCCCGCCTTCGTCGCCTCGCTCGCCGCCACCGGCGCTGCCGGTTCACTCGCCATCCCGGCCTGCCCCAATGCCAGCAACGCCGCACCCATCAACCATTTGACCATATTGCCCCATATGTCCTGCGGTGAAACCGCGCCGATCGTATCAGCGGTTATCGCTTCACAGGGGGCGTAGGTAAATGGCGGAGTTTGGCGAAGCGGTACCTTGCACCCTTGCTTAGTCGCTCCCGCCGAGGCGGGAGCCTATAGACGCCGACGTCGCGCCTCCTGCCCCGGCGTCAGCGTGAATGGATTCCCGCGTCCGCGGGAATGACGAACGTGAAAGATCTATTCCAAAACCTACATCGTCTCGCCCGGATCGACGCCCCACAGCCGCGCCTGCTCGACATAGCCGCCGCGCCCACGCACGTCGAAGAAGCACCACGCGCCGTTGCATCGCGACAGTCGCCCGACCACGCCCGGCGCCGCGCGCCACACCACCGCCGCGCCCGACTGGGGCGACGCGCGAAGTTCGACCACCTCGCGCCCGACGAACGCAGTGCGCCGGTCGCTCAGCAACCCGACCTGCAACCATCCGCGTGTGCCGTCGGGGTCCTCGACCCGGCGCCAGTCCTGATAGATGTCGACGACCCTGATCGGCAGGTCGGCGCGACGATACACCCATTGCGTCGGATAGTTCTTGCCGGGGCCGCTGCGCATCCGCGCCTCGCCCGCCGCGATCGACGCATAATAAGGCGGTTTGCGGCGCTGCGCCTCCGCCGGTCCGGTCGCCAGCACCACCAGCATCGACGCGACCGCGATCGATTGCCTTGCGAAGCGCATGTTATCGTCCCCTTTTGTCCGAACCCTGCCTGTATCGGCAACGACACCATGCCCGCAAGCCGTTGACGCAGGTTCGCCCAAGCGCCAATCCGGTAACCATGAACGGTACCGCGCCCCCGCCCCGCCATCCGCGAGTCCAGGTGACGCGGCGTCTGCCGGCAGCGACCGAGGGGCGGATGGCGACGCTGTTCGACACGGTGTTCAGCCCCGACGACCATGCCTTTACCCGCGACGAACTCGCCGCCGCCATGGCCGATTGCGACGTCTTCGTCCCCGCCGTCACCGACGTCATCGACGCCGCGCTGATCGACGCCGCGCCCGACCGACTGCGCCTGATCGCCAATTACGGCGCGGGCGTGAACCATATCGACCTGAAGGCGGCGCGCGCCCGCCGGATCATCGTCACCAACACGCCGGGCGTGCTGACCGAGGATACCGCCGACATGGTCATGGCGCTGATCCTCGCCGTGCCGCGCCGCTTGGCCGAGGGCGAAAAGCTGGTCCGCTCGGGCGAGTGGAAGGGGTGGAGCCCCGGCGGAATGCTCGGCCACCGCATCGGCGGCAAGGCGCTCGGCATCATCGGCATGGGCCGCATCGGACAGGCCGTCGCCCGCCGCGCCCGCGCCTTCGGCCTGTCGATCCACTACCACAACCGCCACCGCCTGCCCGAGGTGGTCGAGGCCGAACTCGGCGCGACATGGCATGCCGATCTCGACGCGATGCTGGGGCAGATCGACCTGCTGACCATCCACACCCCGCGCAACGCCGACAGCGAAAACCTGCTCGACGCCCGCCGCATCGCCCGCCTGCGCCGCCACGTCTATCTCATCAACGCCTCGCGCGGCGGCATCGTCGACGAAGAGGCGCTGGTCGACGCGCTGGAGGGCGGGCGGTTGGCCGGTGCCGGCCTGGACGTCTGGGCACACGAACCGGCAATCGACCCGCGTCTGCTGGCGCTGCCCAACGTCGTGATGACCCCGCATATGGGCTCGGCGACGCTGGAGGGCCGCGTGGCGATGGGCGAGAAGGTGATTACCAACATTCGGGTGTGGGCGGACGGGCATCGGCCACCGGATCAGGTGTTGGAGGGGTTGCGGTAACGCGATTGGTCGAAGAATAGATTTTAACCAAGAGCCAACCGTACATCTGTCCAGCGCATGCAGGCTGCCTTTACTGTCAATCTACCGTTTGCCGACCATCATGCTGCGTGTAGCATCGCAAGTAACTTGATCCGTTACTTTCTGATACCACCGATCTGATGACTTGCGCGCATTGTCTATCTGCTGTTGCGACAAATATGCAGATGGTTGGTCCAGTTGCTCCGACCACAGTCCTAAGGCAAAACCGATTTGCCACGCCTTTATGCGCCACCATGGCGCGGTTTCTGCGACTGCAAGAATAATCTCCACGCGATACATCGACTGCGCCGCCTCTTTCAGCTTCGATTGCGGATCGCTTACTCGTTCAACGATTGCGGATAGTTGTGACCGGCCTCCGCAGCGTTCAGCAATGTCCACCAACGTGGTATCCGGTTCCTCCGCGCCGCTGGCCCAACTAGGGTATCGGAACAGGGTCGAGGAACGTGGCCAAATTTCGTTCAGCATTTGTTGCCGCGTCGCCCTCTGCGACAAAAGGTTTACCCCTGGCCTACCAAACATTTGCACGCCGATTAGCAGCAAAACGATTGCTACAATTGCCCCTCTTAGTCGTCGTTTGATCATGCGCTTAGCGTAACATGCGCATCCTTCCGTTCAACGACCGACTTACCGCCAAAGCAAGCCCGACGATACTTTCCTACAACCCCCATGCCTGCCAATATTGCCGATGGCCATTCCCTACGCCCGCTCTTTGAAACCGCCGCCCGACGCAACACACAAACACGCCGCAAGTGTGAACTTAGTGAAGTTTGGCCAAAAACCTCAGCCCTTCAAGCCACTTAGCCACTCGCCAATCATGGCCTGCCCCGCGCGCACCGCCGCCGGCCCCAGCGTCCGGTATTCCTCGGTCAGTTCACCGCGATGGTTCGGGCAGTCGAGATAATCGAGCCACGCCTCGAACCGCGCATCCTCGCCCATTTCGGCATGGAATTGCAGCGCCAACAGGTTCGCGCCCCGCCGAAACCCCTGCCGGTATCGCTTGGTCGTCGCCAGCAACTCGGTCCCTTCGGGCAGATCGAACGTGTCGCCATGCCAGTGCAGAACCGGCACCCCCGCGACATGGCGCAGCGGCGAGCGCCCGTCGGCGAGGTCGATCGGCGCGAACCCGATCTCGCAGCCGCCGTCGCCCTTGTAGACGTTAGCCCCTAGTGCAGCCGCCATCATCTGCGCGCCGAGACAGATGCCGAGCGTCGGCCGGTCCGCCGCCAGCCGCCGCGACAGCGCCGCGATCTCGCCCGGAATCCAAGGATTCTCGGCCACGTCATACACTCCCATCGGCCCGCCCATCACGATCAACAGGTCTGGCGCGGTCAGGTCGGCTGTGGCGAAGGCGGGTTCGGTCACGTCGATCCGGTCGATGACGTAGCCCGCCGCCTCGACCGGCGCACGATATCCGGCACAGCCTTCATAGGGAACGTGGCGAACGATCAACGCGGACTTCATGGGCGCAGTCTATCGCGACGCAGGTTAATGGCACCTGTAATGTTTCTTTGTGTTGCAATGGGACGGGTTTGGAACCCCGGCGGCACAAAACCATTGGCGGGGCAGTGTGTTCAACAGGAGTAACCCCATGAAAAAGATCGCAACTGTCCTGCTCGCCCTTGCCGCCGGCAGCTCGCTGGCCGCCTGCTCGACGCTGCGCGGCGGCGCGATCGGTGCAGCCGGCGGTGCCGGCATCGCCGCTGCGACCGGTGGCAATGTCGAAAAGGGTGCGGCCGTGGGTGGCGTGGGCGGTGCGGTGGTCGGCACCGTTGCCGACGACTGATCGGGATCGACCGGGGCGGCACGCGCTGCCCCGGTCAGCGTGCCAGCAAGCGGACCCGTTGCAAGTCCTTGGGCCGGCCGAACGCCCTAAGCATCGCAATCAATTCGGCACGATCCGGCGTCGGCACGGCAAGACCGCCGACCTCAACGAACACCCGCGATCGCGGCCGGACCGGCTGCCAGCCCTCGCCACCGGATAGTTCGAAACCGGCCATGAACTCGACATCGACCCCGCCGACCGGCAGCGAGCCGTAGAAGGCCGAGCGAAACAGCGCATCGCCCGCCCCGCCCTTGCGCACCAGACCGGGCATGTCCGCGATCAGCGCCACGTCGCACATCGCCAGCAGCACGTCGACATCGTCGACTGCGACCGGCTCGGCCGCATGCAGCGCTACTGCGGCACCCGCAATCACCCACCATGGCTCCT
Source organism: Sphingomonas epibiotica (assembly GCF_039615155.1). Classification (NCBI taxonomy): domain Bacteria; kingdom Pseudomonadati; phylum Pseudomonadota; class Alphaproteobacteria; order Sphingomonadales; family Sphingomonadaceae; genus Sphingomonas; species Sphingomonas epibiotica. The sequence goes on along the minus strand of NZ_JBDGHY010000005.1, from coordinate 202,787 downwards.
GCGCTTGCCGTAACAGCCGGTCGACCACGGCCAGCGCCGCGACGTGATCGCCCGACAGTTGCATCAATCCCCCGTCAGGATCCGATCGACCAGCTGCTTCACGCTCGGCACGAACCCGTTGGAATAGAAGGGATCGCGCTTGAAGTTGTAGGCGGCATGCCCCGCAAACATCAGATTCTGGTCGGTCGGGCCGCCATGGGCGATGTCCTGCAACGTCTTCTGGATGCAGAAGCTGCGCGGATCGGCCAGCCGCCCGGTCGAGTTGGTCTCGCTATCTGCCCAGCTCGAAAAACTGCACTGCGACAGGCAGCCCATGCAATCCGCCTGATCCTTGCGGATGATGCCCTTTTCCTCGGGCGTCACGAACACCAACGTATTGTCAGGGGTCTTCAACGCATCGGTAAAGCCCAGCCCGAACCATTCGCGGGCGCGCAGCAAGTCGCCCTGCGTCACCCAGAAATTCTTGCCCTTCACCCCGACGTCGAGCTGAAAGACATGGTCGCCCGCTTCCTGCGTCGAGAAGGCGATCTGCCGCTCCGAGCGCGCTTCAAGGTTGCGCAGGAACGGGTTGCGGACGGCGGACGAATAGAAGCCGGTCGGGCTGAACCGGTGCAGCAGCACCTCGCCCTCTTCGATCTCCATCAGCTTCGCCTTCCACTCCTCGGGGATCGGGCTTTCCTGCGTCAGCAGCGGGCGGGTGCCGAACTGGAACGCGATCTTGCCGAGCTCGGGATTGTCGATCCAGTCGGCCCAGTCGCGCAGATACCAGACGCCGCCGGCCATCACGATCGGCACGTCGTCGGATATGCCACCCTCGCGCATCGTCGCGCGCAATTCCTTAACGCGCGGATAGGGGTCCTGCGGCTCCAGCGGGTTCTCGGCATTCGACAAGCCGTTATGCCCGCCCGCCAGCCAAGGATCCTCATAGACCACCGCCGCCAGCCATTCCGCCGCCTTTGAATAGGCGCGCTTCCACAGCGCGCGGAACGCGCGGCCCGACGACACGATCGGCAGATAGCTGACGCCGTAGGAGGCGGTGATCTCGGACAGCTTGTACGGCATCCCCGCGCCGCAGGTCACGCCGGAGACGAGGCCCCGCGTCCGCTCGAGCACGCCGTGCAGGATGCGTTGCGCCCCGCCCATTTCCCACAGCACGTTGATGTTGATCGCGCCCTTGCCGCCGGCGATCTCCCATGCGCGCCGCACCTGCTGCACCGCGCCCTCGATCGCATATTCGATCAGTTCCTCATGGCGCTCGCGGCGGGTCAGCGCCTTGTACACCTGCGGGATGATCTTGCCCTCGGCGTCATAGCTGTCGGCATTGACCGCCGAGACGGTGCCGATCCCGCCCGCCGCCGCCCAGGCACCGGCCGAGGCGTGGTTGGTCGCGGCAACGCCCTTGCCCCCTTCGATCAGCGGCCAGACTTCGCGGCCGTTATAGACGATGGGCGACAGACCTTTGAACAACATGACCTCCAGCGGGAACTTCGGTGCGGGACGGACTGAACCGACGATCGCATCGAAGCGTCATTAATCGCAGCCGACGCCGAACGCGAGCAAATTGCGAGGACTGCGCGGTCCCGCACGCGGAAGTCGGCATGGAGCGCGGCGATCCTGCCGTTACCCCAGAGCCCCCGGCCGTCCGATCGCGCGTTCGTACAGCGCCTTGTAACTGGCGATCATCGTCGCTTCGTCGAACTCGGCATAGGCCTTGGCACGGTTGCTTTCGCCGACATAATGGCGCGCCGCCGGATCGACCGCCAGCATCTGCAGCCGGTCGCGCAGATGCACTTCCATCCGGTCGATGCCCATATACGGCCGGTTCGGCTCGGACACCATCCTGCCGATATCGCCGAGCGGCGGCGCCACGACCGGCAACCCCGCCGCCATCGCTTCCATCACCGAAATCGGCTGCTGCTCGCTCTTCGACGACAGCGCGAAGATGTCGAACAGCCCCATATACCGCCACGCTTCGGGCAGGAAGCCGGGCAGGTGGACGCGGTCGTCGATGCCCATCGCTTCGGCGGCATCGAGGATATTCTGCCGCTCCGGCCCCTCGCCGACGATCACCAGCCGCACCTTGACCGAAATCCCACCGACCGACCGCACCAGCAGCGGCAGGTCCTTCACCTCACGCAGGCCGGCGACACAGCCGATCACGACCTCGCCCGGCTTGCGACGGAAACCGGGGATCGCATCGGGCGCGCACCCTTGCGCGAACCGCGCGACCGGCACGCCGTTGCCGATCAGGTGCAGCCGGCTATCGGGCTGCTTCCACACCGTCCGCGCCACGTCCAGCAACCGTTCCGACGGCACGACAAGCGCCTCGGCCGCGCCCAGTGCGAAGCGGCGATACAGGTTGCGCACCGGGTTCAGCCGGGTGGCCTCGTCCTCGTTGAAGCCGTCCTCGTGGTGGACAATCGGCGGCGCGCCCTTGGCGAACACCCGCCGCGCCATCACCCCGTCGATCGCGCCCCAATTATAGGTCAGCACCAGATCGAAGCGGCGCATATATTTCGCAATCGCCTCGAACCGCGCGACCGACGGCTTGCCGGTCAGCGGCGGCGGATTCTGCGCGATCTCGTAGCGGATATACTTGCCGATCGCCGCCTGCGCCTCGATCCGTTCGGGCACGCCCGACACGATCGTGTGGACGGCGTTCGATCCCCATGCATGCATCAGCCGGATCGCCCGCGCCTCCTTGCCGCCATAAGCGAAGGAGGAATGGAGGTGCAGGATGCGGACCGGCGCGCTCACGCCCCCGCCACCCGCGCCAGCAACCGGTCGATCGCAGCCGCCGACGCCGGTTCGGTCAGGGTCGGGGCATGGCCGACCTGATCGACCGTCGTCAACTCGGCCGTATCGACACGCGCCGCCATCGCCGCCGCGACCGGTGCCGGAAGGATATCGGACAGTTCGCCGCGAACGATCGCCACCGGCTTGCCGGCCAGTGCTTCATAGGCGCGCCACATGTCCGGTCCCGCCTCGTTCCCCGGCACACGGAACGGCTCGGCGATCTTCATGTCATAGTCGAGGATGATCCGGCCCGCCGAATTCAGCCGATGCACCCGCTTGGCCATGTGCAGCCAGTCCTGCACCTCATAGCGGGGATAGACGTCGCCATTCGCTTCGGCGACGGCACGCGCGGCGTGCATCCAGGTCGGGTGGCTAACCTGCTTGCCGACATAGCCGCGAATGCGCCCCAGCCCGACCGGATCGAGTTCCGGCCCGACATCGTTGAGCATCGCCGCCGCGATCCGGTCGCGATCGGTCGCCGCCAGCAACATGGTCAGGATGCCGCCCAGCGAGGTGCCGAACGCGACGACCTGCGGCAGTTCCAGCTGGTTCAGCAGCGCCTCGACATCCTGCAGATAGACCAGCGGCACATAGGTCATCGGATCGCGGGCATAGCCGCTTTCCCCGCGCCCGCGCATCTCGGGGACGATCAGCCGCCATTGTCCAGCAAGCCGGTCGGCGACATCCTCCCAATCGCGCGCATTGCGGGTCAACCCGTGCAGGCACAGGATTGCCGGCCGGTCGTCCCGCCCCGCATAGTCGCGATAATGCAGCCGGAGGCCGTCGTTCGACCACCAATAGCCATCGGTGAAGCGTTGCTTGTCGGATAGCGCCATCGCCCCCCATATCGCCGCATGGCTGAAAACCCGCAACCCGCTCGCTATCGCCCCCGCACCGATATTCTGGCGCTGGGCGAACCGTTCTACGACGCCCTCGCGCCGGCCGCCTTTCCCGAACATATCCTGCGCTTCCGCAACGATCGCGCGGCGGCGGAGATCGGGATCGTTCCGGTCGGGAGCGCAGCGGACAGCCTGCCGCTTTCGGACGAAGCATGGCTCGACCATTTCGCTCGCTTCACGCCCCTGCCCGGCAGCATCCCGCAACCGCTGGCGCTGCGCTATCACGGCCATCAGTTCCAGTCGTACAATCCCGATATCGGTGATGGCCGCGGCTTCCTGTACGCGCAGGTAACCGACCATCGCGACCGGTTGCTCGACCTGGGTACCAAGGGGTCGGGACAGACCCCGTACAGCCGCTTCGGCGACGGCCGCCTGACGCTGAAGGGCGGCGCGCGCGAGGTGCTGGCGACCGAGATGCTCGAAGCGCTGAACGTACCTACCTCACGCAGTTTGTCGCTGACCGAGACCGGCGAGGAACTGGTGCGCGGCGACGAACCCTCGCCGACCCGTTCGGCGGTGCTGGTCCGGCTGAACCACAGCCATGTCCGCATCGGCACCTTCCAGCGGCTGGCCTATGAACGCGACGCCGACGCGATGTACCGGCTAGTGAACTATGTGCTGACCCGCCTGCACGGCCGCACGCCGGGTGGTGCCCCCGCGATCGAATTGGTCGACGAAGTCGTCGGTCGCGTCGCGACACTCGCCGCTCGGTTCATGGCGGCGGGGTTCGTGCACGGCGTGCTCAACACCGACAATATCAACGTCACCGGCGAAAGCTTCGATTACGGCCCGTGGCGGTTCGCGCCGACCTGGAACGCAGGCTTCACCGCGGCCTATTTCGACCATCAGGGCCTCTACGCCTTCGGCCGACAGCCCGACGCGATGCACTGGAACGTCATGCAACTGGCCGTGGCGCTGCGCACGATCGCAGACGCACCACCACTGATCGAGGTGCTGGAGACCTTCCCGGAACGCTATGCGGCGGCGGCGGCGGAAGCGATGCTGTGGCGGCTCGGCATTGCCCCACGCGATCCGGCCGCCGACCGTGCGCTGGCAGACGCGGTCACCGCCGCCCTCGCGGCGTCGCAGATGCCGATCGACCATTTCTTCTTCGAAGCATTCGGCGGCTGGCTACCCGAAGGCGATGACTGGACCGCGTTCGAATCCGTCCGCGCGCTGCTGTCCGACTATCGCCCGCGCAGCGACCGCAGCCATCCTTACTGGTCCGACGCCGCCCCCTGTTCGATGCTGATCAGCGAAGTCGAGCAAATCTGGGCCGCCATCGCCGAACGCGACGATTGGACGCCGTTCCACGACAAGGTCGCCGCCATCCGTCGGATGGGACAGGCCCTTGCCTGACCTCGACCGATCGTAGCAGACAACTGGCATCGTCGCGCGATCTGGTCCAAGGATGCGCGCACATCAGGAGGCGGATACGACTACGCATGGCCGAACTTGTCTCGACCGAACCCGCAACCGGCGCGACCCTCTGGCGTGCCCCTGTCGGCGATGCTGATACCGAAGTCGCCGCCGCCCGCGCTGGCTGGGCCGGCTGGGCCTCCCGCTCGCTCGCCTACCGGATCGAGGCGATGCGCCGCTTCGCCAATGTCGTGCGCAGCCGTGCCGAAGCCTTTGCCGACGTCATCGCCCGCGAAACCGGCAAGCCGTTGTGGGAAGCGCGGACCGAGGTCGAAACCGTCATCGCCAAGGTCGAAATCTCGATCACCGCCTATGGCGAACGCACCAGCCAGCGCCGGTTGGAGGCGCAGGCAAGCTCGCGCATGGCGCTTCGCCACAAACCGCATGGCGTGCTCGCGGTGCTCGGCCCCTATAATTTCCCGGCGCATCTGCCCAACGGACACATCGTCCCGGCGCTGATCGCGGGCAATGCGGTGGTATTCAAACCGTCCGAAAAGACGCCGGCCAGCGGCGCGTTCCTCGTCGATTGCTACCGCGCCGGTGGCGTGCCCGAGGATTGCATAAGGCTGTTGATCGGTGGGCCCGAACAGGGCCGGGCACTCGCCGGCCATCCCGATATCGACGGCCTGCTCTTCACCGGATCGGCGCGCACCGGCATCGCGCTGAACCGCCAGTTCGCTGAGACGCCCGAAAAGATTCTCGCGCTGGAAATGGGTGGCAACAACCCGATTATCGTCTGGAGCGCGCCCGACCTCTATGCCGCCGCCGTGCTGGTGGTGCAGTCGGCCTTCACCTCCGCCGGACAGCGCTGCACCGCCGCGCGTCGGCTGATCGTCGAACGACGGCTGGCCGAACCGCTGCTCGCCGAAATCAACCGGCTATGCGAACGGCTAATCATTGCCGAACCCCACGCCGATCCCGCACCCTTCATGGGCCCCGTAATCGACAACGAAGCCGCCGACCAGTTGACCGAGAGCTTCCTGTCGCTGACCTCGCGCGGCGGGCGTCCGTTGCGGTTCCTGCAGCGGCTGGTCGAGGGGCGTCCGTTCCTGACCCCCGGCATCATCGACATGTCGGACACCGCCGAGCGTAGCGATATCGAACTGTTCGGCCCCGTGCTGCAGATATTCCGCGTCGACAGTTTCGAAGACGCCATCGCCGAGGCGAACAACACCCGCTACGGATTGTCGGCATCGCTGATCTCGTCCGATCCGCAGCTCTACGACGGCTTCTGGGCGAATATCCGCGCCGGCATCGTGAACTGGAACCGCCCGACCAATGGCGCATCCTCGGCCGCGCCGTTCGGCGGCATCGGCTGGTCGGGCAATCACCGCCCCTCCGCCTATTACGCCGCCGACTATTGCGCCTATCCGGTAGTCTCGGCCGAGGCGGAGCAGGCGCGTGCCTCGATCGGCATCGGGCTACGCAACCAATAGCCTGCTAAACAATCCCTTCCCGCCCCCCAAGCAAGCGTCGGTTGCCTGGGGGCAGCCGCGGTCGCATCTACGGCAGCATGGCAACGTTACTCGATCCGACCGCGCGCGGGCGCGTCATCCTTGTCGGCGCAGGTCCGGGCGACCCCGGCCTGCTAACCGTGCGCGCGGTGGAAGCGCTCAAGTCCGCCGATGTCGTCGTGCATGACGGGCTGATCGACCCGCGCGTCCTCGATCTCGCGCCCGCGACCGCGCAGCGCATCTCGGTCGCCAAGCAGCGCGCGCGTCACACCCTGCCGCAGGAATCGATCAACGCGCTGATCGTCGCGCATGTGAAGACCGGCGCGATCGTCATCCGGCTGAAGGGCGGTGACCCGTTCATCTTCGGTCGCGGCGGCGAGGAGGTCGAGGCGGTCCGCGCCGCCGGCCTGCCTGTCGAGGTCATTCCCGGTGTTTCGGCTGCGCTCGGCTGTGCGGCAGGCGCCATGCTGCCGCTGACGCACCGCGACTGGTCATCGGCGGTCAGCTTCGTGGCCGGTCAATGCAAGGGGTTGTCCGAACAGGACTGGTCGGGCCTTGCCGGACAGGGCCGCACGCTGGTCATCTATATGGGTGTCGCGACGGCGGAGGCGATTGCCGACAAGCTGATGGCCGATGGCGTCGCGCCCGACATGCCGGTCGCGGTGCTGGAGCGCGGCACCTATGCCGACGCCCGCGCGCTGCGCACGCTGCTCGCTGATCTCGGCCCGATGGTCGCGCGCGAGGATGTGAAGAGCCCGGCGGTCATCGTCGTCGGCGAAGTCGTGCAACTGGCCGATGCCGAGGACAAGCTCGGCAACTGGGCACGCGCTGCGGAGGCACTGGCATGAAGCTGCTGACCGGAAACGACCTCGCCAGCGGCGACGTGACGTGGTGGACCGGCGGCGACTGGTCGCGCCATGTCGAGGATGCCGTCGATGTCGGCGAGGATGGCGACCGCATCGCCCAGGTCGAGGAAGCCGCCCGCCGGGTCAACGTACCGTATGTGATCGACGCGGTGGCGACCCCCGAAGGTCCCCGTCCCGCCCATATCAAGGACCGCATCCGCGCACTCGGTCCCACGGTGCGCACCGACCTGACGCTCAAGCCCGCCGATCCGCAAGCCGGGGCGTGGGTAATATAAATCCTCCCCGGCACGGGGAGGGGGACCATGCGCAGCATGGTGGAGGGGGTTGGCCTACTCCACAACGGTTGCGTTGCGCGGCACTCCCCCTCCACCGGCCTGCGGCCGGTCCCCCTCCCCGCAAAGCGGGGAGGATTTAGGAAAAGACGATGTACCAATACGACACCTACGACCAGTCGATCGTCGACGCCCGCGTCGCGGAGTTCCGCGATCAGGTCGAACGCCGCCTGTCGGGCCATCTGACCGAGGACCAGTTCAAGCCGCTGCGGCTGATGAACGGCCTGTATCTCCAGCTCCATGCCTATATGCTGCGTGTCGCCATCCCCTATGGCACGCTGTCGTCGACGCAGATGCGGGTGCTGGGCGACATCGCCCGCACCTATGACCGCGGCTATGGCCATTTCACCACGCGCCAGAACCTCCAGTTCAACTGGATCAAGCTGGCCGACACGCCCGACATTCTGGAGAAGCTGGCCAAGGTCGAGATGCACGCCATCCAGACCAGCGGCAACTGCATCCGCAACATCAGTTCCGACCAGTTCGCCGGCGCCGCCGCCGACGAGCTGACCGACCCGCGCCCTTGGGCGGAGCTGCTGCGTCAGTGGAGCACCTTCCACCCCGAATTCAGCTACCTGCCGCGCAAGTTCAAGATCGCGGTGATCGCCGCCGACGAGGATCGCGCTGCGATGCGCCTCCACGATATCGGCCTGCGCATCGTCGAACAGGACGGCGTGGCGGGCGCGCAGGTCTATGTCGGGGGCGGCATGGGCCGCACGCCGATGATCGCGCCGTTGGTCAACGACTTCGTGCCGCTGTCGGACCTGATGAGCTATCTTGAGGCGTGCCTGCGCGTCTACAATCGCTACGGTCGCCGCGACAATATGTACAAGGCGCGGATCAAGATCCTGATCCACGAGATCGGCGTCGACAAATATCGTGCCGAGGTCGCCGAGGAATTCGCGCATATCAAGACGCTGGGCATCGATCCGCCCCAGGCCGAATTCGACCGCATCGCCGCCTTCTTCGCCGACCCCGCCTTCGCCGATACCTCGACCGATGCACCGGTCGATCGCAGTGACGCGGGCTTCGCCGCTTGGCTCGACCAGAACACCCACGCCCACAAGCGCGCCGGCTACACCATCGTCACCATCAGCCTGAAGCCGACCGGCGGCATTCCCGGCGACGCATCGGCCGATCAGATCGATGCGATGGCCGATCTGGCGGAGGCGTACAGCTTCGCCGAACTGCGCGTCACCCATGCGCAGAACATCGTCCTGCCGCATGTCCGCTCGGCCGACCTTCGCGCGGTCTATGACCGGCTGGTCGCGATCGGGCTGGCCGAGGCCAATCTCGACCTGATCACCGATATCATCGCCTGCCCCGGCCTCGATTATTGCAGCCTCGCCAATGCGCGTTCGATCCCGCTCGCGCAGAAGATCGCCGATCGCTTCGCCGATCCGGTGCGCCAGCGCGATCTGGGCGAACTGAAGCTCAAGATCAGCGGCTGCATCAACGCCTGCGGCCACCATCATGCCGGCCATATCGGCATCCTCGGCGTCGACCGTAAGGGCACCGAGAATTACCAGCTTCTCCTCGGCGGATCGGGTGCGGAAGACGTCTCGCTCGGCAAGATCACCGGCCCCGGCTTTTCCGAAGACGGCGTGGTCGACGCGATCGAGCGCGTCACTGACCGCTATCTCGCCGAACGCACCGACGGGGAGCGCTTCGTCGACACCTATCGCCGGATCGGCATGGAACCGTTCAAGGAGGCTATCTATGGTTGACGCCCTGCGCCTGCGCGACGATGCCGCGCATGACGAACCCGCCGTCACCCTCGACGCCTTTCTCGGCCAGTCGAACGCGACCGCCGTGCGGATAGAGGCCGGCGACGATGCCCGCCTGCTGCTGCCGCATCTCGACCGGCTGGCATTGATCGAGGTCAGCTTCCCCAAATTCCGCGACGGGCGGGGCTATTCGGCCGGGCGGATCCTGCGCGAGGCGGGCTATACCGGCGAACTGCGCGCCGAGGGCGACGTGCTGGTCGATCAGATCCCGTTGATGCGCCGCTGCGGCTTCGACAGTTTCGCGCCCTCCGCGCCGGTCGATCCCGCCGCGCTCGAACGCGCGCTGGAACGCTACGACCATGTCTATCAGGCGGCGGCCGACGGGCATGTGCCGGTGTGGAAACTGCGTCATGGCTGATGCTGACCCGGATATTCGCGTGCGCGACCGGCTGGACCTAGCCCCGCGTTTCACCGCCGCCGATGCGCAAGTGCTGAACGACCGCTTTCGCGATACCTCGACGCACGAGATGCTGACCGTCGCCCTGCGCGAGCGGCTGCTCGGCAAGGTCGCGGCAGTGTCGTCGTTCGGCGCCGAATCGGCGGTGCTGCTCCACCTGATCGCGTCGGTCGACCGGTCGGTCCCGGTGCTCTTCCTCGAAACCGGAAAGCATTTCCCCGAAACGCTCGCCTATCGCGACCTGCTGGTCGATCGCCTAGGCCTGACCGATTTTCGCAACCTCCGCCCCGATCCGGCGCTGCTGGCGGCGAAGGACGCCACCGAGTTGCGCTGGTCCTACGACCCCGATGGCTGCTGCGAAATCCGCAAGGTCGAACCGCTCGCGCGGGGCCTTGCCGGCTTCGATGCCAGCTTCACCGGCCGCAAGGCGTTCCAGTCGGCGACCCGCACCGCCCTGCCCCGCTTCGAACTCGACACGTTGGACAGCGTCGGCCGGTTGAAGATCAATCCGCTCATCACCTGGACCCCGGCGGACATCGACGCCTATTTCGCGCAGCACGACCTGCCGCGTCACCCGCTGGTCGAACAGGGTTTTCCGTCGATCGGCTGCCAACCCTGCACCAACCGGGTAAAACCCGGCGAAGACCCACGCTCGGGCCGCTGGGCCGGCTGGGAAAAGGTCGAATGCGGCATCCATAAGCCGCTGCTCGACGGCGATCCGAACCTGCCGAGCTTCTGAGCCGCGCTTGCCCCGCCCCGGTTTCGGGCGCAAAGGGCGGCGATGCAGCAATCGGCAGTCGCCTATTTTACCAACGGCCGGATCATCCTCGCGCCGGTGTCGCACACTCTGTCCGTCGACACGATCGCGACCGATCCCAAATGGTTCGGCAAATCGGCGAAGAAGGCGGTCGTCGCGCAGGCGATCGCCGATGCCCTGTCGGCGTCGCGGACCGGCCTGACCGATCCGACCCCCGAGCAGTGGAAGCGTCAGTTCATCCCCTTCCAGGACGCGGCGGCGGTCAAGAACTTTAAGACCTTCATGCGCGAAGCGCATCGCGTCGATATCGACCGGAACGGCGATACGGTCGTGCTTACGCCTTCCGACAATCTCGGCGTGAACAACGGCTTCGAACCGCGCCCTGACGATGCCAAGACCGTTACGGCTGGCGATGGCGAGGCGGCGGCGGGCGCGCTGCTGATCCTCCTCGGGTTGCGGCCGGACCCGGCCTTCAGTTCCACAGAAGCCTGACCCAAACGTCACCCCAGCGAAGGCTGGGGTGACGATTTCAACCTTCGAACGGCCTACGCCCAGGGCTTGGTCCGCATCGCATGGTCCGCCGCGCGGGCGGTCAGCGCCATGAACGTCAGCGACGGGTTCACGCACGATACCGACGCCATCTGCGCGCCATCGGTGACGTACAGGTTCGACGCGTCATGCGCCTGGCTCCACCCGTTCAGCACCGACTTGCGCGGATCGGCGCCCATGCGTGCGCCACCCATTTCATGGATCGCGTCGCCCGGGATATGCGCGCCTTCATAGCTGCGGACATTGGTCAGACCCGCCGCCTTCAGCATCTTCTCGCCCTCGATCCGGGCATCGGCCATCATCTTCAGCTCGTTGTCCCGGAACTTCACGTCGAACTTCATCAGCGGCACGCCGAACCGGTCGACCTTGTTCGCATGCAGCGACACGCGATTGTCGGCATAGGGCAGGCATTCGCCGAACGCGCCCATGCCGAACTTCCACGGGCCATATTGCCGCATGCCGTGCTTCATGTCCTTGCCGAAGCCGACCGGAGCCGTCGGCTCGCGACGTGCGCTGCCCTGATAGCCATAGCCGCGACGGAAACCGACGCCTTCCTCGCCCTTCAGGTTGCGGAAGCGCGGGACATAGACGCCGCCCGGCCGACGGCCATATTCGATCAGGTCGGTCATGCCGGGGATCTCCCCCTCGGCGCCGACGCGGAAGATATGGTCCATGACATAGCGGCCGAGCGTGCCGCTGGTGTCGAAATGGCTGCGACCGCCGCCGCCCATCCGCGAATTCATCAGGATCTGCGTCGATGCCATTGCCGACGCGCACAGGAAGACCAGGTTCGCCTGCACCGTCTCCGCCTGCCCCGTCTTGGCATCGACGAAGCGCACGCCGGTCACCTTCTTGCGCGCGGCATCATATTCGAGGTTGGTGACGACCGCGTCAGAGCGCAGCGTCAGCCGCCCGGTCGCCCGCGCCGCCGGCAACGTCACCGCCTGGGTCGAGAAATAGGCGCCGAACGAACAGCCATTGCCGCACTGGTTGCGGAACTGGCACTTGCTGCGATTCTGGTCCGGCTTGTCCTCGGTCATGTTCGACAGGCGGGTGTGGATCAGCTTGCGGCCCGGAAACTGGGTCTCCAGCCGTTCCTTCAGCCACTTCTCTGCGACGTTCATCGGCATCGGCGGCTGGAATTCGCTGTCGGGCAGGTAAGGCAGGTTCTCGCGCGAACCCGATACGCCGATATATTTTTCGACATAGCTGTACCACGGCGCGACGTCGTCATAGCCGATCGGCCATGCGCCATCGATGCCCTCGCGCTTGTTCGCCTCGAAATCGTCGGCGCTCCACCGGAACGTCCAGCGACCCCAGATCAGCGACTTGCCGCCCACCGCACCCGGGCGGATCCAGTAGAACTTCTCCCCTTCGTCATAGGCATAAGGGTTCAGCCGGTCGTCATTGTAGAAGGACCGGTTGCTCGGCGAGACATAGCCGTACTTCGCGATGAAATAGTCGCTGTCCATCAGCGGCTTCGGCATCTGGTTGCGTGCCGGAACCTCATATGCGGGCTTGCCGTCATACGGATAGCCTTCGACATGCTCGACCATCCGGCCACGGTCGAGCATCAGGACGCGCAGGCCCTTTTCGGTCAATTCCTTCGCGGCGAATCCGCCGCTGACGCCCGATCCGATGACGATCGCGTCGAACCTGTTGGTGACTGCCATAATTCCCCTCCAAGGGTATCTGTTTTAGTAACGCAGCGCCTTGAGCGTCCGGAAACTGGTGGTGATATCGGGTAGATAGGGCGCGGGCGCCTGATCGTTCTCGACATAGAAATGGCGGACGCCGGCACTGCCGCGGCGAGCGAACAGCGCGGCGAAATCGGTCTTGCCGGCGCCGACCGCGGTCATGCTGCCATCGGCGCGCGCGTCCTTGACGTGATAGGCGTAGAGGCGCGGCCCCAGCCGGTCGATCCACCCGCCGACATCCTCGCCGGCATGGCCGACCCAGTAAAGGTCGAGCTCGATCTTCACCAATGCCGGATCGGTCGCCTTCAGCAACCGCTCGTACAGGCTGACCCCGCCCGGCTTCACCGTGAATTCGAAATCATGGTTGTGATAGGCGAAGCCCAGCCCCGCCTTGCGCAGATCGGTTGCGAAGCGGTTGAAGTTCGGCAGCGCCGCGTTCCAGCCCGCCTCGTTGCGATGCTGGTCGACCATGTACGGAAGGACCACCGTATCGGCGCCCAGCGTCTTGACCATCTCGACCTGCTTGTCGAACGCGCCCAGCAGCGCTTCATACGGCACGTGGATCGACGGTGCCTTCAGCCCCAGCCGATCCATCGTCCGGCGGAGCAGCTTATGGTCCATGGCGTCATAGCCGCCACCGCCATATTCGACTTCCTTGTACCCGATGCGGGCGATGTCACCGAGCGTCTTGACCGGGTCCTTTTGGAACAAGTCGCGCACGGTGTAGAGCTGAATGCCGACGGCCTTGATCTGCGCCGCCTGCGCGATGCCGGTAACGCCGAGTGCGGCAATGCCGCCGGCACCGGCCAGGACGTGCCTGCGATTGACGATCATGCGCTATACACCTTGTTGACCTGCGAATAGGGAAAGGCGCCGTTATATTCGCCGGGCACCGGCAGATATTCGCGCTCCTGCGTCATGCCGATCTCCGACGTGTAATAGCCGGCGATAACCAGCTGGCGGAACGCTTCGAAGAAGGTCTTGCCGCCCGGGATCTGGTCGTTCATCGCCAGCGTCAGCAGCGCGTCCTGCTGTGCAGGCGTCGCCCTGGCACCCGCAACCTTGTAATCGGTCATGCTGCGCTTCTCGATCGCGTCGAGCCCGGCGACGATCGGCACCCGCTCGGCCGGATAGGACCAATCGGCCAACAGCTTCTCGATATAGGCCGGAACGCCCGCGGCGATCGCGCCCGGCGTATCGGTGGTCGGGATCACCCGTTCGCTCAGCGCCGTCATCAGCGCGCGTTGCGGCGCGGTGAATACCGCGGCGCTCGGCGGGCCATCGCTGATCGCCGGTACGCCGACCGGACCCTCTGCACCCACAGCGCGGGCGAGCGGCGCATAGAGCGCGGTGCCGAACATCGCCGCGACACCGGCAAGCGCCGTCCTGCGATCGATCATTTGCTGTTCTCCTTCAGGTCCTGCGCGATCGGGCTCTCGGGCAGTGGACGTACCCAGATGTTGCGGAACGACACCGGTGAATCATGATCCTGCAACTGGATCGGCGCGGCGTCGCCATGTGCCTCGTACTTCGCGACCTGCCGCCAGATGGTCGTGCCCAGCATCGCCTGGTGGTTCTGCACCACCACCCCGTTCAGGAGCGCGGTGACATAGGCCGGGCGCACCAGCGAACCGTCGGCGGCGAAGCGCGGCCGTTCGAATATGATGTCGTAGGTCTGCCATTCGCCGGGCTTGCGCGACGCGTTCACCAGCGGCGGCTTCCAGCCATAGACCGCACCGACCGTGCCATCGGCATAGGTCGGGTTCTGATAGCCGTCGAGGATCTGCACCTCATAGCGCTGCATGAACCAGATGCCGCTATTGCCGCGGTCCTGCGACGTCTTGGTCGGCGGGTTGGGGCTGCGGAATTCGAGGTGCAGTTGCACGTCGCCGAAGCTCTGCTTCGACACCAGATCGCCGCCGCCCTTGCCGTCCGGCCCGCGCGACGGGACGGTCAGCACGCCGTCCTTGACCGGCCATGGCGTGCCCTTGGGAGACCAAGCGTCGACCGATCGCCCGTCGAACAACACGATCGCATCGGACGGCGCCCCGCCCGGCTGTGCAGCAGGCGTCACTACCGTCGGCGTCGGCCGGTCGGCATCATGCACCCGCCACTGTCCACCGGGCAGCACCGGCGTATCCTTGAACCCCGGCCTGTCCTGCGCACCGGCGGAACCCGCCAACGCTGTCAGAACGGAACCAAGCGCCGCTATGTCCCGCAGCCTCATCATCCCCTCCTTCTTATGCCTGGTCGATCCGGCGATAGGCGGCGACCAGCGCCTCTTCTCCCGGCCGACCCTTTATCGAATTACCATGTTCCATGCCGATTACCCCGGCATAGCGCTTGCCCTTCAGCCATTTGACGATGGTGGCATAGTTGATCTCACCGGTTCCGGGCTCGTTGCGGCCCGGATTGTCGCCGAACTGGATATAGCCGATCTCGTCCCAGCACGTATCAAGTGTCGGGATCAGATTCCCCGACTGAATCTGCTCATGGTACAGATCGGCAAGGATTTTGACTCCAGCACTGTTCGCGCCGCGCGCAACCGCATAGCCCTGGGCGATCGATTGCATATAGACGCCCGGATGGTTGGTCCGCGTGTTCAGCGGCTCCATGACCATCGCGATGTTGTGCGGCGCGACGATATCGCCGGCACGGCGCATCACGTCGATCACCCGCGCCGTCTGGATATCCACCGGGACCTTCGGGTCCATGAAGCCGGTCACCACCGTCATCCGCGTCGCCGACAGCCGCTTGGCGACGTCGATCGACGCACGGATATCGTTCAGGAACCCCTCGCGCTCCGCGTCGTCCTTCGCCCCCAGCAACGGCCGCGACTGCGACCATTTCGGCATGCTGGCGACGAACACGCCCATCGTCATACCACGCTGTTGCAGCGCCTTCGCCATCGCCGTCTGTTCAGCGATGCTGCGACCGGCCGCCTCGTTATCCTCCCACGCCGTGAAACCCTGATCCGCGGCATAGGCGATCTGTTCGATCCGGTCGCCGCGGCTGGCGAAGCTGCCCTCGTGCGGTGCGAACTTCAGCGAGAAGCGCGCGGTATTGCTGCCGCTACCCTCGCGTCGTTGTGACGCGCCGACCCCGGCGGCCAGCGTCGCGGCGGCGGCCCCCGCCATGACCGTGCGCCGCGACACTCCGCTCACTTGGCCGACGTCAGGTAAGCGATGATCGCCGCGCGCTTCGCCGGATCGGGCGTCGCGATCGGCATGCGCGTGCCCGGCACCTTCTTGGCCGGTCCCGCCAGATATTCGTCGAGCGTCTTCGCATCCCAGCGCAGCTTCGACGCCTTCATCGCCGGGGAATAGTTGAAGCCCGGCACCGATGCCGCCGGCCGTCCGACCACGCCGAACAGATTGGGGCCGATCCCATTGCGGCCACCCTTGTTGACCGTGTGGCATGCCTTGCACGCGTTGAACGCGGGCGGCGCCGCGGTCTGGGCGGTGGTCGGCGTCGCGGTCGCCAGTAGCGCGGTCGCGCCCGCCGCTCCTACGATCGCCATACCCGTCAGCAGTTTCATCTTCACTCTCCCGCTTCCACTGGGGTCCATTTCCGGTCGGAGGCCGCATTCGCGATCACCGCCTCGATAAAGTTCATCGTCCGCAGCCCGTCGGTCAGCCCGGGAACGAAGCGCTCGTCCTGCCCGCGAATCGCTGCCGCAAACCCTTGGTACAAATTGGCGAATGCCTCGATATAGCCCTCGGGGTGGCCGGACGGCGTACGCAGCAACGCCTGAGTCGACGCGTCGAGACCCGGTCCGCCCGCACGTACCACTTCGGCCGGCCGGTCGAGCCAGCGCAGCGTCAGCGTGTTCGGCTCCATCTGCGCCCATTCGAGCGTGCCATGCTCGCCCGATACGCGCAGCTTCAGGCCGTTCTCCTCGCCCGCCGCGATCTGCGTGGCCTTCAGCGTACCGCGCGCACCCCCGTTGAAGCGCAGCAGCGCGCTGACATCGTCGTCGAGCCGCCGCCCGGCGACATGCGCGGTCAGGTCCGCCGACACCTCGCTCACCGCCACGCCCGAGACATGCTCGGCGAGGTGAAAGGCATGGGTGCCGATATCGCCCAGACAGCCGCCAAGGCCAGCCTTGGCCGGGTCGGTACGCCATTCCGCCTGTTTGTTGCCTTCGCCATCGATCGGCAGGCTTAGCCACCCCTGCAAATACTCAACCTGAACGAGCCGGATCTTGCCCAGATCGCCGCGCGCGACGCGGGTGCGCGCTTCTTCGACGAGGGGATAGCCGCTATAGGTGAAAGCCAGCGCGAACTTCGCGCTGCTCTTGCGCGCCGCTGCCGCAATCGCGCGGGCCTCGTCGCTGCTCATCGCCATCGGCTTTTCACAGAAGACGTGAATGCCCGCCTCCAGCGCCGCGATCGCCATCGGTGCATGGAGGTGGTTGGGCGTGACGATCGCCAGCGCATCGATCCGCTCACTCTTGGGCAAGGCAGTTTCGGCCGCAATCAGCGCGTTCAGGTCGCCATAGACACGCTGCGGATCGAGCCCGAGCGCGGCACCGCTGCGCTCGTTGCGCGCGGCATCGCTGCTGAACGCGCCGGCCACCAGTTGCCAGTCGCCATCGAGTGCCGCCGCCTTGCGGTGGATCGCGCCGATGAACGCGCCCTCGCCACCGCCGGCCATGCCGAGCTTCAACGCCTTGCCGCTCATTCCGCCGACAATCCCATCAGCTTGCGGATCGCCGCGCGGTCGACGCCGCTCTTGGCAAAATCGTCAAAGGCATGATCGGTCAGGCGGATCATATGCACGTCGATGAACGGAGCGCCTTCGCTGGCCCCATCCGCCGAATTCTTGAGCGCGCATTCCCATTCGAGCACCGCCCAGCCATCATAGCCATACTGCGCCATGCGGCTGAACACGCCTGAGAAATCGACCTGCCCATCGCCGAGCGAGCGGAACCGCCCCGGACGATCGACCCAGTCCTGATAGCCGCCATAGACGCCCGAGCGCCCGGTCGGATTATATTCGGCATCCTTGACGTGGAAGCACGAAATCCGGTCGTGATAGCGGTCGATGAAGTCGAGATAGTCGAGCTGTTGCAGCACGTAATGCGACGGATCGAACAGCAGCCGCGCGGCATTGTGCCCCTTCACTGCTTCGAGGAACCGCTCCCACGTCGCGCCGTCGTGCAGGTCTTCGCCGGCATGGACCTCGAACGCGCAATGCACGCCATTTTCCTCGAACACATCGAGGATCGGGGTCCAGCGCCGCGCCAGTTCGGCAAATGCTTCCTCAACCAGCCCCGCCGGCCGCTGAGGCCACGGATAGACATAGGGCCATGCCAGCGCGCCGGAAAAGGTCGCATGCGCCTTCAGCCCGAGATTGGCGCTCGCCTTCGCCGCCATCTTGACTTGCTCGACCGCCCAAACCTGCCGCTCGGCGGGTTTGCCATGCACTTCGGGGGGCGCGAAGCCGTCGAACAGCGTGTCGTAGGCCGGATGTACCGCGACCAGCTGCCCCTGCAGATGGGTCGACAGCTCGGTCACTTCGATGCCGTGCGCCGCCAACTTGCCGCGGAGGTCGTCGCAATAATCCTTGCTCTCCGACGCGGTTTTCAAGTCGATCAGCCGCGTGTCGCACGGGATCTGCACGCCGACATAGCCAAGGCCCGCGGCCCATTCGGCCATATTCTCCAGCGTGTCGAACGGCGCCTGATCGCCCATGAACTGCGCCAGGAAAATGCCCGGCCCCTTCATTCCCGTCATGCCAGCGTCTCCTTGCGACGATCGTCGCGGAAGGTGAATTGGAACAGTAGCGCGATCGCCGCGGCGGCGACCGCCGGATAGACCCACATGCCCTGCCAGTCGGCGATGGTCGGCGCACTCGGCAACTGCGCATAGATCAGCGCACCGATCTGCGACCCCAGCAACATGCCGACGCCATAGGTGAACAGCGTCAACATGCCCTGCGCCTGCGCATTGACGCCCTTCGGCGTGGCGATGGTGCCGACATAGATTGCGCCAGCCACGAAGAAGAAGTCGTAGCACACGCCGTGCAGCGCGACGCCGAGATAGATCGCCCACAGCCCCGATCCGCCGTCCCCGATCGCGAACAGCGCATAGCGCAGCGCCCATGCGGCCATGCCGACCAGCAGCAGCGGCTTCACCCCGAAGCGGCGATAGAGCCACGGCATCGAGAACATGAAGACCAGTTCGGACATCTGCCCGATCGCCAGCGTGCCGCTGACATTCTCGATCCCCGCCGCGCCGACATAGGGTGACGCATAGGCATAATACATGGCCAGTGGCACCGAGATCAGCGTCGCGCAGACGATGAAGATCAGGAACGACTTCTGCCGCATCAGGCTGAACGCCTCGACGCAGAACACCTGGGCGATCGCGCTGCCCCCCTGCGGCTTGTCGGCCTCGACCGCCGGCAGGGTGAAGCTGTAGATGCCGAGCGCGACCGAAACGACCGCCGCGACCCAGAAGATCTTCGGACTGGCCGACAGCCCCGCCCAGCCGATGATGAGGCCCGCCGCGATCCAGCCGATCGTGCCGAAGGCGCGGACGAACGGGAAGTTATCGGTCCGATCGCCGAAGCTCTTGAGCGCGATGGTGTTCGCCAGACCCACGGTCGGCATGTACAGGATCATGTAGCCGAGCAGCAGCCACACGAACGTCCCGCCGTTTTCGGGCGTCAGCAGCGTCGGCAGCAGGTACAGCAGCACGCCGCCGACCAGATGCAGGATTACCATCAGCATCCGCGGTGCGACATAGCGCACCGCGACCATGCCGAGCAGCAGCGATCCGACGATCGACGCGATCGGCCCCATCGAGAACGCGTTGCCGATCAGGTTTCCGATCCCGACCGTCTGCATCACCAGGCCGAGCGTGACCTGCCACGCCCCCCAGATGAAGAACTGCATGAACATCAACGCGCTCAACCGCGCGGTCAGACTTCCGCCGACCGAACGCTCGGTCACGGGCCCGACACCCTCCGCTATGGCCATCAGCCACCCCTCCGCAGTTTTGTCTGCTAATTTGTCGGCAACGCTAGGTAGGTCCACGCGCGGTGTAAAGATGCGATATCATCGACTTCCGCAAACCGGCCATTTACAGGCTGTTACATTCGGCACGTGGGTGCCGGACGGTATTTGGCAGGCTTATCTATATGACGCGCAGTTTTCCGCCGATCCGCGAATGGCATGCTGTCGATCGACAGCGTTTCGAGGCGGACATCGTCCCGCTGCGCCAACCGGCGGTGCTGCGCGGCATCGCCGCGTCGTGGCCGGCGGTGCAGGCAGCGCGGCAATCGGACGCGGCGCTTAGCGACTATATCGAGGCGACCGACCTCGGCAAACCGGTCCCGGCCTTTCTGGGGCCGCCGCAGATCAACGGGCGATTCTGGTACAGCAACGACCTGCGCGGGCTCAACTATCAGCAACGCTTCGCCCCGATCGCCGAGTTGCTCCAGGTGCTGATGCGCGCGCGCGACGAGGAACAGCCGCCGGCCTTCTACGCCGGAGCGGTGCCGATCGCCGAGAATTGTCCCGATTTCGCACGCGACAACGTGCTGGGCATCACCGGTCCGGGCGCGGTCGCGCGACTGTGGATCGGCAACCGGGTGACGGTATCGACCCATTTCGACATGTCGGAAAATGTTGCGGTGGTCGTCGGCGGACGGCGGCGCTTCACGCTGTTTCCGCCCGAACAGGTCCGCAACTTGTATGTCGGGCCGTTCGACTTCACCTTTGCCGGGCCGCCGGTCAGCATGGTCGATCTTCGCAACCCCGACTTGGAACGCTATCCCCGCTATGCCGAGGCGCTGGAAACCGCGCTCGAGGCCGAACTGGAACCCGGCGACGCGATCTACATCCCCTATATGTGGTGGCATCAGGTTGAGGGGCTGTCGCCGGTCAACGTGCTCACCAACTATTGGTGGGACCTATCGCCGCGCCATTGGCAGGGCTCCCCCTTCCGCACGTTGATGCACGCGGTGATGAGCATCCGCGACCTGCCCGAGCGCGAACGCGACGTGTGGCGAAACTGGTTCGACCATTATGTCTTCGGTGCTGGCCATGACGCGGTCACCCACCTGCCCCCCGCCGGTCGCGGTGCGCTAGGCGAGATGACGCCTGATATGGCACAGCGGGTGAAACAGTATCTGATTGACGATTTGCGGCGTTAGGGCGAACCTGCTGCAATCTCTTCCGTTCGTCCTGAGTAGCCGCTGAGCCTGTCGAAGCGGCGTATCGAAGGACCGCCGAGGGTGCTTCGATACGCTTTCGGATTTGCTCAGCCCCTACTCAGCACGAACGGTTTGCGCTTGTACTGACCCTAGCCAGTCGCACGACAAAACCGGTCGATGAACGCCATATGGTCGGGCATCGCCCGCACTCCGGCGTCCATTGCCCCGGCGATATGGGTCATGCGCCGGTCGAGTTCCTCTTCCGTCAGAATGTCGGCGATCGGATGATGCCGCTTGGGGTGAATATTCTGCCCGTGCAGCACCGCCAGCCAACTGGTCTCGCTGAACAGTTCGTTGTCGTGGCGATAGAGCCGCGCATTTTCCCGAAAGATCGCGATGCGTTCCTCCAGCGACGCCGGGATCGCCATCTCGCGACACCGCCGCCAGAACGGACTGTCGTCACGCGCCGTCGCCTTGTAATGCAGGATCAGGAAGTCGCGGACCTGTTCATATTCCAGCCGCGTCCGCCGGTTGTAATAATCGATATCCGGCTGGTTGAACGAACGGTCGGGAAAGTTGGTCAGCAGCCGTGCGATCCCGGTCTGGATCAGATGGATCGACGTCGATTCGAGCGGTTCGAGAAACCCCGCCGCCAGTCCCAGCGCGACCACGTTCCGGTCCCACGCCTTTCGCCGCACCCCTGCCGTGAAGCGCAGGAAATTCGGCCCGGCGAGTGGGGCGCCATCCAGTCCCTCGTTCAGCATAGCGAGCGCGGTGTCGTCGTCGACATAGTCGGAACAATAGACATGGCCGTTGCCGGTGCGCGACTGGAGCGGAATGCGCCAGCGCCAGCCAGCGCTGGTCGCGGTCGCCCGGGTATAGGGCGTCGGATCGCCGACCCGCGCGCACGGTCGCGCCACCGCCCGGTCGCACGGCAACCATTCGCGCCAGTCGTCATAGCCGGCGTTCAGCGCCCCCTCGATCAGGAGTCCGCGAAAGCCAGAGCAGTCGATGAACAGGTCGCCGGCAACCTTGGTGCCATCGTCGAGCACGACATGGTCGACATGGCCGTTTGCGCCGTTCAGTGCGACGTCGACGATCCGCCCCTCGGTCCGGACCACGCCCGCCGCCTCGGCACGCTCACGCAGATATTTGGCGTAGAGCGCCGCATCGAACTGAAACGCATAGCTGATACCGGCCAGCGGCGACCCGCGTCGCGACGGATCGGGCCGCATGAACTTGCCCGCCCGCGCCGCGCCGACGCCGATGCTGTAGCGATCGAGCGGTAGCGCGCGCCCGGCCTGGGCATGGCGGTACCAGAAATGATGGAAATGAATGCCCTCCATCTCCTGACCATAGGTGCCGAAGGGATGGATATAGCGCTCGCCGATCTTGCCCCAGTCGACGAACTCGATGCCCAGCTTGAACGTCGCGCAGGTCCGGCGGACGAAGTCGTCCTCGTCGATGCCCAGCAGCCGGTTGAAATACTGGATATGCGGGATCGTCGCCTCGCCGACGCCGACCGTGCCGATCGCTTCGGATTCGACGACGCGGATCGTCATGCCGCTGCCGGCCAGCATGTGCGACAGCGCCGCCGCCGCCATCCATCCCGCCGTGCCGCCGCCGACGATGACGATGCTGCGGATGTTCGCCCCGCTCATGCCGCGATCGCCTGTGCCGGACAGTAGCGGGCGAGGAAGTCGCCATGCGTCGGCATCCGCGCCACCGCCGCCGCCATCGCCTCGCGCATCGACGTCAGGCTACGCGCGACATCCGCTTCGGGGAGCGTCGCGACGATCGGATCGGACGCCTTGGGCACGATCCCCTGCCCCAGCATCACCGCGACCCAGCTCGGGCGGGTGAACAGTTCGTCATTGTAGCGGAATACCCGCCCCGTCTCGCGGAACAGATCAATCTTGTGCAGCAGCGTATCGGGCAGGGTCATGGTCCGGCAATGGTTCCAGAACGGCGTGTCGTCGCGCGCGGTCGCTGCATAATGCAGGATGATGAAGTCGCGCACCTGTTCGAACTCGGTGCGCATGTGGCGGTTATATTCGGTGCGCAGGATGTCGGGAATGTCGCCGCGCGGGAATAGCGAGATGAACCGGCTGATTCCCTCCTGGATCAGATAGATCGACGTCGATTCGAGCGGTTCGAGGAACCCCGCCGCCAGCCCGATCGCAATGCAGTTGCCCGACCAAAAACTTTCGCGGCACCCCGCCTTGAACCGGATGCGACGTGGATCGGCGAGCGCGGGTGCATCCAGATTAGCGAGCAGCGTCTCGCGCGCCGCCTCCTCGGTCGTGAACGCGCTCGAAAAGATATGGCCGTTGCCGACCCGCCGCTGCGTCGGGATGCGCCATTGCCACCCGGCATCGCGCGCGGTCGCACGGGTATAGGGCGTCGGCGGCCCGGCATGTTCGCTCGGCACCGCCAGCGCAGTGTCGCACGGCAGCCAGTGGCTCCAGTCGACGAACCCGCTGCCCAGCGTCTCGCCCGCCAGCAACGACCGAAAACCGGTGCAGTCGAAGAAGAAGTCACCTTCCACCACCCGCCCGTCGCTTAGCGTCAGCCCGGTGATCGCGCCGTCCGCACCCTGCCCGACCGCGCCGACGATCCCCTCGACGCGGACCACGCCGCGCTTCTCGGCATAGCGACGCAGGAACCGCGCATAAAGCGTCGCATCGAAATGATAGGCATAGCGAAGGTGCGACAGGACCGATCGCAGATTAGGGTCGGGCAGCGCGAACTTGCCCGCCCGCGCTGCGACCGCGCATAGGCTATAATCCTCGATCGGCTGCGGCGCGCCATGTTCGCGGGCGCGCAGCCAATAGTGGTGGAAATCGATGCCCTGCATGTCGACGCCATGCTGGCCGAACGGGTGGACATAGCGGTCGCCCTTCGCGCCCCAATCGACGAACTCGATGCCCAGTTTGAACGTCGCCTGCGTCGCGGCCATGAACTCGGCCTCGTTCACGCCGAGCATCCGGTTGAAGTTCAGTATGTCGGGGATCGTCGCCTCACCCACCCCGACCGTGCCGATCGCATCCGATTCGACCAGTGTGATCGCGACGTCCTTCGGATCCAGCAGGCTCGACAGCGCGGCGGCGGTCATCCACCCCGCCGATCCGCCGCCGACGATCACGATCCGGCGCAACAGTGGCGCGCTCATACCATTCCCCGCTTCAGATATTGTTCGAGCTGCGCCCGATAGACCCGCGCCGGCGGCAGCTTCGTCACCGCCGCTTCGATCTCACCCGCCATCTTCGACAGGAACTGCCGCACCCGCGCCGGATCGGCGCGATCGGCCAGCCGGTCGTGGCGGATCGGTCGCAACCCCAGCCCCAGATGCAGGATCGTCCAGTCCTCCGGATGAAAGGGTTCGAGGTCATAGGCGACCAGCACCCCGCGTTCGGCGAACATGGCCAGCTTGCGCGCCAGCTTCTCCGGCACCGCCTGTGCCTTCGCCGCCTGCCAATAGGGTCCGTCCGGCAGTTCTTCCGCCGTAAAGAACGTCCGCTGGAACAGGTCGGCGTGGTCGTGATCGTCTGCGAAGCGCCGGTCATATTCACGCGCCTCTACGCCCATCTCCTGCCGCGAAGGGATCAGTGTCAGCAGCCGTTCGATATCGCGTTCCAGCAGCATCATCGGTGCCGGCGTCAACGGCTCGACCATCGCCACCGCCTGTCCGATCCCCACACAATTGCCGACCCAGCCGCGCGACCGGCGGCCAATCGGGGCTTCCACCGACCCTTCCGTCGAAACCCGCATATGCCGCACGCGTCCTTTCAGTGGCGTCTCGCTCTGCCACCCATCGGGCGACACGCGCACGGTGCGTAGAGGTGCTTCGTCTGTGCTGGCCCGGTCCTCGACGGTGATGCCGATCCGACGATCGCCCAGCCAGTCGCATGCCATTGCCGACAGCAGCATTGCCGCCGGACCGCTGCAATCGACATAGAGGTCCGCGCGCACCTGAGTGCCATCGTCCAGCCGCACGCCTGCGATCACGCCCTCCGCGACGTCGACACCGACAACCGATCCGGCAACCCGCTCGACCCGCCCCGCCGGAACCGCCGCCGCGAACAGCGCCGCATAGTCGGCCGGGTCGAACTGATAGCCATATTCGGCGCGTGCCAGCGGATGTTGCCCGTCGCCCTCGCGCGGCGGATGGACGAACACGCCACGTCGTGCCGCCTGTACCCCGGCGACATAGGGCGTGACTCCGTCCGCCCCGACCATCGTCAGATATTGGTGCAGCTGCACGCCATCGATCACCGGAAACGGCAGCGCAAATCCCTGCATCCACCCGCGCCCGCCCCAATCGGCATAGCGCGTCCCCCACGAAAAGCTCGTATCGCTGTCGAGGATCAGCCGGCGTTCATCGACCCCGACCGACAGGTTGAAGGCATAGGCCGACGGCGCGGTGACGCTGCCATAGAACAGGTCGCTGCCCCGCTGATCGCCGGCATCGACGCGCAGGATCGCGACGTGGGGCGGCAAATGCGCCGCCAGCGCCGCGACCGTCATCTCGGTCGCGAGACCACTGCCGCACACCAATATGCGTCCGACCGATACGGATGTTTCGAACCCCTGCATCACCGTCCTTCAGGCCGCCAGACCGGCCGCGGCCGGCGATCGGCGGATATAGTCGGCATGCACGGGCGTCGCCTGCACCGCCTGCGCCACCGCCCCGCGCAGCGCCGCCGCGCGCGCCGCGATCGTCGCGTCGTCCTGCGCCAGCACGCGCGGATCATATCCCTTCGGCATCAGCCTCTGCCCCAGCATCACCGCTACCCAACTGGGCGGCAGGAACAATCCGAACTGATAGGGTACGACATAGCCACGCGTCAGCCACGCATCGATCTTCGCCTGCAAACTGTCGGGCAGGGTCAGCGCGCGGAAATGCCGCCACATCTCGCTGTCCTCACGCTCGGTCGCGACATAGTGCAGCAGCAGGAAGTCGCGTACCCGTTCGAAGTGCAGCGCCATCCGCCGATTATACTCGTCGATATCGCCCGCATCGAAGGCACGGGTCGGGAACAGCGCCAGCAACTCGGTAATGCCGTCCTGGATCAGATGGATCGACGTCGATTCGAGCGGTTCGAGAAACCCGCTGGCCAGCCCGATCGCGACGACGTTGCGTTTCCAGAAGTCGCGCCGCCGTCCGGTCGTGAAGCGCAGCCGTCGCGGCTCGGCCTGCATCGGCGCGTCGAGATTGGCGACCAGTTGCGCCTGCGCGTCATCGTCGGAAATGAAGCTGCTGCAATAGACATGACCGTTGCCGACCCGGTGCTGCAACGGGATCCGCCATTGCCACCCCGCCGTCCGCGCCGTCGCGCGCGTATAGGGGCCGAGCGGTCCGCGACTGTCGGTCGGCACCGCGACCGCCCGGTTGCACGGCAGCCAGTTGCTCCAGTCGTCATAGCCCGACTGCAACGCTCCTTCGATCAACAGCCCGCGAAAGCCCGAACAGTCGACGAACAGGTCGGCCTGTACCACCCGTCCGTCGGCCAGCGTCACGTCACGGACATGGCCACGCTCCCCGTCGAGCGCGACGTCGACCACCTTGCCCTCGACCCGCTCGACGCCGCGCGCTTCGGCATAACGCCGCAGGAAGCGGGCATAGAGCGAAGCATCGAACTGGTAGGCATAGCCGAAGCTCGATTCGACCTGACGCACGTCACTGCCGGGATGACGGAAGCGGTTGTTCTCGGCGGCGATGACCGGAAACGAATATTCGTCGAGCCGGGTCGTATCACCTTGTTCGCGCAACCGCAGCCATTGATGGTAGAAGGGAATGCCGTCGTCGGTCGGCCCGTAATTGCCGAACGGGTGGATATAGCGATCGCCGATTCGGCCCCAGTCACGAAACTCGATGCCCAGTTTGTACGTAGCCTCGGTCGCGCGCATTAGATCCGATTCGGCGATACCCAGCGTCGTATTGAACGCTCGGATATGCGGCAGCGTCGCTTCACCGACCCCGACCGTCCCGATTTCGTCCGATTCGATCAGGTGGATTCGGACCCCCAGGCCGTGCAGCCTGTTCGCAAGCGCAGCAGCGGTCATCCAGCCGGCGGTACCGCCACCGACGATGCAGATCCGTTCGATCTCGGCAGCCGCCGTCATACGGTCCTCGGCCGGTTACCGGCATGTATAGTCATAGAAACGCCCCTCTCCGACAACATCGTTCGCACTGCCCAAGCATTGGCGCAACCATATCGTTAATACGTTGCAATGCAGCAATAATTACGTACGTAATGTTACTTGAGTTACAATCAGAACGCCCGACCCGGACAATTGTCAACGATGTCGGGTAAATATGTTACCGCTATCTTGTCGGGGTAAATCAGATCAGATATGCACCCGATTGTTGCCGCACCATTGCTAGCCGTATCGTATCGAAAAACGAGAAACGAGCAGCAAGGATCGCGCACAGGTAACGCCGGGCGACGCGAACAGACGTCGCTACAGGGAGGGGATAGATTGATGAAGATGCAGGTACTCGCGTATCCGTCGCGTTCGGCCAAGAAGTTGCTGTTGGCCACATCCGCGCTGACCTTGGCACTGACGCCGGCAGCCGCCTTTGCACAGACCGCCATCACGCCGCCGGACGAAAAGGTGCCGACGCCGCTGGCCGATGCGCAGGACGCGACGCCCGAAGGTGAAATCGTCGTTACCGGCATCCGCGCCGCGCTTGAATCGGCTAAGGAAATCAAGCGCCGCTCGTCGACCTTCGTCGATTCGATCACCGCGTCGGACATTGCGACGCTGCCCGATCTGTCGGTCGCCGAAGCGATCGGTCGTATTCCGGGCGTGACCATCTCGCGCTTCCCGACCAACGGCGGCAGCCCCGACTTCCCCTCGCCCGAAGGTCGCGGCAACCTCGTGCGCGGTCTCGGCTTCGTCCGATCCGAATTCAACGGTCGCGACGCCTTCTCGGCCAATGGCGGCCGTTCGCTCGACTTTTCGAGCATTCCGCCCGAACTGGTCGGCGGCGTCGACGTCTACAAGAATCAGAGCGCCGACCTGATCGAGGGCGGCATCGGCGGCACGATCAATCTGCGCACGCTCGAACCGTTCGACAGCAAGAAGGACCTGTTCGTCATCTCGGTCGACGGGACCTATTCCGACTTGCGCAAGAAGTGGTCGCCGCAGGGCAGCATCACCGCGGGCAAGCGCTGGAACACCGGGATTGGCGAAATCGGCATCCTCGGCTCCTATTCGCGCTCGCGGCTCGACTCGCGGATCAATGGCTGGCAGCAGAGCCAGCCGATCCCGCGCGTGCTCGACGCCAACGGCAACGTTCCGGAAATCAACAATCTGAACGACGGCCCCCGTCCAAACGAGTTTATTGGCGTCGACCCGTCGCGCATCGTCGGCATCACGCCGGGGTTCCAGCTGCGCAACACCGACTTCGATCGTGATCGCATCAGCTATTATGGTGCGATCCAGTGGCGCAACGACGGTCTGCAAGCGACGTTCAAGTACATCCGCGCCGAAACGAAGATCAACAGCATCGAACGGACGCTCGAATGGTTCCCCGACCATAATGGCGGCGTGAACATCGGCGTCAGCAATCTGGCACGCAACAACAATTGGGGTTCCGACGGCCTGCCGATGTGCAGCGGCCCGGGCGGACAGCCGGTTGCGCCAGGCGATTGCGAAACCCTGTATCCGGTCCGCGGCGGCCTGATGGAATCTGGCCTCATCACCAGCAACCAGGATTCGTGGACCGGGGCGCGTGGTCGCGACATCGGCATGCTGGGCGTCGGTAAGATTGAGGAAGCCTCGACCGACGATTTCAGCCTGAACGTTAAGTGGAACGCCACCGAACGCTTGTTCATCACCCTCGATGCGCAGTATACCAAGGCGGATGCCCGGCAGCGTCAGCTTTGGGGTGGCATGAACAGCTACTTCAATTATTCCGTGAAGCCGGATCTCGACCATCCTCGGGTCGAATTCTTTATTGACCCTGCGCACCGCTTCAATCCTAGCAACACTCGGTTTACTGGTGATCGTGACCCGATCACCAATTCTAACGGTTTCATCAACGCGCCGGGGGTTTACATCCCGTCGCCCACCGGAAGCGCCGACTTCAATGGTGCCAATTTCCAGTTCGCGGCCGACCAGTTCCAGAACGGCAAGGGCGACCTTTACGCACTGCGCGGCGATCTCAGCTATGACGTGTCGGGCGGCGACGGCCTTGCCAGTTGGTTCGACAGCGTCAAGTTCGGCGCTCGCTTTGCCGAACGCAGTCAAGTCAATTCGGAAATGGCGCTCAACTGGGGGGCGATCGCGCCGGCCTGGGCCGGTGGCTATGGCATCGCCGGCACGTTCCAGAACCCGAACGAAGGCTTCGAGGCAGTCAGTTATAAAAACTTCTTCCGTGGGGATGGTGTCGTTCAGGGTAGCAACACCGACTTCGTGTTCGTGAACCGCAATCTGCTCAACGACTATGGCGCGTTCCGCAACTATATTGCCAGCGAACCGCAGCTGACGACGCTGGGGAACTGGGTGCCACGCGGCATCAATGACGGCACGCGCTTCGGTCAGGCGATCTATCGTCCCGAAGATACGTCCGACATCACCGAACGGACGAAGAACGCCTATGTCCGAATCGATTTCAAGCAGGATTTCGATAACGGCATGTCGGTCGACGGTAATTTCGGTGTGCGCTATGTCCGGACCGAGCTGCGGTCGTCGGGTTTCCAGGCGTTCCGCCCGTTCAACCCCGACCTGCCGTCGTGCGACCCCGCACTTGGTCCGGGTCAGCAGAATTGCCAGTACACGTTCGACCCGACGACCGGCCGCCGCTTGCGTACCGATGACGCCGAAAGCCGTGACGACATTCGCGATTTCGCGCCGGAGTCGGCCGCCTATGCGGCACAGGCGGCCATTCCGACCTCGCTGAACCTCACCGACGAACGTTGGCTGCCGTCGTTCAACATGAAGTTCAATCTGAACCGCGAGATGCTGTTCCGCTTCGGCTACAGCAAGGGGCTCAGCCAGCCGAACGTACAGGATTTGCGAGCATCGCAGGAATATGTCGTCACGACCCAGCGCACGAACTTCCAGCAGATCACCGACGAGACCGACCCGTTGTTCGGCGTCGATCGCGGCGCGCAGGATATCTCGCCCAGTGAAATCCGCGTCAGTCGCGGCAACCCGTTCCTGAAGCCGACCACCGCCGACAATTTCGACCTGTCGTACGAATGGTATTTCAAGGGCGGTTATCTGTCGGTCGCCGGCTTCTACAAGAAGCTGTCGAACATCATCACCAACGGCGACCTGTCGCTGGGGACGACGACGCTCGACGGCAAGACGCTCAACATCATCTACAACGGCCCGGTCAATCAGGCGAAGGCGACGGTGAAGGGCGTTGAAGTCGGCTATCAGCAGTTCTTCGACTTCCTGCCGGGGCCGCTCAAGCATCTGGGCGTACAGGGCAACTATACCTTCATCGATGCCAACACGACGCCCCCGGGCAACGGCGCCGATGCCGATGGCAACGGCGTGCCGGACGACGTGACGCAGGTATTCCGCTGGGGCGTCAGCGACCTGCTCGGCCAGTCCAAGCATATCGCCAACGCGGTCGCGATCTATCAGGACAAGGTGGTCGAAGCGCGGCTCGCCTATAACTGGCGCTCGTCCTACCTGCTGACCTATCGCGACTATGTGACCGGCAACCCCGTGTTCGCGGAAGATGCGGGCTTCCTCGACGCGTCGCTGAAGTTCAACATCGGCAACCTCCAGCTACGCGGATCGATCGCCAACATCCTCGATACCAAGAGCAAGGCGTACAGTCAGATCGACGCGGCGGGTCAACGCTATGACCGGTTCAGCTTCCTGAACGATCGCCGTATCGTGGTAGGCGCGCTGTTCCGCATCTGATACGGGGACACCCAAAAAAAATCGGGGGAGGTGCCATCGGCGCCTCCCCCTTCTTCTGTTCGGCCCGGACCGATCGGCTATTCGTCCAGCCCGCTGAACCCGCCACCGGCATAGTCGCTGAACTTGGTGATCTGCGGCTCGAACTTCAGCGTCACCTTGCCCGTCGCGCCATGCCGCTGCTTGGCGATGATAAGCTCGGCGAGGCCATAGACACGTTCCATATCCATCGCCCATTTCGCATGGTCCTCGAACACCTTCGCATCGTCACCGTCGCGCGGGCGTTTCGGCTCCTTCGCCGCGACATAATAGTCCTCGCGGTACACGAACCAGACCATGTCGGCGTCCTGCTCGATCGACCCTGATTCGCGAAGGTCGGACAGCTGCGGTCGTTTGTCCTCGCGCTGTTCGACGGCGCGCGACAGCTGCGACAGTGCCATCACCGGCACGCCGATATCCTTGGCCAGCGTCTTCAATCCGCGCGAAATCTCCGAGATTTCCTGCACGCGATTGTCGCTGCCCTTGCCCGAGCCTTGCAGTAGCTGGAGATAGTCAACCACGACCAGCCCGAGTTCACCGTCCAGCTTGCGTTGCAGACGCCGGACGCGGGTGTGCAGGCCCGAAATCGACAGGCCGGCGGTATCGTCGATATAGAGCGGCAACTGTTCCAGATCGGCGGCCGCGTTGGCAAGGCGGGTAAAGTCCTCCTTGCGGATCTTGCCCATGCGCAAGGCTTCGGAACTGATTTCCGCCTGCTCGGCCATGATGCGCGTCGCGAGCTGATCGGCGGACATTTCGAGCGAAAAGAACGCGACCTTCGCGCCAACTGACTTGCCCTTCTCCATGCCGGCGCGCTGGTCGTCCATGTAACGCTGTGCAGCGTTGAAGGCGATGTTGGTCGCGAGCGACGTCTTGCCCATGCCCGGACGCCCGGCAAGGATGATGAGATCGCTGTGATGCATGCCGCCGATCCGGCCGTTGACGGATGCGAGGCCGGTCGTGACGCCCGACAGACCGCCACCCGAGTTCATCGCGCGTTCGGCCATGCGCACCGCCATCGTCGTCGCCTGCGCGAACGACTTGACCGCGTTGGTCGTGTTCCCCTCCGCAGCGACCTTGAACAGCGCCTCTTCGGCTGCTTCGATCTGCTTCTTGGGATCGACCTCGGTCGAGGTGTCGGTAGCGTTTTCGACCAGCGTGCGGCCCACGGTGATGAGCGCGCGCAACTGGGCAAGGTCGTAGATTTGCTGCGCGAACTGTCGCGCACCGATCAGGCTGGCGTTGCTGCCGGTGATCTCGACCAGATATTGGGTGCCGCCGCGTGCCGCCAGCAATTCGTCATTGTCGAACATCGGCCGCAGCGTCACCGGACTCGCGATCATCCCGGTACGGCGGACGCCCCTGATCCGTTCGAAAATGCGCGCATGGGCGGGATCGTAGAAATGCTCGATATCCAGCCGTTCGACCATGTCGTCGGCCAGACCATTGTCGATCAGCATCGCGCCCAACAGCGCCGCCTCCGCATCGACATTGTGGGGCACGCGCGGTGGTTGCGGAGGGGTACCCCCGCCGATGCTGTGAACAGTAGCCATCGCTCCTTGTCCCAGACCTCGGCCTTACGCTCAACCGCTTGACAGCGCATTTTGCGGTGGACGCCAGCACATGAAGCGGCGACAGGAGGCCATGGCCGATCCCCGGATCATCGACGTGACCCTCGACGAGCGCACCATTTTATGGCGCAGCGCCGATATCGAGCAGGAACGGCGTATCGCGATCTTCGACCTGCTGGAGGCGAATCACTTCGCCCCCGCCCGGGTGCCTGCCGATCATTATGCCGGTCCGTACCGCATCGCGCTCTCGGTGCCAGAGGGCCGGCTCGCCATCGATATCGCGCGCGAGGATGGCAGCCTGATCGAGACGCTGGTGTTGGGCATGGCGCGCCTGCGCCGCCCGATCCGCGATTATTTCGCGATCTGCGACAGCTATTACAAAGCCATCCGACAGGCGACCCCGCACGAGATCGAGACGATCGACATGGCAAGGCGCGGCATCCACAACGAGGCGGCCGAGGCGCTGCGCGAGCGGCTGGACGGCAAGGTCGAGATCGATTTCGACACCGCACGCCGCCTCTTCACCCTGATCTGCGTGCTGCATATCAAGGCGTGATGCGGTTCAAATTGATTCTCGGCGCGCTGGCGGTGCTGGCGCTGGTTGCGTTGTTTCTGTGGCAATGGTCGTTCGGCTGGACGCCCGATCGCACCCGGTTCCCGGTCCAGGGCCTGACGGTATCGGCCGGGGACGGCCCGATCGACTGGCCGACCGTCCGCGCGCGCGGCGCGGATTTCACCTATATCACGGCGTCGCGGGGAACGCAGCGCGATGCGGCGTTCGAGGCGAACTGGAACGGCGCGCATGCCATCGGAATGCGCCATGGCGCGCTCCACGAGTTTTCGCTGTGCGAGCCGACCGCCGATCAGGTCACGACCTATCTGACCACGGTACCGCGCGCGACCGATGCCCTGCCCGCCACGTTGTCGCTCGACTTCTCGCCCGACTGCGCCGCCCGTCCGACCCGCGCGCAGGTGATGACCGCGATCCGCGGGTTTCTGGGGCCGGCCGAATATCATGACGGCCGCGCGATGATGCTGCGCATTTCGCCCGCATTCGAATCAGAATATCGGGTCAGCGCCGCGATCATCCGGCCGCTTTGGGCGCAACGCCGCTTGTTCGAACCCGATTATCTGGCGCGGCCGTGGCGGATGTGGCAGGCGAACCCGACGCGGCGCATCGACGGCGTCGCCCGTCCCGTCGCGTGGAGTGTTGCCGCCCAATGATTGATCCCGCCGTACTGATCGACGCCGCGCGCGCCGCCGCCGCGCATGCCCACGCGCCCTATTCGCGCTTCGCGGTGGGTGCGGCGCTGCTGATGGAAGACGGATCGATCGTCACCGGCGCCAATTTCGAAAACGCCAGCTACGGCCTGTCGCTGTGCGCGGAGACGGTGGCGACCGCCACGGCCAACGCCACCGGACGACTGCGCGAGATCGTCGCGGTCGGCATTGTCGGGGGGCGCATGGGCGAAGCGGACGTGGACCCGATCCGCCCGTGCGGTCGGTGTCGGCAGATACTGAACGAAGCGGCGCAGATGGGCGGACGCGATCTGGCGGTCTATTGTTCCGGACTCGGCGGCGGCAGCATCGAAACGCATCGCCTGTCCGACCTGTTGCCGCATGCATTTGGCCCGGGCGATCTGGGTATTGGGGGAAAGCAATGACGATCCTGTCGGATCACTGGATTCGCGAACAGGCGCTGGCGACGGGGATGATCGAACCCTTTGTCGAATCGCAGCGGCGCGAGGGGTGCATCAGCTACGGCCTGTCGTCCTATGGTTATGACGCGCGGGTGTCGGACGAATTCAAGATCTTCACCAACGTCGACTCCGCCGTCGTCGATCCGAAGGATTTCGCCCAGAACAGCTTCGTCGATCGCAAGACCGATGTCTGCATCATCCCGCCCAACAGTTTCGCGTTGGCTCGCACCGTCGAATATTTCCGCGTGCCGCGCGACGTGCTGGTCATCTGCCTCGGCAAATCGACCTATGCGCGCTGCGGGATCATCGTCAACGTGACGCCGCTGGAGCCAGAATGGGAGGGGCATGTCACGTTGGAATTTTCCAACACGACACCGCTCCCGGCCAAGATCTACGCCAATGAAGGCGCCTGCCAGTTCCTGTTCCTGAAGGGCGATCAGCCCTGCGGCACCAGCTATGCCGACCGGGCCGGCAAATATATGGGCCAGCGCGGCGTCACCCTGCCGCGGCTGTAACGATGATCGGACGCAACTGGACAGGGCGCAGCGCGGTGGTGCGCCTATCGGCGCTTCTGCCGATCCTGGCGCTGTTCGCCCCGAAGCTGTCGCTGCCGCTCACCTTTGGTATCGGTGGTGCGCTGATCCTGTGGATGGCGTTCGTCTGCGCACGGGTCGCGATCAACGATCATCGGGCGGCGTCGGAACTCGCGCCCTTCCGCCCCACGCGCCGGTCGCGATAGGACGGACGCGGCGGCGCGACCGTCTGCGGCACCTCCCATGGATGCTGCCCGCCCTGCCGGACGGTCGTCACTCGCCCGGCCGCCAGCGATATCGCCACCCCGCCGGTGCGGGCGAGCGTCATACGGTCCAGCTTCAACCAGCGTGGGGTGCACGCGGGCGGCAGGCGGCGGTCGCTGACGACGATGTCGGCGCGGCGACAGGCGGCGACCAGTTCGGCCCACGGCACCGCATAGCCGCTGCGCGTCGCGACGATCGTCCAGCGTCGGCCGCCGGCCTCCCGTCTGGCGATGCACAGGTCGGCGCTGCACCTTGCGCCGGCTTGTTCGGACAGCGGCGGCAACGCGCCCTCGACGCCGCCGCCCTCGCCCAGCGTCGCGCGGACATAATCGCCCGCCCGGTCGCGCAGGATCGCCATGCCGCCATCGGGCGTCGCCAATGCCAGATGCCGCCCGTCGCCGGTCACCAGCAGGTCGGGTGCCGGCGTCGCCAGCGCCCACACAGCGCCGGCCGCGAACGGCAATATTCCCCAGCGCCGCAGCGCCGTCCGCCACAGCGCGATCCACAGTCCGCCGACGACCATCAGCGCGAATGCCCCATCGAGCATTGCCGGCAGCGAAGCGACCGACCCCGGTGCGGCCGCGACCGTCCGCGCGATCCACAGCAGCAACGCCAGCGAACGCTCGACCGCCCACCATGCCGGCGCGCCCAGCCCGACCGGATCGAGCGCCAATGCCATCGCCTCCAGCGGCATGGTGACGAAGGTCGTGAGCGGGATGGCAACGATATTGGCCAGCGCACCGTACAGCCCGGCCTTGTGGAAATGATAGAGGCCGATCGGCATCAACGCCGCCTCGACCACCAGCCCGGTGAGCAGCAACGACGCCAAACCGCGTCCGAACCCCCTCCACGGCGCCTCGTCCCGCTTCAGGAACCAGCGCCGGACGCGGGGATGTTCGTGCAGCGCGACGATCGCGGTGACGGCGGCGAAGCTCAACTGGAAACTCGGCCCCGCCAGCGACTCCGGCAGCACCAGCAGGACCAGCAGCGCCCCCGTCGCGATCAGCCGCAGCGTAACCGCTTCACGCCCCAGCGATAGCGCCCCTAGCACCAGCAGCGCGGCAATACACGACCGCACCGTCGGCACGTCCGCCCCCGACAGCCAGGTATAGCCGACCGCCGCCATCGCCCCTGCCCCCGCTGCGACAACCGGCAACCGCACCCGGAGCGCCAGCGACGGGAACATTGCGAGCAGTTTCAACACCAGCGTCATCGTCCCGACCACCACCGCGGTGACGTGCAGCCCGCTGATCGACAACAGATGGGCCAGACCCGAGCGCCGCATCGCCTCGGCATCGGCTTCGTCGATCGCACCGCGATCACCGGTCACGAACGCGGCGGCAATCCCGCCTTCGCTGCCGCTTACCCGCCCGACGATATGCGCGGTCAGCGCCGCGCGCAGTCCGGCATTGCCCGGGTCGCCGGCTGCGATCACCCGCACCGGCGCAAAACCGCGCCCGGTCGCGCCGATCCCCTGAAACCATGCGGTTCGGGCAAAGTCATACGCCCCCGGCAACGCGGCGGAGGGCGGCGGCATCAGGCGGGCGCGCAGGGCGATGGTGGCGCCGGGGGAGAGATCGGCCGGGAAATCTCCCTGGGCGACATTCACGCGGATACGCGGCGGCAATCCTCCCCTCTCTGGAAGCGAAGGGTTGGGGGTGGGTCGGGTTCCGCTTGGCGCAACGCCCCGCTCTATCGCTGGCCAACCCACCCCCAATCCCTCCTTCCCAAAAAAGGGGGTTGTAGAAGTCGGTGCCAATGTCAGCCGAACCAGTTCACGCGCCGGAAGCGGCTCGACCCGTTCGACCTTCGCCTCGAACGCTACCACTATCGGTCGTGCCAACACCGGCGCGGCGACGTGTTCGGCGCGCCACCAGATGAGCGCACAGCCGAGCATCACCAGCAGTCCGACGATCGTGATCGCCTGCGCCGTCCGGGTACCCCATGGCAGCACCATCCCACCCAGCGCCGCCGCCAGCCCGGCGAACAACACCGCGCTCCACGCCGCCGGCCCCGGCAACATGAACCACGGCGCGATCCCCGCCCCCAGCGCGACCGGCATCCACAGCGGCAATTGCCCCCGCTCCGCCTCCGCCCTACGTTCCAGCGCGGCAAGGAACCGAGCCGGGGCGCGCGCGGTTTGAAGCGGCACGGGTGCCATGCTAGGGGCGGTCGCGGCTGAACTGGCCATATCTGTTCCACCCGATTTCTGGGAGCATCCGCGCTTGGGCGCAACCACTTCCGCGACGCCTGTCGTCACCCGTTTCGCGCCGTCGCCGACCGGCTTTCTCCATATCGGCGGTGCGCGCACCGCGCTGTTCAACTGGCTCTATGCCCGTCGCCATGGCGGTCGCTTCCTGCTGCGGATCGAGGATACCGATCGCGCGCGCTCGACCCAGCCGGCCATCGACGCGATCCTCGAGGGCATGCGCTGGCTCGGCCTCGACTGGGACGGCGATGCCGTGTTCCAGTTCGCCCGTGCCGATCGCCATGCCGCCGTCGCGCATCAGCTGCTCGCCGCCGGTCATGCCTATCGCTGCTATGCAACGCCCGAAGAATTGACCGCACTGCGCGAGGAACAGCGCGCCGCCGGCAAGCCGATCCGCTATGACGGACGCTGGCGCGACCGCGCGCCCGAGGATGCGCCCGAAGGCGCTCCGTTCGTCGTCCGGCTGAAGGCACCGAAGGAAGGGTCGGTGACGATCCCCGATCAGGTGCAGGGCGAGGTGACCGTCGCCAATGCCGAACTCGACGATTTCGTCCTCCTTCGTTCGGACGGTACGCCGACCTATATGCTCGCGGTGGTGGTCGACGACCATGACATGGGCGTCACGCACGTCATTCGCGGCGACGACCATCTCAGCAACGCGTTCCGCCAACTCGCGCTGATCCGCGCGATGGACGCGGTCGAGGGCGGCTGGCCCGATCCGGTCTATGCCCATGTACCGCTGATCCACGGTGCCGACGGTGCCAAGCTGTCGAAGCGCCACGGGGCGCTGGGCGTCGAAGCATATCGCGACGAACTGGGCGTGCTGCCCGAGGCGCTGAACAACTATCTGCTGCGGCTCGGCTGGGGCCATGGCGACGAAGAGATCATCAGTCGCGAGCGCGCGACCGAGGTCTTCGATCTGTCGGGCGTCGGGCGCTCGCCGTCCCGTTTCGATACGAAGAAGCTGCTGAACCTCAACGGCCATTATATCCGCGAGGCTGACGATGCGCGGCTGACCGCGCTGGTCGCCGAACGCCTGCCCGACGGGATCGACCGCGAGCTGTTGCAGCGCGCCATGCCGGTGCTGAAGGTGCGTGCCGCCGATATCAACGAGCTCGCCGCCAATGCCGCCTTCTTCTTCAAGTCGCGCCCACTGCCGATGGACGACGGCGCCACGACGCTGCTCACGCCCGAAGCACGTGCGATTCTGTCGCAGTTGCACGCCAAGCTTGACGCACTCGCAGCATGGGATACGGAGACGATCGAAGCTGCGGTACGCGAAGTGGCGGAGGCGGCGGGGTTGAAGCTGGGTGCCGCCGCGCAACCGCTTCGCGCCGCGCTGACGGGGTCGCGCACCTCACCGGGGATTTTCGACGTGCTCGCTTTGCTGGGCCGCGACGAAAGCCTTGGCCGCATCGAAGATCAGATGGCCAAACCGGCCGCATAACCAACAGGAGACGCCAGATGGCCGATAACGCTAAACTGCAGGTTGCGGGCAAGGACGTCGAATTTCCGGTTCGATCGGGGACGATCGGCCCGGACGTCATCGACATCCGCAAGCTTTATGCGCAGACCGGCGCCTTCACCTACGATCCGGGCTTCACCTCGACCGCCAGCTGCGATTCGGCGCTGACCTATATCGATGGTGACGAAGGCGTGCTGCTGCATCGCGGCTATCCGATCGGTCAGCTGGCCGAGGAATCGTCGTTCATGGAGGTCGCCTATCTCCTGCTCAACGGCGAACTACCGTCGGGCGAGGAACTGGGCAACTTCACCACCACGATCAGCCGCCACACGATGCTGCATGAACAGCTCGCGACCTTCTATCGCGGTTTCCGCCGCGACGCGCACCCGATGGCGATCATGTGCGGCGTCGTCGGCGCGCTGTCGGCCTTCTACCATGATTCGACCGACATCACCGATCCGACCCAGCGGACGATCGCGTCGCACCGGCTGATCGCCAAGATGCCGACGATCGCGGCGATGGCGTATAAGTACAGCGTCGGGCAGCCGTTCCAGTATCCGGACAATTCGCTCAGCTACACCGGCAACTTCCTGAAGATGACCTTCGGCGTACCGGCCGAGCCCTATGAAGTGAACCCGGTCGTCGAAAAGGCGCTGGATCGCATCTTCATCCTGCACGCCGATCACGAACAGAATGCGTCGACCTCGACCGTCCGTCTCGCCGGTTCGTCGGGTGCCAACCCGTTCGCCTGCATGGCCGCCGGCATCGCCTGCCTCTGGGGTCCGGCGCATGGCGGCGCGAACGAAGCCGCGCTCAACATGCTGCGCGAGATCGGCACCCCCGAGCGGATCCCGGAATATATCGCCCGTGCCAAAAACAAGGACGATCCGTTCCGCCTGATGGGCTTCGGTCACCGCGTTTACAAGAACTACGACCCGCGGGCGACGGTGATGCAGAAGACGGTGCGCGAAGTGTTCGAATCGCTCGGCGTCAACGATCCGGTGTTCGAAACCGCGTTGCGGCTGGAAGAACTGGCGCTGTCGGACGATTACTTCATCGAGAAGAAGCTGTTCCCGAACGTCGACTTCTATTCGGGTGTCATCCTGTCGGCGATCGGTTTCCCGACCACCATGTTCACCGCGCTGTTCGCGCTCGCCCGCACCGTCGGCTGGGTCGCGCAGTGGAACGAAATGATCTCGGACCCCGAACAGAAGATCGGCCGTCCGCGTCAGCTCTATACCGGCCCCACACAGCGCGATTACGTGCCCGTGGGCCAGCGCTGACATGCGCATTGTCCGGCGGGCGCTGACGATCGTCGGTGCGATCCTCGCGTTCGTCGGACTGTTCTGGCTGGGTCAGGGGATGGGGATCATCCGCTGGCCCGCTAGTTCCTTCATGATCGACCAGTATCTCTGGGTCGTCACCGGATCGGTCGTAGCGGCAGCCGGGCTGCTCCTGATTCTCATCGCGCGGCGCCTGCCCCGCCGCTGATCCCGCGACTCGCGACGCAGCAACCGAATTTCCGCCGATAATATTTCGGTCTTCGGTATTTTCGACCAGATCGGTCCAATCAGCTGCTCGTCGGCGTATACCGTCAGGTTGCGCAAATTACTGTTTTCTTTGGAAACAGAATGGATGGTGCGCTCTCGCGCATTAACCATCCGGTAACTATGCCCCTTCTGTTTCCGCCTCGTACTTAAATCGATCTTAATCCCGAACTGCGAAGAAGCTCGCAGTTCTTTTGGGGGCAAGATCACATGAGTACTGCTTTCTGCCTGCCGTCAAATCTATCGATGGCGAACATCGCCGCAGTCGTCGACGATTTGCGCGCATTGCCGCCCGGCGGCGACCTCGTCCTCGATGCGACCGGTCTGACGGGACCCGACCTCAGCGTCCTGCAACTGATCGAAAGCCTGCGCGCACAGGCGCGGCTGCACGACGCGTCGGTCAGCCTTGCCGCCCCGGCAGACGAACCCCTTACCGCCCTGCTGCATCGTGCCGGTTTCGTCGCCGCGATGACGCCCGACGACAACGCCTTCTGGTTCCACGGAGTGCCCTTGCAATGACCGCTTCCATTCTTGCCGTCGATGATTCCGCCAGCCTGCGCATGGCGATCCGCATCGCGCTGACCGGTGCTGGCTATACCGTGACCGAGGCCGGCGACGGCGTCGAAGGGCTGACCAAGGCGACGGCGACCAAGTTCGACATGATCGTCACCGATCTGAACATGCCGAACATGGACGGACTGTCGATGATCCGCGAACTGCGCAAGCAGCCGGCACAGGCGGGCGTCCCGATCATCTTCCTGACCACCGAATCCGATCCGGAAATGAAGAACCAGGCCAAGGCCGCCGGCGCCACCGGCTGGCTGGTCAAGCCGTTCGTGCCCGACCAGCTCGTGAAGGTCGCGCGCAAGGTGCTGGGCCGGTGATCGCCGACGATCCGATCGCCGCCTTCCGCGTGGAGGCGGGCGAGGTGCTCGATCAGGTCGAGCAGGCGCTGCTCGACCTTGGCCACCGCCTCGACGATGCCGATCTCGTCAACGCCGTCTTCCGCGGGCTGCATACGCTGAAGGGCTCGGGCGCGATGTTCGGCTTCGACGCGCTGGCTGGCTTCACCCATCACTGCGAAACCGCGTTCGATCGCGTCCGCAAGGGGCAGGTTCCCGCCACCGCCGGACTGGTGTCGGTCATCCTGTCCGCACAGGATCACATGCGCGCGCTGGTCGAGGGCGACGCCCCCGCCGCCGAGGGCGACGCGATCCTCGCCCGCCTGCAGGCGGCGATCGACGAGGCATCCGGCATCACTCCGGCCGCCGCCCGCGCACCGGTCGCTACCGGCTGGCAGATCGCGTTCCGACTGCCCGCCGATGCGATGGCCAACGGCACCAACCCGCTGATGCTGCTCGATGAGTTGCGCGAACTGGGCGACTGCACCGTCGTCGCGCGGACCGACAAGGTCCCGCCGCTCGCCGATCTGATCGCGACCGAATGCCATATCGGCTGGGACGTGACGCTGGTCGGCGACGTGAAGCGCGACGATATCGAGGATGTGTTCATCTTCGTGATGGACGACATGGAATTGTCGATCGAACCGCTCGGCCTAGCCGATGCGGACGCGGCAGCCGAGGATACGGCGACCGACGAAGCACCGGTCCTCGCCGAAGCCGCCGCACCGATCGCGACCGCAGCGACCGCCGACAGCCCCGCCGCCCGTTCGACCGCCAAGGCCGAGGAAAGCGTGCGCGTCCCCGCCGGACGGCTCGACGCGCTGATGGACCGGGTCGGCGAACTGGTCATCGCCCAGAGCCGCCTGTCGCAATGCGCCAATCGTGGCCAGGACCTTGTCCTGCGCTCGGTCTCCGAGGAAATCGAGCGGCTGGCCGGTGAACTCCGCGACACGATGATGGTGCTGCGCATGGTGCCGGTCGGCTCGCTCTTCTCGCGCTTCCGCCGTCTGATCCACGACCTGGCGCGCGATACCGGCAAGACGATCGAGTTCGAAACCGCCGGCGAAGCGACCGAGGTCGACAAGACCGTGATCGAACGCCTGTTCGATCCGATGGTCCACCTGATCCGCAACAGCTGCGACCATGGCCTCGAAACGCCCGAGGACCGCATCGCCGCCGGCAAGCCCGCCGCCGGTTCGGTAAAGCTCGGCGCGCATCAGGCCGGTGGCGAAGTCGTCATCACCATCCGCGACGATGGCCGCGGCATCAACCGCGCCCGCGTCCGCGCCAAGGCGGAGGCGAACGGCCTGATCCAGCCCGATCAGCCGCTCACCGACCACGAACTGCTGCAGATGATCTTCGCGCCCGGTTTCTCGACCGCCGCGACCGTCACCAACCTGTCGGGCCGTGGCGTGGGTATGGACGTGGTGAAGCGTACGATCGAAGGGTTGCGCGGATCGATCGACGTCCAGTCGACCGAGGGCGAGGGATCGTTGATCGCACTGCGCATCCCGTTGACGCTGGCGATCATCGACGGCCTGCTCGTGCGGGTCGGCAGCGGACGCTACGTCATTCCGCTGACCGCGGTCGAGGAATGCATCGAACTCTCGCTCGAGGACGATATGCGCCATCGCGGCCGCAGCCTCATCACGCTGCGCGAAAAGCTGGTGCCGTTCCTGCGCCTGCGCGAAGTCTTCGCCACCGACACCCGGCCCGATCCGTTCCAGAAGATCGTCGTCGTGTCGACGCCGCAGGGCCGGGTCGGTCTGGTCGTCGACCAGATCATCGGCAACCACCAGACGGTCATCAAGCCGATGTCGGCGCTCCACCGCGACGCCGCCACCTTTGCCGGCGCGACGATCCTCGGCGATGGCGAGGTCGCGCTGATCCTCGACATTGCCCAGCTCATCGCGCTCGGCCAGCCTCGTGAGGAGACGCTGCGTGCAGCCGGATGAACATTGCCAGGCGACCGGCCTGGTCCCGTGGAACAGCGACCGACAGCTCGAAGTGCTGGTTTTCGACCTGGGGGGGCAAAGCTTTGCGCTCGAGGCGGTGCTGGTCCGCGAAATCCTCGACATGATGCCGGAGACGCGGGTGCCCGGCGCGCCCGCGCTGGTCGGCAACGTCATCAACTTTCGCGGGCGGATCATTCCGCTGGCCGACCTGCACCTCGCCTTTGGCATGACGGTACCGGAACCGACCAAGGACAGCCGCATCGTCGTGATCGAACTCGATCTCGACGGCGAGCCGATGATCATCGGCCTGCGTACCGACAAGGTGCACGAGGTCGCGACCTTCTCCGCCGCGACCAGCGAGGACGCGCCGGTCGTCGGCCTGCGCTGGAAGCGCGAGCATGTGCGCTCGCTGGTCCGGCATGGCGACGACGACATCGTCGTGCTGCCCGATCTCGAAGCCGTTTTCCAGACGATCACGCACGGCGCCGCCGCTGCATCCATTCACTGATTCCCGTTTTCCGGGGGGGGTTCCACCAATGCGCGCTACGATAAAGATGAAACTCGCCGTAACATTCGGCGTAGTAATTGCGATGTTGTTGGCGGTCATCGTCATCGGCGTCACCAAGATGTCGGCGATGAACACCGGTATCGTCGACGTTATCGAAGGTCCGGCAGCGCGGCAGACGCGTTCGCTGAACGTCCAGGTCGGCGTGAACGAACTGCTGCGACTTGAAAAGAACATGGCGTTGACGAGCGACGATGACCTCACCCGCCAGTTCGAGCAGCAGGCCGTCGTCAAGGTTGCCAAGGTCGACGACCTGATCCGTCTCGGCGTGGCCAATGCCAGCCCGCA
Organism: Sphingomonas epibiotica; assembly: GCF_039615155.1. Lineage (NCBI taxonomy): Bacteria > Pseudomonadati > Pseudomonadota > Alphaproteobacteria > Sphingomonadales > Sphingomonadaceae > Sphingomonas > Sphingomonas epibiotica. The sequence continues at coordinate 158,745 of NZ_JBDGHY010000005.1, read as the reverse complement.
GGCAAAGCCGGAATGGGACAACGTCGCCGCGAAGTGGAATGAATATAAGCCGGTGAACCGCAAGATTCGCGATCTCGCCCTGGCGAACAAGAACGTCGAGGCGGGTCAGATCTCGGTGACCCAGTCGCGCGCGCTGATGACCGACCTGTCGAAATCGCTCGACGCCATCGTCGCTCGCAATGCCGATCGCATGACCGAAGCACGGGCCGAAACGGAAGCCAGCTACGAGAATGCCCGCACGATCCTGATCATCGTTGCCGTCGCGGCGGTACTGGTCGCGCTGATCGGCGCACTCTGGATCAGCTTGATCGTTTCGCGCGGCCTGAAGCGGGTCAGCGTCGCCCTCGATGCGGTGGCGATCGGCGACCTCGACAACGAGGTGACCGTGACCACCAACGACGAGATCAAGGATCTGGTCGACACCGTCAACCGCATGACCATGGCGCTCCGCAAGTCGGCGGCGCTGGCCGACACGATCGCGGGCGGCGACCTGACCGTCGATCACACGCCGCTGTCGGACAAGGACAAGCTGGGCCATTCGCTCGTGTCGATGGTCGACCGCCTGCGCAACGTCGTGGGTGACGCTTCTGCCGCCGCGGATAACGTTGCAGGCGGTAGCCAGGAACTGTCGGCTTCGTCGGAACAGGTCTCGCAGGGTGCGACCGAACAGGCCGCCGCCGCCGAGGAAGCCTCGGCGTCGATGGAACAGATGGCTGCCAACATCAAACAGAACGCGGACAACGCGGCACAGACCGAGAAGATCGCTCGCCAGTCGTCGAAGGACGCCGAAGCCAGCGGCGTCGCGGTCGACCGCGCGGCGAAGGCGATGCGGACGATTGCCGAAAAGATCGGCATCGTGCAGGAAATCGCCCGCCAGACCGATCTGCTGGCGCTGAACGCGGCGGTGGAAGCGGCGCGGGCCGGCGAACATGGCCGCGGCTTCGCGGTGGTTGCCTCGGAAGTCCGCAAGCTGGCCGAACGCAGCCAGACGGCAGCCGCCGAGATCAGCGCGGTGTCGGGCGACACGGTGCAGGCGGCGGCGCAGGCCGGCGAGATGCTGACCAAGCTGGTTCCCGACATCCGCCGGACCGCCGAACTGGTGTCGGAGATCAGCGCCGCATGCCGCGAGCAGGATATCGGCGCGTCGCAAATCAACCAGGCGCTGCAACAGCTCGATCAGGTCACGCAGCAGAACGCCTCAGCGTCCGAACAGATCACCTCGACCTCCGAAGAACTGGCCGGACAGGCGGAGGAATTGCAGCAGAGCATCGCCTTCTTCCGCGTCGATGACAATTCGGTCGCAACGACCAAGCGTCCCGCCGCGCGCAAGCCGAAGGCGAAGCCCGCCGCTGCACCAAAGGGCAAGCCGAACTCGGTTGCCGACCAGCAGGCCCGTGCCCGCGGCTTCGCGCTCGACCTGATGCAGGGCGGGCCGGACGGCGACGACGCAGCCTTCGGACGTGCGGCATGAGCGCCGTCGGTCCCGTGCAGGTCGTGACCTTCGGCTTGGGAGATGAGGTGTTCGCCGTCCCCGTGACCATGGTCCGCGAGATCCTCGACTATACGCCTGCCTTCCGCGTGCCCGGCGGACCGGACTGGATGCTCGGCCTGACCGACGTGCGTGGTCAGGGTGTGCCGATGGTCGATCTGCGCACCCGGCTGGGCCTGTCGCCGGTCGATCCGACGCTCGCGACGCGAGTGCTGATCGTCGACGTCGCCCTGCCCGACCGGACGCTCGCGCTGGGGCTGGTGGTGGACCGGGTGATCGCGGTCGCGACCTTCGAACGCGACCGGCTGGAGTCGGCACCCGATGTCGGCATGCGCTGGCGCTCCGACTATATCGAGGGGGTGGTGCGCGAGGCCGACGGCTTCGTCGTCATCATCGACGTCGCCCATGTCTTCGCCACCGACGAGGCAGCCGACATCACTGCGCTGGCACACGCCGCCTGAACTACGCCGGGTCGTGGCGATCGTCGCGGCCCGGTCCCTTCCCACCCGCCCCGCCTTTCAGGACGCCATCGGGCCATCAGAAAGAGGTTGAATATGTCTGCATTTCTTCAGTTCAAACGCTCCTCGCGCCCCGAAACTGCGATCGCGGAAGTTCGTGCCCTGACTCAGGCGTTGGCCGATGGCGACCTGTCGCGCCGCCTGCGTGAGGACCACACCACCGGCGAGGCGCGCGAGATGCTGATTTCGGTCAACGCGCTGCTCGACGCTGCGCTGGGTCCGGTGGTGCGGATCAACGAAGCGGTGGCGCAGGTGCGCGCCGAGCACGATCGCGGCGATATCGACGTCATGCTGGTGCCCGATGCCTATCGTGGCGACCTGCGTATCATGGCGGAACGCGTCAACGGGCTGGTCCGCGCGCATATCGACGTCAAGAAGGCGGCGATGGCCTGTATCGGCGAACTGGCCACCGGCAATTTCAACGTGCCGTTCGAAAAACTGCCGGGCAAGAAGGCGTTCATCAACGACGCCATCGAAACGCTGCGCGGTAACCTCAAGACGCTCATCGCCGAAATGAATCATATGTCGGCCGAACATGATCGCGGGGATATCGACGTGCGGGTAGCTGCGCAGCAATTCCCCGGCGATTTCGGCGTCATGGCGCGCGGCATCAACGACATGGTCGAAGGCCATATCGCGGTGAAGAAAAAGGCGATGGCCTGTATCAAGGCGTTCGGCGAGGGCGATTTCGAAGCGACGCTGGAACAGTTTCCGGGCAAGAAAGCGTTCATCAACGACACGGTTGAAACGCTGCGCACCAATTTCAAGGATATCATTGGCGAGATCCAGCGGCTGATCGCGGCATCGACCGCCGGCCGGTTGAGCGAACGTGGCGATACCGCGCGGTTCCGGGGCGATTTCGCGAAGATGGTCGACGGGATCAACGGCATGCTCGACGCCATCCTGCTGCCGATCGGCGAAGGGAACCGTGTCCTCCGACTCGTGAGCGCCGGCGACCTGACCCAGCATGTCGAGATCGACTGCGATGGCGATCATCAGCGGATGAAGGACGCGATCAACACGCTGATCGACAATCTGACCCGCTTCGCCAACGACGTTTCGGGCGCGTCCAACCAGGTTGCGAGCGGCAGCCAGGAACTGTCGGCGTCGTCCGAACAGGTCTCGCGCGGCGCGACCGAACAGGCGGCGGCCACCGAGGAAGCGTCGGCGTCGATGGAGCAGATGGCGTCGAACATCAAACAGAATGCCGACAACGCCGCCCAGACCGAGAAGATCGCGCGGCAGTCGTCGAAGGACGCCGAAGCCAGCGGCGTTGCGGTCGAACGGGCCGTCGGCGCGATGCGCACCATCGCCGAAAAGATCGGCATCGTGCAGGAAATCGCGCGGCAGACCGATTTGCTGGCGTTGAACGCCGCGGTCGAGGCGGCGCGGGCAGGCGAACATGGTCGCGGCTTTGCCGTCGTCGCTGCCGAAGTCCGCAAGCTGGCCGAGCGCAGCCAGAGTGCGGCCGCCGAAATCAACGCGGTGTCGTCCGATACGATGCAGGCAGCGGGCCAGGCAGGCGATATGCTGACCAGGCTGGTCCCGGACATCCGCCGTACCGCCGATCTGGTGTCCGAGATCAGCGCCGCCTGCCGCGAACAGGATATCGGCGCGTCGCAGATCAATCAGGCGCTGCAGCAATTGGATCAGGTGACGCAGCAGAATGCCGGCGCCGCGGACGAAATCTCCTCCACCGCCGAGCAACTGTCGAGCCAGGCCGCCGAGCTGCAATCGAGTATTGCCTTTTTCCAGGTTGATGCCGGTACAGCCGCCGCACCGCGCCGTCCTGCGGCGAAGCAACCGGCCCGTTCCAGGTTGCCTGCCGCCGCGGCCAAACCCACGGGCAGGACGAAGCCGAATTCGATCGAAGACCAGCAGTCCCGGGCGCGCGGCTTCGCGCTCGACCTGACGCAAGGTGGCCCCGATGGCGACGATGTCGACTTCGGACGCGCTGCCTGAACCCGCGCGGGGGCGGTGACCGCCGTCCCCGCCCTTCCCTGTCGCCTCAACCAGAAAGCACCGCCGCATGTCCGCCGCCTTGGCTCAGACCACACCCCCCGGCGACCGCCTCAGCCCGCACAAATTCGCGAAACTCGCCACGCTGATCTACGATCAGACCGGGATCAAGATGCCGCGGACCAAGGCGACGATGCTGGAGGGCCGGTTGCAGCGGCGGCTGCGCGACACCGGCATGGCGACGTTCGATCAATATTGCGATCACCTGTTCGACGGGCGCGCCGCGCCGGGCGAGCTGGTCCACCTCATCAATGCGGTGACCACCAACAAGACCGATTTCTTCCGTGAACCCGGTCATTTCGACTATCTGGCCCAGACCGTGCTGCCGACGATCGCCGCGACCGGGCAACGTCGCATCCGCGCGTGGAGCGCCGCGTGCTCGACCGGCGCGGAGCCGTACACCATGGCGATGATCCTCGACCAGTTCGCGCAAGGCGGCGGTCCCGATTACGGCATCCTCGCCACCGATATCGACACGACGGTGCTGGAAACCGCCCGGCGCGGCATCTACCCGGCCGAACTGGTCCAGCCGGTGCCGGCGGCGTTGCGTCAGCGCTATGTCGCCACGCCGGTCGACCGCGCGTCGCGCGACGTGCGCATCGTGCCGTCGCTGCGTTCGGCGATCGGGTTCGCGCGGCTGAACCTGATGGACGCCAGCTATCCGGTGGGCGAACCGATGGACATCATCTTCTGCCGCAACGTGCTGATCTATTTCGACAAGGATACGCAGGAAAAGGTGGTGCGCCGGCTGTGCGACTGCCTGCGGCCCGGCGGCTATCTGTTCCTTGGCCATTCGGAATCGATCGCCGGCATGGACCTGCCGGTCTCGACCGTTTCCTACACCGTTTTCATGAAGGACTGAGCATGGCCAAGATCCGCGTCCTTGTGATCGACGACAGCGCCAGCGTGCGCCAGGCGATGACCGGCATTCTGAACGAAGACCCGGAAATAGAGGTGATCGCCGCCGCCGCCGATCCGTTCGCTGCCGCGCGCTACATCCAGGAAGAGATTCCCGATGTCATTACACTCGACGTAGAAATGCCCCGCATGGACGGCGTCACCTTCCTGCGCAAGCTGATGAGCCAGCGGCCGATTCCCGTGGTGATGTGCTCCTCGCTGGTCGAGGAGGGATCGGAAACGCTCCTCCATGCGCTGGAGGCGGGCGCGGTCGACGTGATCCTGAAACCGCGCCTCGGCGTCGCAGACCATCTGAACGATTCCAAGATGCGGATTCGCGACACGGTGAAGGGCGCCGCCCGTGCCCGCTTACGCACCCGCACCCCGTCGAGCCGCATCAATTCCCCGCCCGCGAAGCTGACTGCCGACGCCGTCCTGCCGCCGCCCACGGGCCGCGCGATGAGCCGCACCACCGAAATGGTGGTGTGCATCGGCGCGTCGACCGGCGGGACCGAGGCGTTGCGCGAATTACTGGAGGAATTGCCCGCCAACTCGCCCGGCATCGTCATCGTCCAGCATATGCCCGAAAGCTTCACCCGCGCCTTCGCCAAGCGACTGAACAGCCTCTGCCAGGTCGATGTGAAGGAAGCCGAGGACGGAGACACGGTGATGCGCGGCCATGTGCTGATCGCGCCCGGTGGCCTGCGCCACACGTTGCTCGAACGGCAGGGAGCACGTTATGTCGTAGCGGTGCGCGAAGGGCCACTGGTCTCGCGCCATCGCCCGTCGGTCGACGTGCTGTTCCGATCGGCCGCGCGCAATGCCGGGTCGAACGCGGTCGGCATCATCATGACCGGCATGGGCGACGATGGCGCACGCGGCCTGCTGGAGATGAAGCAGGCCGGTGCCCGCACCTTCGCGCAGGACGAAGCGACCTCGGTCGTGTTCGGAATGCCAAAAGAGGCGATAGCCCGCGGCGCCGCCGACAAGGTCGTACCGCTCCAGAATATTGCCCGCGAACTACTGCTGGCGACGGCACGATGATCTCCCCCGCCGCTACCTTCCTCCTCGCCTAGGACCCCTGACATGCAGCACCTTCGGATTGATTTGTCACAGGGTCAGGCGATCGACGCCGCCGATCTGAAACGCACGCTGGCGCTGATGGCGGCGAGCATGGACGCACGCTTTGTCCGAGCCGGCACCACGCTTGCCACTGCGATCGACACGATCGACCGCATCATCGCCTCGATCGAGGGAGTGACCGGCGCCCTCGACGAGAGCGTCGCGGGCATCGCCGTCACCGGCCTGAAGGATGTCGCTGCACAACTCGAAGCGCTGCCGGTGGTACAGATCGAGCGCGAGGCCGACATGGCCCGGATCGGCACCGCCTCGCGCGTGCTGCGCGACCATGTGATGGACATGCGACAGGCGCTGCGCGTGCTCCATATCTATGGCATGAACATCAAGATCGCCGCTTCGGGCGAGGCCGCCTTCGTCGGTTTCGTCAACGACATGGGGCAACGCCTTGCGGCGGGCGAGGAGCATCTCGAAGGATTTCTCGCCAAGTTGAAGGAACTGTCGACCAGCGTCGGCAGCGTGCAGCAGGCCGGCCGGCTGCTGGCCGCCGAGGCGAAGAAGATCCTGCCCGCCGTGCCGCAGCGGCTGACGCGCGACGCCGATGCGCTGCACGGCCATCTGGGCGACGTCGCGGCCATGGCCCGCGAGGTTTCGGAGATAGCGCGCACCGTGCAGGGCCGCGTCGCGACGATGCTCGGCGCGTTGCAGGTCGGCGACAGCACCCGCCAGCGGGTCGAGCATGTCGTCTCGGGACTGCAACTGCTCGAAGGGCTGACCCTGCCCGAACCGGCGCTGGCCGAAGTCACCGGCGTCGTCCACCATCTGCTCGCCGCGCAGCTGGAGGCGAGTTCGGTCGATTTCGACCGCGACGCCGCCCGGCTGGTCGCTTCGCTGAAAGCGCTGCAGCCCGATACCAACGCGCTGCTGACGCTGGTCGAGGACGATGCCGGCCGCAACGGTCGCCCGTTCCTTGCACAGATCGACGAGGCGGTCGGCGAGATCCCGGTCATCACCGGACAGTTGCAGGAGGCGGATCATCGCTCGGCGGCGATGCTCGACCTGATTGCCGAAACCGTCGACGAACTGACCGGTCGCCTCGCCCATCTCCAGCGCGTGCAGTTCAACGTCCAGGACATTGCCACCAACACCCGCCTGTTGTGCCGTCGCCATGGCGATCTGGGCAAGGCGGTGTCGGTCGTGGCGGGCGAAGTCGATATCTATGCCCATTCGCTCGGCAACGCGATGCGCGGCATTGGCGCGCCGATCCGCGAACTGGCCGAGGTCAACGCCGCGCTGACCGCTAAACGCGGCGACACGGTCGGCGGCGACATGGGTACGAAACTCGCCCAGGCGCTCGGCGTCATTCGCGAAGGCTGCCAGCGCACCGAGATGGCGGTCCGCGAAGGCGGCGACGATGCCCGCCAGTTGATCGACCTGCTGACGACCACCGGCGACGAGATCGGCGCCGAGCTCGAACTGGGCGCGACGATGCGGCAATCGGCGATCGTGCTCGCTGTCAGCACGCTGCCACAGGACCTGTCGGAAGATGCGCTGGCCACGCTCGGCACGCTGCTACCGCAGATCGCCGCGCTCTACACCATGGCGCAGGAACGTGACATCCACGCCGCCAACGTGCCGCCCTGCTTCGTCGTGGCAAGCGCCGTCGTCGAGGAGGATGAGGACGACGACGGGTTGTTCTGATCGCGGGCGGCGCGTTCGGTACGGGGCGCGCCGCTATCCCCGGCGCCCCCGAGCCGCTAGACGAACTTGGTGTCCACCTCCCTGCCCCCGACCCGTTCGCAGCGGCTGAAGGCCGCGACTACCGATCTGCACGACCGGCTCGACGCGCGGATCATGGCGCTCGATCCCTTCGCCGCACCCGACCGCTACGTCCGCTTCCTGCTGGTGCAGCAGGCGTTTCATGCCGCGCTCGCTTCGCTGTACGCCGACCCCGCATTGCAGTCGCTGGTCCCCGATCTGGCCGAACGCGACCGGTCTACCGCGATTGCCGCCGACCTGTCCGCCGTCGCGCTGCCGCCGCCTGCGGTTCCCGATTTCGCACCGGTCGAAGCCGACGATGTACCGACCGCGCTGGGCTGGCTGTACGTTGCCGAAGGATCGTCGCTGGGCGCGGCGTTCCTCATCAAGGCGGCACAACGTATCGGCTTCGACGCCGATCATGGTGCGCGGCATCTTGCCGGCCATCCCGATGGTCGGGCCGCGCACTGGCGGCGCTTCACCGCCGCGATCGACGATGCGGCGATGACCGAAGCCGACGAAGCGCGGATGATCAGCGCCGCCCGCACCGCCTTTGCCCGCTTCGCTTCGCTAACCGAGGCGGCCTTCGCCTGACGCGACGGCCAGCGTCTCGCGCACGCGGGCCAGCGCCATCTCGACCGGTTCGCTCTCGCCCATCAGCGCGAAGCTGCCGGTCAAATCGAACATGCAATGGCCATGGACGGTCGCGACCAGCGACCGGGCGAGATGCGGCGCGTCGGCCGCCTTGTCGGGCGGCAGCACCGCCGCGATCTCGTCGACCACGATCCGGGTCAGTTCGCCGCGCTGCCGGTGGTCCTCTTCGGGCAACACGAAGTCGCCGGGCAGATGATGGTCGTAGATCGCCAGCCACAGATTGCGGTTGGTCCGTGCAAAGGCGAAATAGCGTTCGACCAGACAGCGGATGCGGTCGCCGCTGCACGCCGACAGCACTGATTCGAGATCCCGCGCCCACATGCCGAAGGTCCGCGTGTTCAGCGCGACGACGAACCGGTCATAGCTGCCGAAGACATTGTACAGCGTCCCGATCGAATAGCCGATCCGCTTGGCGACCTCGCGCGCCGAAAACCGGGCGAAGCCGACCTCGGCCAGATGGCGGTGCCCCTCGACCAGCAGCATGTGTTCGATTTCCGCGCGGCTGTGATCCGACCTGCGTCCCATGACCGGCGTGATAGCATCGAACGCGGCCGATGCGACCGCGAAAACCGCCCCGCGTCAGGACCGCCCCGGCAGCATCAGCACGAACCGCGCGCCCTGCCCCGGCGCGCTGTCGACCAGGATGTCGCCGCCCATCGCCCGCGCCAGCCGCCGGGCGATATAGAGGCCGAGGCCACTGCCCCCCGCCTCGGTCGGATCGACCCGGCCGAACTTGGCGAAGATGCGCTCCTGATCGCCCGTGGCGATACCCTTGCCCTGATCGGCGACGATGACGCAGGCATTGTCGCCGTCGCGCTCCAGCCGGATCCACACCGTGCCTCCGGGCGGCGAATAGCGCACCGCATTGCCGATCAGGTTGACCATGATCTGCAACACCCGGCGGAACTCGCCGCGCGCCGGCAGCGAATCGTCGAACGACGGCCGGTCGATACGGACATTGCCCTGCATCGACCGCACCCCCAGCAGGCCCGCCGCGCGCCGCGCGACATCGGCCAGATCGAGGTCCTCGATAGCGACCTCGAAATCGGCACGTTCGATCGCCGACAGATCCTCCAGATCGTCGACCAGCCCCATCAGGTGCCGGCCCGCGCTGGCAATATCGGCGGCATAGGCGACATAATCGTCGCGCAGCGGCCCGTCGGCCTGTGCCGACATGCTGTCGGCATTGGCGATGATCCGCCCCAGCGGATGGCGCAGCGCGCGGCCGATCCGGCGGCTGAACCCGTCGGGCAGATCGGTGTTCGGTTCGGCCGTCCCACCGGCTTCGGCGGCGAAGGGCGGCGAGGGCAGCGGGGTGATCGCATGCGCCGCACCATCGAACCCGGCAAAGCGGCCATTGGCATCGAGCCGCGGCACCGCCGACAGGCGGACGCGATGCGCCGTGCCGCGGATCATCGCCTCCTGCCCCTCGAACCGGTTCTGCGACGCCAGCGCACCTAGGATAGGAAAGCCGCCCTCGCCATCGTCGCTCAGCGAAAACAGTCGGGTGATCGGCTGCCCCAGCACCGTCTGCGGATCGAAACCGAAGCGCTGCCCGGCATGGTCGGACACATGGGTCAGGTGCAGCGCCGCGTCGGTGGTCCATACCCAATCGGCATCGGCACGCAGGAAGTCGCTCGCCCGGCGCGGCGCATGCTCCGCCTCCCACGCCGCGCCTGCCTGCCAGCCATTGACCTCCAGCCGGATTCCCAGTTCGTCGGGTTCGGCGCGCACCGTCAGCGCGATGTCGTCGTCGCCATCGGCCGCCACGATCGCGCGGGTCAACGGGATGCCCAGCCGCCGGACCAGCCGGACCAGCGCCGCGATCTGCGGCACCGCGACCGGCTTGCCCGGTCCGCCGCCGGCACGACGGTTCAGTTCGGCAAGGCGCGGTTCGGCGTCGAGCAACAGCCCGTCCGCCGACAGCCGCCCGATAGCGGGCGCCGCGCCGAGCCGCATGTCGATCACTCGGCCATCCCCAGCGCCAGCATCGCCGCATGATATTCGGCATCCAGCGCCATCGGCGCCAGCGCGACGCGCGCCGCTTCGGGCGCGACGCCCATGATGCTGTCGAGCTGATCGGCAAAGCGTTCGATGTCGCGGGCCGGCTCCGCCTCAGCCAATGCGAAGCCGATGCGCGCAATCGTCGCCCGGTCGACCGCGAGGGCCCGCAGCACCACCCACAGCCGCGCGCCATCGGCATCGATTACGAGATCGCGGACCCGGTCGAACGCCAGCCCGCTCGCCCGCGCGACCAGCGCCACGAACAGCACCAGCCGCCCGTCGCCGATCGCCTCGGTCAGCAACGCGGGCACTTCGTCGCCCTGCGCATCGATCGCCTGTGCCAGCCGCATCGCCGCGATTTCCATCGGCACCAATTCGCCTTGCGCATCGATCGCACGACGCACCGATTCGGCCAAGGCCGCGTCGAGCGCGGCGATCGAGTCGCCGACATCCGCCGCATCGCGCAGCGCCGCCGCCACCCACCATGCGATCCGCGCGTGGAGCGGCCGGACCAGGTCGACCGCAACCGGGCCGCCATCGATCACCGACCCACGCCGCGCCTGTGCCGCCAGCATCGCGACGGCGGCGGCCGCCACCAACCGGTCGCTCGCCTGCGCCAGCCGCGAGATCATCGTCGGCCGGTCGCCGACCTCGATCACCATCGTCGGCAGCGCCCGCCCGATCGTGTCCAACCGGACCCGCGCGAACAATTCGCCGAACAGTACCGGATCGCGGAACAGCCCGGCGCGCTGCACCCGCTCGAATGTCGACCCGACCGCACGCAGCCCCTGCACCACCGCCGCCTGCCCACGCGAAGCCAGCAGGCGCGCGGCATGGTCGCGGATCTCGGTTTCCACGCTCGCCACGGTCGCGCGCATTGTCGCGTCCAACCGGGCGGCGGTGCGATCGTCGATCCGCGCATCGGCGGGCAGATGGAAATGATCGGCGGATGCGCGCAGTCGGCGGTGTCCCGCGCGCTCGGCTGCGGCGACATGGTCGAGCAGATAAGCGGCGGACGCATCGGCATCGCGGGGATCGAGCAGATCGTCGGACATGGTACTCGCATTAACCAATAGCGGTTAAGGCGATCCTAAGCCCGACGCCGCAAATTTTCGATTGCATAAGCGAGGGTAACCCCCGCATGAACCGCGACCAATGCCAGCCCGGGCGTTACGGTTCCAGCCAGTGCGAACGGTGCGAGGAGGACCAAGGCGGTCGCCGGCGTCGCCGCCCAGGGCGGCCGGGGTGCCGGAATCCGACGCGTCAGGATGGTAGCCAATACCCCGGTCAGCGCCAGCACCGCCGCCGTTCCGGCCGACACGATCAGCGACTGGACCAGCCCGATCCCCAGGATTCCCGCCACTCCCAGCACTTCGAGGCCGCGTTCCTGCAGCGCGGCATGGCCGTCCTCGCCGCGCAGCCAGCCGAGCAGCGAACCCGCCGACAGCAGCACCATCGCCGCGAACAGCAGCACCGTCGCTCCGCCGGCGTCCCAAAATGGGATGGCGGCCAATCCGAAAAGTCCGATCGTGCCGCCCGCGATCCCGACCGCGATATCGGGCACCTTGCGGCGGACCAGCAACGGCAGCACCAGCCGCGTCACCGGCGTGAACACGAACCGGTCGATCCATCCGGTGCGCTGTTCGGCCAGCGAAGCCAGCACGTCCTTGCTCCGCACCTCCAGCGTGCCGGCATCCCGCTCGACGCCGTGCCCCGATCGCACCGCCTTGGCCGGCAGCAGGACATGCTTGGCCCGCGCCTGGGTCGCGACGCGCAGCAGCGTCGACTGGAAATCATATTCGCGGGGCAGGCGCGCCGCATCCTCCAGCCGGTCGACCGACAGCGTCGCGACCCCGGCCCAGCAATGTCCCGAATCGACCCGCTCGACCGACGTTGCATCGCCGGTCGGGGTGACCAGCAGCGTGTCGGCCGGCTCCAGCGCCATGTTGGCGACCACCGCATCGGTGGTGACCAGCCCATCGGCCAGCGCGACGATCACCGCCAGCGGGTGCGCCTTCGCCTTCGCCTCCTCGGCCGACCGCACGATATCGACCGTCGCGCCGCGCCGCCCGATCCGGTTGACCGCCGCCGCCAGCGCCGGTGTCACTCGCCCGACCGCGACCAGCAACTGCGCCGATCCCGCCGCAATCAACAGCCGCGCCTGATATTCGATCAGGGTCATTCCGCCGAATGGCAGGGTCGCCGCCAGCACGCCCGGCTGGTGTTCGGCTTCTTCGGTCGCGAAAATCAGGCCGGTCAGCATCGCGCCCGGTTAAGCGGTCACGACCCGCAACGCCAGCCCCGCCCGCGTCGTCCGGTACAAGGTGCCGCCGGTCAGCGGCGCCGACACGCCCGTCGTTCCCGGAAAGGTGATCGGCAATCCCCTCAACGACCGCACCGCCAGATAGGCGAATCCCTCCGCCTCCAGCGCATCGCCGTTCCAGCCATGGACGTCGCTCGGCTCGACCGCGACGCCGGTCCGCTCGGCGATCATCCGCAGCATCACCGGATTATGCCGCCCACCGCCGCCGACGATCAGTCGCACGGGCCGTGCCGGCAACCGATCGACCGCCTCGGCGACACAAGCCGCGGTAAACGCGGTCAGCGTCGCCGCCCCATCCGCCGCCGACAGCCCACGCGCCGGCTGGATGGTGAAGTCGTGCCGGTCGAGCGACTTGGGGTGCGGCAGTTCGAAAAAGGGATGGTCGAGCATCGCGGTCAGCACCGCGTCGTCCACCCGCCCCGATGCCGCCAGCGCCCCGCCTTCGTCATAGCGCGCACCGCTTTCCGCCTCGACCCAGCTGTCGACCAGTCCATTGGCAGGGCCGGTGTCGAACGCGATCAATTCGTCGCCCTCGCCGACATAGGTGATGTTGCCGACCCCGCCCAGGTTCAGCACCGCCACCGGCCGTTCCATCCCCGCCGCACGCGCGGCATGATAGACGGGCAGCAGCGGCGCGCCCTGCCCCCCGGCCCGCACATCGTCGATGCGCAGGTCGGCCACGACGTCGATCCCGGTCGCTGCCGCCAGCGCCGCGCCATCGCCCAACTGCCACGTCCAGCCCTTGTCCGGGCGATGCGCGACCGTCTGGCCATGGAAACCGACCACATCGACGCTGCGTGCCTCGACCCCGGCCCGTCCCAGCAGCGCGGCGACGGCGGCGGCATGGGTCCGCGTCAGCAATGTCTCGGCCCGCTCGATCAGCGGATGCTCGCTCGGATCGTTGAACAACAACGCCAACTCGGTCGCGGCGGAAAGCGCGGCACGATCCTCGTCGCTGTACGGCGAGCCGACGAACGCCACCGGCCGCACCTCACCCTCGCCATCGGTCTCGATCAACGCAGCGTCGATGCCGTCGAGCGAGGTTCCAGACATCAGACCGATCGCAAGCATGAACTTCTCCGCCCGGCGTTCATCCCGCCCCAAACACGCTTCATAGTAATGCCACGGCAAGCGTGAAGTCGAGATGCGTGGACTTTGGTGCGGTGGCGACGCTAAACGGCCGCATGACGAACTATAGCTCCGACCTGCTGCGCACCCTGTCCGAACGGGGATATATCCATCAGCTGACCGATGCCGCCGGCCTCGACGCGCTGGCGAGCAAGCAGGTCGTGCCGGGCTATATCGGCTTCGATCCGACCGCGCCGTCGCTGCATGTCGGCAGCCTCGTGCAGATCATGCTGCTACGCCGGATGCAGCAGACGGGGCACAAGCCGATCGTGCTGATGGGCGGCGGCACCGGCAAGATCGGCGATCCGAGCTTCAAGGACGAAGCCCGCAAGCTGTTGGCGGAGGACGGCATCTCGGCCAACGTCGCGTCGATCAAGCGCATCTTCGAACGCTTCCTGACCTTCGGCGACGGCGCGTCGGATGCGGTGATGGTCGACAACGCCGACTGGCTCGACCGGCTGGAATATATTCCGTTCCTGCGCGAGGTCGGGCAGCATTTTTCGGTCAACCGGATGCTGTCGTTCGATTCGGTGAAGCTCCGCCTCGACCGCGAACAGTCGCTGTCGTTTCTCGAATTCAACTACATGATCCTGCAGGCCTATGACTTCCGCGAATTGTCGCAGCGCCACGGATGCCGCCTGCAGATGGGCGGCAGCGATCAATGGGGCAATATCGTCAACGGCATCGAACTCGCCCGCCGCATGGACGGGACCGACGTCTATGGCGTGACCACTCCGCTCATCACCACCGCCGATGGCGGCAAGATGGGCAAGACCATGTCGGGCGCGGTCTGGCTGCACGAGGACCAGTTGCCGCATTTCGATTACTGGCAATTCTGGCGCAACACCGACGACCGCGACGTCGGCCGCTTCCTCCGCCTGTTCACCGACCTGCCGCTCGACGAGATCACCCGGCTGGAAGCGTTGCAGGGCGCCGAGATCAACGAAGCCAAGAAGATCCTCGCCAACGAAGCGACCGCCATGTGCCGCGGTGCCGATGCGGCGGCGGGTGCGGCCGAGACGGCACGCCGGACGTTCGAGGAAGGCTCGGCGGGCGACACGCTTCCGACCTTCGGCGTCAGCGGCGCGATCAACGTCGTCGACGCACTGGTCGAATTGGGCCTCGCCGCGTCGAAGGGCGAGGCGCGCCGCCTCATCAAGGGCGGCGGCGCGCGCGTCGATGGCGAAAAGGTCGTCGACGAAGCACAGGTGATTGCGGTCGACGCGCCGGTGCGTGTCTCGGCGGGGAAGAAGAATCACGGGCTGCTGACGCCGGCTTCTTGATGTCGACCGTATCCGTTCGTGCTGAGTAGAGACTGAGCCTGTCGAAGGCTCGTATCGAAGCACCTGCCCGGTCCTTCGATACGCCGTTTCGACTTCGCTCAACGGCTACTCAGGACGAACGAAGACAACTAGCTACCCCCGCCGAACCAGCACCGCCCCCACCAGCACCAACCCGACGCCCGCCATCCGCAACCCGCTGATCGGCGTCCTTGGCAACCCGATCAACCCGAACCGATCGATGAGCACCGCCGCGACTAGTTGCGTCGCGATCATGATCGTCAGCATCGACGCCAGCCCCAGCCGCGGCGCGGCAAACGCCGCCGCCGCAACGAAGAACGCGCCATAGGCCCCGCCCAGAAACATCCACGGCCGCGCGTCGCGTAGATTGGCCAGCGGCGTCCGATCGGCGATCAGCCACACTCCGATCAGGATCAGAGCGCCAACCACGAAAGACACCAGTGCCGCCAGCAACACCGATCCGATGCTACGCCCCAGCGCGGCGTTGGTCGGCGGCTGCACGGCTAGGCCGATACCGCCCAGCAGGGCGACGATGAGCGGAGCGAGGGCG
The DNA here is from genome assembly GCF_039615155.1 of Sphingomonas epibiotica. NCBI lineage: Bacteria > Pseudomonadati > Pseudomonadota > Alphaproteobacteria > Sphingomonadales > Sphingomonadaceae > Sphingomonas > Sphingomonas epibiotica. Next base: position 143,027 of record NZ_JBDGHY010000005.1, on the reverse strand, counting down.
TTCATGCCGTGGGAGCTATCCGCTTGATCCAACTGGAGCAACCTTCCGTCATTCCGGCCTTTGCCAGAAGGACAGGCCGATGCGGAGAACGTCGCCCAACCCAAGTTCGTCATTCCCACGAAGGCGGGAATCCATACTCGCCGACGTTTCGAAAGTCCGCGACGGCAGCGTCAATAGACTCCCGCCTTCGGGGGGTGACGATGGGGGCAGGATATCATCCCGACCGCAACCGCCCCACCCCGGCATCCCGCTCGAACAGATACAACGCCACGCGCGCCGCCTGCCCCCGCGGCCCCGTCAGCCCGCCATCGCGATCCACCAGCAACCGCGCATCGGCATTGGCGACCGGCAGCAGCTCGCCTAGCATCTCCGGCGTCGCGAGGCGGAACATCGCCTCGCCCGACTGCCGCGTCCCCAGCAACTCGCCCCCGCCGCGCAGCCGCAAATCCTCCTCGGCGATCCGGAAGCCGTCATTGCTCTCGCGCATCAGCGCCAACCGCGCCCGCGACGTCTCCGACAGCGAATTGCCCCGCAACAGCAAACATACCGACTTGCCGCCTCCACGCCCGACCCGCCCACGCAACTGGTGCAACTGCGCAAGGCCGAAGCGATCCGCCGCCTCGATCACGATCAGCGTCGCATTGGGCACGTCGACCCCGACCTCGATAACCGTCGTCGCCACCAGCACCCCTGCGCGCGCGGCCGAGAACTCGGCCATCACCGCGTCCTTTTCCAGCGGCTTCATCCGCCCATGGACGAGCGCCACCTTGTCGCCGAACCGCATCCGCAGCGCCTCCGCCCGCGCCTCGGCGGCGGCAAGATCGGACTTTTCGCTCTCCTCGACCAGCGGGCACACCCAATAGGCCTGCTTCCCCGCCGACAGATGCCGGGCGAGGCCGTCGACCACCGCGTCGAGCTTGTCCTCCGACATCACCACCGTCTCGATCGGCTCGCGCCCCGGCGGCATCTCGTCCAGCCGGCTGACATCCATCTCGCCATATTGCGCAAGCGTCAGCGTCCGCGGGATCGGCGTCGCGGTCATTACCAGCAGATGGGGCGGCCTTGCCGCCTTTGCCTGCAACATCATCCGCTGCGCCACGCCGAAGCGATGCTGTTCGTCGACCACGACCAGCCCCAGGTCGCGATAGCCGACCGCCTCCTGAAAGATCGCGTGCGTCCCGACCAGGATATCGATCGACCCATCAGCCAGCCCCATCAGCACGCCTTCGCGCACCCGCCCCTTGTCGCGCCCGGTCAGCGCTGCGACGGTGACACCGGTCCCCACCAGTTGCCGCTGCAACGTCGCATAATGCTGTCGCGCCAGAATTTCGGTTGGCGCCAGCAACGCCCCCTGCGCCCCGCCTTCGACCGCGATCAGCAGCGCCATCAGCGCCACCAGCGTCTTGCCCGACCCGACATCGCCCTGCAGCAGCCGCAGCATCGGCTGGGTCTGGGCCATGTCGCCCTCGATCTCGCCGATCGTCCGCGACTGCGCACCGGTCGGTTTGTACGGCAGGTCCAGCTTCGCCCGCAGCCGCCCATCGCCGGTAAGCGCCCGCCCCTTCCTCGCCCGCGCCTCACCCCGAACCAGCAGCAGCGCCAACTGGTTGGCGAACACCTCGTCATAGGCCAAGCGCTCACGCGCCTTGGCGTCGGCCGGATCGGCATGGATGCGTGCCAGTGCCTCCTTCCATGCCGGCCATTGATGCTTGGCGAGCAGACTAGGCTCGATCCATTCGGGCAGGTCGGGCGCGCGTTCGATCGCCTGCGCCGCCAATTGCCCGACCCGGCGCGAGGTTAGCCCCTCCGACAACGGATAGATCGCCTCGCGCTCGGGCAGGCTGTCGGCTTCCGCTTCGGGCAAAACATGGTCGGGATGGACCATCTGCAATTCCTGCCCGTACGTCTCCAGCTTGCCCGACACCAGCCGCGTTTCGCCCAGCGGAAACAGCTTCTTCACCCAACCCGACGACCCGCCGAAATAGGTCAGGTTGACGATATTGCCGTGTTTGTCGGCGGCGCGCACCCGCGTCGGCCCGCGCCCGGCGCTGACCCGGTAATCGGTCGCCGTCAGCGGGATGGCGATCACCCGGCCTGCATCCTGCGCCATCAGTTCATCGCGCCGCAGACGGTCGACCCAGCCGGTCGGCAGATGGAACGCGACATCGACCACCCGGCCCAGCTTCAGCCGTTCGAGCGGCTTGGCCAGCGCCGGCCCCACGCCCTTCAGCGCGGTCACTTCGGCGAACAACGGGTTGAGCAGATCGGGACGCATGACTATCTGGTCCTATATCCGAACCGGCGGCCGCTGCCAGCGTCCGTCGGCCTATCGCCATTGGAGTCCCATGGACCGCGAAACCCGCCTCAAGCGCCTGAAATTCCGAAGCTGGCACCGCGGCACCCGCGAAGCCGACCTGATGATCGGCGGCTATTTCGACGCGCATTCGGCAACGTGGAGCGACGCCGACATGGACTGGTTCGAGGTGTTCCTCGAGGAACAGGATGTCGACATCATGGCGTGGGCGATGGGCGTTCAGCCGCCGCCCGCGCAGTTCGACCATCCGGTGCTGCACGGCATGCGGACGATGGATTTCGTGCCGGTAGCCAAATAGCTCCCTCTCCCCTTCAGGGGAGAGGGTCGGGGAGAGGGGACCGCCACAACCGCCATCCCGCACTCCCCCTCTCCCAACCCTCTCCCCTCAAGGGGAGAGGGCTAAAGGTAAAAAATGCCCGACCTCTCCAAGATCCTGTCCGCCCCCCGCTCGCTGACCCTCGCGGGCGTGCCCGCAGGCTTCCTCCCCGTCCTCCTCGCCGACCTCGCCCGCGGCGCAAAGGGCGACCTCGTCTACATCGCCCCCGACGAATCAGCGATGCGCGCCATTGCCACCACCGCCCCCTTCTTCGCCCCCGACCTGTCGGTCCTCCAATTCCCCGCATGGGACTGCCTCCCCTACGACCGGGCCAGCCCGACGCTGCGCTCGATGGCGGAGCGCCTGTCCGCCCTCCACGCGCTACAGGGCAAGGCGAAGGGCCCGCGCCTGATCGTCACCACCGTCAACGCCGCAACCCAGCGGACGCTGACTCCGTTCCGCATCCGCCAGCTGGTCGCGCGTCTTGCGCCCGGCGAGCGCATCTCGCTCCCGCGCCTCTCCGCGCTGCTGCAAGCCAACGGATACAACCGCGTCGATACCGTCCACGACGCGGGCGAGTTCGCGGTCCGTGGCGGCCTCGTCGACCTGTGGCCATCCGGCTCCGACTCCGGCCTCCGCCTCGACTTCTTCGGCGACGAGATCGAAACCGTCCGCACCTTCAGCCCCGAGGACCAGCGCACCACCGGCCGCGTCGACGGCTTCACCCTGCTCCCCGCCTCCGAGGCTTTGCTCGACGAGGACTCGATCAAACGCTTCCGCACCCGCTACCGCGAGAAATTCGGGGCGACCGCGACCGGCGACCCGATCTATCAGGCGATCAGCGACGGCCGCCGCCTGTCGGGCATGGAACATTGGCTGCCCTTCTTCGAAGAACGCCTCGAAACCTTCTTCGACCACCTTTCGCCCGAAACCGTCATCGTCCGCGACGCAGGCGTCCCCGCCGCCGCCGAACAGCGTTTCGAATCGATCGCCGACTATCACACCAACCGCGTCCGCGCGCAGACCAACGATCCCGGCAGCTACCGCCCGCTGCTGCCGAACGTGCTCTACCTCTCGGCGGAGGAATGGACCGACCGCCTGTCGGACACCGCCGCGCATCAGGTCACACCATTCCACGCCCCCGACAGCGCCACGTCCGTGGATTTCGAGGTCGACGGCCCCCGCGACTTCACCCCCGAACGCACACAGCAAGCGAATATCTACGAAGCCGTCGTCGACCACATCGCATCCCTGCGCAAGCAGGGCCGCAAACCGATCCTCGCCAGCTATTCGGAGGGTGCGCGCGAGCGGCTGATGGGCCTGCTCGCCGATCACGACCTGACCGGCGTGTCGACCGTCGAGACATGGCAGCAGGCGTTGGGCGGCGCGAAATCGACCGTCTCGTTCGTCGTCCTGCCGCTCGACCACGGTTTCACCAGCGCCGACGTCGCCGTCCTGACCGAACAGGACATGCTCGGCGACCGGCTCGTCCGCCGCGCCAAGCGTCGCAAGAATACCGACGCGTTCCTCCAGGAACTCGCCACCCTCTCCCCGGGCGATCTGGTGGTTCATGCCGACCACGGCATCGGCCGCTATGTCGGGCTGACCCAGGTGCCGGTGGCGAAGGCCCCGCACGACTGCGTCCAGCTCGAATATGCCGGCGGCGACAAGCTGTACGTGCCGGTCGAAAACCTCGAAGTCCTCTCCCGCTACGGCGCGGGCGAGGAAGGCGCATCGCTCGACCGCCTGGGCGGCGAGGCGTGGCAGCGGCGCAAGGCCCGCATGAAGGAACGCATCCGCGAGATTGCGGGTGACCTGATTGCCACTGCCGCCAAGCGCGCCATGCGTCCCGCCGACGTCGCCGAACCCGATAGCGGCGGCTATCCCGCCTTCGTCGATCGCTTCCCGTACCAGGAAACCGACGATCAGGAACGCGCCATCGCCGACGTGCTCGACGATCTCGGCGCCGGTCGCCCGATGGACCGCCTCGTCGTCGGCGATGTCGGCTTCGGCAAGACCGAGGTCGCGCTGCGCGCCGCCTTCGTCGCGGCCATGGCCGGGATGCAGGTCGCGATCGTGTGTCCGACGACCCTGCTCGCCCGCCAGCATTACAACAATTTCAAGGCCCGCTTCGAAGGTTTCCCGATCGAGGTCGGCCGCCTCTCCCGCCTCGTCACCGCGACCGAGGCGAAGAAGGTCCGCGACGGCCTCACCGCCGGCACGATCGACGTGGTGGTCGGCACCCATGCGGTGCTGTCGAAACAGGTCGACTTCAAGCGGCTGGGTCTGGTGATCGTCGACGAGGAACAGCGCTTCGGCGTGACGCACAAGGAACGGCTGAAGGCGATGAAGGCCGACGTCCATGTCCTGACGCTCACCGCCACCCCGATCCCGCGCACGTTGCAAATGGCGATGTCGGGCCTGCGCGAACTGTCGGTGATCCAGACCCCGCCGGTCGACCGCCTCGCGGTCCGCACCTACATCATGCCGTGGGACCCGGTCGTCCTGCGCGAGGCGCTGCTGCGGGAACATTATCGCGGCGGACAGGCCTATTTCGTCACCCCGCGCATCGCCGACCTGCCCGATATCGAGAAGTTCCTGTCGGAGGAGGTTCCCGAAATCCGCTACGTCGTGGCGCACGGCCAGATGGCCCCGACCGAGGTCGAGGAACGCATGTCGGCCTTCTACGACAAGCGCTACGACCTGCTCGTCTCGACCACCATCGTCGAAAGCGGTCTCGACATCCCGTCGGCCAACACCCTCATCATCAACCGCGCCGACAAGTTCGGCCTCGCCCAACTCTACCAGTTGCGCGGCCGCGTCGGCCGATCGAAAACCCGCGCCTATGCGTACATGACCACGCCCCCCGAACGGCTGGTCAGCGAAGCGGCGGAAAGGCGGCTCAAGGTCCTGTCCGACCTCGAATCGCTCGGCGCCGGTTTCCAGCTCGCCAGCCATGACCTCGACCAGCGCGGCGCGGGCAACATGCTCGGCGACGAACAATCGGGCCATATCAAGGAAGTGGGCTTCGAACTCTACCAGTCGATGCTGGAGGAAGCGATCCTCGACGCCAAGGCCGGCGGCCTGCGCGACGACAAGCCCAAGGACTTCAGCCCCACGATTACCGTCGACGCGCCGATCCTCATCCCGGAGGATTACGTCCCCGATCTCGACCTGCGCATGGGCTTGTACCGTCGCCTCAACGATGTCGAGGACCGCGGCGGTATCGACGCCTTCGCCACCGAACTGATCGACCGTTTCGGCAAGCTGCCGGTCGCCACCGCCAATTTGCTGCAACTGATCGAGGCCAAGCTGAACGCCAAGAAGGCCTGCGTCGCGAAGATCGACGTCGGCGCGAAGGGTGCGATCGTCAGTTTCCACGAGGACAAGTTCCCAAGCGTCGAAGGGTTGCTCGCCTATGTCGACAAGCTGGCCGGCACCGCAAAGCTGCGCCCCGACATGAAGCTGGTCATCAGCCGCAACTTCGGCGACCCGCAGGCGCGGTTGAACGCCGCGTTGCAGATTTCGCGGGGGCTGGCGAAAGCGGCGGGATAGGCAAATTCCGTTCCCCCGTCACGCCGGTCGTTTCTCGACAACCGCATTCCGGGAATGGCAAGTTGGCGCCATTCTAAAGGATGATTGGCGTGGCAGGACTTGCTGCGCTGGTTCTGCCGTGAGAAAACAGTCAAGCTACGCCAAAGTAATGATATTCTTTGGAAGTGCGGCGCAATGGATAGCCGACACGATTAGTAGTTGATTTACATTGATCCGATATTGCCACGCCATGGTCAGTATCGGAGGATACACGTGATGAACGGTGCTACCAGTATAGACTGGCCGCTTCATCGCTTGGAATTGGACACGCGCGGCGCAGTGCTGGTCGAATTTGCCATCCTTGCGCCGGTCCTGATCCTTGTACTTGGCGGAATATTTTCCGGAGCCAATTATTTGCAGGCGAACATGGTCATCCATACCTACGCACGCGAGGCAGCACGGGGTGTTTCGGTCGGATACATGACTGTGGACGATGCCAAGAGCTTTGCCGAACGCAGTGCGAGCCATGACCTGAACGTCACCGTGGCAGCCACGATCGATCCGGCGACGAAGGGCGATCCACTGGATGAGGACGTCCAGGTCACATTGACGATATCACCGACCGACATTCCCGGATCACGCCGATCGCGAATATCATAACCGGGGGACTGTCGACCACCGTGACGATGCGGAGCATCGCGGATTGACCCGCGGAGAGGTCGCGTGGAGCCGTCGATTGCGATGTGATCGACGTGGCGGTGTTGCGGCCCTGATAGCGCTGCTGCTGCCGCTGCTCGTTGCCGCTCTCGGCCTCGTCATCGATGTCGGCATGGCGTATGCCGAAAAGAACGCGTTGCAGACCAGCGCAGAGGCTGCCGCGCTGGCCGCGGCGGTTCATATCGCGCCGGCGGACCGCATCGCGGCTTTAGCGACGGCCCAGACCTATGCCGGCCACAACCGGCCCGGTGTCACGAATCTGGTGAGCGCGCCGGAACTCGAATTCGGCAACTGGAACGCGGGTACCTTTACGCCGGGCGGAACGATCAACGCGGTGCGGGTGACAGTGTCTCGGACGGCAGCAAAGAACAACGCCCTCCACACCTTCTTTGCCAGGATGTTCGGACTGTTGTCGTGGGACCTATCAGCCACGGCCATTGCAACCGCCCCCAATCCGTTATGCATTCTCATCCTCCATCCCAGGCATGATGACGCGTTCGATGTGAATTCCGGTGCGCGGATCGACGCTCCGGATTGCACGGTTCAGGTCAATTCGCGGAATCGTGGCGCGCTGGAACTCGGCGATTCCTCTTACGTGAACGTCAAAAGCATCCGGGTCGTTGGCGGGGTCGACAAATCGGACGGCGCTTCGGTCTCACCTGCTCCGGTGACGGGCGCGGTTGCGATTGCTGATCCCTACGCAGCCCTCACACCGCCGACGAACACCAATTGCGGCGGTGCGGACCGTATCGAGGGGGGGACGGTTATCATCGCCGCGACGTTCGCCTTTTGCCGCGGACTGGTGATCGATGGGGCTACCGTCACGTTCCTGCCGGGTATCTACGTCATCAAAGGCGAATTCACGTTGCTTAACGGTGCGGCGATCAGCGGGACCGACGTGCTGATCTACTTGGAGGGAGCAGGCCACGACCTGTTCTTCCACAGCAAGACGAGTTTCGATCTGAGCGGGCCGACCACCGGGCCATATGCCGGCATGGTGATCTGGTCGGATCGCGCCAACACAAACGATCACGACATTTACTCTAAATTCGGCGCGTCGGCATCGGGAACGATCTACACGCCCAGCAGTCAGATCGAGTTCGAGAACGACGTCGAATGGGAAGCGGATTGTATCCGCATCGTAGCGGCGAGATTGCAGTTGGATAATAACTCCAAATACAAATCGACAAACCCGGGTCGCAGCTGTGCCAACAACCTCGGTATGGCAAAAGCCAAACTGGTTCGTTAACGATGCTCCCGGAGCCTTCTTCGAAATATTGCGCCGAAAATGCTTGCTTACGACTAAATTTGCGGAAGATTGAAAACTGTTTGATGGCGCTGATGCAGGACGTGCCGCACGATAGGCGCGGTGAACGGTAGCTCTTGACAAGCAAGGATCGCGCCGCCCCCGCCTCCCGCCATCGTTTTAAATAAGGACGGCGCCGATACCGGCATCGCACCTGCACGGCGCAAAGCCACGCTTTCCTACATCAAGCGGCGCTGCCATTCTGTTTGCCGGCCACCACGGCTTCCCGCTTTTCGACCCCGTCGCACACCGTCCCGCCCGAAACGCGGCAAGTGTGAACTTAGTGAACTTTGGCCGGTACCCGCAGAAAAATCCTAATAATTCAACTGCAACTGCGTCCGGAACACATCACCCTCGGCCCGGCCCAGCCGCCGCTCGTCGGCCTCGGCGCGCTCCATCCGGGCATAGGCGATCGTCCATTCGAGCGCCGGTACCGGCTGGAACTCGATGCCCAACTCGATCTCGTCCGTCTCCAGCCGCGGCGCGTTGACCGCCGCCTTCCACCCGCCGCGATAGGTCTGCCAGCGGACATAGGGCATGAACGGTCCCACCGGCGACTGCCGCACCCGTGCCGTTCCCTGCACATAGCCGCCATGCAGCGCCTTGGTCGTGATGCCACGCAGCACCGGGTCATATTCCGGCCCCCGCCCCCAATTCCATTCGGCCTGGAATCCGAACGGCTGGGGATACAGGATCGCGTGCAGCCCGATCCGGTCGTCGGCGAAGGCCACCGGGCTAACCCCGCCGGTACGGATTTCCGGCTGGACGCGGTTGGTATAGGCGCTTCCGCCCACCTCCAGCACCCGCCCGCCGCCGATCTCGAACGGCCAGGTCGCCAGCGCGACGGCCATCACCGCGTCATTCGCTTCCTCGCGGTTGATCCCCTGCCCGTTATAGATGCCGACCCCTAACGCGCCGTAATTGCCGAACAGCTTCTGCCCGTCCTCGGTCAGCCGTTCCCAGATATCGTCGACATGGGTCGGCGTGTAGTAGGCGACCACCCCGATATCGCGCTCGCTCGGCACCCCACTATTGATCGCGTCGCTGCGGTCGAGCGTCAGCCGGTTCGACGACGATTGCATATTCTCCCACCCAAACGGCACCTTCGACTGGCCGAAACGCAACCGGAACCGCTTGTCCTTGTCGAGGAACGCATCGAAATAGGCGTCGCGCAGTTGCAGGAACCCCTCGCGCCGCTCGCCGACCGATTGGCCTGTCACCGCCGTCGCGAAGTCGGGCTGGAGGTAGAAGGACACCCGGTCGCCCAGATCGCCCTGCAGGATCAGGCGGATACGGCGAAAGGTGAAGCCGGTATCGTCGCCGATGCCACTGTCATGCACCGACCGTAGCCGCGCCGCACCCGCCGGCGCGGTCCGGTCGCCAGCGATGATCTCGTTGAGCCGCAACTGGGTATAGCCGCGAATGCGGATGCGATCGTACCAGCGCTTGGCCGGTGCCGGGGCAGCCGCGACCTGCGCCGGCACTGGCGCAACGGGTGCCGGCGCCACCGGGGCCGGCGCAGTGGCGACGGCGGGCGGCGGCGCTGCCGCCTGCGCCGCCTTCATCTCGGCGATGACCGCCTTCAACTCGTCGATCTGGCGCTGCAACTCCTGCACAGTCTGCCCGGCGGCAGGCGGTGCGACCAGAAACGACGTGGCGAGGATCGCCGGGAGAAGCTGCTTCATGGACCCGCGCCATGCCGTTCAGGCACGGCGCGGGTCAAGAACTATGACGATAGTGTGACGATCAGATGTGCAGCGCGCGACCATAGGCCGCCAGCACCGACTCATGCATCGATTCCGAGATCGTCGGGTGCGCGAACACCGTCTCGGTCAGTTCCTGCTCGGTCGTCTCCAGCTGACGGGCGACGACATAGCCCTGGATCATCTCGGTCACTTCCGCGCCGACCATGTGCGCGCCCAACAACTCGCCGGTCTTGGCATCGAACACCGTCTTGACGAACCCTTCGGCCTCGCCCAGCGCGATCGCCTTGCCGTTGCCGATGAACGGGAATTTGCCGACCTTGACGCTATAGCCCGCTTCCTTGGCCTTCGCCTCGGTAAAGCCGACGCTGGCGACCTGCGGACGGGCATAGGTGCAGCCGGGGATATTGTTCTTGTCCATCGCGTGCGGATGGACGTCCTTGTTGCCCAGCGCCTTCGCAATAGCTTCGGCGGCGATCACGCCCTCATGGCTCGCCTTGTGCGCCAGCCACGGCGCGCCGGTCACGTCGCCGATCGCCCAGATGCCGTCGACATTGGTCTTGCCGTAACCGTCGGTCTTGATGTGGCCGCGCTCGGCCTCGATCTTCAGCGCCTCCAGCCCGATATTCTCGGTGTTCGGCACGATGCCGATCGCGACGATCGCATGGCTGAACTCGGACGTCTCGACCTTGCCGTCCGGCCCCTTGATCGCGGCCTTCACGCCCGCCGGGCCGGCTTCCAGCTTTTCGAGGCCCGACTTGGTCTTGATCGTCATGCCCTGCTTGGTCAGCGCCTTGGTCATGAACTCGCTGACTTCGGCGTCCTCGACCGGCATGATCCGGTCGAGCATTTCGACGATCGTCACGTCGGCGCCCATATCGTTGTAGAAGCTGGCGAACTCGACCCCAATCGCGCCCGACCCGATGACCAGCAGCTTGGTCGGCATTTCGGGCGGCACCATCGCGTGGCGGTACGTCCAGATCTTGGCGCCATCGGCTTTCGCGAACGCCAGGTCGCGGGCGCGGGCGCCGGTCGCGATGATGATGTGCTTGGCTTCCAGCTCGGTGGTCTTGTCGCCCTGCTTGACGGACAGCTTGCCCTTGGCAGTGATCGTGCCGACGCCCTCATGGACGGCGACCTTGTTCTTCTTCATCAGGCCCTTGACGCCGGCGTTCAGCTGACCCGCCACCTTGCGGCTGCGATCGACCACCTTGGCGAGGTCGAACGACGGCTTCTCCGCCGACAGGCCATATTGCGCGGCGTGCATCATGTAATGATAGATTTCGGCCGAGCGCAGCAGCGCCTTGGTCGGGATACACCCCCAATTGAGGCAGATGCCGCCCAACCGCTCGCGCTCCACGATCGCGACCTTAAGGCCAAGCTGGCTCGCACGGATCGCCGCGACATAGCCGCCGGGGCCCGAACCGAGCACGATAAGGTCGTAGGTATCAGCCATCACTTTGCCTTCTCGTTCGCCGCTGCCCGGTCGAGCAGCTGAATTACTTGCCGCACCACCGTCGTGCGTTAGCCCTCGATCACCCGCGGCTTGCGGTGCTCGTCGATCGCCACGAACACGAAGCGCGCCTCGGTCACGCGGCAGGTCGCCTCGCCGAAGCGGTCGCGGCGCCATGTCTCGACCTTGATCGTCATCGACGTCCGCCCGACCTTGATCAGATCGGCATAGACCGACAGTTCGTCACCGACCGCGACAGGGGCATGGAACTGCATCGCGTCGACGGCGATCGTCACCGCCCGCCCCTTGGCATGACGCGCGGCGACGAGGCCGGCGGCCATGTCCATCTGCGACATGATCCATCCGCCGAAGATGTCGCCATAGGGATTGGTGTCGGCGGGCATCGCGGTCACTCGCAGGGCGGGCTGGTCGGCCGGTGGAACGGGCGAGTTCTCAACGATCATGCGGCACCTCCTTGGCGCGTTCCTCGGCCATGGCGCGCTGCACCTGCCGGATACCCAGCACGACGACGATCGCCATCGCCACCCATGTCACGGTCCAGATGTCGCGCCGCCCCAGCGGATACGACCATGCCGACAGCGACCCGACCGCCCATGCCGCCGCCACCCCGGCGACGACATGCACGATCTCGGTCAGCAGCCGGCTACGCATTTACGCGATCAGGCCGAGGGGCGACTCCACCAGCGCCTTGAACAGCTTCAGCATTTCGGCACCGTCCGCGCCATCGATCGCACGGTGGTCGAAGCTGCCGGTCGCCGTCATCACCGTGGCCACGCCCAGCGCGTCGTCGACGATGTACGGGCGCTTCTCGCCGGCACCGACCGCCAGGATCATGCCCTGCGGCGGGTTGATGACCGCCTCGAACTGCTTGATGCCGAACATACCCATGTTCGACAGCGAAGCCGTGCCGCCCTGATATTCCTCGGGCTTCAGCTTGTTCTCCTTGGCGCGGCCCGCCAGGTCCTTCATCTCGGTGCTGATCTTCGCCACGCCCTTGTTGGCGGCGTCACGGATGATCGGCGTGATGAGGCCGGTCGGCGTCGACACCGCCACCGACACGTCGGCGCGGCTGTACTGCACCATTTCGTTGCCCAGGAAGGTGACGTTGCACTTCGGGCTGTTTTCCAGCGCGACGCCCAGCGCCTTGATCAGCAGGTCGTTGACCGACAGCTTCACGCCACGCGCGTCGAGCGACTTGTTCAGGTCGCCGCGCAGCTTGAGCAGCGCATCCAGACGGATATCGACCGTCAGATAGATGTGCGGCACCTGCTGCTTCGATTCGGTCAGGCGACGTGCGATCGTCTTGCGGATGTTCGACAGCTTCTCGACCGTGTGCGGGATCGAATCGTCGAACCACACGGCGGCGGGCTTCGGCGCTTCGGCCGCCGGTGCGGCAGCAGCGGCCGGAGCAGGCGCGGCGGCCTCGGCCTTGGGCGCGCTCGCGACGCCCGGCTTGGCATTGTCCACGTCCGCCTTGACGATGCGACCATTGGGACCGCTGCCGGCGATACCCGACAGGTCGAGCCCCTTGTCGGCGGCGATGCGGCGGGCCAGCGGGCTCGCCTTCACGCGGCCACCATCGCCCTGCGCGGCACCGGCACCCGCCGGGCGGCCATGGTCCGACGTTCCGGCCGGAGCCGGCGCGGCTTCGCTGCCGGTCTTGTTCGGATCGGTCGCGTCGGGCTTGCCCTTGAACTGGTCGTCGGCCGGTTCCGGCGTCTCCGCCTTTTTCGGCGCCGCGTCCACGGCCGATGCATCCTCGCCCTCTTCGAGCAGAATGGCGATCACCGCGCCGACCTTCACATTGTCGGTACCCTCGGCGACCAGCACCTTGCCGATCGTGCCTTCATCGACGGCTTCGAATTCCATCGTCGCCTTGTCGGTTTCGATTTCCGCCATGATGTCGCCGGACTTGACGGTATCACCTTCCTTCACCAGCCATTTGGCCAGCGTCCCCTCTTCCATGGTGGGGGACAGGGCGGGCATCTTGATCTCGATCGGCATGGGGCAGATTGGTCCTCTCAGGCTCGTCGCGCCTCTTCGCCGTCGGGCGCGTCCGGGTCAAGCCCCGGTACAGCTTGCGTGACGCCGCCGAACCGGCGCATGAACGGTCGCCCAAGCCGAGGTCATCATGCGCACATATCTGGTCGTCGTCGACGAAAGCCCCGAAAGCGCGGTCGCGCTCCGCTTCGCCGCGCGCCGCGCGGTCAAGACCAATGGCGGCGTCGAGGTGCTGGCGCTGGTCGAACCGCAGGAATTCGCACCCTGGGGCGGAGTGCAGGCGACGATCGAGGAGGAAGCGACCGAACGCGCCGAGGCGCTGGTACAGGCGGCGGCGGGCACGCTCATCGCCGAATCGGGGCTACAACCCCATCTGACCGTCCGTACCGGCGATGGTCCGCGAATCGTGCGCGAGATGATCGCAGCCAATCCCGATATCGCCGCGCTCGTGCTGGGGGCCGCCGCCACCGGGTCGCCCGGACCGATGGTCACCCACTTCGCCGGTACCGATGCCGGTGCCCTGCCCGTGCCACTGATGATCATTCCCGGCAGCCTCGATCGCGAGGGAATTGACCGCCTTAGCTGAGCGACCGGACAGGCAGCGTTCATCTACGATGCGTCACTGCGATATCGGTAAGGTACCGGGCGGGGGAGAGCCGCGCATCGTTCGCGCTCGATCCCCCGCGGGCTGCTGCTGTTCGCCGGATGTCCGGCAGCGTCCTCTCTTATATTTCAGCGCAGCGCTGGTGAGGTCGCGTTAGCGCGGAAGTGGCACAAAAAAAAGGGTCGGCGAACCGACCCTGTAAAAGTTTTAGGAGAGGATGCCTGAAAGGCACAGTCGTTGTGCATCGCAACCGGACTGTTAGCAATTGCAAAAAACGAAACTAAACATTCATTTTAAGCAATTTCACCCATTCGGATGATGGGTTTTCGCACGCGATGGGTATCGACCGAAACCGGTTGAGCCGCCGGCGTTAAGGCGCCATCTTCCCGCAAATGCGCCAGATTCTCCTGCTCCCCGCCCTTTTGCTCACCACCGCCGCCCCCGCCCGGGAAGCGCCAAAGCCCGAACGGCTGCGCGCCGACGTCGCCGCGCTAATCAGTTTCGGCACGCGGCATACTGCCTCGGACCCTGACCATCCGACGCGCGGCATCGGTGCGGCACGCCGCTGGTTCGCTAGTCAATTGACCCGAATCGGACGCGATTGTGGCGACTGCATCACTGTCGCCAACATCGCGCGCGGTTTCACCGGCCCGCGCGCGCCGCAGGGGGTAAATGTCGTCGACGTGCTCGGCTTCCAGCAGGGTCGTGATCCACGCCGAGTCGTGATCGTCATGGGCCATATCGACAGCCGGGTCAGCGACGTGATGGACGCGACCAGCGATGCGCCTGGCGCCAATGACGACGCCTCGGGCGTCGCGCTGGTGCTGGAGGCGGCACGCATCCTGTCGAAGGAAAAGTTCGACGCGACCATCGTCTATGCCGCGCTGTCGGGTGAGGAACAGGGCCTGTGGGGGGCGCAGCTCCTCGCCGACACTGCGAAGGAAAAGGGCTGGAACGTCACCGCCGTCCTCAACAACGATATCGTCGGCAACACGATCGGACAGGACGGCCGCCGCGTCGCCGACCGGGTCCGGGTCTTTTCGGAAGGCATTCGCGCATCCGAATCGATCGAACAGCAGATCGCCCGCCGCGCCGCCGGTGGCGAGGATGACGGCCCCTCGCGCGCGCTCGCCAAGACGGTCGATGCGGTGGCAAAGACCCTGCCCGGCGGCGTCGATGCCTTTCTCGACCGCCGTCCCGACCGGTTTGGGCGCGGCGGCGATCACGAACCCTTTCTCAAGCTCGGCTACCCCGCGATCCGCTTTTCGGTCGGGGTCGAGAATTACGACGCCCAGCATCAGGATCTGCGCCGCGACGGCACACGAATCTATGGCGACACGATCGACCGGATGGACTTCCCCTATCTGGCAAAGGTCACAGCGCTGAACGTCGCGACGATCGCCCGTCTCGCCGCCGCGCCCGCCGCCCCGGCAAGCGTGTCGATCGACGGTGCGCTGTCGACCGACACGACGGTGCGCTGGTCGCCCGTCGCCAATGCGGCCGGTTATCGGATCCGCTGGCGGCGCAACGACGCGCAGAACTGGACCGACCAGCGCGACGTGACCGCCGCCGAGGCGGTGCTGAAGGGCGTGATCGTCGACGATCACTTCGTCGCGGTATCGTCGCTGTCGGCCAGTGGCGCGGAGAGCGTGCCGACCTTCGCCGGCCGCCCGCCGCGCTAAGTCACCCGTTCGGTTCGAGCCGCTTCGAGCCTTTCGAGAAGCGCCCGTCGAGAACCCTAGCGCCGCAGCGTCTTCGACCGGACCACCCGCCGCGGCGCGGCATGCCCCGGCGCATAGGTCACGACCTCCTCGGTGGTCGTCGTGACCACGGACGGATGCTCGACCGTCACCGTCGTCACCGTGCGCGGCGGGTAGTAATAGCCATTGGCGATATAGCCCGCCTCCGGCCCCTCGGTGGTCGTGGTCGTCGTCGAATAGCTGCGCGCGACCGGCGGCGCGCCGACATGCCGCTCGACATAGCCCCCGCGCGACCGCGGCCCGATCGGCTGGACCTGTTCGCGCATCGGCCCGAACACGACATCGGGTGCGACCCGCGCATCGTCATAGCCGTCGTAATAACCGTCGTCGGGCGCGATCGGCACATCGTCATACGGCATCGGATAATCCGCACCATAACCCGGCTGCGGCGGGGGCGGCGAGGCGCGGCGATCCTCGGCACGATCGATCGCGGTACCGGCCAATGCACCGACCCCCGCCCCCAGCACCGTACCGCCCAGCCGGTTGCCGCGTCCGGCGATGACGTTACCGGCGACCGCCCCTGCGACGCCGCCGATCACCGCACCGCCGACACCGTCGTCGCGGCGCTCGGCGGCATAGCGTTCATAGGCGCGATCGTCGCGGACATAGCGCCCGTCGTCGCGCGCATCCCAGTCGAGCCCGCTGCGCACGTCGACAACCCGTCCATCGCGATCGGCAAGCACCGCATCGTCATAATAACGATACCAGCCATAGCCCGGCTGCGGCCGGGCCAAGCCATAAAC
This sequence comes from Sphingomonas epibiotica, assembly GCF_039615155.1. Classification (NCBI taxonomy): domain Bacteria; kingdom Pseudomonadati; phylum Pseudomonadota; class Alphaproteobacteria; order Sphingomonadales; family Sphingomonadaceae; genus Sphingomonas; species Sphingomonas epibiotica. The sequence goes on along the minus strand of NZ_JBDGHY010000005.1, from coordinate 126,555 downwards.
CGGCCAGTCCTGAATGAAGAAGCTCGGCGCCACCCAATAGCGCGGCAGCACCCAGCCGCGCACCGGCGGGCGATACGCCGCCCAGCCACCCGGCGCATATTGGCCGCCGACCCAACGCCCGCGCACCTTCCCGCCCCAGCGCGGTCCGGGCAGGTTCACGCGCGGCGCGCCGGCCTGCACCGCCGGACCGCGCGGCAACGCCTCAGGGGCCTGCCCCACCGGCTGCGCCTGGCCGACGCCGGCGGTCAGGCCAGACGCAGCGAGCAGCGCAACGGCGGCGGCATAGGATGGCGTTCGCATCGGCCGACAAACTCCCTGGACGGCAAGACAGAAGGTCGAAACCCTATCACGCCCCCCGGTTCCCGGCCAATCCGCCGCCCGTTCGCGCCCCGTCCCGCGCCGGGTCAGCCGATACGCGGTCCCAGCAACCCGACCAGTGCTTCGCACCCTGCCCGATCGGCCTCGTCGAACCGTCCCGGCAGCGGACTGTCGAGGTCGAGCACGCCGATCAACCGATCCCCGACGACGATCGGCACGACCAGTTCGCTGCGGCTGTCGGCATCGCACGCGATATGGCCGGGAAACGCATGGACGTCGGCGACCAACTGGCTTTCGCACGACGCCGCGGCGGTGCCGCACACGCCGCGCCCCATCGCGATGCGGATGCACGCCGCCTTGCCCTGAAACGGCCCGAGCACCAGTTCGTCCCCGACCAACCGATAGAAGCCCGCCCAATTCAGATCGGGCAGATATTGCATCAGCAGCGCCGATGCATTCGCCATATTGGCGATCGCGTCGCTCTCATCGCCCGTCAGCGCATCGAGCGCGCCGAGCAGGTCACGATACAGGTCGCCCTTGGCGCCGGTGGCAATATCGAACTGGTACATGCGCGCGATGTAGGCGGAACGGAGCCACGTTCCAATCCTCCCCGGATCGGGGAGGTGGACAGCCACGAAACGCAACCGTTCGGTATGCGGACCTCCACCACCACCTCGGGGCGGTCCCTCTAACCGAACCGGGGCGGACTCAGTCGTACCGCACTTTTCCCCGCCCCGCCTTGACCTGCGACCGCCCCTTCTTCGCATCGACCCGCCGCACCTGCGACGCCTTGGTCGGCTTGGTCGCGCGGCGTTTTTTGGGCACGATGGTCGCTTCGCGGATCAGTTCGAACAGCCGCTCGCGCACCTCGCGGCGGTTCATTTCCTGCGATCGCGACGCATCGGCGCGCAGCGTCAGCACGCCCTCCTTGGTCAACCGCGATCCGGCCAGCACCGCCAGCCGATGCTTGACCGCCTCCGGCAATCCCGGCGACGCCACCACGTCGAAGCGCAACAGCACCGCGCTGTCGGTCGTGTTGACATGCTGCCCGCCCGGCCCCGACGCCCGGGTGAAGCTTTCGACCAGTTCGCCGCTATCGATCGAAATCGACCGGGTGATCGGAATGCGCGGCACCTTAGACTTCGTCGAACCCCGCCGCGACGAAGCTGCGCGGCCATGGTGCGGTGACGTCGATCGCGGGCTTGTTGTCGCGCGGCACCATCAGCCCGGCCGCATGCAGCAACATGCCGCTACGCCCGCCCCGGCCATAGACCGGATCGCCCGCCACCGGACAGCCCAGCCCCTCCGCCATATGCACGCGGATCTGGTGGGTCCGCCCCGTTTCGGGGAACAATGCGACCAGCGCGCGGTCGCCGACCGTCCGCACCACCCGCCAGTTGGTCCGGGCCGGCTTGCCTTTCGCATCGCCGACCATCCGCCAGCCATCCTCGATGCTGCTGACCTTCGCCAGCGCCATGTCGATCTCGCCCGACTCGCCCTTCGGAATGCCGTCGAGGATCGCCAGATAGCGCTTGGTCACCCGCCCCTGTTCGAACGCCTGCTGGAACCGGGCATGCGCCTTGGGATTGCGGGCAAGCAACAGGCACCCGCTGGTATCGCGGTCGAGCCGGTGGACCGGCGTCGGTTCGCGTTGAAAGGTGAAGCGCAGTTCGTCGGCGCGTGCGACGATGCTGGGCGATCCATCGCGGGGCGGATCGACCGGCAGGCCGGCGGGCTTGTCGAGGACGATCGCTTCGCCGTCGATGAACAGGACTAGGTCGTCGAGCATTTGCTTCCCTTGCCATCGTTGGCGACGCCGTGCCAGTGCGCTCGCGCGGTCAACCGCCCCAGCCGGAGACCATCGTGCGTCGCTCCTTCGTCCTTGCCTGTATCCTGCCCCCGCTCGCCGCCTGCGCACCGGCGGTTCAGCAAGGCCCTGCGCCGGTTGCCACGCCGGTGCCGGTCGCGACGCCGGTAACGCCGCCGCCGATCGTAGCACCACCGCGGCCGGCCCCGGTCACCGGCCCGGTCGCGCTCTGCGGTCGCGGCACCGTGCAGCGCACCGCCGACGGCCGCCTGTTCAATCACTTCCCCTACCCCGACATGCCGGCAACCGCACTGGTCGACGCCCCGCCCGCGCTCGGCGGATCGTGTAGGATTCATCCGGCGATGCTGCCGGACCTTACCCGCCTGCTCGCCGCCGCCGATGCCGATCCGGCGATCGCCGGCACGCTCCGCGCGGTATCGTGCCACCGCTCGGTCGCGCTCCAGCAGCTTACCTTCTGCGGCGGGATCGGTCCCGACGGATCGGGCAGCTTCGCCGAGCGCGCCTGGGCCTCCGCCCCGCCGGGCTTCAGCGAGCATTCGACCGGCTATGTCGTCGACTTCGGCAGCGCGACCGCGCCCGCCTGCAATGCGGAAGGGTGTTTCGGCGCCACCCCCGCCGGCCGCTGGCTGCGCGCCAACGCCGCCCGCTTCGGCTTCGAAATGTCGTTCCCGGCGGGCAACAAGCAGCAGGTGAAATGGGAACCGTGGCACTGGCGCTGGGTCGGCACGGCGGCCAGCGAAGCTGGTGCGACGCCGGCAAGGACCATGTTCGCGACGGCCCGCACACGCTTTCCGGCCGAACCGAAGGTCGAGTGAGACCGACCCCATAGTCCACAATTCGTCGTTCCCGCGCAGGCGGGAACCCATAGCCGCTGACGTTCCGGATCGATCGCAGACATCGGCGTGTATGGATTCCCGCCTGCGCGGGAATGACGATACCTTGGGACAGCGCAGCTACTTCGACGCAGTAACCCCCGCATCGGTCTGCACCACCGGCTTCATCGTCCCATCCGCATTGTAATGAAGCCGCTCGACGGTAACCGCCCGCCGCCCGATCGTGCCGTTCATGTCGCCGATCGCCAGCGTCGCATTGTGCAGAAACAGATACCAGTCGCCTTTGAACTGCGCGATGCCGGGATGGATGGTGAAGCTGTACTTCCCCGATCCCGTCAGCTCGCCGCGATGGGTCCACGGCCCCTTGATCGACGGCGCGGTCGAATAGGACACGCGCTCGTCGCGATGCTTCGACCGGTCGAGCGAGGCATAGGTCAAATAATAGGTGCCGTTGCGCTCGTGCAGCCACGGCCCCTCCTCGAAATGCGGGGGAGTGATCTCGGTGATCGGCCCGTCGATCTCGATCATATTGGGCTTCAGCTTCGCGATATAGCATTGCCGATTGCCCCATGCGATCCATGTCGTCCCGTCCTTGTCGGTAAAGACGGTCGGGTCGATATCTTCCCAGCTATGCGTGCCCTTCGGCGTCATCTGGTTGGTGATGAGCGCCGATCCCTTGGCATCGACGAACGGCCCGGTCGGCTTGTCCGACACCGCGACCGCGATCGCCTTGCCCGGATGGGTATTGTCGTGTTCGACCGCGGCATAGAACCAGTATTTGCCGTTCTTGTAGATCGTCTGGCTGGCCCAGGCATCGGCCTTCGCCCATTTGAAATCGGCGACCTTCATGATCGGACCATGGTCGGTCCAGTGGCGCATGTCGGTGGTCGAATAGACCAGCCATTCGCGCATGTTGAACATCTCGTCCCGCTGCGCTTGGTCATGCCCGACATACAGATACAGGCGATCGCCGACGACCAACGGCGCCGGATCGGCCGTGAACTTGTCGCGGATGATCGGGTTGCTGCCCGCTACCGGTGCCGCCCGCTCCTGCCCCGGCGCGCCCCCCGCCATCGCCGCCAATGCCAGTGCCAATGCCGTCCATCCGAGTGCGCGCACATACCTCTCCCATCGTTCTTTGCCGGCGATGATAACCGATAGCGCTACCATTCCAACAGCTTCCATCGGTTCGGCGAAATTTTGTTACGCATTCAATCGGTTCGTCGCATGCAGGCCACGTTCCGAGCGTCCGCCGGAACGAAGCCCGCGCCCCTGCCTTGGATCAGTTGGTACGCTACGGACCAAACTGGTCCTCTGCGGCACCGAGGAGGACGCCATGTCCAACCCGCTCACGATAAAATTGGCCGGCTTCGCGAACTTCACGCCCGAGGATGCCGAAGCCCTCGATCGACTCTGTCGCAACATCTTCACCGTTCGGGGCGGGAGAGACCTGATCCGCATCGGCGACCGTCCCGAACAAGTCTTTTTGCTGCTCGACGGTTGGGCCTGCCGGTACAAGGATTTGCCCGACGGGCGGCGTCAGATCCTCGCCTATCTGATTCCCGGCGATTTGTGCGATCCGCACATCTTCATCTTCGAGGAAATGGACCATTCGATCCGCGCGCTCGGCGATGCCCGTGTCGCCGCGATCCCGAAACAGGTAATTCTCGACCTGACCGAACGCTATCCGGCACTGGCGCGCGGCTTCTGGTGGTCGGCGCTGGTCGACGAAGCAATCTCGCGCGAATGGCTGGTTAACGTCGCTCAGCGCGACTCTTACACCCGCATGGCCCATCTGTTCTGCGAGATGTGGCTGCGCATGTGCCAGGTCGGTCTGGCAAAAAACGGCACCTTCGACCTGCCGCTGACGCAGGAACAGCTTGGCGACACGCTCGGCATTACGCCGATCCACGTCAATCGCGTGTTGCAGCGGATGCGGGCGGAAGGGCTGTTGTCGCTCTGCCGCCGCAAGATGACGATCCACGATATCGAAGCGCTGCAGGACGCGGCCGAATTCGACCCGCGCTACCTGCACCTCGACGCGCGGGTGGAGGCGTGACGGGGCGACCCGCAGGCCGCCCCATCCGACTTATCCGAAGACCTTCGCGGCCAGCTCGGCGATCCGCTTTCCCTGATGCCGGGCGCCGCCCAGTTCGATCTCGGTCGGCTGGCGGCTGCCGTCACCACCGGCGATGGCCGACGCGCCGTACGGCGTGCTGCCATTCACCTCGTCCAGCCCGGTATGGCCTTCATAGCCATAGTCGAGCCCGACGATGGTCAGCCCATGATGCATCAGGTTGGTGATGATCGAGAACAGCGTGGTTTCCTGCCCGCCATGCTGGGTCGCGGTCGAGGTGAAGGCGCCACCGATCTTGCCGACCAGTCCGCCCTTCGCCCACACGCCGCCGGTCGTGTCCCAGAACGCGGCCATCTGGCTCGACATCCGGCCATAACGGGTGCCGGTGCCGACGATGATCGCGTCATAGTTGGTCAGTTCGTTGGGGTCGGTCAGCAATGCATGATGATCGGCGACGACGAAGCCCGCCGACTTGGCGACCTCGTCCGGGGCGGTTTCGCGCACCCGGCGGACATCGACCTCGGCGCCACCCGACCGGGCACCTTCGGCAACGGCGTCGGCCATCTTCGCGATATGCCCGTAGGACGAATAATAAAGCACCAATACCTTGGCCATGCGGCGATACTCCCGTTGGTTATTCGCTGTCGACCAGGACGATTTCGGCGTCCTGCGTCGCGGTGATGGTGACGGTCTGCCCGCCGGACAGTGCGGCGCCGTCGCGCGCCTCGAAGGCGACCCCGTCGATGGTGATCGCGCCGGTTGCCGCGACCAGATAGGCGTGACGCCCTGCGCCCACGCTATGTTCCACGCTTTCGCCGGCCTTCAGCGTCGCGCCCAGTACGCGGGCATCGGCGCGGATGCGCAGCGCGTCGTCGTCTTCGTCGAAACCGCTCGCCAGCGTCACGAACTTGCCCGACCGCTCCCCCTTTGGGAACGGCTTGGCACCCCATGCCGGCGCGCCGCCCTTCTGACGCGGTTCGATCCAGATCTGGAAGATGCGGGTCGTCTCCGCCTCCAGATTATATTCGGCGTGGCGTACCCCGGTGCCGGCGCTCATCACCTGGACGTCGCCCGCTGCTGTCCGGCCCTTGTTGCCCATCGAGTCCTGATGGGTGATCGCGCCCGAACGGACATAGGTGATGATCTCCATGTCCTTGTGCGGATGCGGCGGGAAACCGCTGTTCGCAGCGATCTCGTCGTCGTTCCACACCCGGATCGCGCCCCAGCCCATCCGCTTGGGTTCGTAATAATTGGCGAAGCTGAAGTGATGCCGCGCGTTCAGCCATCCGTGATCGGCATGGCCGAGGCTGTTGAAGTCACGTTTGTCGATCATCGTCGATCTCCTTGCTTGACCCCAAAGATAAGCGCCGCAATCATGACGTAAATGGAAACGTCGGAAACCTATCGTTTCGCAGCGGAGGATATATGCGGCTCCCCGATTTCGAAGCCTGGGCGATGTTCGCCTGCGTCGTCGAGCACCGCTCGTTCAGCGCCGCCGCGCAATCGATCGGCGTATCGAAGGCGACGGTGTCCAAGGCCGTCGCCCGGCTGGAGGCATCGCTCGGCACCACCCTGTTCCACCGCACCTCGCGCCGGCTGACGCTCAGCGACGCCGGACAATCGCTGGCCGAGCGCGCCGGCCGCATTCTTGCCGAGGCGCAGGCGGCGGAGGAACAAGCGCGCGATGCCGCCGCTGCGCCGACCGGACTGGTCCGCGTTGCCGCACCGATGTCGTTCGGCCAGACGCATGTCGCCCCGGCCATCGCCGAGTTCCTGAAGGCGCATCCCGGCGTCGAGATCGACCTGACCCTGTCCGATGCGAAGGTCGACATCGTCGCCGACGGCATCGACATCGCGCTGCGTATCGCCGAACTGCCCGACAGTTCGCTGCGTGCCCGGCGGCTGGGACCGGTCGCGGTGCGCGTCGTCGCCGCACCGGACTATTGGCAGGAACATGGCCGCCCGACGCACCCTGCCGATCTCGGGCGCCATGCCTGTTTCCGCTATACCAACCTGCCCAATGCACTCTGGCATTTCCGCCGGGGCGAAGAGGAAGTCACCGTTCGCCCCGGTGGTCCGCTGGCGGTGAATAATGGCGAGGCGATGTTGCCCGCGCTGCGCCTCGGGCTCGGTGTCGCGCGTTTGCCCGATTTCCTGGTCGATGCCGATATCGCCGTCGGCCGGCTCGAAGCGATCCTTCCCGACTGGTCGAGCGGTGCGGTCGCGCTCCACCTGCTGACCCCGCCCGGCACGCTGCGGCCGGCGCGCGTCGCGGTGCTGATCGAGTTTCTTTCCGCCCGTTTCCGCAACGCCTGTCCGCGTGATTAGCCAAGGAACTCAGGACGTTTCGCTTAACCAACGGATTTCACGAAATGTTTTCCATTAGTTAGAAATTAACCTTTTGCGTTCAGAGGTGTTTACGTTAATGTTTTTGTCGCGCGCTGGGTGAGTTGTGCGCCGCGAAACGGGGGACTGCCGATGCGCGTGCTGTTGATCGAAGACGAGCCGACGACCGCCAAGGCGATCGAGCTCATGCTGACGACCGAAGGTTTCAATATCTACACGACCGATCTTGGCGAAGAAGGCCTCGATCTGGGCAAGCTGTATGATTACGACATCATTCTGCTCGACCTGAACCTGCCCGACATGCACGGCTATGACGTGCTGAAGAAGCTGCGGGTGGCGCGGGTACAGACGCCGGTCCTGATCCTCTCGGGCATCGACGAAATGGATTCGAAGGTCCGCTCGTTCGGTTTCGGCGCGGACGATTATGTTACCAAGCCGTTCCACCGCGAGGAACTGATCGCCCGCATCCACGCCGTGGTCCGCCGGTCGAAGGGGCATTCGCAATCGGTGATCCGCACTGGCAAGCTGTCGGTGAACCTCGATGCCAAGACGGTCGACGTCGACGGCGCGCGCGTCCACCTGACGGGCAAGGAATATGCGATGCTCGAGCTGCTCTCGCTGCGCAAGGGCACGACCCTGACCAAGGAAATGTTCCTCAACCATCTCTATGGCGGGATGGACGAACCGGAACTCAAGATCATCGACGTCTTCATCTGCAAGCTGCGCAAGAAGCTCAGCATGGCGTGCGAAGGCGAAAATTATATCGAGACCGTCTGGGGCCGCGGCTATGTGCTGCGCGAACCCGACGAAATGGGCGAAGCCGCCGTCGCCTGACGATCGCGTACCAACCCCGATTTCCGACATGCCCTGGCAAACGCCGGGGCATGTTCGTTTGGGGGCCGGACGAAACCACGCCGACGTTACGTGATCGCCCCGCCCATCGCCAACCGCTTGCCGTTGGTGATGATGACCCGGTCGCCCAGTCGCGCCACCGCGAACAGCTTCTTCGCAAAGGCGGTCGGCACCCCGATACAGCCATGCGTCGCCGCGCCTTCCTGCACGTCGCTGCCATGGATCGAGATGCCGTCATTGGTCAGCCGCAGCATGTACGGCATCGGCGCGCCGTAGAGGTTGCTGACATGGTCGGCGTCCTTCTCGGTGATCTTCAGCGCGCCCAGCGGCGTCGGCTTCCAGTCGGCACCATAGAGCACCACCGCCGCGCCGATCTCATAGCCGTCGCGAAACACCGACAGCACCTGCGCATCCAGGTCGATGGTGACGACCAACCGCCCGACCGCCGGCGCCCCCGCCTCATCCCAGACCCAACGGCCATGAGTGAACGGCCCGTCGATCGGCAGGACGCGGCGGACAATCATTGCCTCGGGCCGGGCGATCGGTGAAGGCGAAGCTGCGGGCTTCGGCATGGGTTTCGCCTGCGCGATCGGCGCGATCGCCACCGGATCGAGCCGCTGCGGCACCGGCGGCACTACCCGCTCGGCGCGCAGCAACAGCGCCGCCCCGCCGGCCGTCGCCCCCGCGACCCCGACGAGCAACGCAATCCCTAAACCGGTCCGCCAGCCAACCTGCATCGATCCTCCCATCCGGCGACCGACCTACAGCATTTCGCTTACCAAATCCTCCCCGGCACGGGGAGGATTTACCGCCCCGCCGCCGACTTCGCCTTCTCGTCGAGCGGCCACGCCTTATACCCGCCGACCCATGTCTCGATCACCTTCGTCGCGCGCAGATCCACCGCACTCGCCGCGACCGGATCGCGATCCACTACAAGGAAATCCGCCTTCTGCCCCGGCAGCAGCGCCCCGAAGCGCTGCTCGGCGAACCCCGCGAACGCCGCATCCTGCGTGAACGCCTTCCACGCCGCTTCGCGCGTCACTTTCTCCTCGGGCCGCCACCCGCCCGGCGGCTGGCCGTTCGCATCCTCGCGCGTGAACGCCGCTGCCCAGCCGATGAACGGGTTCGGATGCTCGACCGGATAGTCCGATCCGAACGCCAGCCGCCCGCCATCCCGCAGCACCGTCGCCCAGGCATAGGCCCCCGTCAGCCGTGCCGGACCCAGCCGCGCCTCGGCCATCGTCCGGTCGCCGGTGGCATGGACCGGTTGCATCGACGCGATGATGCCGTTCCTGCCCAGCCGCGGCAGATCGGCAGAATCCAGCACCTGCGCATGTTCGATCCGCCAGCGCCGGTCGTCCTTGTACGACGACGCCAGTTCGTCGATCGCGTCGAGCACCTGCCGATTGGCGCGGTCGCCGATCGCATGGATCGCGAATTGGAACCCGTCCATCGTGCCCCGGCTCAGCAGGTTCAGCAGCGTCGTATCGTTGATGAACGACAGCCCGCTCTGCTTGGGCGCGTCGGCATAGGGCGCCTTCAGCCACGCCCCGCGCGACCCGAGCGCACCGTCGGCATAGAGCTTGATCCCGCCCATGCGCAGCCGGTCGCCATAGAGCCACGGCGTCGGCCCCGCCCCGGCGACGGTCAGCGCCGTTTCGAGGCCCGCCCCATAGCTCATGATCCGCACGCGGAGTTGCCCAATATCCCCCATCCGCCGAAACACCAGCCAGTCGTCGACCGACGTGCCCATGTCCGCCGTCGCGGTGATCCCGTTCGACAGCAGCATCTCCTGCGCCTTCAGGAACGCCGCGTTGCGTTCGCGCGGCGACGGCTTGGGCTTGGCGGCATCGAACAGGCTGGCGGCGTTGTCGACGAACACGCCCGATGGCTGTCCGTTCGGTAGCAATTCGATGCGCCCGCCCGCCGGGGAAGCCGTCTTGGCGGTGATCCCCGCCGCCTTCATCGCCGCGCCGTTTGCCCACACCGCATGGCCATCGGCACGTTCCAGCAGCACCGGCTTGTCGCCCGCCGCCGCATCCAACTCGGCCGCGGTCGGGAAACGACCCAGCCCCCACGCCTCCTGATTCCAGCCGCCGCCGACGATCCACTGCCGATTGCCGTTGCTCCGGGCATAGGACTGGATCGCCGCCTGTGCCTCGGCCAGCGACTTCGTATTCGACAGATCGAGTTCGAGCGCGCGATAACCCAGCGACATCACATGACCATGTGCATCGATCATGCCCGGCATGACCGTTTTGCCGCCCATGTCGCTGCGCCAGTCGAGCTTCTTCGGCGCCTTCTCGCCCTTGGGCACCAGCCGCACGACCTTGCCCTCGCGGTCGATCAGGATGCCGCCGAAGCGCACCACCTTCCCCTGCGAATCGAGCGCGACACCGTTGATATTGTCGACCAGCCCATCGGCCTGCGCGGTCCCGGCGAGCAACAGCGCCGCAACGGTCAGAGCATGACGGATCACTGCTTGATCCTCCGCACCAATGCGCTGGTATCCTGCCGCCCGCCGCCCATGGCCTGCACCTCGGCATAGAATTGATCGACCAGCGCCGTCACCGGCAGCGTCGCGCCGTTGCGCCGCGATTCGTCAAGCGCGAGGCCCAGATCCTTGCGCATCCAATCGATCGCGAAGCCGAAGTCGAACTGGTCCTGCGCCATGGTCGGCCAGCGATTGACCATCTGCCAGCTTTGCGCCGCGCCGCCCGACACCGCTTCCAGTACCTTGTCGAGATCGAGGCCCGAGCCTTGCGCGAACCGCAGCGCTTCCGACAGCCCACCCAGCACGCCCGCGATACAGATCTGGTTGACCATCTTGGTCGTCTGCCCCGCGCCCGCATCGCCGACATGAACGATCCGCGCGGCATAAGCCTGCATCAACGGTTCGGCCGCCGCAAAAGCTTGCGCCGTGCCGCCGCACATGATCGACAGCTTGCCATTCTCCGCCCCGGCCTGTCCGCCCGACACCGGCGCGTCGAGCACCAGCAACCCCTTGGCCGCGCCAGCTTCCGCCAGTTCGCGCGCGATCGCCGCCGACACGGTGGTATGATCGGCGAACAGCGCCCCCGCCCGCATCGCGCCGAACGCACCATCGTCGCCCAGCGTCACCTCCCGCAGATCGTCGTCATTGCCGACACAGGCGAACACCGCATCCGCCCCATCGGCCGCCGCCGCCGGCGTTTCGGCCACCGCGCCGCCATGCTGCGTGGCCCATGCCGCCGCCTTGGCGCGGGTGCGATTATAGACGGTGACCTGATGGCCGGCGGAAACGAGGTGCCCGGCCATGGGCGCGCCCATGACCCCGGTGCCGATGAATGCGAGTTTTGCCATGGGCCTGCGGTCTATGGATTTAGTGCCACACGGGAAAGGGGGGATGTGTCCATGGGTACGGGTCCGCCTTCCCCCATCGTCATTCCCGCGAAGGCGGGAATCCATAAACGCTACCGTGTCGGCTTAATCGCAAACGCCAGCGCATAATGGACTCCCGCCCGCGCGGGAGTGACGAAGGTTACGGCAAGGCAGGACTAAGCGGGCTGCCCACCGCCGCCGGTCGCGCCGAAAATCTGCCCCGTCGAAAAGCTGTTCGACGGATCGGCGGCCGAAACATACAGCCCGGCAATCTCCGCCGGCTGCCCCGGCCGGCCCAGCGGGCTGCTCTTGCCGAAGCTCTGCTGCTTCTCGGGCGTCGCCCCGCCGCTGACCTGCAACGGCGTCCAGAACGGCCCCGGCGCGACAGCGTTCACACGGATACCCTTGGCCGCCAGTTGCTTGGCCATCGCCTTGGTGAAGTTCAGCACCGCCGCCCGCGTCAGCGCATAATCGACGATATCCGGCGAAGGATCACCTGCCTGTTCGGACGAGGTGTTGATAATGACGCCGCCTGCCCCCATCCGTTCGACTGCCGCCTTGGTCAGCCAGAACGGCGCATAGACATTGGTCTTCATCGTATCGTCGAAATCCTGCGAGGAGATCGACGCGATATCGGGCCGGGTCTGTTGCCGCGCCGCATTGTTGACGAGGATGTCGAGCCCGCCCAGCTGCGACGCCGCCTGTTGGATCAGTTGCCGGCAAAAGCCTTCGTTACGCAGATCGCCCGGGATCGCCACCGCCTTGCGCCCGGCCGCGCGGATCAGTTCGACGACCTCGCGCGCATCGGGTTCCTCGGCCGGCAGGTAATTGATCGCGACATCGGCGCCTTCGCGGGCATAGGCGATCGCGGCGGCGCGACCGATGCCGCTGTCGCCGCCGGTAATCAGCGCCTTCTTGCCGGTCAGCCGCCCCGACCCCTTGTAGCTTTGCTCGCCATGGTCGGGACGCGGATTCATCTTCGACGCTAGGCCCGGCCAGGGCTGACGCTGCACCGGAAAGGGCGGCTTGGGATAGGCGGCGGCAGCGGCGGTTGTCGGCTTCGTCCCCTGCGCGGCGGCGGGCGCGGCGCCGGCGGCTACCCCGGCAAGGGCGGCACCCGCCACGAAGGTGCGGCGATCGGTCTCGGTCATGGTTCGGCTTTCCGGCTGGAGCAACGTCGCTCAAGCAGACGCGCGCCGGGTCGACGGGTTCCCCTTTGGTACCAAATCGGCTACGCGCCCGCGATGGCTACCAACCCGATCGCTTCGCCCGCCCTGCCCCTCACCGTCGACGATGTGCGTCAGGCGGCGATGCGTATTGGCGGCTCGATCGTGCGCACGCCGACGCTCATCAGCCGGACGCTGTCCGACCTGACCGGCGCAACCGTCTATCTGAAATTCGAAAACCTTCAATTCACCGCCGCTTACAAGGAACGCGGCGCGCTCAACACGCTGCTGCAACTCGACGAAGCCACCCGTGCCAAGGGCGTGATCGCCGCCTCGGCCGGCAACCATGCGCAGGGCCTTGCCTATCATGGCAACCGACTCGGCGTACCGGTGACGATCGTCATGCCGCGCCCGACTCCGACCGTGAAGGTGATGCAGACGCAGAGCCACGGCGCCACCGTGGTGCTGGAGGGCGAGACGTTCGACGCTGCCTATGCCCATGCCCTGAAGCTTGAGGCCGAACAGGGCCTGACCTTCGTCCACCCGTTCGATGATGCCCGCATCATGGCGGGTCAGGGCACCGTCGCGCTCGAAATGCTGGAGGATGTGCCCGCCATCGACACGCTGGTCGTGCCGATCGGCGGCGGCGGCCTCATCAGCGGCATGGCGACCGTCGCCCGCGCCGCCGAGCGCGATATCGAGGTCGTCGGCGTGCAGGCCGAGCTGTTCCCGTCGATGTACAATCGCCTGCACGGCACCGCGATGGACTGCGCCGGCGACACGCTGGCGGAGGGGATCGCGGTCAAGCAGCCCGGTGGCCTGACCGCGCAGGTCGTGGCGGCGCTGGTCGACGACATCGTGCTGGTCAGCGAACGCCAGCTCGAAGAGGCGGTCAGCCTGCTGGTGCAGATCGAGAAGACCGTGGTCGAGGGTGCCGGCGCCGCCGGCCTCGCCGCGCTGCTCGGCCATGGGCAGCGGTTCAAGGGCAAGACCGTCGGCATCGTGCTGTGCGGCGGCAATATCGACACCCGCCTGCTCGCCAACGTCCTGCTGCGCGACCTCGCGCGGTCGGGCCGCCTCGCCCGGTTGCGCATCCGCTTGCAGGATCGCCCCGGCGCGCTGTTCCACGTCGCCAAGATCTTCCACGAACACACCGTCAACATCATCGAGGTCTATCACCAGCGCGTCTTCACGACGCTCCCGGCCAAGGGCCTCATCACCGACATCGAATGCGAGACGCGCGACCGCGACCATCTCGACCGTCTGATCGAAGGGCTGCGCGCGGGCGGCTATGAAGTAAGCACGGTCGAACTGGCATGACGGACGCGATCACCGGCCAATGCCTGTGCGGTGCCTGCCGCTACGCCAGCGACGGGCCGGTGATCAACGTCCGCACCTGCCATTGCCGCCGGTGTCAGCGCGCGACCGGCTCGTCCTTTTATGCGCGTGTGATGGTGCCGCTGGCCTCGACCGCGATCGAGGGGCCGGTCGGCTGGTATGACGGCGACACCGGCGTGGTGCGCGGCTTCTGTCCGAATTGCGGCACGACGCTGTTTTCGCGCCGCGACTCGGCGGGGACGATCGGGCTGACCCTCGGCAGTATCGACGATCCCGACCGCTTCCAGCCGACCGACCATATCTGGACCGAGGCGCAGCAACGCTGGTTGGTCCTCGGCGACGACCTGCCCCGGTATCGACAGGGGCCGCCCGCCCCCTGAGCGCCGACGAAATCATCGTGAAGCGACTTTTCGTCGGTTAGGATAATCGCCATATCTTCGGCGCTATTCCCTTCCGGCATGACTGATCGAAGGAACCCTGGGTGACCGCGCCGTTTCGTTTCCCCCGCTTCTTCGTCACCTCGCCCGCCCCCTGCCCCTATCTGCCCGGGCGGCAGGAGCGAAAGGTGTTTACCGAACTCAACGGCCCGCATGCCGACGAACTGAACGACGCGCTCGGCCGAATCGGGTTTCGTCGCAGCCAGTCGGTCGCGTATCGCCCCAGTTGCGTCGGATGCAACGCGTGCGTCTCGGTCCGGGTCGTCGCCAGCGACTTCACGATGAACGCGACCCAGCGCAAGCTGATGCGCCGCCATGCCGATCTCGACATCCGCGCGTGCAAGCCATGGGCGACCGACGAACAATTCCGCCTGCTCCGCCGCTATCTGACCGCGCGCCATCCCGGCGGCGGCATGACCAATATGGACGAAACCGACTTTGCCGACATGGTCGAACATTCGCCGGTCACGTCATGGGTCATCGAATATCGCGAGCCTGCGGTCGACGGCGTCCCCGGCCGGCTGGTCGGCGCGTGCATCACCGATGAACAGGCCGACGGACTGTCGATGGTCTACAGCTTTTTCGAAACCGATCCGGAGGCGCGCGCGGGCTTAGGCACCTTCATCATCCTCGACCATATCCGGCGTGCGCGCGCGACCGGCCTGCCCTATGTCTATCTCGGCTATTGGGTACAGGGATCGCCGCGCATGACCTACAAGACCAAGTTCCGCCCGCTGGAGATCCTCGGGCCGGCCGGCTGGACGCTGCTCGACGACGCGACGGCGGCGGCAGCGGCGGCGGTCGGATCGGCCGGCACGGCGGTCCCCGCATGATCGCGACGCTGGTCGCGCTGGCCTTCGCTACTCAGGCGGGGAGACCAATGCTCGACCAACGCCGCGTCGACCTGCTGCAATTCGAAGTCCGCCTCCCCGAAACGCTGACCCCGGCTGAGCGAACCCGCGCCGTCGCGACCTTCACCGCCGACACCCGCACGATCCGCGCCTGCCCCGACGCCGCACGGATCGCCGCGCGCTACAAGCAGGACCGAATCTTCTCCGGTACCCTCACCTCGCGCCCTAACGCACCTTATGCCGCCCTTCCCGCACCGCTCCGCGCCGAGTTGGCGAAGGTGCCGACCGGCCACGCGACCCGTCCGTTCGGGTCGGCCAGGGAGTTACGCGTGCTGATCGCCTGTTCGGCGCTCAAACTGCCGCGCCGCCCCGCGTCGCAAGGGACGATCTGACGTCGGTTCGCGCATCATTGCCCCCGCTCAGGCTAGGCCAATACACACGAACGTCGCGCCGCCTGCCCCATCGTCAGCGTCCATCGATTCCCGCCAGAGCGGAATGACGCGACAATCAAACCCCCAACGCGAAAAGGCACCCGATCCACTATCGGATCGGATGCCCTTCCAAATCACAAACCAGCACGGCCCGATCGGGCCGCACCGACCGCGGATCAGCCCTGGCGGGCCTTGAAGCGGCGGTTGGTCTTGTTGATGACGTAGATACGGCCGCGACGGCGGATCACGCGGTTGTCCCGGTGACGATCCTTGAGCGACTTCAGCGAATTGACGATCTTCATGTCACGGCTCTCAAACGGCAAAAGGGCCGCTCGCACGGCC
Organism: Sphingomonas epibiotica; assembly: GCF_039615155.1. Taxonomy (NCBI): domain Bacteria; kingdom Pseudomonadati; phylum Pseudomonadota; class Alphaproteobacteria; order Sphingomonadales; family Sphingomonadaceae; genus Sphingomonas; species Sphingomonas epibiotica. The sequence goes on along the minus strand of NZ_JBDGHY010000005.1, from coordinate 110,376 downwards.
GGAAAAGAGGCGTCCAGCTATCGCCGACCGCGCCTTTCGTCAAGAGCGGAACGGCGTTCGCAATCGAAACACCAGCGCAATGAACCCGAACGCCATCGATGCGCGTTCAAGCATGCAGCAATCAGGCGTGTCGTAAGCAAGGTGAGTCGCATGAACAAGGCGTTCGGATTCGGGTTGATGGCCGTGGCCGCGGTATTGGCGTCGGGCTGTACCACCACCGGATCGCGCGTCCGCCCGGTCGACGTCACCCGCTTTCACCTGAACCAGCCGGTCGCCCGTGGCAGCTTCTCGCTCGAACCGCTGTCGACCAACGGATCGATCAGCCCGGAATTCCAGAACTATGCCAATGCCGTTGGGCGCGAGATGGAAAAGCTCGGTTTCGTCCGCGCCGGCACCGCTCCTTCCGACCTGATCGTCGCGGTCGGCTTCACCCGCGCCACTCGTGGTTTCGTCGAGAAGCGCCCGCCGGTCTCAATCGGAGTCGGCGCGGGCGGCGGCGGCGGTGGCTGGCGCGGTGGCGGCGTGGGTCTTGGCGGCGGGGTCGGCTTCGGCATCGGCGGCGGTCAGCGCGAGGTGATCGGGACCGAGATGATGGTCCAGATCCGCCGCCGCAGCGACGGCACGACCATCTGGGAAGCACGCGCGATCACCGATTCGCTCGAAAACACGCCGGGTGCGCAGCCGGTATTTCAGGCGGATCGTCTCGCCAACGCCATGTTCCGCAACTTCCCAGGTGAGTCGGGAATCACTACGACGGTGAAATGAGCATCATCGTCAACGCCGCGTTCGACAGCGGCAATATCCGTGTGGTCGCCATTCAGGGCGACGTGATCGACCTCGAGATCGTCGCCGACCACCTGTCCGACTTCTACCAATGGTTTCACTTCCGCGTCGGCGGTGCGCACGGCCGCACGCTGACCTTTCGGATCCTCAACGCCGGCGGATCGGCCTATGCTTTCGGCTGGCCCGGCTATCGCACCCGGATGAGCACCGACCGCATGGCATGGCGACAGGTCGGTACCGACTATGCCGACGGCGTTCTGACCTTCACCGCGACGATCGACAGCGAGTTGGCGTGGTTCGCCTATTTCGCGCCCTACACGCTTGAACGGCATGACGATCTGATCGCTCGCATCGCCGCGCAGCCCGGCGTCACGCACCGCGAACTCGGCCAGAGCCTGGACGGGCGCGCCATCGACTATCTGACCCTTGGCACCGGGCCGTTGCAGGTCTGGGCCTATGCCCGACAACATCCCGGCGAATCGATGTGCGAATGGTTCATGGAAGGATTGCTCGAACGGCTGACCGATCCGTCCGATATGGTCGCCGCCGATTTGCGGGAGCGCATGACCTTTCACTGCGTACCCAACATGAACCCCGACGGCTCCTATCGCGGCCATCTGCGCACCAATGCGGCGGGCGTGAACCTGAACCGCGAATGGCATGCTCCGTCGCTGGAACGCAGCCCCGAAGTGCTCTGCGTGCGCGACCGCATGGACGAAACCGGGGTCGACATCGCCATCGATGTCCATGGCGACGAAGCCATCCCCGCCAACTTCATCGCCGGGTACGAAGGCATTCCCAACTGGACCGACGAACACGGCGCCCGCTTCACCAGTTTCGGTGCGGCATGGGCGGCGGCGACGCCCGAATTCCAGACGAAGCTAGGCTATCCCATTTCGGCGGCGGGTCAGGCTAACCTCTCAATGTCGACCAACCAGCTTGCCAACCGGTTCGGCGCGCTCTGCATGACGCTGGAAATGCCGTTCAAGGATCACGACCCGAATCCTGACCACGAGTTCGGCTGGTCGCCCGAACGATCGAAGCGGCTGGCGCATAGCTGGCTGGAGGTGCTGGCGGATTTTACCCGGTGATCGTTCGCGACGGTGGGCTCGACCAACCGGCGACGGCGGCACTGCTGAAGGCGCATCTCGCCGACATGCACGCATCGTCGCCGCCGGACAGCGTCTATGCGCTCGACCTGTCCGGTCTTGCGGCTCCCGACATCGCCTTCTTCACCGCATGGGATGGCGACACACTGCTCGGCTGCGGCGCGCTGCGGACGCTAAGTGGCGGTGATGGCGAAATCAAATCGATGCGGACCGATCCGGCCGCACGCGGGCGCGGTGTGGCACAGGCGATCCTTGACCACATCATTGCGACCGCTCGCGCCGCCGGCATCACCCGGCTTCTGCTCGAAACCGGAACCGGCCCGATGTTCGACGCCGCGCACCGCTTATATGCCCGCAACGGCTTCGTTCCCTGCCCGCCGTTCGGCGACTATGTCGCGACCGACTTCAACCGGTTCCTCTCCCGCCCGCTTTGAGCTAGGCGCACGCACAACCACAGCAACGGAGGTTTCATGCCCACGCTCGTCCTGATCCGCCATGGCCAGTCCGCCTGGAACCTCGAAAACCGCTTCACCGGCTGGTGGGACGTCAACCTGACCGAAAAGGGCGAGGGCGAAGCCAAGGCGGCGGGTGAGCTGCTCGCTGAAAAGGGGCATGATTTCGACCTCTGCTTCACCAGCTATCAGACGCGCGCGATCAAGACGCTGAACCTCGCGCTCGAGGCGATGGGCCGTCTTTGGCTGCCGGTCGAGAAGGACTGGCGCCTGAACGAGCGTCACTATGGCGGCCTGACCGGTCTGGACAAGGCCGAGACAGCGGCAAAGCATGGCGACGAACAGGTCAAGATTTGGCGCCGCAGTTTCGACGTCCCGCCACCCCTGCCCGAAGCCGACAGCCCGTGGGATCTGTCGGCCGACCGCCGCTATGCCGGCATCGCTATCCCGCAGACCGAAAGCCTGAAGGACACGATCGACCGCGTCCTTCCCTATTGGGAAAGCCGCATTGCCCCCGAACTGAAAGCGGGCAAGCGCGTCCTGATCTCGGCCCACGGCAACTCGCTGCGCGCGCTGGTCAAGCATCTGTCGGGCATTCCCGATGACGAGATCACCGGGTTGGAAATCCCGACCGGCCAGCCGATCGTCTACGAACTGGCTGACGACCTGACCCCGACCGACCGCTATTATCTCAGCGAGCGGTAAGCTACTGTGAATCAAGGCCCTCCGTTCGTGCTGAGTAGGGGCTGAGCTAGTCGAAGACCCGTATCGAAGCACCTCCCCGTAGCGGTCCTTCGATACGCCGCTTCGACAAGCTCAGCGGCTACTCAGGACGAACGGATTTGAGGCGGCAATCTTTTCGCCAGATTGCTCTTCATATTCCTCCTCCCGTTCGGTTCGAGCAGCTTCGAGCGAAGTCGAGAAGAGGGACAGGTGAACCATGCCCCGCATGGTTCAGGGCTGTCCGGGGGACAATCCGACCTGTCCCTCGTCGAGAACGCCCCGTTTGGGCACCCCCTTCTCGACTACGGTTCTCGACAGGCTCGAAGCAAATGGGAGGGCGTTATTTGGAATGTGGCGTAGCAGGCGGACACAAACGCCTTTCCTACACGCCCCACCCCCGCCAAACTCCCTACCGGCCCCGCACCCGGCCCGCGCTCCTTGACACCGCCGCCCCGCCCGTCACGCAAACCGCGCACGAGTGTGAACTTCGTGAACTTTGGCCTTCCCCGCGCCGACCCGACAAACTCGCCACTAGTGTGAACTTCGTGAACTTTGCCCACTGAATATGCCCGTACGGCATCCTTGCGCTTGCCCTGTTTCCGCCCCTTCCCTAAGCAGCGCCCTCCCCCACGCGGTACGGGCAGACAATGAACGACGCACCATTGGTCGGCATCATCATGGGCAGCACTTCCGATTGGGAGACGATGCGCCACGCCGCCGAAACCCTCACCAAACTCGGCGTGCCGCATGAGACGAAGGTCGTCTCGGCGCACCGCACCCCCGCCCGCCTAGTCGACTATGCCACCAATGCGGTCGCACGCGGGCTGAAGGTCGTGATCGCCGGGGCCGGCGGTGCCGCCCATCTGCCCGGCATGGTCGCGTCGATGACCCGCCTTCCCGTGCTGGGCGTGCCGGTCGAATCGCATGCACTGAAGGGCATGGATAGCCTGCTCTCGATCGTGCAGATGCCCGGCGGCGTCCCGGTCGGAACGCTGGCGATCGGCAAGGCGGGTGCGATCAATGCGGGCCTGCTCGCCGCCTCGATCCTCGCCACCGCCGACGATGCGCTGGCCGACCGGCTCGACGCATGGCGCACCGCGCAGACCGATAGCGTGGCGATCGATCCGCAATGACCCCGCTGCCCCCCGGATCGACGATCGGCATCATCGGATCGGGCCAGCTTGGCCGGATGATCGGCGTCGCCGCCGCGCAGCTCGGCTATCGCATTCATGTCTACGCCCCCGACAGCGGGCCGGCCAACGACATCGCCTTCGCGCATAGCCGCGGCGACTATGACGATATCGACGCTCTCCGCGCCTTTGCGCGCCATGTCGACGTCGTCACCTACGAGTTCGAAAACATCGCCGCCGCCCCGATCGAGGCGCTGGGCGACAAGGTCCGTCCATCGGCCCGCTCACTCGCCGTCGCGCAGGACCGCGTCCGGGAGAAGAGCTTCGTCGAGGCATTGGGCGGCCGCCCGGCACGCTGGGCGGAAGTGCCAGACCGCACGTCGCTGGACGAGGCGATCCGCACCGTCGGCTGCCCGGCGGTGCTCAAGACCAGCCGCTTCGGCTATGACGGCAAGGGGCAGGCACGGCTGATGTCGGCCGACGATGCCAGCGCGGCATGGCTGGCGATTGGCGGTGGCCCGGCCATCCTCGAAGCGTTCGTCGACTTCGATCAGGAATTCTCCGTCGTCCTCGCCCGCGCCATCGACGGCGCGGTCGCGCTTTACCCGCCGCCCGCCAATGTTCACAAGGACGGCATCCTCGATACCTCGACCGTCCCCGCCCCCTCGATCGAACCATGGCGTGCCGAGGCTGAGGCGCTGGCGTGCAAGGTCGCCAACGCGCTTGGCCATGTCGGCGTACTGACCCTCGAATTCTTCTGCGGCGCCGATGGCGCGGTGTTCAACGAAATGGCCCCGCGCGTTCACAATTCGGGTCACTGGACGATCGAGGGTGCCGAGACCTCGCAGTTCGAAAACCATGTCCGCGCCGTGCTCGGCCTCCCGCTCGGCGGCACCGACCTGACGGCATCGCGCGTCGAAATGACCAACCTGATCGGCGACGATGTCGATGCGTGGCAGGCGCTGCTCACCGAACCAGGCGCGCACCTCCACCTCTACGGCAAGAACGAAGCCCGCCCCGGCCGCAAGATGGGCCATGTGACGCGGGTGACGCGCTAACAGCTCCTCCCCGCTGCGCGGGGAGGGGGACCGCCGCGAAGCGGTGGTGGAGGGGGATTGCCTCGCAGCGCAGCGCTGGTGGATACCCCCCCATACCGAGGCGGACTACCCCTCGACCCCCAACTGCCACAGCACGAACGCCATCTCCTCGGCCGCCTCTCGCAAACTCTCCCACCGCCCCGACTTGCCACCATGGCCAGCACCCATATTCGTCTTGAGCAGCAGCACATTGTCGTCGGTCTTGCTGGCGCGCAGCCGCGCCGCCCACTTGGCCGGCTCCCAATAGGTCACCCGCGGATCGTTCAGCCCGCCCGAAATGAACACCGGCGGATAGGCCTGCGCAGCTACATTGTCGTAGGGGCTGTACGACCGGATCAGCTCGAACGCCGCCTTGTCCTCGATCGGATTGCCCCATTCCGGCCATTCGCCTGGCGTCAACGGCAGGCTGTCGTCGAGCATGGTATTCAGCACGTCGACGAACGGCACGCTCGCCACCACCGCGCCCCATAGCTCGGGGTCGGAGTTCATCACCGCCCCCATCAGCTCGCCGCCCGCCGATCCGCCGGCGATCGCGATCTTGCCCTCGTCGGTAAAGCCCAGCTCGATCAGCCCCTTCGCCACATCGACGAAGTCGTTGAAGGTGTTGGTCCGCTTCTCCAGCTTCCCGTCCAGATACCATTGCTGGCCCAGATCGTCGCCGCCCCGGATATGCGCGATGGCGAACGCCATGCCCCGGTCGAGGAACGACATGCGGCTGGTCGAGAAGCCCGGCGGGATCGCATAGCCATAGGCACCATAGCTGTAGAGATAGAGCTTACCCGTCCCGTCGCGTGGGTAATCCTTGGGATACACCACGGAGCACGGGATCGCCGTCCCGTCGCGCGCGGTAATATGCAGCCGCTCGGTCGCGTACTTGTCCGGATCATAGCCTGACGGGATCGTCTGCACCTTGCGGACGGTCAGTTCGCCGCTCGCCACGTCATAGTCATAGACGGTCCCCGGCGTGACCATCGATTCATAGCCGAGCCGCAAGGTATCGACGTCATATTCGGGGTTGTCGCCCAGCCCGACGACATAGCTCGCCTCCGGAAACGCGATCGGCCGCGCCGGTCCGCCGGCGTAGTCGTGCAGCCGGATTTGATCGAGGCCGTCGAGCCGCCCCTCGACCACGAACAGCTTCGCGAAGGTCGTGACCCCGGTCATGTAAAAATGCGGGTCGGCCGCGATCAGCTCCTGCCAGTCGTCGGGCCGCTCCAGCGGCGCGGTCGCCAGCCGGAAGTTCGGATGGGTGTCGTTGGTGTGGATGAACAGCGTGCCGTCATGCTCCTCCACGTCGTACTCGACATGCTCCTCGCGTGCCCGGACGAGGATGGGTTCGGCGGTCGGATCGTCGGCGGGGATCAGCCGTACCTCGCTGGTGACGTGATCACCCGCCGAAATGACGAGGAACCCCCGCGACTGGGTCTCGCCGACCGACACCCGCCAGCCCTCATCGGCCTCGTGATACAGCTCGATATCCTGCTCGATCGCCGACCCGATGCGGTGCAGTCGGGCATTGTCGGTCCGCCATTGCTCGTTGGCAAGGCCGTAGAGAAACCCGCTCGAATCCGCCGTCCACACCAGCTCGGACAGCGTCCCCGGGATCACGTCGGGGAGCAACTCGCCGGTCGTCAGGTCCTTGACCCGCGCCTCGAACCGCTCGCCACCGTCATCGTCGATCGCATAGGCGAGCAGCCGACCATCGGGGCTGACCGACAGCGCACCCAGCCGGAAATATTCCTTGCCCTTCGCCAGCGCCGGCTCGTCGAGGATCAGTTCGTCCGCACCGCCCGCCACGGGCTTGCGCCACCAGCGACGATACTCGCCACCGGTCTCGAAATCGGACCAGTACCACCAGTCGCCATCGCGCTGCGGCACCGTCGCATCGTCTTCCTTGATCCGCGCCCGCATCTCGGTGAACAGCGTGTCGATCAGCGGCTGATGCGGCTGCATCACCGCGTCGAAATAGTCGTTCTCGGCCTTCAGATAGGCGAGCACCTCTTCATCCTCGACCGTCGGATAGTTCGGGTCGCGCAACCATGCCCATGGATCGTCGACGACGATGCCATGGTGTTCGAAGGTGTGGGCACGTTGTTCGGCGATCGGCGGAATGGGCTTGGTCATAGGACGCCCATGTGGGGCGAGCCGAAGCGGAAGTCGAGTTCACTTGTGCTTTTGCCGCGCGGTCGCGGCTGGTAACGACGCCGCCATGACCAACTACCACGAACGCCTCTCCGCGCTCCGCGCCCATCTCGCCACGCTGGACCTCACCGGGTTCGTCGTACCGCTGACCGACGAACATATGAGCGAATATGTCGGCGACTATGCACAGCGGCTTGCCTGGCTGACCGGGTTCAAGGGGTCGGCGGGCAGCGCGGTGGTGCTGCGCGATACGGCGGCAATGTTCACCGACGGGCGCTACACGCTGCAGGTCCGCGAACAGGTCGACGCCACCGACTGGCAGTTCGTACAGGTGCCGGCGACGTCTATGACCGACTGGCTGCGCGGCGCGGTGCAGGCCGGCGACCGGATCGGTTATGACCCGTGGCTGGCGACGGTCGATTGGGTCGCATCGGCCGGCGCGGCGCTGGCCGATGCGGGTGCCGAACTCGTGGCGGTCGATAGCAATCCGATCGATGCGCTGTGGCTCGATCGCCCCGCCCCCTCGCCCGCGCCGATGTGCGTGCAGGACGACGCGCTGACCGGCCGCCCCTCCGCCGAAAAGCGTGCGGCGATCGGCGAATGGCTGGCCGAACGGCGGGCGGATGCGGTGATTCTGTCGGCGCTCGATTCGATCGCGTGGACGTTCAACGTGCGCGGCACCGACGTCGCGCATACCCCGGTCGCGCTTAGCTATGCGATCGTTCATGCCGATGGCACCGCCGAGTTGTTCGCGGCACCGGGTAAGGTCGGCGACGATGTAATCCGTCATCTCGGCAATGCGGTGACCGTGCGGCCGATGGACGCATTCAAGGACACGCTCGGCCGGTTCGCAGGCAAGCGCGTCGCCGCCGATCCCGACCGCGCCGTGGCGGCGATCCACGAAACGCTGCGGCAGGGCGGCGCAGCGATCGTCGCCGAACGCGACCCGACAGTACTGGCCAAGGCGATCAAGAACCCGGTCGAGATTGCCGGCCATGCCGCCGCGCAGGCCCGTGACGGCGCGGCGATGGTACGCTTCCTGAAATGGTTCGAGGAAACCGCACCCTCGGGCACGCTCACCGAATTGTCGGCATCCGACCGACTGGCGGCGATCCGGGCCGAAACCGGGCTGCTCCGCGACCTGTCGTTCGATACGATCAGCGCGACCGGCGCCCATGCAGCCAGCCCGCATTACAAGGCGTCGGTGGAGAGCGACGCCGCGATCCTGCCGGGCCAGCTCTATCTGATCGATTCGGGCGGCCAATATGCCGACGGCACCACCGACATCACCCGCGTCATGCCGGTGGGGGCGGTGTCGGACGAGATGCGCGACCGCTTCACCCGCGTTCTGAAGGGGCATATCGCGATCGATACCGCCATCTTCCCCGACGGCACGTTGGGCGGGCATATCGACGGCTTCGCCCGGCGTCCGCTCTGGGAAGTCGGCCTCGACTATGCTCATGGCACCGGCCACGGCATCGGCAGCTTTTTGTCGGTGCATGAAGGACCGCAACGGATCGGCGCACCCAATTATCCGGGCGGCGGGCCGATGGAGCCGCTGCGTGCGGGCATGATGCTGTCGAACGAGCCGGGCTATTACAAGGCCGGCGAGTATGGCATCCGCATCGAGAATCTGCTGCTGGTGGTCGAGCGCGACATGCCCGATGGGGACCTGCCGATGCTGGGATTCGAGACGCTGACCTTCGTGCCGATCGAGCGGACGCTGATCGTGCCTGCACTGCTGACCGATAGCGAACGGGCGTGGGTCGATGCCTATCACGCCCGCGTCGCCGACCTGCTGACGCCGCTGCTCGATATGGAGACAGCGGCGTGGGTCGCGGCGAAGTGCGCGCCGTTACAGGTTGAGTAGCGCGGGGTCGCCGCCCTTCGCCATGATGTTGATCGACGTCGATCGTTCGGCGGCATAGCGGAGCAGCGCGTCGGGTCCGCCTGCCTTCGGGCCGGTGCCCGACAGTCCTTCGCCGCCGAACGGCTGAACGCCGACGACCGCGCCGATGATCGAGCGGTTGACGTAGACATTGCCTGCCGGAACCAGCGCCGCAACCTCTTCGGCGAACCGGTCGATACGGCTGTGGATGCCGAGCGTCAGGCCATAGCCGCGCGCCGCCAGCTTCCCCGCGACGTTCGGCAGGTCGGCTGGGTCGTAGCGATAGATGTGCAGGACGGGGCCGAACACCTCGCGTTCGAGGAAGTCGGGACTGGGCACTTCGGCGATGACCGGCGCGAAATAGGTACCGCGCGCGTCCCAGCCGCGCGGGTCGGCGCGGAACAGGATTTTCGCCTCGCGCTCAAGCCGTTCGACATGGGCGTTCAGTGCATCGCGAGCATCGGCGTCGATCACCGGGCCAATATCGGTCGCGGGATCGGACGGGTCACCGATCACCATACAACCGGCTGCACCGACCAGCGTCTCGATCACCGCATCGGCGGTATCCTTGGGAAGATAAAGCAGACGCAGCGCCGAGCAGCGCTGTCCCGCCGAACCGAAGGCCGACAGGAGGACGTCGTCGACGACCTGTTCGCGCAGGGCGCTGGTGTCGACGAACAGGCCGTTCAGGCCGCCAGTTTCGGCGATAAAGGGGAGGATCGGGCCGTTGCGGTTGGCCAGGGTGCGGTTGATCGCCCAAGCGGTGTCGGTGCCGCCGGTGAAGGCGACGCCGGCGATCGACGGGTGCGCGACCAGTGCCACACCGACCTCGCTACCCTCACCGGGGAGCAGTGCGAGCAGGTCGGGATCGAGGCCCGCGGCGTGGAACAGGCGGACGGCTTCGTACGCAATTAGAGGGGTTTGTTCGGCGGGTTTGGCGAGGACGGCGTTGCCGGCGGCAAGCGCAGCGGCGACCTGGCCGGTGAAGATCGCGAGGGGGAAATTCCACGGGGAGATGCAGACGAAGACGCCGCGACCATGGAGTTCGATCTGGTTCACCTCCCCCACCGGACCCGGCAGCACGGTCGGGCCGGCGAAGCGGGTTTCGGCCAAGAGCGCGTAATAGCGGCAGAAATCGATCGCTTCGCGGACCTCGGCGACGGCGTCGTTGAGGGTCTTGCCGGCTTCGGCGGACAGGATGGCGATCAGGCGATCCATCTGCGCGTCGAGGGCGTCGGCCATGGCGCGCAGCACCTTGCCGCGACCGATGCCGCCGAGGGCATTCCACCGGGGTTGGGCGGTGCGGGCGATGGTCGCGGCGTGGTCGATTTCGCTGGAGGTGGCGGGACTTACCGAGCCGATGGTGCGGCTGTGATCGACCGGGCTGACCATCGGTGCCGCACCGGCGCCAGGGGTCGATTTTCCGCCGATCAGGGGGGTGGCGTGGATGTTGGCGAAGGTGTCACGTACCGATGCCGCCCGGGCGCGGACGGTGGCGATGGAATAGTCGCGGCCGAGGGGGTTGGCGCGGCCGGGATAGATGTCGGATGGGGACGGGAGGCGCGGATGTTGACGCGGGGTTGCCGCCACCGCCGCGACGGGGTCCGCCACCAACTGCGCAGCCGGGACTTCCTCGTCGAGCAGCGCGTTGACGAAGCTGCTGTTCGCGCCGTTTTCGAGCAGGCGGCGTACCAGATAGGGGAGCAGTTCCTCATGCCCGCCAACTGGGGCATAGGCACGCAGGATCAATTTGTTATCACCACTTCCTGACGCGGCGCGATACAGCCCCTCGCCCATGCCGTGCAGGCGCTGATGCTCGATCGTGACGCCCGCGCGCGCCGCCATGTGCCGCACCGCCATCAGGCTATGCGCGTTATGCGTCGCGAATTGCGGGTAGAGGGCGGGGGCGGCGGCGATCAACTTATGCCCGCAGACCAGATAGGAAAGGTCGGTCGCGGCCTTCGACGTGAACACCGGATAGCCCGGATGCCCGGCGATCTGCGCGCGCTTGACCTCACTGTCCCAATAGGCGCCCTTGACCAATCGGACCATGATCCGCCGCCCGGTATCGCGCGCCAGCCGCTCCAGCCCGTCGATGACCCCGCGCGCGCGCTTGCCATAAGCCTGCACGACGACGCCGAGCCCGGTCCAGTCCCCCAGTTCCGCCTCGCGCGCCAACCGGTCGATCAGCTTCAGCGACAAGGCGAGCCGATCCGCCTCCTCCGCGTCGATCGCGAGGTTGAGGTTGTGGCGGGCACCGATCAGCGCGAGCCGCTTGATGCGCGGGTAGAGATCGGCGAACACGTCGTTCTCACGCACCGCTTCGTAGCGCGGGCACAGCGCCGACAGCTTGACCGAAACACCATGCCCCTGTTCGGGTGTGCTGCCCGGCGCGCGGGCGCGACCGACCGCGTCGATCGCGGCGGCGTAGATGCGTTCGTAGCGATCGGCATCGGCGAGGGTCCGCGCCCCCTCCCCCAACATGTCGAACGAACAGAGATAGCCTTCCTTCGCAGCGCGCTTCAGCGCGGCTTCGATGGTGGCACCCAGCACGAACTGGTCGCCCATGATGCCGACAGCCGCCGCCAAGGCGCGGCGGATGACCGGCTCGCCGAGTCGCCCCGCCAGCCGCCGGATCGTTTCGCCGATGCCGGCCGGCCCTTCGTCGCCGACCAGCTTGCCGGTCAGGGTCAGGCCGATGGTCGAGGCGTTGACGAACAGGCTGGACGACTGGCCGAGATGCGCCGCCCAATCGGCGGTGCCGACCTTCTCGGCGATCAGACGGTCACGGGTCGCGGCGTCGGGAGTGCGCAGCAATGCTTCGGCAAGGCACATCAGCGCCAGCCCCTCCTGCGTGCCGAGCGAGAATTGCTGGAGGAAACCTTCGACCACGCCTGGCTTGGCAGCGGCGGCGCGGGTGCGTTCGACCAGCTTCGCCGCCTTGTCGACGATCTCGCTGCGGTCGGACTGGGTCAGCGGCACCTGTGCCAGCAATTGCGGCAGCAGGACGCTTTCGTCGGTGAACTTGTCAGCGTCCAGGGCATCCCAGTCGATCGCGGGCATTCGTCTCTCCGTATGGCGGTTCCTCGGTATATCGTCAGATGCGACGAAGGTGTTTCGTATCATTGCCAGGCTGACCGATGATTCTCAGCCGTTCGCGGCGTTGATCGCCATAATATTCGCCTTACAACCTCATTCCGGCGGGGGCCGGGCGTTCAGGTTCGTGAGATGCCGAGACCGTCGAGTTTGTGGCCCGGTGGATTCCGGCCTTCGCGGGGATGACGATTGGGGGCTGTTTGCGCCCAAGCTAAGGACGTTCGATGGACCAGACTGATCGCAAGTTGCTCCGCGTGCTGCAGGCGGACGGGCGCATCACCAACCAGGCGCTGGCCAGCCAGTGCGGCATCTCGCCAGCCGCCTGTTTCGAACGGATAAGGCGGTTGCGGGAGAGCGGGGTCATTCGCGGCTATGCGGCGCTGCTCGACCCGGCAAAGCTCGACCGGTCGTTGCTGGTCTTTATCGAAGTACTGCTCGACCGCACCACCGACGACGTCTTCACCGCATTCGCCTACCATGTCCGCGATCTGCCGGAAGTTTTGGAATGTCATATGGTTGCGGGCGGTTTCGATTATCTGTTGAAAGTCCGCATGGCCGATATGGACGCGTATCGTGCGTTTCTGGGTCGGACGCTGACGACCGTGCCGGGCGTGCGCGAGACGCGGACCTATGCAGTGCTGGAAGAAGTGAAGTCGACGACGGCACTGCCATTGTGAACCACCGTTGGTTGCGAACGGTGGCAAGGCGTTTCACGGTCGCGAAGCGTCGCTTCGTCGCCCTGCAAGCTTTGCGCTGTTGCGCCGGTTCGGCGCTGTGTTAGCTTTCCTGTCGAGATCCTGAACGGGAGTCGAAACCATGGTCGCCACCGCCGCTGTCCGCTGTTCGGTCCTTGCCCTGTCCGACGGACCGCCGCCGCCTGCGCTGGGCGAGGCGATCGAGCGGTTGCGCGCGACGCTGCTGCCGCTCGGCCGGCAGACCCATGCCGATCGCAATTTGCTCGGCGCGCGGATCGACCGTTTTGTCGGCGACGCGGATCGGCAGGTGATCCTGTTGGCGCATGGCGCCGGGTGTCGCGCGGCGGCGTGGTGGGCGCGGCTGTCGCCATCCCATTATGTGCAGCGTGTCGCGGGCGCGATCCTGGTCGACCCGACGAAGGACGTCGGCACGGATCGGTTTGCGTCGCCAGCGACGTTGCTGCCGTTCCGGTCGGTGACGGTCGACCGGTCGGGCGAGATCGAGGCGCTGGCACGCGAATGGGGCAGTGAATTGCTGGCACCCGAAAATGCGGTGCGCGGTGGTGGCCTGCTTGGCCTGATCGAGCGGCTGAGCGGCGCTGTGGTTGCGCATGACGTGCGGACGGCGGAGAAACTGGCACGGTTGCGATAGGGAACTCTTACCTTTCCTCCTCCCGTTCGATTCGCGCGCAGGTTCGAGCCTGTCGGTAACCGTAGTCGAGAAGGGGTTCCCCAAACCGGGCGTTCTCGACGAGGGGCAGGTCGGATTGTCCCCCGGAAAACCCTGAACCATGCGGGGCATGGTTCACCTGTCCCTCTTCTCGACAAGCTCGAAGCTGCTCGAACCAAACGGGTTGGGGTCGAAGGGTTGCTAAGCCCTCCGTTCGTGCTGAGTAGCGGCTGAGCCTGCCGAAGACCCGTATCGAAGCACCCGCCACCAAGGGTCCTTCGATACGCCATTCCGACAGGCTCAATGGCTACTCAGGACGAACGGGATGCGCGTACGAACGGGGCGTGCACGAACGGTCCGCGCGCACGGGCGGAGTTAGCCTACCCCCTACCCCCGCCGCCTTGGCATCAGCGCATTGCGCATCGCGAAGCTCGAATTGATCCGCGTCACCCCCGGCAGGCGCGACAGGATATCGGTGTGCAGCGCCTCGTACGCGGCCGCCGACTCCACCGCAACGCGCAGCCAATAATCGGACTGGCCGGTCATCAGCCAGCATTCCTGAATTTCGGCGTGGCGGCGCACCGCCGCTTCGAACCGGGAAAGATACTCCTCGGTCTGGCGCTCCAACGTCACCTGTACGATGACGGTCGCACCATGATCGTGCGGGTCGGCGCGGGTGACGACGGTGTAGCCGCGAATGACGCCGGCATCCTCGAGCAGGCGGACGCGGCGCAGGCAGGCCGAGGGCGACAGGCCGACCTCCGCCGCCAGCGCATTATTGGTGCGGCGCGCGTCGAGCCGGAGGAGGTTCAGTAATTTGCGGTCGATCGCATCCAGATTCATGCAATGTTGCTTTCATGCCGCACAATGTTGCGCAAACGGACGATTATCAACGATCCTGCAACACAAACGCATAAACTGCACGCGATTCGACGCTAGGATCAGGACCGGAGACGACATCGCCCATGACGCTGACCATCGACCTGAATGCGCTGGCCGCCAATTACCGGATCGTGGCGCGGACCGTCGCGCCGGCACGCGTCGCGGGGGTGGTGAAGGCCGATGGTTATGGGTTGGGCGCGGCGCTGGTCGCAGGCGCGCTCTATGGCGTGGGCTGTCGCGATTTCTTCGTCGCGCTGACTGCCGAGGCGAGCGCGCTGCGCCCATCGCTGCCGGTCGATACGCGGCTGTTCGTGCTGAACGGGATCGCCCCCGGCGACGAAGCGGCGCTAATCGCGGCGGAGGCGGTGCCGGTGCTCAACTGCCCGGCGGATATCGCGCGCTGGGCGGCGGCGGCGCGGATCGTCGGGCGACGACTGCCGGCGGCGGTGCAGGTCGATAGCGGCATGTCGCGGCTGGGGCTTTCGCCGGGCGAGGTCGCGGCGCTGGCAGCGGACGGTGCGCCGCCGGCCGATCTCGATATCGTGCTGGTGATGAGCCATCTAGCGTGCGGCGACGAACCCGATGCGGCGGCGAATGCGGCGCAGCGGGCACGGTTCGAGCAATTGGCGGCGATGTTGCCACCCGCCCCCCGGTCGCTCGCCAATTCGGGCGGCGCATTCCTTTCGGGTGCGTTCCACAACGATCTGGTGCGGCCGGGGATCGCGCTGTACGGCGCCGCGCCGCAGATGGGGCGCGACAATCCGATGCGGCCGGTGGTGTCGCTGGACGCGCGCGTCGTCCAGTGGCGCGACGTGCCGGCCGGGACAGGCGTCGGCTATGGGTTGACCTCGGTCGCGGCGCATGACCGGCGAATCGCGACGCTGTCCTATGGCTATGCCGATGGCTGGCCGCGATCGCTGAGCAACCGGGGCGCGGCCTATGTCGGCGGCCACCGCGCGCCGATCGCCGGGCGGGTGTCGATGGACAGCATCTGCATCGACGTCACCGACGTACCGGGCGACGTGCTGGCGGCGGCGGGCCATGCCGAGCTGATCGGACCGCACCAGACGATCGACCAAGTCGCCGAGGACGCTGGCACGATCGCCTATGAACTATTGACCGGGCTGCGCCATCGCCATGCCCGCCGGATCATCGGGGTAGGGCAAGAGGGAGTGTCGCCATGCGGGTCGTGATTCTCGGCGCGGGGGTGATCGGGGTCACCTCGGCATGGTATCTGGCGCAGGCGGGCCATGAAGTCGTCGTGATCGATCGACAGGCGGGACCGGCGCTCGAAACCAGCTTCGCCAATGCCGGGGAGATTTCGCCGGGCTATGCCTCGCCCTGGGCGGCGCCGGGCATTCCGGCAAAGGCGGTGAAGTGGCTGTTCATGGAGCATGCGCCGCTGATCCTGCGCCCGCAGTTCGACATGGCGATGCTGCGCTGGCTGGTGGCGATGCTCGGCAACTGCAATGCGCGCGACTATGCGGTGAACAAGGCGCGCATGGTACGGTTGGCCGAGTATAGCCGCGACAAGCTGATCGAGCTGCGTGGCGCCACCGGCATCGCCTATGACGAGCGGTCGCGGGGGACGCTGCAGCTTTTCCGCGAGGAAAAGCAGCTTGCCGGCATCGACAAGGATATCGCGGTGCTCAAGGCGGAC
This sequence comes from Sphingomonas epibiotica, assembly GCF_039615155.1. Classification (NCBI taxonomy): domain Bacteria; kingdom Pseudomonadati; phylum Pseudomonadota; class Alphaproteobacteria; order Sphingomonadales; family Sphingomonadaceae; genus Sphingomonas; species Sphingomonas epibiotica. Next base: position 94,049 of record NZ_JBDGHY010000005.1, on the reverse strand, counting down.
GGTGTCGCCTATGAAGTGCTCGACCGCGCCGGATGTATCGCGGCCGAGCCGGGGCTGGCCGGGAGCAACCAGCCGCTCGCCGGGGGGCTGCGGCTGCCGGGGGACGAGACGGGCGACTGCTTCAAATTCACCAATGCGCTGGCGCAGATGGCGGCGGATGCCGGGGTCGAGTTCCGCTTGGGGACGACGATCAAGAAGCTGGTGCGCCACGGCGACCGGATCACCGGGGTGGAGACCGATGCCGGGCCGGTGACGGGTGACGCCTATCTGGTGGCGATGGGCAGCTTTTCGCCGCAACTGGTGGCGCCATTGGGGCTGCACGTGCCGGTCTATCCGGTAAAGGGCTATTCGATCACCGTGCCGATCGTCGACGAAGCCCGAGCACCGGTGTCGACACTGCTCGACGAAAGCTACAAGGTCGCGATCACCCGGCTGGGCGACCGCATTCGCGTGGGCGGGATGGCGGAGATTTCGGGGTTCAACAACGACCTTCCCGAAGCGCGGCGCGCGACGCTCGAATATTCGCTGGGCAGCCTGTTCCCCGGCGCGGGCGATACGTCGCGGGCGAGTTTCTGGAGCGGCCTCAGGCCAATGACGCCCGACAGCACGCCGGTGGTCGGGCCGACCAGATATGGCAATCTGTTCCTCAACACCGGCCACGGGACGCTCGGGTGGACGATGGCGTGCGGGTCGGCGGCGGTGATCGCCGACCTGATGTCGGGCAGGCGCGCCGCGATCGAGACGGCGGACCTATCGATCGCGCGTTACTAGAGCCTGACCACTTGCGTGGAAGCGGTGCCGGCCCGCTCCCGCTTCGCCGGATCAGACCTTAAGCCAGCAGTTTCTCCAGCGCCGGGACGGTCAGCGGCCCGGCGCACAGGAACCCCTGATAGAGCTGGCAGCCTTCGGTCGCGAGCGCGTCGCGCTGTTCGACCGTCTCGACCCCCTCGGCGATGATCGTCAGATCGAGCGAGCGCGCCATGTCGATGACGCCGCGCACTACCACCCGGTCGCGGTGCGTGCCCACGATATCCTGCGTCATCCGCCGGTCGAGCTTCAGATAATCGAGCGGCAGCGCTTTGAGATAGGCGAGGCTGGAATAGCCGGTGCCGAAGTCGTCGATCGCGACGCGACATCCCGCCGCGCGCAGCGTCGCCAGCAGCCCCGCCGCTTCGCCCAGATCGGCGATCAGCCCGCTTTCGGTGATTTCGACCGTGAGCCGGTCGCGCGGGAAGCCGCCGGCATCGGCCCGCGCCAGTAGCGTGTCGGCGAAGTCGCCATGGGCGATATCCTCTGCGGTGACATTGATCGACAGCCGCAGATGGGACAACGGCGAAGACCAGCCGGCGGCGATCCGCAGCGCGTGCTGCTGGACATGCCCCGACAGCGCCTCCACCAACCCGGCGCGGGCGGCAGCGGCGAAGAGCAGTTCGGCGCCGAGTTCGCCGCGTTCGGGATGGTCCCAGCGGGCCAGCGCCTCGACCCCGACGATCGCGCCGGACAGCAGATGGACCTGCGGCTGGAAGCGGATCGCGATCTCGCCGCGGTCGATCGCGCGGTGGATTTCGACTGCCAGCGTTTCGGCGTCGTCGAGGGGGCGGCGGGCCTGCGCCGCGCCGGCCATATTGCCGGGCAAACCGCTGCCGACCCGGTGCAGCAGCGCGCCGCCATCCTCCCCCACCCGCGCGACGCCGAATGCCTGTTGCAGGGTCAGCGTCACCATCACGCTGCCGGCAACGAACGGACGCGCCAGCGCCTGCGCGAGTGCGGTGTCGAGCCCGGCATCGGCCCCGTGCGGCAACAGCACCGCGAAGTCGGCCCCGCCGAGTCGCGCCAGCGCCGCCCGCGCCACCCCGGCATCGCGCACGGCACGTTCGATCCGCCGCTCGACCGCGCGCAGCAGCGTATCGCCAACGCCGCGCCCCTGTTGCCGGTTGACCGCATCGATCCCGGCAACACTTAGCATCCGTACGCCCGGCCGTTCGCCGGCAAGGATGCGGCGGTCGAGCCACGCCCGCGCGCCGGTCAGGTCGCGCACCGACCCCAACGCCTCGCGCACCGCCGCACCGATATCGCCGATCCGGGCCAACGGTTCGACCAGCGCATGCAGCCGGTGGGTGTGCGGATCGCGCGCGACATGCTGCACCACCCGCCCGACCCCCGGCAGGTCGTGGGCGAAGGCGGTGGCGGGCAGCGTATCGCGCAGCCGCCGGATCGCGCTCAGCGCCGTGCGCCGCCCCGCCTGCCCGATCGTCCGCAGCGCCGCGCGTGACGAGCCGAGTTCGGGCAGGCCGGTCGCCTCGGCCAATGCCGGGGTCAGTTGCAGGGTGCCGCGTTCGCCGTCATGTCGCCAGCCAAGCGCGGCCCCGCCCCCGACATGCGGATCATGCCAGCCACCGCCCATGCGCACGACATGGCGTTCGGCCGAGCGCACCGCCTGCAGCAACACGTCCGCCGCGATAGGGCTGACGAGGAAATGGGTAGCGCCGGCATCGTGCAATTCGCCCAGCCGGGCGCTGTCGTTGCGCGACAACAGCACCAGCAGCGCATCGCCATGTCCTACGATCTGCGCCAGTTCGGCGGTGGCGGCGATCCCCTCCTCGACCGCGCCGCGCGCGTCGATGATGGTGATCGCGGCGCCACTAGCGACGACCCGCTGCCGCAGTCCCTCCGCCCGACGCGCTGCGACGACATGCCAGCCGCCGCGCGACAGGATCGCCGCCAGTTCGTCGCGCTGCCGGAACGACAACAGGAACAGCGCGTGCTGTCGTGCCGCATCCTCGCCGTGCCAACCGGTCATGCCCCCCGTCATGGCGCGATTGTAGGTCCGGGCGGGAACGGCGGCAATGGACAGCTTGTATGGTTCGGTGGCGGACGCTGGGTAGTGGACACGAGGACTGTCGGCTGGTGATAGCAGGATTTCGATCGGGTCCGGGGTGACCAAAAGCGCCGGCCCCGCGACATTCGCACGGCCAAGGGACCATCCGCGACCGAACAACCGTCCGCGCCTTGTCCTCCCCTGCATCCGCTCCTAACTTGGGCGACAATGTCCTGCGCCCCCAACCTGATCGACGCGCATGGCCGCACCATCCGCTACCTGCGGATCTCCGTCACCGATCGCTGCGACCTGCGCTGTCGATATTGCATGGCGGAGGCGATGACCTTCCTGCCCCGCGCCAAGGTGCTGAGCCTCGAGGAAATCGCACTGATCGCCGAACGCTTCGTGGCGCGCGGGATCGATAAAATCCGCCTGTCGGGCGGCGAGCCGCTGGTGCGGCGCGGCGTTGCCGAGTTGTGTCAGCGCCTGGGACGGATGGTCGGAAACGGCCTCGACGAACTGACCATGACCACCAACGCCACGCGGTTGCGCGACCATGCGCCGGCGCTGGCCGATGCAGGTATCCGGCGGATCAATGTCAGCCTCGACAGTCTCGATCCCGCCACCTTCCGCTATGTGACCCGCCACGGCGATGTCGCACAGGTGATCGACGGCATCGCCGCCGCGCGCGAGGCCGGCATCGCGGTCAAGATCAACATGGTGGTGCTGAAGGGGCTGAACGAGGATCAGGTCGGCGAAATGCTCGACTGGTGCGGGCGCGAGGGGCATGACCTGTCGCTGATCGAGACGATGCCGTTGGGCGCGATCGACGAGGATCGCACCGATCGCTTCGTGCCGCTGACGCGGGTGTTCGACACGTTGTCGCAGCGTTTTACTCTGACGCGTGATACGCATCGCACCGGCGGGCCGGCGCGCTACTGGCGGGTCGGCGAACATGGCAACCGGCTGGGGCTGATATCGCCGCTGACCGCCAATTTCTGTGCCGGGTGCAATCGCATCCGGCTGACGACCGAGGGCAAGCTCTATCTGTGCCTCGGCCATGACGACCATGTCGATCTGAAGGATGCGTTGCGCACCGGCGGCTTGGCGGCGGTCGATGCGGCGCTCGACGCCGCCCTGCCGCGCAAGCCCGCGGCGCATGATTTCCGGATCGAGGCAGGAGCGGCGCCCGCGGTTGCCCGTCACATGAGCGTTACCGGCGGATGACGCGTCTCGCCCTGCTCGCATCGCCGACGGCGCAGGCGCGTGCCGCCGAGGAGACGCTGCGCGCCCGCTACGACTTTCGCGGCGTCGAGGATGCCGACCTGATCGTCGCGCTGGGCGGGGACGGTTTCTTGTTGCAGGTGCTGCATATGCTGCTGGAGCGGCGGCGGACGGTGCCGGTGTTCGGCATGAACCTCGGCACGGTCGGGTTCCTGATGAACGAATGGCGGATGGACGAACTGGAGCGGCGATTGGGGCGGGCCAAGCCGTTCCGCGTATCGCCGCTGACCATGACCGCGACGACGATGGACGGCGAGGTCCGGGTCCTGCCGGCGATCAACGAAGTCTCGCTGCTGCGTGAGACGCGGCAGACCGCGAAGCTCGAAGTATCGGTCAACGACCGGGTGGTGATGCCCGAACTGGTATGCGACGGCATCCTCGCCGCGACGCCCGCCGGATCGACCGCCTACAACCTGTCGGCGAACGGCCCGATCCTGCCGATGGGGTCGGCGATGCTGGCGCTGACCCCGATCAGCCCGTTCCGCCCGCGACGTTGGCGCGGCGCGATCCTGCCCGACAAGGCGCGGATCACGCTGAAGGTGCTGGAGCCGGAAAAGCGCCCCGTATCGGCGGTCGCCGATCAGCGCGAGGTGCGCGACGTGGCGCAGGTCGACGTCGCGATCGACCGGGTACGCGACCTGACGCTGCTGTTCGACCCAGAACATGCGTTGGACGACCGGATCACGATGGAGCAGTTCGCCGGCTAGGCCGGCGTAAGTCGAGCGAAGAAGGTGGATTTCGCGCAGAGGCGCGGAGGGGTTTCGCCTGTCGCGAGGTCGTCCGCGCCAGCGGCTTCATTCTTCGTGGCCGCGCAAAACCGCGTCTCCCGTTCGTGGGACGTTCGCGCCGGGCGATCTCTCTGCGCCTCCGCGCCTCTGCGCGAAATCCGCTTTCTGTCGCTTCGCGCTCATCGCGCCTTTGCGTGAACCACCCCCCTTTCCACCCAGAAAAGCGCGGAAATCTGCCTTCGCCAGACTTTCTTCCAAAAATCCGAAAATAACCGCTTGCAAAGCCCGATTCCGCTGGTAGAGACGCGGCCTCGCAGTTGTTCCCTGATAGCTCAGCGGTAGAGCTCTCGACTGTTAATCGAGCGGCCGTAGGTTCGAATCCTACTCAGGGAGCCAGCGATACCCCCCGGAAAATCTGGACTTTTCCCCGATCGGGGCACCGCATCGTTGCGGCGAGACGTCAGTTGTTTTCCGCGTCCGGCTCCACCCCATGGACGATGCCGGAAATGCTTCGTCACACAATTGCTGAACCGACGTTCAGCATCGGGTAATCTGATGTACGCCACGCTCCGTCGTGCTGCGTCCTTGGACCCGAACCCGCGGCGGATCGTTCTTTATGGCAATGGACGATCGCCATGAGTCGGTAGCCATGGCGGCATTGGAGAAACTGATGTTGCTGCACCCTACCCCGCGTGCCCGCCTTCGCGCGATCGGCACGACCCTTGTCGGAGCGCTGGCCCTTGCCGCCTGTGCGACGCCGACCCCCTATCAGCCGGCATCCGGCTCCGGCTTCTATCGCAACGGCTATAGCGACCAGCAGATTGAGCCGAACCGCTATCAGGTGGCGTTCTCGGGCAACAGCCTGACCTCGCGCGAGACGGTGGAGCGCTATCTCCTGTATCGCGCGGCGCAGCTGACGCTGGAGCGCGGCTACGACTATTTTCTGATGGCCGATCGCGACACCAATTTGCGCAGTCGCACCTATTCGACGCCGGGCGTCGGCGGGTTCGGCGGCTGGGGCGCCGGATTTGGTTGGGGCGGCTGGGGTCCGGCATGGCGCTATCGCAGCCCGGCATTCGGCTGGCGCGCATGGGACCCGTTCTGGGGTGATCCGTTCTTCGGCAACACCATGGATATCCGCACCGTCGACAAATATGAGGCGATGGCGGAGATCGTGCTGGGCAAGGGCCCCAAGCCCGCCAACAACGTCCGTGCCTTCGACGCGCGTGCGGTGTTGCAGAGCCTCGGACCGAGCGTGATGGAGCCCGAACCGCGGCGGTAACACTGCGATCGGATGGACACGAAAAGGCCGCCGTTCCCATGGGGACGGCGGCCTTTTCTTATCCCGCCACTTGGAGGCGCAGCCGCAACCCGTGGACCCTATCCCCGCGCAGGCAGGAATACGGCCAGGCAAGAGCGTTAGCCGCCTTACGCCACCAGCGCGCCGTGGCAGTGCTTGTACTTGCGGCCCGATCCGCACGGGCATGGTGCATTGCGGCTGACGCGGCCTTCCCAGCTGGCCGGATCGTCGCCGAGTTCCTCGTCGGGCACCGGCGCCGCCATCTGCAGCATGGGTACGCGGGTGGTGATCAGGCCCTGCGCACCCTCCCCGCCCCAGCTATCGTCCTCGCCCGTCAGCGGATCGATATGCATCGTCAGGAAATCGGGCAGTTCAGGAAGCTCGGGCGGCGCCTGGAAATTGAAATTGGCGTGCGCCATCGTCCGGGTCACGTCTTCGCGGATGCTGGCGAGCATCCGTTCGAACAACGCGAACGCCTCCTGCTTATATTCGTTGATCGGCGTCTTCTGGGCATAGGCGCGCAGGTGGATGACCGCCCGGAGCGCGTCGAGCATCGCCAGATGCTCCTTCCAATGATGGTCGAGCGTCTGGAGCAGGATCGACTTTTCGATCTGCGTCCAGCTATCGGCATCGAGCTCGGCCGATTTCGCCTCGACCAGCGCATCGGCGTCCTTGCGGATGCGTTCTTCCAGCGTTTCGGCGTCGAGGCCGTCCTCGTTCGCGATCCAATCGGCGACCGGCGCGTCGACGCCCAGCAATTCCTGCGCACGCTCGCGCAGCCCCTCGACATTCCATTGTTCGGGATAACTGTCGGGGGGCACGGCGTCGCCGACGACGGTGTTGACGACCGCATGGCGCATGTCGATCACGACGTCGCCGACCGTCTCGGCATCCATGATGTCGGCGCGCTGTTCATAGATGACCTTGCGCTGGTCGTTCATCACGTCATCATATTCGACGACCTGCTTGCGCACGTCGTAGTTGCGCGCCTCGACCTTCTTCTGCGCGGTTTCGATCGCGCGGCTCAGCCACTTGCTGCCGATCGCCTCGCCATCCTCGATATTGTTGCGCATCATCTTGGCAAACAGCGTGTCCGGCCCGAAGATGCGCAACAGATCATCGTCGAGGCACAGGTAGAAGCGCGATAGGCCCGGGTCGCCCTGACGCCCCGAACGGCCGCGCAGCTGGTTGTCGATGCGGCGGCTTTCATGGCGTTCGGTGCCGAGCACGAACAGGCCGCCGGCCTCCAGCACCTTCGCCTTTTCCTCAATGATCTCGGCGCGGATGCGCGCGGCGGCAGCGTCATATTCGCTCGTACCTTCGACCAGATCGGGATGTTCGTCGAGCATCCGGAATTCGAGGTTGCCGCCGAGCTGGATGTCGGTGCCGCGACCGGCCATGTTTGTCGCAATCGTCACCGCGCCCAGCCGGCCCGCCTGCGCCACGATATGCGCTTCGGATTCATGATAGCGCGCGTTCAGCACCTTATGCTCGACGCCTTCCTGCGTGAGGAAATCGGAGAGTAGTTCGGACTTTTCGATCGAGACGGTGCCGACCAGCACCGGCTGGCCCAGCGACGCATGCTCGCGGATCTTCCTTGCGATGGCGCGGAACTTGTCGTCGAGCGTCTTGTAGAATTCGTCTTCCTCGTCGACGCGGCGTACCAGCACGTTGGTCGGGATCGAGACGACGTTCATCTTGTAGATGTCGAAGAATTCGGGCGCTTCGGTCGCGGCCGTGCCCGTCATGCCCGACAGCTTCGGGTACATGCGGAAATAATTCTGGAAGGTGATCGAGGCGAGCGTCTGGTTCTCCGGCTCGATATTCACGCCTTCCTTGGCCTCGGCAGCCTGGTGCAGACCGTCGGACCAGCGGCGGCCGTCCATCATGCGGCCGGTAAATTCGTCGATGATGACGACCTTGCCATCTTTCACGATGTAGTCGGTGTCACGCTTGAACATCATGTTCGCGCGCAGCGCCTGGTTCACATGGTGCACGACCTGCGTGTTTTCGAAGTCATAGAGGTTCGCGCCGAACAGCAACCCGGCCTCTTCCAGCATCCGCTCGACCTTTTCGGTGCCGTCCTCGGTCAGGACCACCGACTTCTGCTTCTCGTCCTTCTCGTAATCGTCCGGCGACAGACGCTTCACGATCTCGTCGACCGAGCGGTACAGGTCGGACTTGTCGTCGGTCGGACCCGAGATGATGAGCGGGGTGCGGGCCTCGTCGATCAGAATCGAATCGACCTCGTCGACGATCGCGAAGTTAAACGGCCGCTGCGTCATCGACGCCCGGTCGAACTTCATATTGTCGCGCAGGTAATCGAAGCCAAATTCGTTGTTGGTGCCGTAGGTGATGTCGGCGGCATAGGCTTCGCGGCGCTGGTGATCGGGGATGTTCGGCACGATCACACCGGTGGTCAGGCCAAGGAAACCATAGACCTGCCCCATCTGCGCCGCGTCGCGCCGTGCCAGATAATCGTTGACGGTGACGACATGGACGCCCTCACCCGGCAGCGCGTTCAGATAGCAGGCGAGCGTCGCGACCAGCGTCTTGCCTTCGCCGGTGCGCATTTCGGCAATTTCGCCCCGGTGCAACACGATGCCGCCGACCATCTGCACGTCGAAATGGCGCATGCCGAGCACGCGGCGCGCGGCTTCGCGGACGGTGGCGAAGGCTTCGGGCAGCAGTGAGTCGAGCTTGGCGCCATTCGCCAACTGCTCACGGAATTTCGGGGTTTGCGCGGCCAGTTCCTCATCGGACATGGCGGTAAGGGTCGGCTCGAAGCCGTTGATCTTGCTGACGATCGAACCGAGCGACTTGACGTAGCGGTCGTTGGACGACCCGAACAAAGATTTGGCGAGGCCACCGAACATGGGAGTTCCTTGAAGATACGGGACGCGCGCCGCATGCGGTCCGGCGGCTGCGCTACAGAAAGGTCGGGAAAAGCGCGGGTGCGCGCTATTCGTGGGTGCGCAGCGTGCGCGCGCGAACCGCGACATAGGGCGCGGGCGTCAGGAACAGCGGGCGCGGTTCACCGGCAAGCGGCTGTTCGGGTCGAGCGATCGCGGTCGTCGGCGCTGCGACGATCGCTACCGCGATCTGCCCCGCAACGGCCTGTGCCTCCGCCACTTGGCGCGCATTCGCGACTCCCACGCCGGGGAGCAGGCCGGTCAGGCCCGTCAGCAGCGCGGAAAGGAACAGCAGCAAACGCAAGCGATACGTCCAGACGGTTTGGTTTTGCGACGGGTCGCCCGGTCGCATGTCGGCGAGACATAGGGAATGGCTGGGCCGGCGTCCAGCCGATGTGCGTCATTGTGACCACACGCAACAAAGCGTTGCAACGCCCGCGCCCATGCGTAGGAACCGTCGCATCATCACCCCCTGCCCCGTGATCGGCGCAGGCCAGACCGGACACCGCGCCCATGTCGACTGCCGTATCCCCGCTCGCCACGCCCTTCCCTGCGTTGCCGCCTATCGGGGGCGTGACGTTGCGCGTGGCGCGGGCGCGGTACAAGAATTGGGACCGCTGCGACCTGACCTTCGTGACGCTGGCCGAAGGGACGGCGGTGGCCGGCGTGCTGACCAACAGCAAATGCCCCTCGCCCGAGGTCGAATGGTGCCGCCGCGCGCTGGTGCTCGGTCGGGCACGGGCACTGGTGGTGAATGCGGGCAACAGCAACGCCTTTACCGGCGATCGGGGCCGCGCGGCAGTCGAAGCGATCGCGGCGCGGACCGCGCAGGCGACCGGGTGCCAGCCGTCCGACGTGTTCGTGGCATCGACCGGCGTGATCGGCGTGCCGCTGCCGATCGACAAGGCCGAGGCCGGGCTGGACGCCGCGTTCGTCGCCGAACCCTGTGGCTGGGAAGCGGCGGCCGAGACGATCGGCACGACCGACACCTTCACCAAGGGCGCGTTCACGACCGCAAGGGTCGGCGATCGGACGATCAAGCTGGCCGGGATCATCAAGGGGTCGGGCATGATCGCCCCCGACATGGCGACGATGCTGGGCTTCCTCTTCACCGATGCGGCGGTCGACCCGGGGTTCCTGCAAGGCGCGCTGGAAGCAGCCAATCGCCAGACCTTTTCGTGCATCACGGTCGATGGCGACACCTCGACCAGCGACACGGTACTGGCCTTCGCGACCGGCACGGCGGGGGGCGATCCGATCGCATCCTTCGATGACGATGGTGCCGATGCGTTCGTCGCGGCACTGCATGACCTGTGCCGGCAGTTGGCGCATCTGGTGGTCCGCGATGGCGAAGGCGCGTCGAAATTCATCGCGGTCACCGTCGAAGGGGCCGAGTCCGACGGCAGCGCGCACCGGATCGCGATGAGCATCGCCAACTCGCCGCTGGTCAAGACCGCGATCGCGGGGGAAGACGCCAATTGGGGCCGGGTGGTGATGGCGGTCGGTAAGGCGGGCGAACCGGCCGAGCGCGACAAGCTGTCGATCCGGTTCGGCACGACGCAGGTCGCCGAAGGCGGTCTGGCGGTGGCGGGCTATGATGAAGCGCCGGTCGCGGCGCATCTGAAGGGGCAGGAGGTCGAGATCGGCGTGAACCTGCACCTTGGCGAAGGCCGTGCGACGGTGTGGACCTGCGACCTGACGCACGGCTATATTTCGATCAACGCCGATTATCGGAGTTGATCGAAACAATAGCTCTTACCAAGATGCGACGATACGCTTGTATCGGCGGGCAATCTCCTGATGGTCGGCTTCGGTAAGTCCGCCGCCATTAGCCAACTTACGTTGCTCAACGAAATCGCGAAGCTGCATGGCTTGGGCGACGCGTTGCCGTTTCATCGTCGGCGTCAGATGACTGTACCCAGGGACATGCGCGGCCGGGTTTAATTCACCCGTAGCGGCTGCTGGCAGCGGACTGGCATAGCGCTCGTTCACCGAGTTCGAAAACTGCGCAAACGCCGGTCCTGCAAGCCCCAAGCTTGCAACTGCGAAGATCATCTGTTTGTACATCAAACGCTCCCTACGCTGCTCCCCGTCCAGAACGTATCGTATATGGGATGCGTTGCAAGCACCCGTCTGATCGGCCAAATTCGGGCGCGCAGCACGCGCGCCCGCGTTGCCCGAAGTTTAGCCCAGTTCACCTTCAAGCCAAGCCTTCAACTGGCTCTTCGGACGTGCGCCCAACAGGTCGGCGACCGGCTGGCCGTTCTTGAACAGCTTCAGCAGCGGGATCGACTGGACGCCCATCGAACCCGCAGTGTCGGGGTTGGCCATGATGTCGACCTTGGCGATCGTGACCTTGTCGCCCAGTTCGTCAGCGATCTCCTCAAGCGCCGGGGCGATCATCTTGCACGGCCCGCACCAGTCCGCCCAGAAATCGACGAGCACCGGCTTGTCGGATTGCAGGACATCGGCGGAAAAGCTGGCGTCGGTTACGGTCTTGGTCGGCATGGGAATCTCCTTCTGGACCGGTATCTATGGTCGCGGGCGCGGCACCTCAAGCTTCGCGGGGCAAGCTTTGTTCCCCGGCCCTATAGCCGGGCTTGTGAGCGTCAAGCAGGTCGGCGGGCAGGACGAACATCACGGGCCCTGCGGTATAGAGCAATGCCGCCTCGATCGCGCGACCGGGAAAGACCACTGTGAGCGCCGCGGCATAGGCGGCCATTTGCTTCAAATGATAGACCGGAATGTCGTCGGTGGAGGACGGCACGCGGCGGCCGGTCTTGAAGTCGACGACGCGCACCACCCGGTCGCCGATGCACAGCCGATCGACCGTGCCCGCCACGACCTGCGTGCCGACGACGGCAGCGATCGGTGCTTCGGCCAGTGCGTCTGGAGCGAACAGGTCGGTAAAGGCCGGATCGTCGAGGATCGCCATCGCGTCGCGCGTGACGCGATGGCGGAGCTTCGCGTCCTCGACCCCCGCAGCTCCTGCCAGCCAGCGTTCGGCAGCAGCGGCGCGCTGGTCGCGTGGCAGCTCGGGGAGGCGTTCGAACAACTGGTGGAGCAGCCGGCCGCGCTCGGCAGCGGCGCGCATCGTCGCCGTCGGCGGCGGGTCGGACACTTCGTCCTCGCCGAGCGCGGAAGGGGCAAGCGGGCGTGGTGGGCGCGCTTCGGCGGGGGCTGGCGCGCGAAGCCAGTCCGGGGCGGCGGTCTGCGGCGACGGGGAGATACCGCGACGGGCGCGAACGGCGACCGGGCTTTGCGGGTTCACGCCGCAGAAGACACGCTCACCCTCCCCCTCGGCCACACCCAGCGCATCGAACGCAGCGGCGGCGGCGCTGTACCAGCTAAGCGCGGGCGGCACCCCCTGACAGCGGGCCGACGGCGCACCGGCGATGACTAGCCGTTCCTCGGCGCGCGTGGCGGCGACGTAGAATAGCCGCCAATGTTCTTCGAGGTCACTTCGGTCACGTTTCGCAACCTCGTCGTCGACCGGCGTGCCACGCTCGCCGCTGCGCGGGCGGAAGACCGGGAAGGCCGCGCCGTTATGGCCGTCCGGCGACCATGCCACGATATCGCGGCGGCTGTTGGCGGGATCGATCGCGGCGTCGGCGAGCAGAACCAGCGGCGCCTGCAACCCCTTCGACCCGTGCACGGTCATCACCCGCACCGCGCCGCCCGACGCCCCCGCGTCGCGCTTGATCTCGACCTCGCCCCGGTCGAACCATTCGACGAAGCGTTGCAGCGAGGACGTCGCGACGCTTTCGAACGACAGCGCGGCGTTGAGCAGTTCGTCGATCGGATCGCGCGCCTCCTCGCCCAACCGCGCGATCAGCTTGCGGCGACCGTCGAGTTCGCCCGACAGCAGTTCCTCCAGGAATCGATAGGGGGTGGCAAAATCGGCACGGCGCAGGATGCGCGACAACGGCTCGACCACGTCGCTGTTCGTGTGGCGCAGGTGCCGCCACAGGCTTCCGCCTTCGCGCAGCGCGCCGGCCAGCAACTGATCCTGCGTCCAGCCGATCAGCGGCGAGACCAACAGGTTGGCGAGGCTTAGATCGTCCTCGGGCTGGAGCGCGAAGCGGATCGCCGCGACCAGATCCTGTACCGCCAGCGGCGCGTCGAGGCGCAGCCGGTCGACGCCCGCGACCGGCACCCCCTCCGCATAGAGCCGCGCAACGATCAGCGAGGCGAGGTCGCCGCGCCGCTTGACCAGCACCATGATGTCGCCGGCCTGCAGCGTCCGGCCCTTGGATTCGAGCGGCAGGGTGCCGATCCAGCCCTTGATCGCGCGGGCAATGTCGCGAGCGATCACGCGGGTCGAGTCGTCGATCCAGCCTTCCTCGTCGTCGCCCGCCGCCTCGACCACGGTCGGCGCCCACAGGGTCACGGTGCCGGGTCCGGGAACTTCGCTGTCATGGGTTTCAGGCGTGTCGATCCCCATGCCGGGGTCGGGCAAGGCGGCGATCGCGGCGTCGACGAACTCCAGAACCGGGCGCGTCGTGCGAAAACTGTGGGTCAGCGACAGCGTGTCGAGTTCGCGCGCATCGCCGCGATAGTCGGCAGGCAGCGCGGCGCGGCGGCTGAAGTCGTGATGCGCCGCGCGGAAATAGATCGGGTCGGTGCCCTGAAAGCCGAAAATCGCCTGTTTGTAATCGCCGACCACGAACAGCGTCCGCATCCCCGCCGCGCGCACCGCGTCGCCGCTGAAATATTCCTCGACCAGCGAGCGGACGATCGCCCATTGCTGCGGATTGGTGTCCTGCGCCTCGTCGATTAGGACGTGCTCGGTGGTCTGGTCGAGCTTGAAGCGCACCCAGTCGCCGATGCCGGGTTGGGCGAGCAGGTTCAGCGTCTCGCGGATCAGATCGTCGAAATCGACCGCGCCTGCCCGCCGCTTGGCGCGGACATAGGCGTCGGCATAGGCGCGCCCGGCCTCGAGCGCACCGGCCAGTGCGTCGGCATAACCGGCCTGCGCGCGGATCGACAGCAATTCGGCGGCGCGAGTGCCGATCGCATCGGCGAGTTCGTCATAATCCGGATCGGCGGCGATCAGCTTGGCCGATGCTTTCTTGAGCGTATCCTTCTGCGTGACGAACATGCTCCGCACGTCGCCCAGCCGCAGCGCACGTTCGGCCGGCGGTTGCGCCAGCCAATCCATGATCGCGCCATGCAGCTTCAACCCGGTCGCCGTGCCCCATGCCCGATTGGCGTCGGCCAGTCGTTCGAGCGCGTCGCAGTCGAATTCGTCGTCGCCGCACGCCTGTGCGATCACCTCGTCCACATCGCCCGAAGGGAGGTGGAAGGCGCGGCGGAGGAACGGCTGAATGCCGCTCGGCAATTCGGCCATCGCCTGCGGATTGCGGGCACATTCGCGCAGGAAATTTTCCGCCGCGCCCTCGCCCATGCGTAGCGACATGGCAGCGATCGCGTCGCCGATGCGGGTCGAGCCGGACCGTTGTTCCTCGACCAGCAACTCCGCCAGTGCCTCGCGCGCCATGCCGGCTTCCTCGCGAGCTTCGAGGGGGCGGAAGCCGGGAACCAGCCCTGCCTCGACCGGAAAACCGGAAAGCAGGCTCTGGCAGAAGCCGTGGATCGTCTGGATCCGTACCCCGCCGCCCGGCGCATCCAAGACACGCGCGAACAGGGTGCGCGCGCGCGCCAGCAACGCCGCGTCGTTCACATCCTCACCCAGCGCGAACAGATCGGCCTTCAGATCGGCGGTCGGCAGCCGCACCCAGCGCGCAAGGCGACTGGCGACGCGCTCGGCCATTTCCGCAGCGCCCGCCTTGGTAAAGGTCAGACACAGGATCGCCGCTGGATCGACCCCGCGCAGCAACAACCGGAACACCCGCGCCGACAGCACGTGGGTCTTGCCGGTGCCTGCCGACGCCGACAGCCAGACATGGCGATGCGGGTCGCTGGCCGCCGCCTGATCGTTCTTCAGTCGCTGGAGCGCGCGGACTTCACTCACGGCCATACCATTCGTCGCGGCGCATCAATTGATCATATTCGGCATAGGGGGCATATTCGGGCACGAGCTTGGCGACGAACGCCTCGTCGCCGGTCAGGAAACGGGCGACGGCGTTCTCGAAATGCCCCTTCGCGATGGCAACGAAGTCGTCGGCGACCACCCGCCCCTTCGATCCATCGGCGTTGACCGGCGAGGTCATCTTGCCGAAGCGGTCGCCGTCCTTGGTCAGCGACCAATATTCGAAGGCGGTGGCGGTGCCGCGTACCCCGCCGAAACAACCCCGTTCGGCCATCAGCCCCAGCAGCCCGAGTTGCAGGCTGTATCCGGCGGCGACCGCCTTGGCACTGGGCGCCTTGCCGGTCTTGTAGTCGATGATGGCGAGGCTGCCGTCGCTCGCGCGGTCGATGCGGTCGGCCTTGCCGGACAGTTCGACGCCGGCGATCTCCAGACAGCCGTCGCATTCGACGCCCGCGACGATCCGTCCTTCGGCCAGCTTCTCGTGGGTAAAGGCAGCGACCCAGTCGATCGCCTCGCGCAGGCGCGGCACCCATAGCGCGCGCAACAGCGGGTGGGTCCGCGGATCATCGGACAGCGCCTGCAATCGACGGTGCAGCTTGGCGGGGTCGAGGGCATCCTCGCGTGCCCAGCGTTCGAGTACGCCATGCACCGCCGTCCCCCGCCATGCGGCGGTCGGATCGGCATCGACCGCGTCGAGCGGCGACAGGCGCAACATCCGCCGGGCGTAGAAGGCATAAGGATCGGCCTTCAACCGATCGACCTCGGTCACTGAGATCCGACGCGGACGCAGGGCAATGGGCGGCCGCGGTGCCGGACGCGGCGCGGCGGCATAACGCTCCGGTGTGTCGATCGCCCGCGCCCAGTCGCGCAAATGCCCGGCACGCTCCAGCCCGTCGTCGAGCGCCTGCAACCGCAGCCACAGCCGCGAGGCGATGGTCGGCGCGGTCGCATCGCGGGCAGCACGGGTCAGAATGACGTCGCGCGCACCCAGCGCTCCGGCAAAGTCATGCGCGGCAAGACCAATCCGGCGTTCGAGACCGGGCAGGCCGAGTTCTGCCCGGATACGCGGCGCGAGCCACGGATCGGGCGATGGCAATTGCGGCCATACGCCCTCGTTCAAACCGCCGAGGATCATCAGATCGGCGGTCTGCAACCGCGCTTCGAGCAGGCCGAGAATGGCGAGGCGGGGATGCGCCCCTTGCGGCGGACGCACAGCGACCTCGTCGAGCAACGTCCGCAACAGCGCCGGCAGCGCGCGCGGATCGAGCGTCTGCGGCCCGATCGGGGCCTGTTCCTCAAGCGCGGCGATCAGTTCGGCGGCGGCGCGGCCCTCGGGCCGGCTCCATGCGGCATCGCCCGCTAGTTCGGTCGCGGTCTCGCGCAGCAGCGCCAGCAGGTCGGCCATCGGCTGCGACCCGGCGGCAAAGGCGTTGGCCAGCGGGGTCAGCAGCGGACAAGCGACCTCCCAGAAGGACTGTGCTGCCGACCGGATCGCAGCGTCGCGCGGTTCACCCTCGCGCAGATGGCGGTCGATCCCCGCCAACCCCGGCGCGGGGCGCGGTCCACGCAGCGCCCGGTCGAGCCGCCGGACACCGTCGAGCCAGACGACGCGCTGTTCGGCCTCGCCGCTCCGGACCAGCGGATGTTTGAGCAGCGACAGCAAGGCGACCGGCGCGAACCCCTGTGCCGCCGCCTCGACCAGCGCCAGCAGCAACGTGCCGGGTGCGAGCAGCGACAGCGGCTGACCGGCGGAATCATCGACCGTCACGCCCCAACGCGCCATATGCGCCGCGACCCGCCGCGCCAGCATACGGTCGGGCGTGACCAGCGCGGCAGTGCGGCCGGGTGTCTCCAGTGCCTCGCGCAGCGCGATGGCGATCGCCTGCGCTTCCTCGGCCGGGGTCGCCAGTTCGACCATTTTCACGCCTGACAGTCGGCGGTCGGCGGCGGGGACGTCGATCCAGTGATGCGTGCGATCGGCGGGGCTGAGCGCCGTGGCGATGGCACGGCTGCGCGTCGGGGTCGCGTCATGCTCGCTCGCCGCCTGCCAGCGGACGAATTCGCGGCGGTTGACGCCCATCCGGTCAAGCAGCAGCTTCAGATGAGATTGCGGATGGGTCTCGATCGACCGCTTGCGCCGCCCGGTCACCGGATCGGGATCATGCGGTCCCAGCGACGCCCATTCCTCCTCGTTCATCGCGAGGTCGAGGCCGGGCAGGACCACCATCCCCTTCGGCAGTCCCGCCACGCATTTCTGGATGCGGGCGATGGCCGGTGCGTTGGTGGCGATACCCGCCGCGCAAACGAACCCCTTGGGCGGCAGGGCGGTCCAGCGCGCGCACAGACGCTTGAGCAGACGCGTGCGCCGGTCGGCAAGGTCGATCCGCCCCAGCGCCGCCAGTTCACCCGGCCAGCGATCGAGGACGATGCGGAACAGTTCGAGCGAGCGTTCCCAATGCGCCGACAGCGTCTCATCGAGGTTCAGCTCGCGCAACGCCAACGGATCGACTTCCTCGACCAGCAACTGGTCGAGCGTGGCGGCAAGGTCTCCCGCCAGCCGCACCGCTTCCGCACCGTCGACCGGGCGACCGGCGCGCTGGCGCTCTTCCGCGACCAGCCGGGCGAGGATCATTCGCCGGGCGAGCGGATCGATCGCGGGTGGGATCGGCGCGGCATCGGCGGGATCGGCAAAGCTGCCCGCGCCTTCATCGAGTTCGGGATCGCCGATCGCGACCAGCCGGGGCAGCAGCAACCCGCCGCCGCTGGCGCGGACGAACGCCTCCTGCACCGTGCGCTTGGCGCGGTTGGTGGGAACCAGCACCATGCCCTGTGCCAGTGCGATCGGGTCGTTGCCGAAGCGGCGGATCAAGCCAACCGCCAGCGCGTCGGCAAACGCGCGGTGGATCGGGATGGTGTAGAGGCCGAGGCGCTTCGCCTCAGCCATCGGCGAGGAACGCTTCGGTCATCGGAATTGCGCTCGGCGTACCGACGTCGAACCAAAGCCCCTGATGGACGACGCCGTACGCCCGCCCGGCCTCGATCGCGCGGTTCCAGAACAGGTTGGTGGAGAAGGCACCCTCCGGCCAGTCCGCGATGACGCGCGGCGACAATATCTGGACACCGGTGAACACGAACGGCGCCAGCCGACCGGGCTTGCGACGGCCGGTGATGCGGCCCAGCGCGTCGATATGAAAATCACCTTGCCCGCGATGGCCGTGCGCCAGTGCTTGCGGCACCAGCAGCAACAGCGCATCCATCTTCGCATCGTCCCACAGCGCGCTGAGCAACTTGATCGAATCGACCGGACCGTCGACCCAAAGATTGTCCGAATTGACGCAGACGAACGGCTGGTCGCCGATCAGTTCGCGCGCCTGCACTAGCCCTCCGCCGGTCTCCAGCAGCTTGGCGCGTTCGTCGGACACCGCGACGTCGATGCCCTTCACCCGGTGCTTCAGATGCGCTTCCATCGCATCGGCGAGATAGTGGACATTGACCACCGCGCGCTTGACCCCCGCCCCGCGCAACCGGTCGAATACGTGGTCGATCAATGGCTTGCCCGCGACCTCCACCAACGGCTTGGGCCGCATCGCGGTCAACGGGCGCATCCGCTTGCCCAGCCCCGCCGCCAGCACCATCGCGGTTTCGGGCACCTGCGCCTGCGGATGGGGGCGGATCGAACGGAGCGTGGTCATGCGAGTTCCTGCGGATCGCCGCGCTTGTGCGGCGGGATGTTGAGATCGAACCAGCGCGCGACCCCGGCCAGCGCCGGATGGGCGAGATCGCGTTCCAGATAGCGCCAGACTCGCGGGCACAGCGCCCCATAGCGCGGCTTGCCGTCGCGCCGCCACAGCCGGGTGAAGATGCCAAGGATCTTCGCGTTCCGCTGCGCCCCGAACAGGTGATAGGCGGCGTCGAACCCCTCGCCCACCCCGGTCGATTCACGGTAGCGGGCGAGCATCGACGCCTCTACGACTGCCGGCACGTCGCGCCGCGCATCCTGCAACAGCGACACAAGATCATAGGCAGGGTGGCCGGCCAGCGCATCCTGGAAATCGAGCAGCCCCAGCCGCGCATCGTCGAGCAACATCAGGTTTTCGGCATGATAGTCGCGCAGCACCGTCACCACCGGCATCTCGGGCAACGCATCGAACGCCGCATTCCATGCCGCGCGATAGCCTTCGCTATCGACGGTCAGGTCCAGTGCGTCGCAATACCATTCGATCAGCAGATCGGCTTCGCGCAGGATGAAGGCACGGTCATAGGGCGGGACCGGCGCGGCTTCATGGCGTTGCAGCCGCAGCAACTGATCGACCGCCGCCGCGTACAGCCGCGCCTCGCTTTCCGGCGCGGCGTCGACCGTCTCGCGCATCCGCATGTCGCCGAAATCCTCCAGCAGCATGAAGCCGCCCGCCGCATCGTCGGCAAGGATCGCGGGCGCGGCAAAGCCCCGTTCGCCGAGCCATGCCGCCATATGCGCGAACTTGCGCGTATCCTCGGGCGGGGGCGCATCCATCAGCACGGCGGTCCGCCCGGCGCCGATCACCCGGTAGTAACGGCGGAACGAGGCATCGACCGCCAGCGGCAAGATCTGCGCGTCGCCCCATCCGGCCCGGGTCAGGAAAGCAGGTGCCGCATCGCGCGGGTTCAGGTCAGCGGCCATCGACTTTCCCAAGCGCCCGGCACGCGCGCTGTCAAGCGCCGCCCGCCCGCGTCGTCGAAGGCGAGGGTCAGCCACAGCGCATCGGGCCAGAAATCTTCGCCCAGCCGTTCAGGCCATTCGACCAGCAACGCGGCATCGTCCAGCGCCTCGTCCAGTCCGAGTTCGAGCGCCTCGTCGGGGTCCTCGATCCGGTACAGATCGACGTGCAGCACGCTGATGCGTACTTCGGGCGGATCATAGGGCTGCACGATCGCGAAGCTGGGCGACGGCGCCTCCCCTTCCAGGCCGAGCGCCGCCAACAGCCCCCGCGCGATGCTGGTCTTCCCCGCTCCCAGCGGCCCAGACAGCGCGACCACATCGCCCGGCTGCAAGACCTTCGCCAACGCTACGCCAAGGGCATGGGCTGCGGCCGCATCGCGCAGATGCATCACGGCTCGCGCGGCAGGTCGATGGTGACCAGCGTCCCCAGCCCCTTTTCGGACACCAGCTCGATGGTGCCGCCATGCGCCTCGACCGCCTGCCGCGCGAGCGGCAGGTCTAGGCTGAGCGCGCGTTCGCCCACCCGTGCCGCGCCGGCTTGCGCGAAGCGATCAAAGGCGCGGGCGACCGCTTCCTTCGACATGCCCGCACCGTCGTCGGAGACCACGATCCGCGCGCGTTGCGCGTCGCCATCGACGTGCAACAGCACACGCCCCCCCTGCCGAAGCCCCACGATCGCATGGTCGAGCAGATGGCCGATCGCCTGCCGCAACCGCCGCGCATCGCCCAGCATCACCCCGGCGGTCGGCGCGATGTCGACCGCCAGTTCGACCCCGCGCGCGGTCGCCGTGGCGCGCGCCGCTTCCGCCGCTTCGCTGGCGATCATCTTAAGCGCGACCGTCGCCCGCGCGACCGGCAGCGTCTCGTTGGCGGTCAGGTCGAGCGTGTCGTCGATCAGCCCGCTCAACCGCTCGACCGATTCGAGGATCGCGTCGGTATAGCGCCCACCATCCTCGGTCAGCTTGCCGGCATAGCCCGCCTGCAACATCTCCGCGAAGCCCTTGATCGAGGTCAGCGGCGTACGCAATTCGTAGCTCATCGACGCGACGAACGCGTTCTTCACGCGATCCGCCGCTTCCAGCGCCTCGTTGCGGTCACGCAATGCCTGTTCCATGCGGCGACTGTCGGAGATGTCGAGCATCGTCAGCAACGCATTGCCATCGGGCAACGGCACCGCGCCGAACTCGTAATGCCGCCCGTCGGCCATGGCGAACCGCCCAGACCGCTGCATGCGCTGTTGCGTGGCAAAGCGGACCAGTTCCGGAATCAACGCGGCGCGGCCGGGATTGGCGAGGCTGTCGGCGACCCGCTCGGCCAGCGCATCGACGCGCGGATGCCCGTCGAGGAACGCATCGTCCAGTCCCCAGACCTGCCGGAATTTCGCGTTCCATATCTGCAACCGGCCATCGGCCGCGAACACGCCCAGCGCCTCGAACAGATTGTCGAACGTCGCGGTGCGCACCCGCAGCAGCGTGTCGCGCGCGCTGGCCAGCTGCACTTCCTCGGTCCGATCCTCAAAGATCAGCAGCAGTCCGCCTTCGGGCAGCGGCTGGGCGACGACGCGGAGATGTGTGCCGCCCGGCACATGCCATTGCTCCTCGATCGCTCCCTCCGCCGCGCGGAACCAGTCGCGCCGTTCCGCCTTCCATCCCGGAAAATCGCGGACTTCGGGCAGGCGCTTCGCCTCGCGCATCCGGTCGAGAACCCGGTCGAATTCGGGGCGATCGGCCAGCCATTCGGGCTTCATCGCAAAGGCGCGGATGAAGGGCTGGTTGTAGAATACCAGCGTCCGGTCGGGCGCGAATTGCGCGACCCCGGCCGACAGCCGATCGAGCATCGCCCGCTGCGCGTCGCGACTGCGCTTCAGCTTGCCGCGCGCTTCCTCGATCTCGTGCACGTCGATCGCGAAGCCGCCCGTCCCGCCGTCGCGCAGCGGCATGTCGTGGACGCGCAGCATCCGCCGCTCGCCATTGATCGTCGCGGGCATCGCCGCCTGCTGCGGCTGCCCGGTATCGCGCGCGATCGACGCGCTGGCCAGCGGCCCGCCCATGCCGACGCCCTCGACCAGTTCGACCTGTCGCGCGATCACCTCGCCCGCATCCAGCGCGTCGACCGCGCGGACATAGGCGGTGTTGACCATGGCCAGGCGCAGCGAATCGTCGCGATACCACATCGGCATCGGTGCGGCCTCGATCAGGCTCGACAGCGCATCGAACGCCGCGCGATATTCCTCCGCCTCGGCACCCAGCGTCGCGATCTCGTCATGGAATTCGGTCGCGTCGAAGAACCAGACCAGCACGCCGCCCGGCGTGTTCAGCGCGGGCGGCGCACGATCGCCGATCGCGAACAAGGAGCGCGCCGATCCGGTCGCGCGGATGACGGTACGGAACGGCTTTCCCCCGCGCAGCGCAGCGTTGATCGCGTCGAGCAGCCGTTCGGCGCTGCCGGGTTCAAGGCCATTGTCGGGATTGCCCAGGTCGGCGGCGCTTGCCGGCATTTCGGTCTGACCCAGTCGATCGGCGAGCGGGCGATCGATCGACAGCCGCCCATCGGCGCGAACCACCATCGCCAGCGCTGGCGACGCCGCCAGCGTCGCGCGCAGCGAATCGAACAGCGCTTGATCCGCCGTCGCCCCCCGCCGCGCCGACACCCCGACATACAGCGCCCAGACGCTGCCGACGATCAACACCGCCAGCACCGCGCCGCACAAAATGGCCATGGTCGGGTCGATTACGATCAAGTAGCTGCTCCGCACGCGGACATTGTTACACTGCCCATTGTCGGTCCATAGGACGAACCGGGGGCATGCGGGAAGGACCAGTGGCTTCGGAAATGGTCCAGTCATCGCAAAGCACCGCCGAAAGGAGTCGTGATGTGGTCGAATGCTGGCGTGCCCGATCTGCAGCGCATGCTCGATCAAGCAGCAAGCTATGACCCGGCAGCCACGCGCATCGACATCTCGCCGGGACTCGCCGACTGGATGCTCGAACATCGGACTTCGCTGGCGTTCACTTCCTATCAGACGGGACAGTTGATCCTCGCCGGCGTCGATCCGCAGGGCCGCGTCGCATTCAACGAACAGAGTTACGCGCGCGCGACGGGACTATGCTTTGTCGGCGGTTCGCTGCGGGTCGCCTCGATGTTCCAGCTGTGGCGACTGGAAAACATGCTACATCCCGGCCAATATGCGAACGGCGCACATGATGCGGTCTTCGTCCCGCGGGCGGCTGCCACGGTCAATTATGTCGATACGCACGAGGTCGACGTCGATCGGGACGGGAGCGTGCTGTTCGTCAATACTCGCTATTCCTGCATCGCGACCATCGACGATCGATGGAGTTTCCGGCCGGTCTGGCAACCCGCCTTCATTTCGGCGCTGGTTCCCGAAGATCGCTGCCATTTGAACGGGCTCGGAATGGTTGACGGCCGCCCGGCCTTTGTAACCGCTGCCGGCGTTTCCGATCGGCAAGGTGGTTGGCGCGCCAGCAGGACCGATGGCGGAATATTGATCGACATCGCGGGCAATCGCATCGTTACCGATCGCCTGTCGATGCCGCACTCCCCGAGATGGTATGATGGGGCGGTGTGGCTCCTTGATTCGGGACGGGGACGCCTAGTACGAATCGATCCCGTCACCGGCCATATCGATCCGGTGGCGAACTGCCCCGGCTTCCTGCGTGGGCTGGCCTTCCACGCCGGCCACGCGATCGTCACCATCTCCCGGACACGCGAAAGCGACGCACGCGAACTCGCGGAGCAGACCGATTTCGAACGGACCGGGACGCCGTCGCAATGCGGCGTGCTGGTCATCGAGCTACGCAGCGGCAGGATCGTCCAGTCGATCCTGTTCGACGGCAAGATTACCGAGATGTTCGCGGTCACGGCGTTGCCCGGTATCCGCAACCCGATCTCGTTGGGTCCACAGACGGTCGACATGATCGGGACCGTCGCGTTCGACCCCAAATGGAACGGATAAAGGCAGGCGGCGGAATGCACGAGGTAATTCCGCCGCCGAACCGATAGTTAGAACGCGACCGAGGCTCCGACGCGGAAGTAGCGTCCCAAGACCCCTGGGAAGTAGGATACCGTGCCACCACCGGTCGGCACCGGGTAAGGCGGCTTCTGATCCAAGACGTTGTCGACGACCAGCCGCATGCTGAACGTCTCGTTGACGCGGAAGGTCGCTCCAAGATTGGCGAACGCAACGTCGTTGACCTTGTTCGGCGTGCGGAAGAACGCCGTGGCATTGGGATCCAGCGATGCGGGCCCCGTATAATTGACCTGGACGTACGTCGTCAGGAATTCGTCGTTATAGGTTAGCGTGCCGACTGCCGAATGTTTCGGATAACCGATGCCATTGTCGGTCTGCGATGGCCGTGCGCCACGTTCCGCCGTGTAGGTCAGCGTGTCGAGATACTGGTAGCTGACGTTCAGCCCCAGCGTCCGGCCACCGCCTAGCAGCCCGGCCGGCGTACGATAGTCCACCGCCGCTAGGATACCCTTGTAGTTCAGCGCTGCGCCGTTGAAGTAACCGGTCTGAATGAAGCTCAACTGATTGTCCGGGTCGCGACGAACGAGGCCGCAGAACGGGCTGTTCGGGAAGTCGGGTGAATCATAGCAGTTCGCAACGATCTGGTCCGAGCTCAGCTGGCTGATGACGTCGTTCACCTCGATATCGACATAGTCGATCGACGTCGTGAATCCTTTCAGGAAACTTGGCCGAAGCACCGTTCCGACCGTGAAAGCCTTCGACTTTTCGTTGCGCAGGTTACGGTTGCCGGCCACCGCTTGCAGGAAGCTCGCATCGTCCGATAGTGCGTCGAAATTCGCGGGGATGCCGGCAGCGGCGCAGTTCCTGGCACGCGTGGCCGCGTTCGCGCCCTGATTTTGCTGGGCCTGATCGCACGGATCGGTGGCAAAGCCGTAGAAACTCGACGCGGGATTGAACGCTTCGGTGATGAACGGCGCGCGGATCGCGCGGGTATAGTTGCCGCGAATGGTGATGTCCGCGATCGGCTGCCAACTGCCGCCGGCCGTCCAGGTCGTATCGCCACGGGCGATCGAGTGATCGACGTACCGGGCCGCCCCCTGCAATTCCAGCGAATGGATGAACGGGATGTCGTTGTCGGGGCTGATGAGCGACGCACGCATTTCGCCGAACACCTCATCGGTGTTGTAGCTGCCGCTCAACGGCTGGATGATGACCAACTGGCCATATGGCACGCGGTCGTTGGCCGGATTGCCGTCACCATCAGCATCGGTCGTCGGATCGGGATCGGGACCACCCGAATAGGCAGTGCCGGGATCGAACGCCTGGCTTTCCTCGCGATGTTCATAGCCGAGCGCCACGGAGAAATCGCCGCCCGGCAGCTTGAACAGCGGGCCGGTCAACGATGCCGTAAAGATACGCTGCTTGTTGACCGAATTCGGCGTGCCGATCGCAGTGACATAGTCGCGGGCCGCCTGCGACGTCTGCGCCCCGAACAGGTTGAGCGGCGCGCAGGTCGTGCTGATCGTCGGCGCCGGCGAATTGACCGCGCCCGGTGCGCAGACGATGTTGCCGCTCGTGTCGCGGACGGCGTTGACCGCGTTCAGGAAGTTCTGGGTCACGATCATCGGCGTGCGCGCGTTGGTTTCCGAACGGCCATAGTTGCCGACGATCTCGACCGTCCATTCCCGACCGAACGGCGACATGAACTTGCCGTCGATACCAGCGACATAGCGCTGGATTTCGACGTTGCCGGTCGAACGCCCGGTCGTGACGTCGGTATTGGCGCGGTTCAGGTAGAAGACGTCGTCCTCCGTCTGCGCCTGGATGATGCTGCGCGCCTGCGGCGTCAGGAACGGGTTGTCGGTCGACAGGATGATCGCGCCGGCGGGCGTTCCGGCATAGCCGAACAGATAGCTGTTATATTCCGGCTGATCGCGCAGGTTGACGCCCTGGCTGCGGCTGTACCAGCCTTCGCCGAACAGACGCAGTTCATCGGTCAGTTGGAAGCTGAGCAGCATATTGGCGTTGTAGCGCTGCGTATCGGTCAACAGGTTGTTGAGCGGGACTAGGCTGTAGCCGTTGCCGCCATCAGCGTTGATCTGGAACGTCGTCGGGTTTCCGGCCGCGTTCAGCGGCCCGAACGACCGGCCGAAATCGATGGGGATCAGATTGCCCGATGCATCGAACTTCAACGCATTGCCGTTGGCGTCGACGAAACCAGCCTGCGGGAAGCGCAGCGATGCTTGCTGCTGCTTGCTGACCGGCAGGAAATCGAAAACCAGCGGGATGCCGAATTCGGAGATGGTCGGGATCCGACGATCGGCGAAGATGACCTGACTGAACGGCGAAGTACGGTCGTTGGGACGACCAAACGACCGGGTAAAACCGATGTCGGGACGGTCGGTCTGCAACAGCCCCTTGCCTTCGTTATACTCGCCCGACAGCACGACGTTCAGCCGACCATCGAGGAAGTTCTTTCCGGCCAAAGCACGGACACGATAGTTCGGCGCGTCGCCGCGATCGGAAATGCCATATTGTCCGTCGAGTTCGAACCCTTCGAAATCGCGCTTCAGAATGACGTTCACGGTACCCGCGATCGCGTCCGACCCATAGATCGGGGCACCGCCGATAACGATCGTCTCGACCCGGTCGACCAGCTTGGTCGGGATGACGTTCAGATCGACCTGGTTACCGCCCTGCCCGGTGGGCCCGAAAATAGAGGCAGTGTTGGACCCGACGAACCGGCGTCCGTTGACCAGAGTCAGCGTACGTTCCGAGCCGAGGCCAAGGAAGTTCACGAAACTCTGCCCGGGACCGAAGCTCGACTGGCCACCGACAGGGCTGGATCCAGGCACGCCGAATGCGGGAAGTTCGTTCAGCGCCTGACCGATCGTCTCGAAACCGCGCTGTTCGATCTGTTCGGAACTGACGACAACCGCCGGTTCGATCGAATCGAAATTCGGACGCGCGATACGTGATCCGGTGACGACGATCGCTTCACCTTCGGCCTCGTCATCTTGCGGAGCCTGTTCCGGCAGCGATGCCGGCGCCTCGTCCTGCGTTCCGGCCGTGGCGCTCTGCGCCAATGCCGTCGAAGGCAGGCACGCAATCGCCAGCGCGATTGCCGAAACCGATCGACCCGATAAGTTCTTGATCATGCAACACCCCCTGTTGAACACGTTCATGTTATACAGGCGGCACCGGGCGGCAGTCGCAATCACCCAAAAGTATGTTAGTAACATTGCTAACGAAATGTTGCATCTGCGCAACAACGAAAAGCCCCGCCGGCAAAAAGGCCGGCGAGGCCATCGAAATCAGAATTATTCCAAAAGGATCAGTAGCGATAGTGATCCGGCTTGAACGGTCCTTCGACCGGCACGCCGATATAGCTCGCCTGCTTCGGCGTCAGCTTCGACAGCTTCACGCCCAGCTTTTCGAGGTGCAGCGCCGCCACCTTCTCGTCGAGGTGCTTCGGGAGAACATAGACCTCGTTCTTATAATTCTCGCCCTTGGTCCACAGTTCGATCTGCGCCAGCACCTGGTTGGTGAAGGACGACGACATCACGAACGACGGGTGGCCGGTGGCACAGCCGAGGTTCACGAGGCGGCCCTTGGCGAGCACAATGATCTGCTTGCCGTCGGGGAACTTCACCAGGTCGGTGCCCGGCTTCACTTCGTCCCATTCATAGTTGGACAGGGCAGCAATCTGGATCTCGCTGTCGAAGTGACCGATGTTGCAGACGATGCTCATCGGCTTCATCTTCGCCATATGCTCGGCGGTGATGACGTCCGCATTGCCGGTCGCGGTGCAGAAGATGTCGGCGCGTTCGACGGCTTCGTCCATCGTGACGACCTCGAAGCCTTCCATCGCCGCCTGCAGCGCGCAGATCGGATCGATTTCGGTGACCATGACGCGCGCGCCGCCGTTACGGAGCGACTGGGCCGAACCCTTGCCGACGTCACCAAAGCCGGCGACGCAGGCGACCTTGCCGGCCAGCATCACGTCGGTCGCGCGGCGGATCGCGTCGACCAGCGATTCCTTGCAGCCGTAGAGATTGTCGAACTTCGACTTGGTGACCGAGTCGTTGACGTTGATCGCCGGGAAGGGCAGCTCGCCCTTCTTCGCGATCTCGTACAGGCGGTGGACGCCGGTGGTCGTCTCTTCCGACACGCCCTTCAGGTTCTTGACCGTCTCGGTCAGATAGCCCGGACGCTTGGCGACGAACGCCTTCAGCGCGCGCTGGAACTCGACTTCCTCTTCATTCTCCGGCTCGCCCAGCGTCGCGCCGGCTTCGAGCTTGGCGCCCCAAAGCGCGAACATGGTGGCGTCGCCGCCATCGTCGAGGATGATGTTGGCGGTCTGGTCGCCCCAGTTGAAGATATCGCCGACATAGTCCCAATAGTCGGCCAAGCTCTCGCCCTTGATCGCGAACACCGGAATGCCCTTCGCAGCGATCGCAGCGGCGGCATGATCCTGCGTCGAGAAGATGTTGCACGTCGCCCAGCGGACGTCGGCGCCGAGTGCCACCAGCGTCTCGATCAGCACCGCGGTCTGGATCGTCATGTGCAGCGACCCGGTGATCCGCGCGCCCTTCAGCGGCTGCGACGCACCGAACTCTTCACGCAGCGCCATCAGGCCCGGCATTTCGGTTTCGGCGATCTCGATTTCCTTGCGACCGAAATCGGCGAGGCCGATGTCGGCGATGACGTAATCGGTCTGCTTGTCGGCAATGGCGGTGGCCATGGATACTCCTGGAGCTTGGGCCATGGGCGCGCCCATGGCGGATGACTGCGCCTCTACCCACCCGTCGGGCGAAACGCAAATGCGAATATAAAGATTTCTTTATATCTGTTTTGTGACGGTGGCAGGTGACGGCTCAGCGACGGCACGGTCATAGGCCACCGGCAGGGTGATCCACTGGTGCAGCGTGCGCGGCTGGTCGACCTCGGCGATGCCGGTTGCCGGCCATTCGTCGCGCTCGGGCCACCATGCCGTACCGAACATCCGGTCCCAGATGGTCGTGAACGCCCCAAAATTGCGGTCGAAATGCTTGAGTTCGACCGAATGATGGATGCGGTGGAAGCGATTGTCGACGACGACCCGCGACAATGGCCCCAGATGCCAGTGGCTCGGCGAATGCAGGAACGCGCCCTGCAGATGCAGCAGCACCAGCATCGTCGGCACCACCGGCCCGGCTTCGGACGCGATCAGACTGGTCGGGATCGCGATCAGCAGAATCTGGACGAAGGGTTCGATCGGATGGTGATACGCGTTGACCACCGACAATTCGCGGATCGAATGATGCACCGCGTGATAGCGCCACAGCCAGCGATGCTGCGCCCGGTGGCACCAATAGAAGAAGAAGTCGTAGATTGCCGCCCCGACGACCGGCGCCACCACCCACGAAACCGGCCCGCCCCACCCCGCCCCGGTCGGCAGCGTCAGCAGCGGCGGAATGCCGATCGCGCTCCACAGGACGCGGAACCCGGCATAGGCAATGCCACTGATCGTCAGCCAGATCGCCCAGAACAACAGGCCCGGCAGCCGCCCGCGCAGCGACTGGCGTTCGCGCGGCGTCAGCAATTCGACCGCCGTCATCATCGAAAAGCCAAAGCCGGTCACGCACAGTGTCGGCTTCACGGCTTCCCACAGTGCGGACGATATCGACATGACCGGGAATCTAACCGCCCGCCCCCTAACAAAGCCTTGTCATGCGGTGCCGGCGCCCGGCGACAACAACCGCGTGTCGATGCCCGCCCGGTCGTACCCGCTGCGCCAGCGCTGCGCGGTCGGCACGTCGAACAACAGTCCGGCATCGCCGTCGACGTTCATCCAGCCATGGCGCGACATTTCGGCATCGAGTTGCCCGCCCTCCCAGCCGGCATAGCCGAGCGCGACCAGGAATCGTTCGGGCCCGGTCCCGCCCGCGATCGCGCGCAGCACGTCGACCGATCCCGACAGCGCCCATTTGCCCGCGACGTCGATCGTGTCCTGCCCGCCCCACCCGGCATCGTGCAGCACGAACCCGCGCCGCGTCTCGACCGGACCGCCCTGATGGATCGGCACGTCGGGCGCAGCGCCCGGCTCTATTTCCAGCTGTGCGAGCAGCGCGTGCAGCGACAGCCCCTCGATCGTGTCGCCGATGCCGACGCCCATCGCGCCACCGGCGTCATGGCTGCACATCGCGATGACCGCATGGTCGAATCGGCGGTCGCCGATACCGGGCATCGCCAGCAATATCTGTCCGGTCAGGAATCGGGTCTGGTCCATGGTCATCCGACGCTAATCGCCCGATGATCCGGACGCCATGCTTGAAAACGGTCAAGACCGCTCCCACGCTCCGTCGGTACGCAGCGTTGCGTGCCGAATTTTTCCCGGAGAAGATGATGACGATCAAGATCGGTGACCGCCTGCCCGATGCCAAGCTGGTCAAGGTCACGCCCGACGGCCCCGATCAGGTGTCGACCGGCGACTTCTTCGCCGGCCGCCGCGTCGCGCTGTTCTCGGTGCCCGGCGCCTTTACCCCGACCTGCTCGGCCAAGCATCTTCCGGGCTTCGTCGAACAGGCACAGGCATTCCATGACAAGGGCGTCGACGAAATCGCGTGCACCGCGGTCAATGACGCCTTCGTCCTCGACGCCTGGGCCAAGGCGGGCAATGCGGGCGGCAAGGTGACGATGCTGGCCGATGGCAATGCCGACTTCGCCAAGGCGACCGGACTCGACATGGACAGTTCCGCCTATGGCATGGGCATCCGGTCGAAGCGCTATGCGATGCTGGTCAACGACGGCGTGGTCGAGGCGCTGCACGTCGAAGCACCGGGCGAATTCAAGGTCAGCTCGGCCGAAAACCTGCTCGCTTCGATCTGACGCGACTGGCCGGTTTCGATACGTCCATGTCGGAACCGGCCGCGCCCTGCCGGGTTGAGGAATGGTTACGCAACCATATCGAACGGGAAAGGGAAGCGTCATGACCAATCCGACGACCACCAAGGATGTCGCCAACGACGTCGCCGACGCATCGGGCAGCTTCGCCGAAAAGGCATCGGCGACCTATGCGTCGGCCAAGGAGAGCGTGAGCGACGCCGCCGCCAAATCGCGCGACGCGGTGGTGGATGCCGCCGGCAAGACGCGCGAAGCGGTGGCCGAAACCGCCAAGTCGACCGCCGAGACGGTGAAGGCCCATCCGGCCGCCACGGCCGCGATCGTTGCCGGCGCCGCCGCCGCCATCGCCGGTGCCGCCTTCGGTGCATCGAAGCTGATTGAAAAGAAGCGCGAGGCGGATGCCAAGGGCGACGTGCCGAAGGTCACGCCGTCGGCGACCTGATCGCCCCCGACCCGGTGCGCCTGCGGTGCGCCGGGTCTTGACCTGCCGCGTCGGATCGCCCTAGCCACGATCGATGACGCAGGCTTCCGAAATCGTCGCCGAACTCGATCGGCTTTATACCGCTTCCGTGGCACGACTGCGCGCGGCGCTCGACCGTTATTTGACCGACGGCACCCGCCCGTCGTCGTCGGCACGGGTCGACGGCTCTTTCGCCTATCCCGAGATCCGCCTAACCTATCGCGGCGGTAGCGACCGGCCGATGCCCTCGCGCGCCTATGGCCGGCTGACCACGCCGGGCGAATACCGGATCAGCGTCACCAAGCCGGCAATGTTCGCCGCCTACCTGACCGAACAGCTCGACCTGCTGATCGCCAATCACGACGTCACGGTCGAGGCGGTGGCCGGGCGGCAGGAAATTCCCTTCCCCTATGTTCTCGACGCTGGCCATGCGCTCAGCCTCGATGCGGTGTCGGCATCCGAACTGGCGCGGTTCTTCCCGGCGACCGAACTGGCGCATATCGGCGACGAGATTGCCGACGGCCTGTGGAACGCGCAGGACGACAGCCGACCGCTGGCGCTGTTCGACGGCTTGCGTACCGACTTCTCGCTCGCCCGGCTGCGCCACTATACCGGTACGCCGCCCGAACATATCCAGCGCTATGTGCTGTTCACCAACTATCACCGCTATGTCGACGAATTCGTCCGCTGGGCCGGCGAACAGTTGAAGCCCGCCGCCGACGGCACGCCCAGCCGCTACACGGCGCTGTCAGGCGCCGGCGGCGTGCTGGCCACCGCCGATGACGATGCCGAACGCATGGTCAGCGACAGCGCGTGGCGGCGGCACCAGATGCCGGCCTATCACCTCGTCGCGGCGGACGGCACCGGCATCACCCTGGTCAATATCGGCGTCGGACCGTCCAACGCCAAGACGATCTGCGACCACCTCGCCGTGATGCGGCCCGAGGCGTGGCTGATGATCGGGCACTGCGGCGGCCTGCGCCCCAGCCAGCGGATTGGCGACTATGTCCTCGCCCATGCCTATCTGCGCGACGACCATGTCCTCGACGACGTACTGCCGCCCGAAATTCCGGTCCCGGCGATCGCGGAAGTCCAGGTCGCGATGGCCCGCGCGGCAGAGATCGTGTCAGGCCAGTCGGGCGACGAACTCAAGAAGCGCCTGCGCACCGGCACCATCGTCACCACCGACGACCGTAACTGGGAATTGCGCTTCAGCCGTTCGGCACTGCGCTTCTCGCTCAGCCGAGCAGTCGGCATCGACATGGAATCGGCGACGATCGCCGCGCAGGGCTACCGGTTCCGCGTGCCCTATGGCACGTTGCTGTGCGTCTCGGACAAGCCGCTGCATGGCGAACTGAAGCTGCCCGGACAGGCCAACCGCTTCTACGAACGCGCGATCAACGAACATATGCGCATCGGCATCGAAGCCTGCGAGCAGTTGCGGATCGAAGGCGCCGGCCTGCACAGCCGCAAGCTGCGCGCGTTCAACGAACCGCCGTTCCGGTAAGAGGGATGCGAACCACCCTCTAGCATCCCGAACCGTTCGTCCTGAGTAGCCTTTGAGCGAAGTCGGAAGGGCGTATCGAAGGACCGCCACAGGTGCTTCGATACGGGTCTTCGACTGCGCTCAGCCCCTACTCAGCACGAACCGCTCTCGGCCAAGATACAATCGCTAAACCTTGTACCGATCCGTCGGAATCTGCGCTTCGCTCGCCGCCGCGCTCTTGTGGAACAGCGCCTTGTCCTCGGGCCGGAACGCCCAGCGCCACAGCACCGCGAAATAGATGCCGAGCATGATCGGAATTCCGAACAGCAATTCCGCCCATTCATACCGCTTGGGCAGGCGCATGATCAGTGACCCGGCCACCGCGGCCGCCAGTACCGCCCATATGAACGCCGGCCGGAAATCGCGGACGCTGACGCCCAGCAGCTTCGACAACAGCCCCGACTTGATGATCGACCCCAGCCCGACCGTCGTCGCCAGTGCCATCGCCGGCCCGACCGCGGCATAGTTTTGTGGCAGCCCCAGCGCGCGCATCAACGCGACCAGCGCGAAACTGAGCAGTACCTGAAACGTCAGCAGCCCCAGCGAGATCATCAGATTGCGGTGCCGCGCGATATAGACCAGCGCCGCTTCCGACACCGCGCCCTTCGCCGCCAGCACCTCGGCGACCAGCAGAAACGACAGCGCCCCCGCCCCGCTGACGAACTCGCGCCCGACCACGCCCATCACGCCCGAGGCCGGGATGCTGCCGGCCAATGCCAGCGCCGCCTGCGCGGTGATGATCCAGAAGCCGACCTGCCGCACCTGCCGCGCGACCGCCGGCTTGTCCCCGGCGGCCAGGCTTTGGGTGATGACCGGCCCCAGCACCGGATCGAAGCTGGTCTTCAACTTCTGCGGCAACGATGCGACCTGTTGCGCCATGTAATAGATGCCGACGATCGCCGGCCCGAACAACAGCCCCAGGATAAAGCGATCGACGTTGCGCGTGCCCCATTCGATCGCGTCGGCGCCGGCCAGCGGCATGTTGCGCTTCACCAGCGCCAGCATCGGCCGCAGATGCGGCGACCAGCCATAAGGCAGGCCATAGCTGCGGATGAACGGCACGATCGATGCGACCAGCGCCGCCGCCATCGACAGCACATAGCTCATGATCAGTCCGTCGCGCGTCGAATAATAGCTGAGCGCCCACGCCGCGATCGAGATCGTCCATGGTTCGATCACTGCCCGCGCCGTCACCGCCGCCTTGACGTTCAGGCGGTAGGCGAGCGCCGCCAGGCTGACGTCGGACCACGCGATCGCGAACACGATCAGCGGCAACAGCCGTTCGAACCCGATCACCTGGCTGTTCGGGTACATGATCTGCGGAAACACGAACAAGACCGCACTCGCCGCGACCGACAGGATGAACGCCACAGCCAGCGCGTCCCACACGACATGGGCATGCGGCCGATCGGTCGACGAGAGCGCCTGTGCCAGCCCCCGCTTCAACCCCAACGTCGCAACCAGCGCCGCCAGTTCGACCACCAGCACCGCCAGCGCGAACCGCCCGACGATTTCCGGGCCGTAGATGCGCCCGGCGATGAACAGGAACGGCAACCGAGCGACCAGCCGCAGGACGAACCCGAACACGTTCGTCCGCCCGCCCTTGGCAAGTGCGGCGATATCGTCGGAGGGCTGGGTCGGCGCGTCGGTCATGCGGCGCGCGGGTACTGGATCATCGCGGCGTCATACGCGAGGGCGGCGGCTCCCCATAGCCCCCTGTTGCGCTTTGGGCGCGGGGTGCGGCTTGCGGGCAACGGTTGGAGCGGTTGCTTCGTGTCAGAACGGCGGCGGAAATGCCTTCGACACGCTGGCGCGACCCGGCGTGCGCGGATGGACCTGTAATCTGACGATCGCTGGCGTCTGCCCTTGCAGCGAAACGGCGAACCCGTCGCCCGTCCGCGACATGATCCATGCCCTGCGACCGGCAAGTTCCCGAAGGATGGTCGCCCGCGACCGACAGAACCCCGCATCGCCGGTATCGTCCCGGCAATCGAACGCCACCCGGACGCGGCCGGTTCGGACCCGTTCGAATTGAGCCAGTGCCGCCAACCCAGTCATTTGATCGATGCCGGGGTTCAGATGAACATAGTCCGTCGTCGGGCATGCCGACGTCGCGGTCAGCGCGACCTCCGTCATGGCGTAGACGGTATTGAGGACGAACGGCCCTCGCCGCTCGAGCGTCGGCGAACGAAAACTGGCCCGCCACCGATGCCGGGCGCAACCGCTACCGTTCCGCACCGGTTGTTCGATCAGGTCGCGGTCGACGAATCCCGGTGGTGCTATATGCCCCGGTTCAACCTTGACGACGGCCGCGATCGGTTCGTGGGTCTTGCCGCCCAAGACCGCCGCCCCCGCTTCCGCTGGCAACATTTGATCGACCGCCGCTACCGTCGGCGCCGTTTGCAGGACCAATGCCAGCGCCAGAATCAATGCGCCGCGCCCCAGCTCGGCCCCGTCCCGATCTCCACCCCCAGCGGCACCGACAGTTGCACGACCGGCTCGGCCGCGCTCTCCATCACCCGCCGAATCACCGGCGTCGCCGCCTCGACCAGCCCTTCGGGCAGTTCGAACACCAGTTCGTCATGCACCTGCAACAGCATCCGCACTTCGTGCAGCCCCGCCTCGACCAGTGCCGGCCCCATCCGCGCCATCGCCCGCTTGATGATGTCCGCGCTGGTCCCCTGGATCGGCGCGTTGATCGCGGCGCGTTCGGCGCCCTGGCGTTCGTGCTGCACCTTCGACTTGATGCGCGGGAAATGCGTCTTGCGTCCGAACAGCGTCGTGGTGAAGCCGGTCGTCCGCACGCTTTGCGTCGTCTCGGCGATGTAGCGGTTGATGCCGGGGAAGCGGTCGAAATAGCGATCGATCATCGCCTGTGCCTCTTCCGCGCTGACGTCGAGCCGCCCGGCCAGCCCCCAGCGGCTGATGCCGTAGAGGATCGCGAAGTTGATCGTCTTGGCCCGCCCGCGCGTGTCGCGGTTGACCTCGCCGAACAGCTCCTGCGCGGTGATGCTGTGAATGTCGTCGCCGCACTCGAACGCGTCGCGCAACTGCGGCACGTCGGCGATATGCGCCGCCAGCCGCAGTTCGATCTGCGAATAGTCGGCGGCGAGGATGACATTGCCCGGTTCGGCCACGAACGCATCGCGGATCTGC
Source organism: Sphingomonas epibiotica (assembly GCF_039615155.1). Taxonomy (NCBI): domain Bacteria; kingdom Pseudomonadati; phylum Pseudomonadota; class Alphaproteobacteria; order Sphingomonadales; family Sphingomonadaceae; genus Sphingomonas; species Sphingomonas epibiotica. The sequence goes on along the minus strand of NZ_JBDGHY010000005.1, from coordinate 58,278 downwards.
CGCCCGACCTCGGTCCGGATCGGAATGTTCTGCAGATTGGGGTCGGTCGACGACAACCGCCCGGTCTGCGCACCGGTCAGGCTGTACGACGTATGCACCCGCCCGGTCGCCGGATTGATCTGCGCCTGCAACGCATCGGTATAGGTGTTCTTGAGCTTGGTGAGTTGTCGCCAGTCGAGCACCTTCGCCGCAATCACCGCGCCAGGCGAATCCTTGTCGGCGGCGATCCGCTCCAGTTCGTTGACGTCGGTCGAATAGACGCCCGACTTGCCCTTGCGCCCGCCCTTGATGCCCAGCGTCACGAAAAGGACATCGCCCAGCTGTTTCGGCGACCCAATGGTGAATTTCACCCCCGCCAGTTCATGGATCTCGCCTTCCAGCGCCGCAATCCGCGTGGAGAAATCGTCGGACAGCCGCGCCAGCACCTGCGCATCGACCTTGATCCCCGCGGTCTCCATATCGGCGATCACGCGGACCAGCGGCCGGTCGACCATTTCATAGACTTTGGTCGCCTGTTCGTACGGCAGCCGCGGCTTGAACCGCCGCCACAGCCGGAGCGTCACATCGGCATCCTCGGCGGCATAGCGGGTCGCGGTCTTCAGATCGATCTCGCCGAAGCCGACCTGCTTCTTCCCCGTGCCCACCACGTCCTTGTACGCGATGCAGCTATGCTGGAGGTGCGTCGCCGCCAGCTCATCCATGCCGTGCCCGTGCAGCCCCGCATCGAGGTCGAAGCTCATCACGATCGTGTCGTCATAGGGCGCGACATCGACCCCCGCGCGCGACAGGACGATCATGTCGTATTTCAGATTATGCCCGATCTTCAGGACGCTCGGGTCCTCGAACAGCGGTTTCAGCGTCGCCAGCACCGTCTCACGCGACAATTGCTCGGGGCGCTCGGCGAACATGTCGGTGCCGCCATGGCCGATCGGCACATAGCAGGCGAGGTTCGGGTGCAGCGCCATGCTGATCCCGACCAGTTCGGCGCGCGTCGCGTCCAGCCCGGTCGTCTCGGTATCGATCGCGACCCAGCCCTGATGCCGCGCCACCTGTACCCAGCGGTCGAGCGCCTCCTGCGTCACCACCGTTTCGTAGGAATCATGGTCGCACGACGGCTCATCCTCCTCGCCGACCGGCGCCGCCGCCGGCGCGACCGGTTCGTCGGCGACCGTCGCCAGCTTGGTCAGCAGCGTGCGGAAGCCATGATGTTCGAGGAATGCGCGCAGCGGCGCCTCGGGTATCCCCTGCATCGCCAGCGCGTCGAGCGGTTCGGGCAGTCCGCCATCGCATTTCAGCGTCACCAGCACCTTGGACAGCCGCGCATTGTCGGCATGTTCGATCAGATTGTCGCGCAGCTTGCCCTTTTTCATCTCGGGCGCGGCGGCGAGCACCGCTTCGAGGTCGCCATGTTCGGCGATCAGCTTCGCGGCGGTTTTCGGCCCCACGCCCGGTACGCCCGGCACATTGTCGACGCTGTCGCCCATCAGCGCCAGCACGTCGCCCAGCTGCTCGGGTCCCACGCCGAACTTCTCGCGCACATGGTCGGGGCCGAGCGTGCGGTTGTTCATCGTATCGAGCATGTCGACCGACGGATCGGTCATCAGCTGCATCAGGTCCTTGTCGGAACTGACGATCGTCACCGCCCAGCCCTGCGCCAGCGCCGCCTGCGTATAACAGGCGATGATGTCGTCGGCCTCCAGCCCCTCTTCCTCGATGCACGGGATCGAGAAGGCGCGCGTCGCGTCGCGGATCATCGGGAACTGCGGCACCAGATCCTCGGGCGGCGGCGGCCGGTGCGCCTTATACTGGTCGTACAGGTCGTTGCGGAACGTCTTCGAAGATTTGTCGAGGATCACCGCCATATGCGTCGGCCCGTCGGCCTTGTGCAGCGCATCTGCCAACCGCCACAACATCGTCGTATAGCCATAGACCGCCCCCACCGGCTCGCCATGCTGGTTGGTCAGCGGCGGCAGCCGGTGATAGGCGCGAAAGATATAGCCGGAGCCGTCGACGAGATAGAGATGAGGCATGGGCCGGAGATAGCAGCGCCCGTGCCCCGGTGCGAGGGGGTGCGCCGCCCGAAATTCGGCCGTCAAAGCATCTGGTTGCAAATCGGTATGTTTGCGCTACCATCACCATAGACCGGAGAAAACCGGCAGTTTTGGGAGGATGATGATGGCGACGACCACCCGGCGTGGCGCGATGGTGCTTGCCCTTGGCGCAGCGGTTTCGGCCTGTGGCGGATCGAGTGGCTCCGGCGGTTCCGTCACACCCGCACCTACGCCGACACCCGCTCCGACGCCCACGCCGACACCGACCCCTTCGCCCAGTCCCAGCCCGACCACCGGCATCGCCACCGTCGCCGCGTCCCGCAACATGCGGTTCGGCTCCGCCTTCGCCTTCAGCACCGGTACCGACGCGGCATCCTTCACCAATCCCGACTATGCCGCGCTGCTTCGACAGGATTGCAACATCCTCGTCCCCGAAAACGAGTTGAAGTGGGAGGCGATCCGCCCCAGTTCGACGACCTACGACTTCACCCGCATCGACGCGATGCTCGCCTCCGCTCAAAGCGCGGGCATCCCGGTCCGTGGCCACACCCTGCTCTGGTATCTGCAAGAGCGCTTCCCCGGCTGGCTGCGCAACTACGACTTCGGTAGCGATCCCAAGGCGGAGGCAAGCCGCCTGGTCCGCGAGCATATCCAGACCGTTACCCGCCGCTTCGCCGGCCGTATCCAGAGCTGGGACGTCGTCAACGAAGCGATCGTGCCCAGCACCGGTGCGTTGCGCACCAACGCGCTCGCCACTGCGGTCGGCAACGACACCACGTTGCTCGACCTTGCCTTCGTTACCGCGCGGCAGGAACTGCCGACAGCCGAACTGATCTATAACGACTATATGGACGCCGGCATGCCCAACCACCGGCAAGGCGTGCTGAACCTGCTGAAAGGGTTCAAGGATCGCGGCGTGCCGGTCGATACGCTCGGCATACAGTCGCATCTCGGCTTCTATTCGCCCGACAGTGCGCGTTCGATCGCCGACTATAATGTCAACAACATGAAGCCTTTCCTCGATCAGGTCGTGGCGATGGGCTATAAGTTGAAAGTCACCGAACTGGACGTCAACGACACCCAGCGCGAAGAATCGATCGATCAGCGCGACGCCGATTCCGCGCTGCTGGTCCGCGCCTATCTCGACCTGCTGATGAGCTATCCGCAGATGAACGAGGTACTGACCTGGGGACTGGTCGACAAATATAGCTGGCTGCAGTCGAGCGAATTCGGCACCCGCCGCGATGGCCTGCCCAAGCGCCCGCTGCCCTATGCCAGCGACTATCGCGCCAAGCCGATGCGGCAGGCGATCGTTGACGCCTTCTCTGCGACGACGCGGCGGACCTGATGGCAATTGACAGGCCGCCAGCGGTGTGAAGAATAGCGGTACGGGCAATCGCGGACGCCCGTTCAGACGGGGTCGTCCAAGTTCCGCTCCACCGGCCGCGTGCGCGCGGTCTTGGGAGCGTTCGTTCATGGAAGTTGCCGCATCGTCGCGTCCGCCCGCCATCGGGTTGATTCCGCTTTTCCTTAAGTTCCTGCGTTTCGGCTGCCTCGCCTTTGGCGGACCAGTCGCGCAAATCGCGATGCTGCGGCAGGCGCTGGTCGAGGAGGAAGGCTGGATCGACAAGGGACGGTTCAACCGGCTGCTCGCGGTGTTGCAGGTCCTGCCCGGGCCCGAAGCGCACGAACTCTGTGTCCATTTCGGCGTACTGGCGCGCGGGCGGCTCGGCGGGCTGCTCGCCGGCCTCGGCTTCATGCTGCCGGGCTTCTGCCTGATGCTGCTGGTCGGGTGGCTGTACGTGCGCGTCGTACAGAGCAGCGTCGCGCTGGGTGGCGTACTGCTCGGCGTTCAGGTCGCAATCCTCGCCGTGATCCTGCGCGCGGTGGTGCGGATCGGACAGCATGTGATCGAAGACCGATTGCTGGGAGTGATCGCGGTCGCCGCCGCCGTAGCGACGCTGATCGGGGTGCCGTTCTGGATCCCGTTGCTAGTCGGCGGTGGCGTCTATGCGGCGATGACCCGGCCGATACTGGCAGCGGCGATCGGCGTCGCGGGCGTCGTCGCCGCGATTAGCGCGCTGCACATCGCCGCCCCCGCCCCGGCCGGATCGGTCGCGCAGCCGCTGACGATTTTCGCGCTATTCGTGGCGGGGTTGAAGGGCGGACTGCTGACCTTCGGCGGCGCCTATACCGCCATCCCCTATGTCCGCGCCGATACCGTCGGGCGCGGCTGGATCGGCGATGCCGCGTTCCTAGACGGGGTCGCCTTCGCCAATGTCATCCCCGCGCCGCTGGTGATCTTCGCGACCTTTGTCGGTTATGTCGCCGGGGGTATGGCCGGCGCGCTGGCGATCACGCTCGGCATGTTCCTGCCTGCCTTCGCCTTCTCGTTGATCTTCTTCGAACGGCTGGAGGGCATCGTCGACGCGCCGTCGCTGCGCCACGCACTGACCGGGGTCGCCGCAGCCGTGGTGGGGATCATCGCGGCGACCTTCGCGCAACTGGCGCTGGCGACCGGCGCGCGGGTCGACGCGGTCGCGATCGGGTCGGGTCTCTTCGCCGTTGCACTCTTCATCGCGTGGCGGCGCAAGGGCGGCTGGGTCACGCCTGCGATCGTCCTCGTCGGTGCGATGGTCGGCGCTCTGTTCTTCTGATCGCGCGACGATCGACCTTCCGCGGTTGGTTACGTCTATCGTCCCCCCGGGCTCGCTCCGGGATGACAAGACGAATACAATTTCGACCAGCGCCAGACACGCTCGCCCGGATGCCGATCGACCGCAGGTTGGCGATCCCTCAAGTCGCCTCGCTCCCTGGCCAAGTCCGTGCTAAGATCGCTCCGCTTAGTTCATCGGGGGGATGGCTCATGGCGACTGTAGCACGCGCGTCTCAGACAAGAACAGACGAACACCGTTTCTTTCTGTTGTCGGCGCTGGCAATGGCATTCGTGCTGATTGCCGGCTTTTTAACCAGCCTAGCCGCCGGACGTTCCTCGTTCGGCCTGCCGGCCATCTACCATGTCCATGCGGTCATATTCATGGGCTGGATCGCGCTGTACGTCACGCAGAACGCACTGGTTGCCGGACAGGCGCTACGCTGGCACCGCCGGCTCGGCTGGCTGGCTTTGGTCTGGCTGCCGGTCATGGTCGCGCTGGCGATCACCGTCACCGTCACTTCCGCGCGCGATCATGGCGGGCCGCCGGTGTTCGACGTGAACGCGTTCCTGATCGGCAATATCGTCGGGGTCCTGACCTTCGCCGCGCTGGCCGGCACGGGCATCACGCTGCGCCGACGCACCGACTGGCACCGCCGGCTGATGTTCTGCGCAATGGCGGCGATCACCGGGCCGGGCTTCGGACGATTGCTGCCGATGCCGTTCCTGATTCCCTGGGCGTGGTGGATCGCCGCGCTGGTCGCGCCGTCGATCTTTCCACTTATCGGCATGATCGCCGACCGGCGGCGGACCGGCCACGTCCATCCCGCGTGGTTCTGGGGATGGGGGTTCTTCGCCGCCATGTTCCTGCTGGCCGAACTGTTCGCCTATAGCAGTTGGGGTTTGGCGCTGACCGATGCCGTAATTGCCGGCACGCCCGGTGCAGCGCGGCCGATAGCGGCGTTCTTTCCGCGATAGGAAACGGCCCCGGAATCGCTTCCGGGGCCGTTCTTTTAATTGCCCGACGTGGCGAAGCCACGTCGTCGGTCCTTGCCTCGGGCAAGGCCGGCCGGACGAGCCTTGGTCGGCCCGGCGCGGCTTAAGCCGCAGCCTTCGCCCGGCTCGCCTTCTTCCGCTCGTGCGGGTCCAGATGGCGCTTGCGCAGACGGATGTTCTTCGGCGTCACCTCGACCATCTCGTCATCGTCGATATAGGCGATCGCCTGTTCCAGCGTCATCTTCTTCGGCGGGGTCAGGCGGATCGCGTCGTCCTTGCCGCCCGACGCGCGGAAGTTGGTCAGCTGCTTCGCCTTCATCGGATTGACCTCGAGGTCGTCCGTCTTGGCGTTCTCGCCGATGATCATGCCTTCATACAGCGCTTCGCCATGGCCGACGAACAGGATGCCGCGCTCTTCGAGCGGACCCAGCGCATAGCCCTGCGCCTCGCCGGCACCGTTCGAGATCAGCACGCCGTTCTTGCGGCCTTCGATCTGGCCCTTGTGCGGACCGTACTTCTCGAACAGCCGGTTCATGATGCCGGTGCCGCGCGTGTCCGACAGGAATTCGCCGTGATAACCGATGAGCCCACGCGACGGTGCCGAGAAGGTGATGCGCGTCTTGCCGCCGCCCGACGGACGCATGTCGGTCATTTCGGCCTTGCGCTGGTTCATCTTGTCGACGACCGTGCCCGAGAATTCCTCGTCCACGTCGATCACGACGGTTTCATACGGCTCGGTCTTGCCGCCATTTTCGTCCTCGCCGAACAGCACGCGCGGACGCGAGATGCCCAGTTCGAACCCTTCGCGGCGCATGGTCTCGATCAGCACGCCCAGCTGCAATTCGCCGCGGCCGGCGACTTCATAGCTGTCGCGGTCCGACGCTTCGGTCACCTTCACGGCGACGTTCGATTCGGCTTCGCGGAACAGGCGGTCGCGGATCATGCGCGACGTCACCTTGCTGCCTTCACGCCCCGCCATCGGCGAATCGTTGACGGCGAAACGCATCGACAGCGTCGGCGGATCGATCGGCTGCGCGTGCAGCGGCTCGGTCACCTGCGGATCGCAGATCGTATTGGCGACGGTCGCGACGGTCAGGCCGGCAAGGCTGATGATGTCGCCCGCCTTCGCTTCCTCGACCGGCACGCGCTCGAGACCGCGGAACGACATAATCTTCGACGCGCGGCCAGTTTCGATGACATTGCCGTCATTGTCGAGCGCGTGGATCGGCTGGTTCAGCTTCACCGTGCCCGAATTGACGCGGCCGGTCAGGATGCGGCCGAGGAAGTTGTCGCGGTCGAGCAGCGTCACCAGGAAGGTGAACGGCGCGTCGACGTCCAGCGCGGGCGGCGGCACGTGCGAAACGATCGTTTCGAACATCGGCTGCAGCGTGCCTTCGCGCGCATCCATGTCGGTCGAGGCATAGCCGTTGCGACCCGACGCATAGAGCACCGGGAAATCGAGCTGTTCGTCGTTGGCGTCGAGCGACACGAACAGGTCGAACACTTCGTCCAGCACTTCCTGGATACGCGCGTCGCTGCGGTCGACCTTGTTGACCACCACGATCGGCTTCAGGCCCAGCGCCAGCGCCTTGCCGGTCACGAACTTCGTCTGCGGCATCGCGCCTTCCGACGAATCGACCAGCAGCACGACGCCGTCGACCATCGACAGGATGCGTTCCACCTCGCCGCCGAAATCGGCGTGGCCGGGCGTGTCGACGATGTTGATCCGCACCGGTTCGCCACCCGCCGGCGGCGCCCATTCGACCGAGGTCGGCTTGGCGAGAATCGTGATCCCGCGTTCCTTTTCGAGGTCGTTCGAGTCCATCGCGCGTTCCTCGACGCGCTGATTGTCGCGGAACGTGCCGGACTGACGGAACAACTGATCGACGAGCGTGGTTTTGCCGTGATCGACGTGGGCGATGATCGCCACGTTGCGAAGGCTCATGGTATTTCCTGGATACTGCGGGAGTGCAATTGGTCGCGCGCTTAGCGTATTTCGCGCCAAACCGGAAGTCCCCCCTTTGTTGCGTCGCGGCATGAGGGAAGCAAAAGGTTGGTTCACGCGAAGGCGCGGAGACGCGGAGGGGTTGCGTCGAGGACGAACGCCACCCGCGCCAGCGGCCTCATCTTAACCGGTTCAGCGGGAGCAAACGTCTGCCGATCGCAAACGCTCTCCCGCTACGAACCCCCTCCGCGTCTCCGCGCCTCCGAGTGAACCAACCTTCTTCCTTCTCTACCTTGCACCCCCAACGTGTATTACATAAATAGCACAGTTGAACGATACCGCGTTCGCATGGCATCAACCGGCGGACGACGTGGAGGAATTATGGCGACGCAGACTGAAGAACCCGCGCTGGTGCTGACCCCGCCCGATCCGGTGCCAACCGTGCCGGCGGCAAAGGCGGCCGGGCTGGTCCCGGTCGACGACGTCAAGAAGACTGAATTACAGACCCGCGTCGACGACTTCATCGACCAACTGGTCGCGCAGGACGTGAACTCGCCCGAATTCGGCAAGCGCGTCGATGCGATCAGCAACCTCGGCGCGCGCGAGATCCGCGAGGCCGCCGGCCAATCCAATCGCTTCCTCGACCGCCCGGTCCGCGCGATGGATCAGGAATCGGGCGTCGGCGCCGACCTGGCGCAACTGCGCCGCACGATCGAGGATCTCGATCCCGGCCGGCAGGGCAATCTGCTCGAACCGAAGAAGCTGTTCGGCATGATCCCGTTCGGAAGCAAGGTCCGCGATTATTTCGACGGGTACAAGTCGGCGCAAAGCCATATCGCCTCGATCCTGAAGCGCCTGCAATCGGGCAAGGACGAGCTGTTGATGGACAATGCCGCCATCGACACCGAACGCGCGAACCTGTGGACCGCGATGGGTCGCCTCGAACAGATGATCTATCTCTCGCGGGAGATGGACCAGAAGCTGGAGGACAAGGCCAACGAGCTGGATCACTCCGATCCGGCAAAGGCCAAGGCGATCCGCGAAACCGCGCTCTTCTATGTCCGTCAGCGCAGCCAGGACCTGCTGACGCAAATGGCAGTGACGGTGCAAGGCTATCTGGCGCTCGATCTGGTCAAGAAGAACAATGTCGAGCTGGTGAAGGGCGTCGACCGCGCGAGCACCACCACCGTCGGCGCGCTGCGCACCGCGGTGACGGTCGCGCAGGCGCTGACCAACCAAAAGCTGGTCCTCGAACAGATCACCGCGCTCAACACGACCACCGCCAACATCATCGATTCGACCGGCAAGCTGCTCCGATCGCAAACCGCGACGATCCACGAACAGGCCGCCGCCTCGACCATCCCGGTCGAGGTGCTGCAACGTGCGTTCCAGAACGTCTATGACACGATGGACGCGATCGACACCTTCAAGCTGAAGGCGCTCGATTCGATGAAGACGACGATCAACACGCTCGGCAACGAGGTCGAGAAGTCGAAGGGTTACATCGCCCGCGCCGAGGGTGCGTCGCAAAACGCGTCGGGTCAGGGCGAGACGTTCAAGCTGGAGGCGATGTAGGCCCATGTCGCGCAGCGACGAGGTTCTCGAACGCGCCAGCCTGACGCTGGAGCGCGCCCGCGAACGCCACGGACAGGTCGCGCCGCGCGCGCGGCGCCGGCGTGAGGCGGAGGTGCTTCGCCGCCTCGGGCGCATCGCGCTGGCCGATGGTGCGATCCTCATTGCCGCGCTGGTGCTGGGCTGGTTCGTACCGCTGGGCGTCGCTGGCGCCCTGCTGGTGGTGACGCTGCTGATCGCCGCGACCTTGCTGTTCGCGGTCCTCCCGGTCACGCGGCCGGTTGCGGTCGAACAACTGGTACAGGCCCCGATCAAGTCACTCCCGTCGCAGACCGAACGCTGGCTGGCGACCCAACGCCCCGCTTTGCCCGCCCCTGCCATCAGCTTGGCGGACGCGATCGGGGTGAAGCTGGACACGCTGTCCGCGCAACTCGCCACGCTGGGCGACGACGAACCGATGGCGGCATCCGAAGTTCGCAAGCTGGTCGGCGAACAACTCCCCGAACTCATCCGCGGCTACCAACGCGTACCCGAACCGCTGCGCCGCGTCGAACGCAACGGTCGTACGCCCGACCAGCAGTTGATCGACGGCCTGCGCATCATCGACGGCGAGATCGCCGCGATGACCCAGCAGCTGGCGCAAGGGGACCTCGATAGCCTCGCGACAAGGGAGCGGTATTTGCAGATCAAGTATCAGGGCGAGGAGTGACCGTTACCGGCACCAATCCGATCCTCCACGTCGAGATTCCGGTCGCCCGGCTCGAACGGGCGACGCGTTTCTACGAAGCGGTGTTCGGGTGGCGGTTCGACCCGCCGACGATCGTGCATGGCCATCCCATGGCGTACCTGCCCCATGCCGAAGGAACGGAAGGTGCCAGTCTCGCGCTGGCGCAAGGCGACGTCTATGTTCCCTCAAACAGCGGCGCGATCGTCTATTTCCGCGTGACCGACATCGACGTGACCCTTCAGCGGGCCACGGCCTTGGGTAGCGAAATCCTGTTCCCCAAAACCGCGATCGACCCGGAAGGCTTTGTAGCCGAGATCGCCGATAGCGAAGGCAACCGCATCGCGCTGCAGACGGTCTGATCCGGCACAGGATTTGCTGTCCTGCGACATCGTGACTAGCATGAAGGGACAAGAGCCCCGTCGACGAAGCAAGGCCGATATTCCGCTACGTCGTGCGCTGCCCCATGCCACACCGGCAGCATCGCTCCCATCGTCATGTCGGCGCTGGCGGAAATCCGGCAGGCCGACGTCAGCGATACGGTCACGACCGCAGCGCTCACCGATCCCGCTCCGCAGGGATGACGCACGAGACAAGGAAACCATTTTCCTACATCGCCCGAACCACCTACCCTCCGCGCGGCTCTTCCTCACCGTCGATCCGCCGCGCATCCTCAGTTGCGACTGCTACGCAAAGCGCGCGCAGCGCAAACACGCGACGAGTGTGAACTTAGTGAACTTTAACCGAAAATCCCTTTGTTATCAGTCGCGCTCAACATCCCAGTCGTACCGCGACACGACCACCGACGGCACCGCCCGCCCCCGCCCGTCCCGCGACGGTCGGAATCGGAACGCGCGTTCGACCTGGACGCAGGTGGCGATGTCGATCGCGCGATTGCCGCTTGACCGGCGGATGCGGCAATCGGTCGCCCGACCGTTCGGCTCCACGACATAGTCGACCTCGACCGAGCCTTCGAAACCGTTCTCCTCCAGCTCAGGCGGCAACCGCGCGCCCTGCAACGACCCGCCGATCTGCACCGGCGGCGTATCGCCCCCGCCGCCGCCATCGCCATCCCCCGCACCGCCGCTGCCCAGCCCGTCGCCGACCCCGCCCGCACCTGTCCCTGGCCCGACCGTATCGGTCGCCCCCGAAGAGGCGTCGTTGCCCGGTCCGGCGACAGGCGCGGTGACCACCGGCGGCGGGACCGGCAGCGGCACGACCGGCGGCTTGGCGAAGATCTCGGTCGCCTTCGACCGGATATTCGGGGGAGCCGCCCGCCCCTCTGGCCGCCCCTGCCGCACGACCTGCGGAACCGGCGGCGGGGGTGGTGGATCGGGCGGCGGCGGCAGGATATCGAACGTCGCCAGAGCGGTCTGCGCCGCGCGCGGCACATCGACGCCCAGCCCGACGATCAGCGCCCAGCCGAGCAGCACATGCAGCGCGATGGTCGCCCCCATCGCACCAATCCGCGTCCGTTCGGGAAGTGCCACCTGCATCGCCATCGCTTTGCCACAACGCCGATGAATGGCGGCTGATCCGCCCTACCGCTTTCCCAACGCCACGATCGCCCGCTCACGCAGCCGCTCCACCGCCGCCGCATGGATGCCCGGCGCCGCCGCCATCACCCCGAAGAATTGCGGGCGCGGCTGGTTGAAGCGCAGCTTGCGCCCGATCGCGTCGGTCACCGTCGCACCCGCCTCGCGTGCCAGTAGGATGCTCGCCGCCACATCCCACTCATTGCCCCAGCGGATGGTGGCGAGGAAATCGGCCTCGCCCTCCGCGACCATCGCCATGCGCAGCGCGATCGAATTGGGCTTGGCGACCATCAGCAGGTCGCGGTCCGCCTTGGGCAGTGCGTCGACCGGTGTCCGGCTGCCGGCAAAATCGATCCGCTCGCTGACCGCCAGCCGCTGCCCGTTCAGCCACGCGCCACCACCGGCCGAAGCCGTCCAGCGCTGCTGCCGCACCGGCGCGTCGAGCACCCCCAGCACCGGCTGGCAATCCTCGATCAGCGCCACCGACACCGCCCAGCCATCGCGCCGGCGGATATAGTCGCGGGTGCCGTCGATCGGGTCGACGATCCACACCAGCCGCCTGGCCAGCCGCACCGCGTCGTCCGCCGTCTCCTCGGACAGCCACCCCGCTTCCGGCAACAGCGCGCTCAATCGGTCGCGCAGCAGCCGGTCGACGGTCAGGTCGACCTCGCACACCGGATTGCCGGGTGCCTTCTCCCATGTCGCGAAATCGCCATGCCAGCGCGCATGCGCCAGCGCCGCAGCCTCGGCGGTGATCCTTGTTACCTGTTCGAGCAGCGCGGCGTCAGCCACCCGCCACCGTCATGCCATCGACCCTGAGCGTCGGCACGTTGACGCCCTGCCGATGCTCCAGATCGCCCGCCGCGCTCAGCGACGCCAGCATCGGGCGCAGATTGCCGGCGATGGTAATGCCCGACACCGGACGCGTCACCTCGCCGCGTTCGATCAGGAAGCCCGACGCGCCCCGGCTGTAATCGCCAGTCACCCCGTTCACCCCCTGCCCGATCAGTTCGGTGATCAGTACGCCGCGTTCGATATCGGCGATCAGCGCCTCGCGCGTACCGCTGCCGCCCGCCAGATGGACATTGCCGGTCGTCACCCCCGGCGGCCCGCTCAGCCCCCGCGAGGCATGGCCGGTCGGCTCCAGCCCCAGTTGCCGCGCCGACGCGCTGTCGAGCAGCCACGTCTCGAGCACGCCGTGATCGACCAGCGCCATCGGCGACACCGGCAACCCCTCGCCATCGAACGGCCGCGCGCGCAGGCCATGCGGGCGGTGCGGATCGTCGATGATCGACAGGTTGGTCGGCAGGATCGCATGGCCCAGACAGTCGCGCAGGAAGCTGGTGCCCCTCGCGATCGACGGGCCGGAGATCGCGCCGAGGATATGCCCGATCAGGCTGCCGCCGACACGCGGGTCGAACACCACCGGCATCGCCCCGCCGTCGATCCGCACCGGGTTCAACCGTGCGACCGCACGCTCCCCCGCCCGGCGACCGACGCTCTCCGGGTCCTCCAGCATCGCGCGGTGCCGCGCCGAATGATGCGCATGATCGCGCTGCATTCCCGCGCCCTCACCCGCCAGCACACTGGCGGAGATGCCGTGGCTGGTCACCGCATAGCCCTGCGCAAAGCCATGGCTGGTGGCGAAGGCGACAACGGCGCGGTTGTACCCCGCCGACCCGCCTTCCGAATTGCTCACGCCCGACACCGCCCGCGCCGCATCCTCGACCGCCAGCGCGGCCTCACGCAACACTTGCGGCGGAACGTCGCCGCCATCGTCGAGGTCGAGCAATGGCGGCGCGCCGTGCAGCAGCCGCTCGGCCGGGGCGAGACCCGCCCAGCGATCCTCGGGCGCGGCGCGCGCCATCGCCACCACCCGCTCGGCCAGCGCATCCAACCCGGCATCGGACAGGTCGGACGTCGACACGCTCGCCGATCGCTTACCCACGAACACCCGCAGGCCCAGCTCGCTGCCCTCCGACCGGCCGACATCCTCCAACTGCCCCAGCCGCACCGACACCGACAGTGCGGTATTGGCGACGAGGATCGCATCGGCGGCATCCGCGCCGTTCCGCTTGGCAAGGTCCATGGCAGCATGGGCACGATCGACGGCTTGGGACGGGCTTAGCATGGTCGGCACATGGGAAGCCGAAGCGGCGACGGCAACGCTCATGCCGCCTGCCCGACCACCAGCAGGCCGAGGAAGATCAGCAACCCGGCATCGCGGTTCGACCGGAACCGCCGCAACGTGTTCGCGCCCTCTGCGGGCTTCAGCGTCGCGACCTGCCACAGCAGGTGCAACGCGCCGGGCAGCAGCGCGGCCAGCGCCAGCGGCGTCGGAAACACCCGCCACACCGCCCCTGCCCAACAGGCGACGGCAACGGCATATAGCAACGTCACGCCCGGCCGCACCTTGCTGCCCATCGCCCGTGCCGAGGATCGCACCCCGACCATCGCGTCATCCTCGATATCCTGACACGCATAGATGGTGTCGTAGCCGATCACCCACGCGATCGACCCGGCATAGAGTAGCGCGAGGGGCAGCCAGTCGTCGCTCCCCATCTGCGCCCAAGCGACCGGTGCCGCCCAGGAAAACACCATGCCCAGCCACGCCTGCGGCCACCAGGTGATGCGCTTCATGAACGGATAGGCGGCGACCAGCGCGAGGCTCGCCAGCGCCACGATCGCGGCGGTGAAGTTCAGTTGCAGCAGCACGACCAGCCCGATCAGGCTGAGGAACACCAGCCACGCCCATGCCGCCTTGACCGACACCGCGCCGCTCGCCAGCGGCCGATTGGCGGTCCGGGCCACCTGTCGGTCGAGATCGCGGTCGACGATGTCGTTATAGACGCAGCCAGCGCCCCGCATCGCGATGCTGCCGATCAGGAACCACAGCAGCATGTCCCACCGCTCGATCGCGCGTCCCGACAGCGCCATCGCCCAGGCCCCCGGCCAATAGAGCAGCCACCACCCGATCGGCCGGTCGAACCGTGCCAGCAGCGCGAACGGCCGCGCCGCCCGTGGCAGGACGGCGATCAGCCCGCGATGTTCGGTATCAACAACCTGTTCGGACGCGGCGGCAGGGCTTGGGGACGGCATGCCACCCTGCTGCCACGACTGCGCGCGAAGCGACAGGGGGAATGCGCCACGACGAACCGTTCGCCGGGAGCGACGACCGCCAGAAACTGACCCAAGTTACGGAAATAAAGCCTGTTTTTACGCGACCTTCTGCATCGCCGACCCGTTGCAGCCGGACTGGTCTCCAGCGGAGTGTCCCCGATGTATTATCACGACAAACGGCTTCAGTACCCCGTCACCGTCGAACGGCCCGATCCGGCATTCGCACGGATGCTGCAACAGGCGATCGGCGGTGTCGAAGGCGAGATCCGCGTCTGCATGCAGTATTTCTTCCAAGCCTGGGGCAATCGCGCGCCGACCACCAAATATCGCGACATGCTGCTGCACACCGCGACCGAAGAGATCGGCCATATCGAGATGCTGGCGACCGCCGTTGCGCTCAACCTCGAAACCGCGCCCGCCTCGCTGCAGGAAGAAGGTGCGAGCGACGGCATCGTCGGCGCGGTGATGGGCGGCCATAGCGCAAAGGCGTCGATCGAGGGGCTGATCCACAAGAACCTGCTGTCGGGCGGGCTCGCGGCAATGCCGATCGATTCCGACGGCGTGCCGTTCAACATGAGCCACATCTATGCCAGCGGCAACGTGGCGGCCGACATGTATTGCAACGTCGCGGCGGAGAGCACCGGGCGCGTGCTGGCGGTTCGTCTGTTCAACGCCGCCCGCGACGACGGCATGAAGCGGATGCTGCATTACATGATCGCCCGCGACACGATGCACCAACAGCAGTGGCTGGCGGTGGTCGAGGAACTGGGCGGTGCCGCCGCCAACCTGCCGATCCCCAACAGCTTCCCGCAGGAGCTGGAGGATCAGGCCAACAACTATAATTTCTACGCGACGTCGGTCGACGGTACGTTCCCCGAGGGTCGCTGGACCGATGGCCCCAGCGTCGACGGACGCGGCGAGTTCACCGTGTTCCAGAACAAGCCATTGGGCGAGGAACCCGTCCTCGGTCCGGCCCGCCCCGACAGCGGCGCGCAGGACAAGCAGATCGGCTAAACCGGCAATCCCCGCCGTCCCGTCCCGCGGGGCGGCGGGTCGCGCCTGTCAGCGCGCCTTGGCCTGCTTCGCATAGTGATGGTGCATGGCGACGCAGCCCGCCGCCGCGCCCAGCAGCCCATGCCCCTTGCCGACGAAATGGCCGGCGACCGCGCCGGCGGCGGCACCGCGTACGCAGCCCTTGGCGAATGCCGGTTGCGCCGCCAGCATCGCCAGCAGCAGGACGATCAGCGAAAAGCCACGCATGTCGAACCTCCTTCGGACACCATGTCCGATGCCGGATACAGTGCCCGAAACGGCGGAATTGTTGCGTTAAACCTTCGTCATGTCGCGGTCACGAACCGGTCGCGCGCGTGGCCGATGACGGCTACAGACGGCGCATGGACCTCGACCAGTTGCTCAGCCATTATTTCGGATCGACCGACCCCGACACCGCCGATCTGGCGACGATCGCCGCCGCCCGCGAACGCATGGGCATCGACTTCGGTGTCGAGCGCGATCCGTCGCGCCGCTTCGCGCTGTGGACGCTGATGGACGCGCTGGGCTTCGCCCCGCCCCCGGCCGAAGCGTTCGAGAAGGAACCGGCGCTGCGCGCGGCGGCCGATCGCTATCTCGACGCCGCCTACCGCATCGAACGCGACGCGGAGACGCCGTGATGCCATGGGTGATGCTGACGGTCGCCGGACTGCTGGAGGTTGTCTGGGCCTATTACATGAAGCTGTCCGACGGCTTCTCGAAACCGCTGCCGACGATCGCCACCTTCGTCACGATGTTCATGAGCTTCGGGCTGCTCTCGCTCGCGATGAAGCAGTTGCCGCTCGGCACCAGCTACATGGTATGGACCGGCATCGGCGCACTTGGCGCCTTCGTCGTCGGCATCGTCCTGCTCGGCGAAGCGATGACGCCACTGCGTCTGACTGCGGCGGCGATGCTGCTCGGCGGGCTGGTGCTGATGAAGCTGGCGTCCTAACCCCGCGCCCATGCCCGCTACCCCCGCCTGGCCGCCCGATTCGTCGCCCCGCCTCTTCGTTGATCAGCCGCTCGGCCAGGGCGCGCAGATCCGCCTCGACGGCGCGCAGGCGCATTATCTGCTGTCGGTGATGCGCGTGAAGGACGGCGACACCGTCCGCCTGTTCGACGACCGGACCGGCGAATGGCGCGGTGTCGCGACGCAGGTCCGCAAGCGCGACCTGATCCTCGACGTGACCGACCATTTGCGCGACCGCGAGATCGTACCCGACCTTTGGCTGTGCATCGCCCCGACCAAGAAGGGCCGCATCGACTGGGTGATCGAAAAGGCGTGCGAGCTGGGTGTCGACCGCATTCTGCCGGTGCTGACCCGCCGCACCGTCGTCGATCGCCTGAACCTCGACCGCTTGCGCGCACACGCGGTCGAGGCGGCCGAGCAGTGCGGCCGCACCGCGCTTCCCGCACTCGCCGAACCGGTCAAGCTGACGGTGCTGCTGCGCGACTGGCCCGAGACCCGCACGCTGTTCTTCGCCGACGAAACCGGCGGCGCGCCCGCGGTCGAAGCGATGCGGGGCCACCCCGGTCCCGCCGCGATCCTGATCGGTCCAGAAGGCGGCTTCGACTCCGAGGAACGCGATGCGGTCCGCGCTCTGCCACAGGCGGTCGGCATTGCGCTCGGCCCCCGCATCCTGCGCGCGGAGACGGCGGCGGCGGCGGCGACCGCCTTGTGGATGGCGGCGGCAGGCGACTGGTAGCCGGGCTATACCGATATCAACGACAGCCCCCTAGCGCCGCCCCGCGCCCGCGCGTATGGGCGCGACGATGAGCACGAAGACCGTTTCGGACAACAAGGCAGCGGTCATCGAGGACCGCTCGCAACTGATCGCCTATTTCGCGGGGGGCGAGAAGCCGGCCGAGCGCTGGCGGATTGGCACCGAACACGAAAAGTTCGTCTACCGCATCCGCGATCACGCGGCGCCGTCCTATGACGAACCGGGCGGCATCCGCGACCTGCTCGCCGGTCTCGAACGCTTCGGCTGGCGCCCGGTCGAAGAGGGCGGCAAGGTCATCGCGCTGACCGGCAAAGACGGATCGGTCAGCCTCGAACCCGCCGGGCAGTTCGAACTGTCGGGCGCGCCGCTCGAAAACCTTCACCAGACCTGTGCCGAAACCGGCCGCCATCTTGATCAGGTGAAGGCGGTCGGCGACGAACTCGGCCTCGGCTTCCTCGGCCTCGGCATGTGGCCCGACAAGCGCCGCGACGAACTGCCGATCATGCCCAAGGGCCGCTATGGCATCATGCTCAACCATATGCCGCGCGTCGGCACGATGGGTCTCGACATGATGCTGCGCACCTGCACCATTCAGGTGAATCTCGACTATGCGAGCGAGGCGGACATGGTGCGGAAATTCCGCGTCGGCCTCGCGCTGCAGCCGCTCGCGACCGCGCTGTTCGCCAATTCGCCCTTTATCGAAGGGCTGCCCAACGGCCAGCTTTCCTATCGCTCGCACATCTGGTCCGACACCGATCCCGCACGCACTGGCATGCTGCCCTTCGTGTTTGAGGACGGCTTCGGTTACGAACGCTATGCCGACTATGCGCTCGATGTGCCGATGTACTTCGTCTATCGCGACGGCCGCTATATCGACGCCGCCGGCCTATCGTTCCGCGACTTCCTGAAGGGCGAACTGTCGGTCCTGCCGGGCGAGAAGCCGACGATGGACGACTGGGCCGACCATCTCTCCACCGCCTTCCCCGAAGTGCGCCTGAAGACCTTCCTCGAAATGCGCGGTGCCGATGGCGGGCCGTGGGGACGCATCTGCGCACTGCCCGCCTTTTGGGTGGGGCTGCTCTACGACCAGGGCGCGCTCGACGCGGCGTGGGATCTGGTCAAGGGCTGGTCGATCGACGACCGGCAAGCGCTGCGTGACGCGGTCCCGGCGCTCGGTCTCGACGCGCCGCTGCCCGGCGGCGGTCGCCTGCGCGACGTCGCGGGCGAGGTGCTCGACATTGCCGGACGCGGCCTCTCCGCCCGCCGCCGCCTCGGCCCCTCGGGCGAGGACGAA
Organism: Sphingomonas epibiotica; assembly: GCF_039615155.1. Taxonomy (NCBI): domain Bacteria; kingdom Pseudomonadati; phylum Pseudomonadota; class Alphaproteobacteria; order Sphingomonadales; family Sphingomonadaceae; genus Sphingomonas; species Sphingomonas epibiotica. Next base: position 39,632 of record NZ_JBDGHY010000005.1, on the reverse strand, counting down.
AGCGGCTTCCTCGAACCGCTCCGCGAAGTCGTCCGTTCGGGCAAGGTCCCGGCACAGGTGCTACTCGACAAGTTCGCCGGTGAATGGTCGGGCGATTTGACGAAGGTTTACGACGAATACAGCTTCTGACGTTCGATAAATTCGAATAACATCTTTCGGTATTCACCGAACTGCAATCGTTTCCACGCACGACTGTCATTGACGGAGCATAGGCGACCCCGGTCCGCGTTTCCGCGGTTCCGGGAGGGAATTTGATGTTGTCCGTTACCTTGCAGGCGCGCCGCCGTGCGCGCCTGTTGCTTGCCGCATCGCTTGCGTCGCTGATCCTCGTCGCCCCTGCGGCGGCGCAGCAGATCGCGCCGCAGCCTGCCGCCGACGCCTCGACCGAGACAAACGATGAGGCCGACGGCACCGTCGTCGTGACCGGCAAGCGCACGACGCGTTCGGCGGTCGTTCTCGAAGCCGCCGAAATCCAGAAGGTCCTGCCCGGCGTCAATCCGGTGAAGGCTATTCAGACGCTGCCCGGCGTCCAGTTCGAAACCGCCGATCCATGGGGTAACAACGAACAAAATATCGCGCTGTTCGTCCACGGCTTCAACCAGAACCAGCTGGGCTTCACCCTCGACGGCGTGCCGCTCGGCGACCAGTCCTATGGCAATTTCAACAGCCTGTCGCCGCAGCGCGCGGTCATCAGCGAAAATGTCGCGCGCGTCCGCCTGACCGCCGGTGCCGCCGACCTCGCCACCGCATCGGCGAGCAATCTCGGCGGCGGTCTGGAAACCTATACCAGCGATCCTGCAGCGGAAATGGGTGGCCGTTTCGGCCAGACCTTCGGCTGCTACGACGCCAGCCGCAGCTATCTGCGCCTCGACACCGGCCGTTTCGATGCGTTGGGGGGCAGCAACGCGCTCTACATTTCGGCCGTCCGCCAGAATGCCCGCGCCTGGGAATTCGACGCCCGGCAAAAGGGGTGGCAGGCGAACGCCAAGTTCGTCCACACGACGCCGACCACCACGCTGACCGGCTATTTCGCGTACAGCCAGAAGGATGAACCGAACCAGGATTCGGTCGCCCGCAACACCGGCAGCTTCGAACCCTATTACCGCACCGTCCTGTATCCCGACTGGCAGCGCGCGCTCGCCTATCTCGATGCGAACGGTGCCCCGCCGTCGAACAACCCGGCAAACTACACCAACTATTATGGCGACGCGCAGCGCACCGACTATCTCGCCTATCTGAAGTTCGAACAGAAGCTTGGCGACGGCGTCGTCTTCAAGCTCCAACCCTATTACCATCACGACGATGGTCAGGGGCAGATCGTCGGCCCGATCTCGGTCGCAGGCCTGCCGGGGCTGTTCCGCATCTATTATCCGGGTCAGAATCTGAAGCAGGTCTTCGGCAATTCGGGCTATGCGCTGCGCACCACCGAATATGGCATCAGCCGCGTCGGTTCGCTGGCGGCGATTACTGTTACCAGCGGCGACCATGTGTTCGACATCGGCGGCTGGTACGAACATAATCGCAACACCATCTTCCGCCGCTGGTATGCGGTCCCGGTCGGCAGCCCGCCCTCGCCCTATGAATATGCCGATCCGGCGCTGCGCCGGCTGACCCAATATGCCAGCGTCACCGAATATGATCTGGTCCAGCTGCACGTGCAGGACCGGTGGCAGGTGACCCCGGCCCTGGCGATCGAGGGCGGCTTCAAATCCAGCCTGCAATTCGCCGAAGGCCGCATTCCGGTCCAGCCGCTGCCGGGCGCCTTGCCCGGCTCGTCGACCGGCTTCCCGGAGGGACAGCTCAACACCCGCAAATGGTTCCTGCCCGCGATCGGTGCGGTGTGGGACGTGACGCCCAGCGACCAGGTGTTCGGCCATATCCAGAAGAATGTGCGCCAGTTCCAGGCGTCGGTCGCCGCCGGCCTGTCGCCCTTCGCCGTCGGCAGCCAGCAGGCGTTCGACCAGATCAAGGCGAACACACAGCCCGAATCGTCATGGACCTACGAAGCCGGCATCCGCTCGCGCCACAATGTCGACCTCGGCCCGATCACCGCGATCGAGGGTCAGTTGAGCGCCTATCACGTCGATTTCAGCAACCGCCTGCTGCAGATCAGCGCGACGCCGGTCATCGCCTCGGTCATCGGCGGCGTGTCGATCCTGCAGAATGTCGGCGGCGTGACCACCAACGGCATCGATGCCGCGGCGACGTTGCGCTTCGGCCCCGGCTTCTCGATCTACAATGCGCTGTCGTACAATCGGTCGCGGTATGACGACGACTATGTCAGCGGAACGACCACCATTGCGACGGCGGGCAAGGACGTGCCGAACGTCGCGCGCTGGCTGAACAAGACCGTCGTCACCGCCGCCTCGGGTCCGTTCGAGGTGCAGGCGATCGGCGATTTCGTCGGCCGCCGCTTCGCGACCTATACCAACGACCAGTCGGTACCGGGCCGCTATCTCGTCAGCCTGCAGGCGAGCTATGCGCTGCCCGAGGCCCTCGGACTGGGGCTGCGTAACACGCGCCTGTCGGTCAACATCACCAACCTGACCGATCGCAAGGGCATCTACGAGATCATCGTCGGTGCCGCCGCGCGGACCTTCAACACCTATGCGCAGCCGCCGCGCATGGCGTTCTTCACCCTGTCGGGCGGGTTCTGATCGGGTCGGGCGGGGGCGTCACACCCCCCGCCCGACCCCAAGCCGGGCAAGGGCGCGCGGGATGGCGCCATGGCGCGTCATCCAGCCGCTATAGGCGCGATAGACCGGGTCGGCGCCCAGATGCCGTTCCTCGGTCTTCGCCCGCCAGTAATAGACGCCGCTGACCGCCGCCATGATCGCGGTGTTGCGCGCCGCCTCGGTCCAGCTGTCCGCCATCGTCAGCACGGGGATCGTCGAAATCCACCAGAACAGGTTCTTCGACAGATAGGCCGGATGCCGACTGAATGCGTACGGCCCATGGGTGAGGATGCCGCGGTGCGTCAGGTTCGAAAAGCGCAGGCCAAACGCCATCGTCGCCCACGCATAGATGGCGGTCAGCCCCACCAGCACCGCGCCAACGATCCACAGCAATACCGGCTGACCGGCGAACCAGTGCGTCCAGTCCGCCGTCCCCGGATGGTAATCGAGCGGCCCGCCATCGGCCATCAGGATGAACGGCGGATAGCAGATCAGCGCCGCCGCCCAGCCGGCGGCATAGGGTGTGGCGGTGCGGATATGGCTGTCGAGCGGTCGCATCGCGAGGATATAGCCGGCGGTCGCGAACGCCACGTCGACCACGAACATGAAGGTGATGAGCCAATTCGCCAGCGGCACCGGCCCGGTCAGGATGTCGGCGCGCTGGGTGCGGATGAACTCGCCGAACCCGGGCGGCACGATGGCGATCATGAAGGCGAGGAAGAACGCCTTCACCGCCCAGCCGCGCAGATGATTGTAGATTGCTTCCCGGTCGATCGGCTCGGGCAGGTGCATCGCCCAGGCGCCCAGCGCCCAGCACCCGTCCTTCGGATCGATCAGCCGCCGGTCGATCCACAGCATGTACGGGATCGACAGCAGGAACAGCGGCACCGCCGCCCATTCGAACGCCCACATTGAAAAGGTGAATCCGCCCTGCCAATAAAAACGCCCGGTCGCATAGATGCCGGCGATCGTGCCCCAGGTCAGCCATAGCCCGGCCAGCTTTGTCAGGCTGATCTCTACCGTCTCGCGCCACGGCCGCACCTTGCTCCAGTCGATGCCGGTCGACGGGTTGCGATGCACCTTGTCGACCAGCAGCGACCACAGCACCATTGGCACGGCACAGGCGGCGACGTTGACCAGCGCCGCATAGGGTCCGTCCATCCCGTAATGCCACGCGACCGCGATCCAGCAGCACAGCCCGGCCAGCCCGGCCAGCCCCACGCCGGTCGATACCGCCGATGCGGGTCGTGACTCGGGTTCGGCTTGCGCAGCCAACGACTTGGCGTGATACATGGTGCCATCCGCTATCACCGACATGGTAAGCATCCGGTGAAGCATATCCGCGTCCGAAGGAATTCCCTGCCCTTGCGTACCCATTCGCTGCGTATCCCGCTGACCGCATTGCTGCTGACCACCGCCCTGCCCGCCACGGCCCAGATCAACCCGCCGGGCAACACGCTGCCGCAACCGACCCCGATCGTCGACACCGTGCCGGTGGCGCGCGACATCGACTATCCCGGCACGATCAAGCTCGACGTCGATGCGACCGACACCGTGCAGGGCATCTTCCGCGTCAAGGAAACGATCCCCGTCGCCCGCAGCGGTCACATGGTGCTGATGATGCCGAAATGGCTCCCCGGCAAGCATGGCCCCCGCGGCGAGATCGAGAAGCTGGCCGGCCTTGTCGTCCGCGCCAATGGCCGCGAGCTGCCCTGGACCCGGGACGTGCTCGACATGTATTCCTTCCATATCGACGTGCCCGCCGGTGCGAGGAATCTCGACGTGCAGTTCCAGTTCCTGTCGGCGCAGCAGGGCGATCAGGGGCGCATCGTCGTCACCCCCGAAATGCTGAACCTACAATTCGAAGCGGTCAGCCTGTACCCGGCGGGCTATTACACCCGTCGTATCCCGATCGAGGCAACGGTGCGCTATCCGGCCGGCTGGACCGCCGCGTCGGGCCTGCCGTCGAAACTGCAGGGCGGCGTCTACAAATATGACCGGACCAGCTACGAAACGCTGATCGACTCGCCGGTCTTCGCGGGCAGATATTTCAAGCGCTTCCCGCTCACCGACCGCGTCGGGTTGAACGTCGTCGCCGACAAGCCGTCCGAGCTGGCGGCCACCCCCGATCAGATCGCGGCACATACCCGACTGGTCGAACAGGCGGTGAAGCTGTTCGGCGCGCAGCATTACGACAAATACGAATTCCTGCTGTCGATCACCGACAAGATGGGCTCGATCGGCCTCGAACATCATCGTAGTTCGGAGAACGGCGTCGATCCCGGCTACTTCACCGACTGGAACTCGGGGCCGGGCGAGCGCAACCTCCTGCCGCACGAATTCACCCATAGCTGGGACGGTAAATACCGTCGCGGCGCCGACCTGTTCACGCCCGACTTCCGCACCCCGATGCGCAACTCGTTGCTCTGGGTCTATGAAGGGCAGACGCAATTCTGGGGCTATGTGCTGCAGGCGCGCTCGGGGCTGGTATCGAAGCAGGACACGCTCGACGCCTATGCCGACATCGCCGCCGCATTGGACGCGCGCGAGGGGCGGCAGTGGCGCCCGCTAATTGACACCACCAACGATCCGGTCATCACCGCCCGCCGTCCAAAGGGCTGGGTCAGCTGGCAGCGGTCGGAGGATTATTACAACGAAGGGCTGCTGGTGTGGATGGAGGTCGACTCGATGCTCCGCAAACAGTCGGGCGGCACCCGGTCGATGGACGATTTCGCCCGCGCCTTTTTCGGGGTGCGCGACGGCGACTGGGGCGTGCTGCCCTATACGCTGGGCGATGTCGTCAAGACGCTGAACGGCATCCAGCCCTATGACTGGGCCGGCTTCCTCGACAAGCGGCTGAACGCCCGCACCGATCGCGCGCCGATCGACGGCTTCGCCGCCAATGGCTACCGCCTGATCTACACCGACACCCCGACCCCCTATCTGAAGGGGCGCGAGAAGAGCGCGGGCGGCGTGTCGCTACCCTATTCGCTCGGTATGGGTGCGAACAAGGATGGCAAGGTGACCAGCGTGATCTGGGGCAGCCCGGCGTTCAAGGCCGGGTTCGAGATCGGCACGACCATCGTCGCGGTCAACGGCAGCGCCTATACTCCCGACCGGCTGCGCGATGCGGTGGGCGCGGCGAAGGGCACGAAGGAGCCGATCCTGCTGACCGTCAACATGAACGAAGCGGTGCGCGAGATCGCGATCCCCTATCATGACGGGCATCGCTATCCCCGTCTGGAAAAGGTCGGTCAGGGCGATGGCGGGCTCGACCGGTTGCTTACCGCGAAGTGACGGGTCGGCCGGGTGGTCCCGTTGCGGGACCACCCGATCGCCTCATGCGAAGATTCCAAACAAAACGTGCTTCAACGACCGATAATTCCGGCTAAAGGGCGCGATACTCACGCGTCCGTGCGAGAAAAGGGAGACTATCAATGCGCATCGACATGGTGCCGGTCGGCGACAATCCGCCGAGCAGCCTGAACGTCATCATCGAAGTTCCGACCGGCGGCGAACCGGTGAAGTATGAATTCGACAAGGCTTCGGGCGCGCTGTTCGTCGACCGCATCCTGCACACGCCGATGCGCTATCCGGCGAATTACGGGTTCGTGCCGCACACCCTGTCGCCCGACGGCGATCCGCTCGACGCGCTGGTCGTGTCGCGCTCGCCCTTCATCCCCGGCTGCGTCGTCCGCGCCCGGCCGATCGCGGTGCTGAACCTCGAGGACGAAGCCGGCGGCGACGAAAAGCTGGTGTGCGTGCCGGTCGACTCGACCTTCCCGTACTACAGCAACGTCGGCGAAAAGACCGATCTGCCGGAGATCGTGTTCGAACAGATCGAACATTTCTTCACCCACTATAAGGACCTCGAAAAGAAGAAGTGGGTCCGCATCGGCACGTGGGGCGGTGCCGAGGAAGCCAAGCGCATTACGCTCGAGGCGATCGAACGCTACAACGAAGCCAAGGCCCAGGGCGAAGAGCCGCACGACTACGAAGTACCGGGTCGCTGATTTGATTGGTGGGGGATACGCCATACGATCCCCATCCCTCGTCGCCCCTGGGCTTGATCCGGGTTCGCGCTTTTACTTCTGTCGAGAAGAAGCGGGACCCCGGATCAAGTCCGGGATGACGTTCAGCTGCCCTGCTTGCGTTTATTCCCCGGCGCGCGCCGTCCGGCCTCCACCGCCAACGCGGCCCATTCCCGCATCGCGTCGACATCGTCCAGCACGTCGTCAGGTGCCCGTCGATAGTTTATCGTCGCCACGCGACCGTCCTTGCGCGCGTAGCTGAACCGCGCGCTCCCTTGCGCGTCCCAGACGGGATCGGCAACCGCATCCGATTTGAACCACAAGACATCGTCGAGCACGATCGCGAAGACCGTACCGTCGAGATACAGCGTCGCGCCGCCCATCATCCGCCGCCACGTCACGTGCCCGACCGCGGCAAGCGCCTCCTCGATCCAGATCAGCAGTCCGTCGTCCGCGCTCATGCCCCCGCCTCGCTCTGCACCGCCGGCACCCGCCGCCGGACCGCGACCACGCAGCCCGCGACGATCAGCAGCGCCCCGATTACCGTATAGGGCGACACCGTCTCGTCGAACGCCACCCATCCCGCCAGCGCCGCCCAGACGAACGCGCTATATTCGACCGGGGCCAGCACCTGCGCCTCGGCACGCGCATAGGCCCAGGCGAGCGCCATGACCGACGCGATGTTGAGCAGGATCGCCCCCGATAGCGGCAGCAGCTGCGCCGGCGCCGGCACCGTGCCCAACCATGGCGCCGCCGGCAGCAGCATTCCCCCAATCACCAGATTGGCGAACAACGCGACCTCGACAGGATCGGCGACTTGCGCCTGCCGTCGCAGCAGGATCAGGCTGCCGGCATAGAGCACCGACGCGGCGACGCAGGCGAGGCTGCCGAGCACCGCCTGTGTCGAGGCATCGGCCTGTACCTCCCCCGCCGCGATGACCAGCACGCCCGCCGATGCGACCACCGACCCAATGATCGCCGCGCGGCGGATCGTCTCGCCGAGGAACAATGCTGCCAGATACAGCGCGATCAACGGCGCCAGAAAGGTCAACGCCACCCCCTGCGCCATCGGCACCCGCGCAAGTCCCCAGAAAAACAGGACAACCGACGATCCAGCGGCCAACCCGCGACCAATATGCAACCGAAGCGTCGACCATGCCGGCCACCCCCGCCCGAGCGCGACGAACAGCACACCGCACAACGCCGCGCCGCCGACCGAGCGCCACAGCACCGCGTTATATGCGCCACTGTCGATGGACAGTTGCTTCATCAGCGCATCCATCACCGTATAGACCGCGATCCCCGACGCCGCGACGAGGAAGGCGCGCAAGGCTACGGACATGGACGAACCTTTCGGTGAAGAGCGGTGGCCCGCTGTCGTCTGTGAAGCAACGCAACGCAAGCTCATCCCCGTGCCGGGGAGGAATTGTCCCGCCGTTACTGCCACGATACACCCGCCCCATGCCCCTGAACCTCGGCCAGCGCCTCGCGCCCGCACGTTTCGTCGCCTTCGCCGCGGTCGCCATCGCCGCGGGTTGCTGGGCGCTGCCTGCCTTTGGCTGGCGGATCGGCGTACCGCTCGCCTTCGACATCGCCGCGGTCGTGTTCCTGCTGTCCTGCGTGCCACTGCTCGGCGCCTCGGCCGACCGGATGCGGCAGGCGGCGCGGCGCAACGACGCCAATCGTCCGCTGCTACTGATCCTGTCGGCAGCGATCGCGCTGGTGCTACTGACCGCGATCGCGATCGAACTGGCACAGCGCGGCACCCCCGAACCGCAGGTGGTGGTGCTGGTCGTCGCGACGCTGCTGCTCGCCTGGGCGTTCGCCAACACCATCTACGCGCTGCACTATGCGCATCTGTTCTACACCGCTGATGGCTCCGGCGGCGACAGCGGCGGCATCGACATGCCGGGGACCGACGAGCCCGATTACTGGGACTTCGTCTATTTCGCCTTCACGCTGGGCATGACGTTCCAGACGTCGGACGTGTCGATCACCTCGCGCACCATGCGCCGCACCGTGACCGGCCACTGCCTAATCGCGTTCGTGTTCAATTTAGGCGTCGTGGCGTTCAGCGTGAACGTGCTGGGCGGGTCGTAAGGGGACTCACGATCTACTACACGCCCCTCCGTTCGTCCTGAGTAGCCATTGAGCGAAGTCGAAATGGCGTATCGAAGGACCGTAGGTGGCGGGTACTTCGATACGGGTCTTCGACTTCGCTCAGCCCCTACTCAGCATGAACGGGCTCACCGATTACATGCTGAGAACGTCACTCCGCCGCCTGCGGCATCCCCGAACTCGCCGCCTCGATCTCCGCTGCCTTTGCCTCGACCAGCTTGACGATATGCTCGATCATGTCGGCGTCCTGAACATGATGGTCGGTGACCCCCGACAGATACACCATGTGCCGGCCGTTACCGCCGCCGGTAATGCCGATATCGGTCTCGCGCGCCTCGCCAGGGCCGTTGACGACGCAGCCCAGCACCGACAGCGACATCGGCGTGCGGATGTGCTGCAACCGTTCCTCCAGCGCCTGCACCGTGCGTATCACGTCGAAGCCCTGACGTGCGCACGACGGACACGACACGACACGCACGCCGCGATTGCGAATGCCCAACGCTTTCAGGATTTCGAAGCCGACGCGCACTTCCTCTTCGGGCTCGGCCGACAGCGATACGCGGATCGTGTCGCCGATCCCGAACCATAGCAGCGATCCGATGCCGATCGACGACTTGACCGTCCCGCCGACGAAGCCGCCCGCCTCGGTGATGCCCAGATGCAGCGGGCAATCGACCATCTCGGCCAGTTGCTGATAGGCCGCGACCGCGAGGAACAGGTCGGACGCCTTCACCGCGACCTTGAACTCGTGGAAGTCGTGGTCCTGCAACAACTTGATGTGGTCCATCGCCGACTCGACCAGCGCATCGGGGCATGGCTCGCCATATTTTTCGAGCAGGTGCTTTTCGAGGCTGCCGCCATTCACGCCGATCCGGATCGCACAGCCATTGGCCTTGGCCGCGCGGACGACCTCGGCGACGCGCTCGTTCGATCCGATATTGCCCGGATTGATCCGCAGGCACGCTGCGCCCGCATCGGCCGCTTCCAGCGCGCGCTTGTAGTGGAAATGGATGTCGGCGACGATCGGCACCCGCGCGGCGCGCGTGATCTGCCTGAGCGCAGCAGTGCTCGCGACATCGGGGCACGATACGCGGATGATGTCGGCGCCCGCTTCTTCGCAGCGACGGATCTGGTCGATCGTCGCCACCGCGTCGGAGGTTTCGGTATTGGTCATCGTCTGCACCGTGACCGGCGCGTCGCCGCCGACGGGGACGTTGCCGACCATGATCTGGCGGCTCTGCCGGCGGTGGATATCGCGCCAAGGGCGGATCGACATGGTAAATTCTCGCTAACGCTTCGGTTATCTCTGCCCAGTATAGGGCGGCATTGCGTCAGGCGAAAGTCGCATGGCCGTGCAGCGGGGAACGACAGGGAGCGCATGACACCGGCGGGCCGCCATTACGGGCTGGACTGGCTGCGCATCGCCGCGTTCGCCATGCTGATCCCTTATCACGTCGCGCTGGCGTTCAGCCCGTGGCACTGGATCGTCTCGTCGGGCCATGTCTATCCGGCGCTGGTCGCGCCGATGGCGGCGCTGACGCCGTGGCGGCTGGGGTTGTTGTTCGCGGTATCGGGCTATGCCAGCGCGATGCTGTTCACCCGCGCCGATGGCGCTGCAGCATTTGCGGCCGACCGGTCGCGGCGACTGCTGGTCCCGCTGCTGTTCGGCATGGTCGCCATCGTCCCGCTCGAAATGTGGGTGCGGGTGCGCGAGACCGGCTATGCCCGCGACTATCTGCATTTCTGGCTGTTCGACGCCTGGACCAGCGGCACCCATTGGGGCGTCGAATTTCCCAGTTGGGAACATCTCTGGTTCCTCGTCTATCTCTGGACCTACACCATGGTCGTAGCAGGGGTTACCGCGTCGCGTCGCGCGCTGACCGTGCTTGACCGGGCGGCGGCATGGCTGGCGATCGGCAGGCGGCTGCTCTGGGCGCCGATGGCGACGATCGTCGCGATGCGGCTGGCGCTGCTGTTCGTCGTTCCCGAACGGCAGGGGTTGTTTCGCGACTGGGCCGGGCATTCACAATTCCTGACGCTGTTCCTCCTCGGTTTCCTGATCGCGCGCCATCCGCCGCTGTGGCGAGCGCTGCATCGCTGCTGGCCCCCCGCCGCCCTGCTGGCGCTGCTAGGCGGCGGTGTGGCGATCGGGGTAGAGGTCGCTTATCCGGGAAGCGCCGTGCCGCCGCACGCGCTGATGGTCGCCAGCCGCGCAGGACGGTCGGTCATGGCATGGGGGATGGTCGTCACCCTGTTCCACCTGGCCGATGCCCATGCCAATCACGACCATCGCTGGCGCCGGACGCTCGGGCAGGCGGTGTTCCCCGCCTATATCGTCCATCATCCCGCGATCGTGCTGGCGACCTGGTGTACCCTTCCGCTCGCAATGGCGCCGGGATTACAGGCGGCGGTGATCCTGACCGCGACGATCGCCGCCTGCGGCGCGACCGTCGCGCTCGCCCGGCTGGTGCCCGCATTCGGCATTCTGGTCGGGGTCGCGGCCCGCCCCGCGCGACGGGGTGGCACTGCCCCCGCGATCTGCTAGCAGGCCCGGCACGTAACCGTAGCAGGATGAAACCATGTCGAGTGCCCCCGCCCCCCGCTGGACCCTGTTGGTGCATGGCGGCGCCGGCATCCTGACCCGCGACACCGTCAGCGCGCAGACCGACACCGCCGCCCGCGCCGGCCTCGACGCCGCACTTGCCGCCGGCGAAGCGGTGCTGGCATCGGGCGGCAGCGCGCTCGACGCAGTCGAGGCGGCGGTACAGGTGCTGGAGGACGATCCAACCTTCAATTCCGGTCGCGGCGCGGTCTTCACTTTCGACGGCGCGATCGAACTCGACGCTGCGATCATGGACGGCGCCACCCGTGCCGCCGGTGCCGTCGCCGGCGTCACCCGCACCCGTCATCCGGTCAGCCTCGCCCGCGCCGTCATGGACCACAGCCCGCACGTCCTGCTCGCGGGCAAGGGCGCCGATATCTTCGCCACCGAACAGAATGTCGAACAGGCCGATCCCGACTGGTTCGTCACCCCCGAACGCCGCGCGCAGCTCGATGCGATGAAGGCCAATCCCGACGGCTGGTTCGATGTCGACATGAAATATGGCACGGTCGGCGCGGTCGCGGTCGATGCCGGCGGCCATGTCGCCGCCGCCACCTCGACCGGCGGCGTGACCGGCAAGCGCTGGGGCCGGGTCGGCGATTCGCCGCTGATCGGCGCCGGCACCCATGCCGATGACCGCGCCTGCGCCGTCTCGGCGACCGGTGCGGGCGAATTCTTCATCCGCATCGGCGTCGCGCACGAGATTTCGGCGCGCATCCGCTTCGCCGGCGAGGATCTGCAGACCGCCGCCGACACCGTCCTTGCCGAGACTCAGGCGCTCGGCGGCACCGGCGGCGTTATCGTCGCCGGCCCCGATGGCGACGTCGCATGGAGCTTCACCACGCCGGGCATGTACCGCGGTCGCGTCGGCAGCGACGGCACCCGCCGCACTGCCATCTATGGTGACGAGGGCTAGCACCGGTTTTCATGCCGTACGACAGGCATTAAAGGCGATGGCCATGATTCGCCGCCTGTTGCTTGCGGTCGCCTGTTTGTTCGCGACCTCCCCCGCTTACGCCTATTGGGAATATGGGCATCAGAGCGTCGCCACCATCGCGCGGCTGAACGTCCGCTCCGAAACCCGCGCCGCGATCGACCGCATCCTGCGGCATCAGGCGCTGCTCGAAACGCCGACCTGCCCGGCGCGCACCATCGAAGAAGCGAGCGTGTGGGCCGATTGCGTCAAGCCGCTCGGCGAACGCTTCAGCTACGCCTATTCATGGCATTACCAGAATGTCGACGTCTGCCGGCCGTTCGACCTTAAGGCCGCATGCAAGGACGGCAACTGCGTCTCCGCGCAGATCGAGCGCGATGTGAAGCTGCTGAAAGACCCGAAGGTTCCGATGCGCGAAAAGGTGCTGGCGCTTGCCTTTCTCGTCCATTTCGTCGGCGACTTGCACATGCCGCTCCATGCCGGCGATCGCGGTGATCTGGGGGGCAACCGGGTGAAGGGCGATTACGGCATTTATCATCCCGATCGCTTCAACCTGCATTCGATCTGGGACGGGCCGCTTGCCGAACGGGCGATCACGACGCCGCCCTCGATCCTGCGCGCCTACACCTCCGCCGAACGCGCCCCCATCCAGGCCGGCAGTGTCGAGGACTGGAGCCGCGACAGCTGGCAGATCAGCCGCGACTATGCCTATGCTCCCGCGCTCGGCGGCGACGGCTGCGGCCCCAAATCCGATGGCCGGATCAGGCTCGACGACGCGACGATCGCCCGGCTGGTGCCGGTAGCGCAGGGTCAGGTGAAGAAAGGCGGCCTGCGCCTGGCGCGCCTGCTCGACGAGGCGTTGGCTTAACCCCCATCCAACCCCATTGCGCGTCGCGCCCGCGCATGTCAGCTTGGCCCCAGCCAACGACCGCGACCAAGCGGCGAGCGATAGGGGTGAGGATGCGGATTTTCGTGACGATCGCGGCGGCGACGCTGCTGGCCGGATGTGGCCTGAGCCCGGCACAGGGCGGTCCCGAACTGGTCGTGAGCGGGCCGAGCGAGGCGGTCGCCGCCTTCGTCCGGCAACAGGGCGCGCATAAGCCCAGCCGCGCCACGACCTTTCCGCAATCGGTCGGCCCCGGCCGCTCCAGCGCGCGCGTGATGACCCCGGCCGGCACCAGTGCGGACACGCTGCGCCAACTCGCGCAGCAGGCGACGATGGCTGGCCTGACCGCCGCGATCGTCGCCGCCAACTGACCCCGGTCCGAAAACCAAACGCCGCGTTAACCGAATCTTGGCGCGTCGGGTGGCATGCCGACCGCATGCTATCGGCCTGTCGAACCTTGGTGATCGCGCTGTTCATGGCGTTCGGCGCACTCGGCGCCGTGCCCGCACGCGCGCAGGCCGGCATCGTCGGCACGCCGGTCACGGCCTGTATCAGCCGCGTCCAGCCCGGCGATACGGTCCGCGCGGTGCTGGCCCGACCCGGCCGGTTCGACTGCACCGCCCGCCAGACCGATTTCGGGCCGGGCGATTACTGGGTCCTGTCGGGTCGCCTGCCCCGCCCCGCCGATCCGGCCGCGCCGATTCGCGTGCGGCAGGTCAGCCTTTGGCAGGATACGCTCGCCGTCTATGCCGTCGCCGCCAATGGCCGTATCACCGGTTCACTCAGCGACAGCGTCGGCATTTCCCGGCATATCCAACTGGGAGCGATGATCGAACATCGCTTCACCCCGAATGGCGCGCCGATAGAACGGATTTTGTGGCGGGTCGGCGGCGCCAGCAATCTTCGTGGCATCCTAGTCGGGGCTCGGGTCGCCAGCGACGCCCAGAGCCAGCGGTCGAACGTGTTGCTCGCCGCGCTCTATGCCGGGTTCATCGGCCTGTGCGCAGGGCTGCTGTTCTATAATTTCGCGCTGTGGCGTGTGTTGAACCATGATTTTCAGATTGCCTATTGCGGCGTGCTCGCCTGCCTGATCATTTACGCCGGCTCCTCGTCCGGGTTCGTGGCATGGCTGCTTCCCGACCTCGACAACAACCGGCGCATCCTCACCAGCTATGTGGTGCTATCGTGGGGCATGGCGTCGGCACTCGCTTTTTGCGCCACCTTTTTCGAACGCCGCATCCTCGATGGCTGGCCGCTGAAGCTTATCTACAGCGTGATCGCTGTCTTTGGCACGCTTGGCGTACTGATGATCGCGGTCGGTCCGTTCGCTATCGCCCTGCTCGACCGCATCTTCTCGCTGACGATGTTCGTCGCGCCGGTGTCGGTCGCGCTGGTCGTGTGGCACGCATGGCGACGGCGCAGCGACTTCCTGTGGCTGTTCGCGCTCAGCTGGGCATCGCCGATGGTGATGCTGGTCGTCCGTTCGCTCTACAACCTCAATCTGCTCGATTGGAGTTTCTGGATCGACAATTCGACGCTGTTGGCGATGAGCGTAGAGACACTGATGGCCAGCATCGCCATCGCCTATCGCATCCGCGTGCTCAGTCGCGAACGCGACGAAGCCGTGCGGCAGGAGGCGATCTCACGCGAACTCGCCGATACCGATCCGCTGACCGGCCTGCTCAATCGCCGCGCCTTCCTGTCGCGGGCGATCGCCGCGCAAGGGCCGCGCACGCTCATGCTGTTCGACATCGACCATTTTAAACAGGTCAACGATACGATCGGCCATGACGGCGGCGACGAGGTGCTGCGCCAGTTCGCGCGCACGCTGCGCTTCCATGCCCCGCCCGGCGTGCTGGTCGCGCGCATGGGCGGCGAGGAATTCGCGCTGCTGGGACCGGAAGCGGCGATGCCCGATCCCGACGTGCTGCTCGCCAACGTCCGCGCGCAACGCCTGCCCTACGACCTGCGCGTCACCAGCAGCATCGGAATCTGCCACGGACCGCTTGCTGACGAAAGTGACTGGAAACGCCTCTACCGCTTGGCTGACAAGGCGCTGTTCGAAGCGAAGGCCGCCGGCCGCGACCGGGCCGGCCGGGCGCCGCCGCTCCCGCTCGCCGCCTGAACCCTGCCGTCTGCGATTACGGGTGGCGCAACCCGGCTTGCATGAAGCGCAACGCTTGCTTACACCTTTGTAAATGAGCAGCGCCGCACCGATCCTCGACCGCTACGCCCATCCGGTTCGCTGGGACGAACCGATACCGCCGATGTCGATGGTGACGTTGTTCGAGGAATCGGCCGCTCGGCGCGGCACCGCCCCGCTGATCGATTTCCTCGGCCGGCACTACAGCTATGCCGAAACGAAGAACGGCGCGGACCGGGTCGCCTGCGGCCTCGCGAAACTCGGCTATGGTCCGGGCGATCGCATCGGCCTATTCCTGCCGAACGTGCCGCATTACATCGCTGCTTATTACGGCATCCTCAAACTCGGCGCGACGGTCGTCAATTTCTCGCCACTCTACACCGCGCAGGAACTGGCGGCGCAGGTCGAGGATTCGGGGACGAAGCTGCTCTTCACCCTGTCCGCCTCGGCGCTGCTGCCGACCGCGCTGGACGTGCTCGAGCGCAGTTCGCTCGAACGGCTCGTCGTCGGGTCGGTGGCGGGTGCCCTGCCCGCCGCCAAGTCGCTCTTCTACCGGTGGTTCCGATCGCAGGAGGTGACGACGCGTCCGGACGATCCGCGCGTTTCCGCCTTCTCTGCCCTCATCGCCAATGACGGCGGCTGCGTGACGCCGCAGATCGATCCGACGCGCGACCTCGCGCTCATCCAATATACCGGCGGCACGACCGGCAGTCCCAAAGGCGCGATGCTCAGCCACGCCAATCTGTCGGCCAATGCCCGACAGGTCGCGTGGCTGGACCCCGATGGCAACACCAAACTCGACCGTATCCTCGGCGTGCTGCCGATGTTCCATGTCTTCGCCAATACCTGTGTCCTCAATCGCACGGTTGTGACCGGTGGAGAGATCGTGCTGCTGCCCCGGTTCGATGCCGGGCAGGTGCTGGCGGCACTCGACCGGACCAAGGCGACGGCGCTGCCCGGCGTGCCGACCATGTACCGTGCGCTGCTCGACCATCCGCGGCTGAAGCAGACCGACTTCTCGTCGCTCCGCTACTGCATCTCGGGCGGCGCGCCGATGCCGCCCGAACTGAAGGAACGGTTCGAGGCCGCAACCGGCGCGACGCTGGTCGAGGGATATGGCCTGTCCGAAAGCTCGGGCGTGGTGTCGTGCAATCCCTATGCGGGTCCGCAACAGGCCGGCAGCATCGGCCAGCCCATCGCCGGCACCCGCGTCCGGCTGGTCGACAAGGAGAATTCGAACCTGCCCGTCCCGCTCGACCAGCCGGGCGAGATCGTCGTTGCCGGCCCGCAGATCATGGGCGGCTATTGGCGACGTCCCGACACTGCCAATACCACCTTCTGCGTCGATACCGACGGCACCCATTGGCTGCGCACCGGCGATGTCGGCACGATCGACGAGGACGGGTTCATCCGCATCGTCGATCGGCTGAAGGACATGATCGCGGTCGGCGGGTTCAAGGTGTTCCCTAGCGAGATCGAGCGCGTCCTCTACCACCACCCCGCCGTCCGCGAGGCGTTGGTCGTCGGCCTGCCCAACGACTATCGCGGCGAAAGCCCGCACGCCTATGTGACCCTCGCCGAGGATGCCGATATCGACGGTGATGCGCTGAAGGCGTGGCTCAACCCGCAACTGGGCAAGCACGAGCGCGTCGACGAGGTCGTCGTCCGCTTGACCCTGCCTAAAACGATGATCGGCAAACTGAGCCGCAAGGACCTGATCGCCGAGGTCATGGCGGAGCGGCAACCATAGACTGGGTTCGCGCGAAGGTACGAAGAGGAAGTTGGTTCGCGCAAAGGCGCAAAGGCGCAAAGATCGACCGTCCGCCGCGACGGCGGCTCTCAAATATACGCGCTTTTTGAGAGAAGGGCTTCGCCCGCCCGTCCCGCAACCCCTTTGCGCCCTTTGCGCCTTCGCGCGAAACAAAACCCTTCTTCTCTCCGCACCTTCGCGTAACCAGAATCCTTCCTACCCTAGCCGAAATCCGGTAAAGGCCCGCCGATGACCACCCCGAAAACCTTCCACGTCAAATCGTTCGGCTGCCAGATGAACGTCTATGACGGCGAGCGCATGGCAGAACTGATGGCGGCGCAGGGCATGACCGCGACCGACGATGCCAATGCCGCCGATCTGGTGGTGCTCAACACCTGCCATATCCGCGAAAAGGCGACTGAAAAGGTCTATTCGGGCATTGGCCGCCTGCGCAAACACGGCGCCGACCCTATGATCGCCATCGCTGGCTGCGTCGCGCAGGCCGAGGGGGATGAGATCGTCCGCCGTGCGAAGGTCGACGTCGTGGTCGGCCCGCAAGCCTATCACAACCTCCCGAAGCTGGTTGCTGATGCGGCGGCGGGCAAGCCCGCGCTCGACACCGACATGCCGCCCGAATCCAAATTCGGCCACCTCCCCACCCGCCGCCGCAGCGGCCCGAGCGCGTTCCTTACCGTGCAGGAGGGGTGCGACAAATTCTGTACCTATTGCGTCGTGCCATATACCCGCGGTGCCGAGATCAGCCGGCCCTTCGCCCGCATCGTTGACGAGGCGAAGGCGCTGGTCGATGGCAGCGCGCGAGAGATCACGCTGCTCGGACAGAACGTCAACGCATGGGTCGATGGCGATGGCCGTGGTCTCGACGCGCTGATCCGCGAACTCGATCGCATCCCGGCGCTGGAGCGCATCCGCTATACCACGAGCCACCCCAACGACATGACGCAGGGGTTGATCGACGCGCACCGCGATGTTGAAAAGCTGATGCCGTTCCTGCATTTGCCGGTACAAGCCGGCAACGACCGGGTGCTCAAGGCGATGAACCGCAGCCACACCGCCGACAGCTATCTACGCCTGCTCGACCGCGTCCGCGCCGCCCGCCCCGATATCGCCCTGTCCGGCGACTTCATCGTCGGCTTTCCCGGTGAAACCGATGCCGAGTTCGAGGATACGCTGCGCCTCGTCGACGCGGTCGGCTATGCGCAGGCGTTCAGCTTCAAATACTCGCCCCGCCCCGGCACCCCCGCCGCCGACATGGCCGGCGAAGTCCCCCTCGCCGTCATGGACGAACGGCTGCAACGGCTGCAGGCGGCGCTGCTGCGCGATCAGAAGGCGTTCAACGACGCGACGATCGGCCGGACCTGTCAGGTACTGGTCGAACGGCAGGGCCGTCACCCCGGGCAGATGCTCGGCAAGTCGCCCTGGCTGCAATCGGTCCATTTTCTGACTGATGCCAGGATCGGCGACATGGTCGAAGTCGAGATTGTCGCGACCGGTGCGGTCTCGCTGTCGGGCGTGGAGCGGGTGCGGGCGGCGGCGTGAGCGATCTCGCGACGCGCGGCGCCATCGGCGACGACCTCGCCTATCTCCGCACCGCCTATCCCCAGCCCGGCTGGCGCGCTCATGCCAATTTCGGCGAGCTCGCCGATTTCTGGCTGCACATCCACGCCACGCTCCGTGCCGAGGCGGCGGCGGTCGAAACCTCGCTGACCGCCTTTCGGGCGGGGCGTCTCGACGCACAGGCGTTCCAGCGCCGCTTCGTCCCCGATCTCAACCGCTTCCTCCAGCATCTGAACGGTCATCATCAGATCGAGGACCACGCCTATTTCCCCAAATTCCGCGCGCTCGACCCGCGCATGGCGCGCGGCTTCGACCTGCTCGACGCCGATCATCACGCGATCCACGATGCGCTGGAACAGAATGTCGCAGGCGCGCGGATCCTGCTCACCGCACTTGGCGGATCCGGCGCGGTCGATCGCGCCGCCGCCGACTATGCACAGCGGTCGCAGACGTTGCTCGCAATGCTGAACCGCCATCTCGCCGATGAGGAGGATCTGGTGATCCCGGCAATGCTCGAACATGGCGAACGCCGCGTAACCTGAAAAATCACGCGGTTGATACTTTGTATCAGCAACGAATGCGGTGGCGTCGCATTATGCTGGCGACTTCCTCCATCAACGGAACCCCAGCATGACGACCCCCGCTCAGGGCTATGCCGCGCAGTCGGCCGACAGCAAGCTCGCCCCCTTCTCGTTCGAACGCCGCGATCCGCAGGCGAACGACGTCGCCATCGACATCCGCTATTGCGGCGTCTGTCACAGCGACCTGCACACCGCGCGCGGCGAATGGCCGGGCACCCTCTACCCCTGCGTTCCCGGCCACGAGATCGTCGGCACCGTCACCGCGGTCGGCAGCGACGTGACGAAGTTCAAGGTCGGCGACACGGTCGGCGTCGGCTGCATGGTCGACAGCTGCGGCGAATGCCCGTCTTGCCATGAGGGCGAGGAGCAATATTGCACCGGCACCGGCTTTGTCGGCACCTATAACGGTCCCGACCCCGTCCTCGGCGGCCACACCTTTGGCGGCTATTCCGACCATATCGTTGTCGATCAGGATTTCGTGCTCGCCATCAAGCACGCCGATGCAGATCTCGCCGCCGTCGCGCCGCTGCTGTGCGCCGGCATCACCACTTACTCGCCGCTGAAGCATTGGAAGGTCGGACCGGGGCAGAAGGTCGGCATTGTCGGCTTGGGCGGTCTCGGCCATATGGGCGTGAAGATCGCCGCGGCGATGGGTGCGGAAGTCTATGTCTTCTCGACCTCGCCCAACAAGCGCGACGACGCCATCCGGCTGGGCGCCAAGGACCTGATCGTGTCGAAGGACGCCGATGCGATGGGCGCGCATACCGGCAGCTTCGACTTCATCCTGAACACCGTCGCCGCGTCGCATGACCTCGATCAGTTCCTCGCACTGCTCAAGCGCGATGGCACGATGACACTGGTCGGCGTACCCGAAACGCCGCACCCCTCGCCGTCGGTCGGCAATCTGGTCTTCGGCCGCCGCTCGCTCGCCGGTTCCCTGATCGGCGGCATCGCCGAGACGCAGGAAATGCTCGATTTCTGCCACCAGCACGGACTCATCGCCGATATCGAGACGATCGCGATGGACGAAATCGAAACGGGCTATGACCGGATGCAGAAGAGCGACGTGAAGTACCGCTTCGTCATCGACATGGCGACGCTCAAGTAAGGGTTCGGGTTCGCGCAGAGGCGCGGGGAAGAAGGGTTGTTTCGCGCAAAGGCGCGAAGGACGCGAAGGCGGTGCCCACGCGGTGCCGACAGCTTGTCCGGCGAAGCCGTTTCATGCGCCGCGCCGGGTTCGGAAAGCCGCTGGCGCGGGAAACACGAGCGCTTTGCGTCCTTTGCGCCTTTGCGCGAACCCTAAACCCCCTTTCGCTCCGCGCCTTTGCGTGAACCAAGTTTCGCTTCCCCCCCGCAAAGCCATCTGTCAGTCTCGTTTATGATGCTGCCGCGCCACCCCGTCCGACTCAAGGCCATGCCCGGACCTGCGCGCCATCACCCTCCGACCGAAAGGATCGCATGAGCCGCAAGCCCGTCCCCGCCGTAGCCGGCCAGCGCGCCCGCGCCGAACTCAGCTTCGACAAGCCGCAACTCCTCTCCCGCCTGTTCGGCGAATTCGACGCCAACCTGCTGGCGCTGGAGGAACGGCTGGGCGTCTACATCACCGCCCGCGGCGACCGGGTCGGGATCGAGGGATCGGCCGAGGCCGTGGCCCATGCGCGCGAGGTGCTGACCGAACTGCACCGCCGCATCCTGCGCGGCGAGGAGGTCGATCCGGGGCTGATCGACGCGGTGATCGCCATGTCGTCGCAACCCGCGCTCGACGGCATCTTCCGCGCCGAAAGCGGTCAGGGCGCGCCGTCGATCATGATCCGCACGCGGAAGAAGACGATCGTCCCGCGCACCGTCGCCCAGGCCAGCTACATGGACCAGCTGCTGTCCAACGACATCATCTTCGCCCTCGGACCGGCAGGTACCGGCAAGACCTATATCGCCGTCGCGCAGGCGGTGGCGCAGCTCATCACCGGCAGTGTCCAGCGCTTGATCCTGTCGCGCCCGGCGGTCGAGGCGGGTGAGAAGCTCGGCTTCCTGCCCGGCGACATGAAGGAGAAGGTCGATCCCTATCTCCGCCCGCTCTACGATGCGCTCAACGACTGCCTGCCCGCCGAACAGGTCGAACGCCGCATCCTGTCGGGTGAGATCGAGATCGCACCGATCGCCTTCATGCGCGGGCGGACGCTGGCCGACGCCTTCGTGATCCTCGATGAAGCGCAGAACACCACCCCCGCGCAGATGAAGATGTTCCTGACCCGCTTCGGCCAGAACAGCCGCATGGTCGTGTGCGGCGATCCGAACCAGACCGACCTTCCCGGCGGCGTCCAGGCATCGGGCCTGGCCGACGCCACCCGCCGGCTGGAGGGGATCGAGGGCATCGCCTTCGCCCGCTTCGGTGCCGGCGACGTCGTCCGCCACCCGATCGTCGGACGGATCGTCGAAGCCTATGAGGGCAAGGACGCTTGAGTTGAGGGATATCCCGCATTACCTTGCGGGATATCCCTTTGGAGACCTGTAATGGCCTCGCTGTATATCAAGGACGAGCGAACCAACGCATTGGTCGAGGAGCTGGCGCGCCTTCGCGGTACCAGCAAGACCGAGGCAGTCCGTTGCGCGGTCGAAGCCGAACTCGAACGCAACCGTAGCGTCGCGACGCCTCGCGAACGCTTGGAAAATTTCTACAAGCGCTACCCGCTTCCCGAACCAAGCGGCCTTGCTGCAGACAAAGCATTCTATGACGACCTGTCGGGTAACCTGTGACCGCGTTCGTCGATGCATCGGTGCTGGTTGCGATACTGGCCCGCGAAGCGGACTATCTTGAACAGAATGATCGCCTCCTGTCGTTCGACACGCCGCTTTGGTCGCCGATCGCGCGATGGGAGACGATCAGCGGGGTCGCGCGCGCGACGAAATATGGCGACGCCTTCTCCGCTCAAATTGCCGACGCCTTTGCCGGCGAGAATCGCTTCGTCATGGTGCCGATTGGCGAAGCCGAGGCGCATATCGCTGGCGAAGCGCATCGCCGCTATGGCAAGGGTCGCCACGAAGCGAAACTCAACATGGGCGATTGCTTCGCCTATGCCTGCGCCCGTACCAACAACGCCACTTTGCTCTACAAGGGCGACGACTTCGCAAGGACCGACCTCGGATGATCGATATCGCCGTACAGGCAGAGGCCGACTGGCCGCAGGACCAGGATTGGGAGGCGCTCGCCACCCGCGCCGCCACCGCCGCGATCGGCCGTACGCCACAGGGCGCGTGGCTGACCGACCCGGCGCTGATCGAGATCGCCATACGCCTGACCTCGGATGACGAGGTGCAGACGCTCAACCGGCAGTACCGGCAGAAGGACAAGCCGACCAACGTCCTGTCCTTCCCCATGATCCAGCCCGACCTGCTCGACACCGTCACCCAGAACAGCGACGATGGCGAAGTCCTGCTCGGCGATATCGTCCTCGCGCACGGCGTCTGTACCGCCGAGGCGGCGGAACGCGGCATTTCGGTCGCCGATCATGCCACGCACCTCATTGTCCATGGCTGCCTCCATTTGCTAGGCCATGACCACCAAAATGATGCCGAGGCGGAAGCCATGGAGGCGATCGAGCGTTCGACGCTCGCCGAACTCGGCCTGCACGATCCCTATCCGGTTACAGAGGACTGACACGACCATCATGGCCGACGTTTCGACCAGCACCACGCCCGGCGACAGTAGCAGCTCCGAAGGGGGCATATGGCGGGGGCTGCGCTCGCTGATCTTCGGGGAGGACGCCAGCGAAACGCTGCGCGAACGGATCGAGGAAGTGATCGCAGCGCATGAGGACGAGAACGACGCACCGGTCGCGGGCGACCTGTCGCCGATCGAGCGCAAGATGTTGCGCAACATCCTGCATTTCGGCGAGCGCGATGCCGGCGACATGGGCGTGCCGCGCGCCGACATCGTCGCGCTGGAGGAGAATACGCCCTTCGCCGACGTGGTGAAGCTGTTCGCCGAAGCCGGACACAGCCGCCTGCCAGTCTATCGCGAGAAGCTCGATACCATCGTCGGCATGGTCCATGTGAAGGACGTGTTCGCGATTCTTGCCAAGGGTGAGGAGCATCCGCCGACCGCGATCGGCCTGTTGCGCCAGCCGCTCTACGTTCCGCAATCGATGGGCACGCTCGACCTGCTTGCACAGATGCAGGCCAGCCGCACCCATCTCGCCATCGTGCTCGACGAATATTCGGGCACCGACGGTCTCATTACCATCGAGGATCTGGTCGAGGAGATCGTCGGCGAGATCGAGGACGAGCATGACGAAGCACCGACCGACCTGTTCGTGCCGCTGGAGGGCGGCGCGTGGGAAGCCGATGCCCGCGCCGAGCTGGAGGATGCCGCCGAACTGATCGATCCGCGCCTCGGCGAGGTCGAGGAGGATGTCGAAACGCTGGGCGGCCTTGCCTTCGTCCTTGCCGGCGAAGTCCCGAAACAGGGCGCGTGCCTCGACCATCCTTCGGGCTGGCGGATCGAGATCGTCGCCGCCGACACGCGCCGGGTCCTGCGCCTCCGGCTCCATCCCCCCCACCCGCAGATCGAGGAATAAACGCCTCCTTGAATGCGGGCAGGGCGACCATGCGTAGCATGGCGGCGGGGGGAATCGCCGCAGACGCTCCGCAATGACAGGCAAAACCGATCACGGATAGCGATTCAATCGGTTTCACAAAACAACCCTACTCAGCTAGTGCTGTCGGAGCGGGCCGGTTTGCAAGTCCCCCTTCGAACCGATCCGACGGGCCGCCGGCTCTCCTCCCTTGTGACCGGCGGCCCATTTCGCCGTTCGGCCCGCGCCCCCTTCCCCCGCCGCCCGCAGCGCCCTATTCACGGCGCATGCGCAAACACGTCCTTCGCTTCGGCCTTGTCCTGCTGGTCCTGATCGCCGGTCTGGCCTTCTACCTCACCCGCCCCGACCGGGCGCAGTTGAGCGAGAATGCAGTGACGGGACGTACCCCGCAATTGACGCAGGTCCGCGACCAGTGGTTCCCGACCGTTCGCGTTGCCGACCCGATCGGATGGCAGGACGGCCAGACCCCGACCGCCCCCGCCGGGTTACAGGTACAGCCCTTCGCCAAGGGTCTCGACCATCCGCGCTGGCTCTACCGCCTCGCCAATGGCGACGTGCTGGTCGCGGAAAGCAACAGCCCCCCGCGTGAGGGTGGCGGCATCACCGGCTGGTTCATGCGGCTGTTCATGGACAAGGCCGGTGCCGGTGGCGCCTCCGCCAACCGCATCACGCTGCTGCGCGACGCCAATGGCGACGGCGTGGCGGAGGCACGGTCGGTGTTCCTGACCGGATTGAACTCGCCATCGGGTATGGTGGTGGTCGGCGACTCGCTCTACGTCGCCAATACCGACGCGCTGGTCCGCTATCCCTTCCGCCTCGGCCAGACCCGCATCACTGCCCAGCCCGAAAAGATCGTCGACCTGCCCGGCGGCGGCAATCACTGGGCGCGCAACGTCGTCGCCGATCCCGACGGCAAATCGCTCTATGTCAGCGTCGGCTCGGCCTCGAACATCGCCGAGAACGGCCTCGACATCGAGAAGAACCGCGCGGCGATCTGGCAGGTCGATCCGGCGAAGAAGAGCTTCCGCATCTACGCCACTGGCCTGCGCAACGCCAACGGCATGGCGTTCGAACCGCGTAGCAAGGATCTGTGGACCGTCGTCAACGAACGCGACATGCTGGGGTCGGACATGCCGCCCGACTATCTGACCAAGGTCGAATTCGGCGGCAACTATGGCTGGCCATGGCATTATTGGGGCGGCTATATCGACGACCGCGTCCAGCCGCAGCGACCTGATCTCCGCCAGTATGTCGCTCGCCCCGACTATGCGCTCGGCGCCCACGTCGCCCCGCTCGGCCTCGCCTTCACCGCCGACATGCGGCTGGGCCAGCGGTTCGAAAATGGCGCGGTGATCGGCCTGCACGGGTCGTGGAACCGAGTGCCGCCCTCGGGCTACAAGGTCGTCTACGTCCCCTTCGCCCCCAATGGCTTCCCGGTCGCCAATGCCAAGCCAGTCGACCTGCTCACCGGCTTCCTGACCGCCGATGGCAAGGACGTGCATGGCCGTCCGGTCGCGGTGATCGCCGACCGCACCGGCGCGATGCTGGTCGCCGATGATGTCGGCAACACCATCTGGCGGGTCAGCCAGCCCCTCTCGGCGCGCTGACCCGCACCGTTTGAAAACGTGCCGCCGGCACGTTTCGCGGCTCCGGCCCGCTCCCCCACCCCGCCACCCATGCATTGTACGATGTGGGTGGCGGGGTGGGGGAGCGGGCCGGAGCCGCCTTCAACCAAGGCGCTACTTCAACAGTGCCGGCCCGTCGCGGCCCAGCTTCTCCTTGATCTTGTTCGCGAACATCGCGAGCATCGGCGGCAGGTCGAGCACCGCATGGACATGCGCGTCGTGCATTTCGCAGCGCGCGTGCACCGTCTGCCCCATGCCGCTGACCGTGAAGTGCAGCGTGTCGCCGTCCCAGCGCTTGTCGTGGAGCGTGCCGCCGGGGATCATGCCCGCCAGCTTGTCGATCCCGCTGTCGATCCGCTGCCGCACGCCCGCGCGGCCGAGTTGATGGGGAATATCGACGGTCACCGGTTGGTTCATTGGGAAACTCCTTCGCCCGCGACTTAGTGCGCGACGCTGTCCGAAAACAGGTTCATCACGATCACGCCCGCGATGATGAGCCCCATGCCGACCATCGCCGGCACATCGAGCCGCTGCCCCTGCCAGACCCAGGCGATGCCTGCGACCAGCACGATCCCGACCCCCGACCAGATCGCATAGGCGATGCCCGTCGGCACCTGCTCCAGCGTCCGCGACAGACAGTAGAAGGCGACCGCATAGCCCATGACCGTCACCAGCGACGGGGCGATCCGGGTAAACCCTTGCGTAGCGCGCATCGTCGAGGTCGCGATCACTTCGGCGACGATCGCGGTGGCGAGCCAGAGATACGGGTTCATGAGATGGAGATAGGGTGGCGGGCACCGGATGAAAGCGCGACAGAAGCACTTCCCGGCGGGGAAATGTCTGCAAAGGCGCAGGACCTCGACAGACGATAGCCGTACCCCGGCGGAGGCCGGGGTCCAGTTGGGCAGGCCTTTCCATGATTGGCTGGCGTCGCCCAACTGGGCCCCGGCCTTCGCCGGGGTACGGATCAGCGACCTTCGCGAACCTTTCGTTCCAGCAAGCGCAGTTCGCGCACCCCCTTGCACCCACGCCGCGCACGACGGATATGCGCCGCGTGCCCGCTCTTCTCGCCCTGCTCGCCGGCCTGACCTCGGCCCTCGGCTTCGCGCCGCTACAATGGTGGCCGGTCACGCTGGCCGCCTTCGCGCTATGGCTGTGGCTGGTTCACTGCGCCCCGACGCTGAAGACCGCGCTATGGCGGTCGTGGCTGTTCGGCGTCGCCCATTTCACCATCGGCAACAACTGGATCCAGCACGCCTTCGACTTTCAGGACCGGATGCCGCCCGCGCTCGGCTATGTCGCGGTCGTCGGCTTGGCGCTTTACCTCGCCATCTATCCGATGCTCGCGGGCGGAATCGCGTGGAAGCTGGGCCGACGCAGCGACCGCCCCGATTTGAGTTTCGTCCTGATCGCCGGTGCGGCATGGATCGGCACCGAATATCTCCGCGCGATCGTCTTCACCGGCTATGCGTGGAACCCCATCGCCGTCATCTGGGTCCCGACCCCGCTCCGCGCCCTTGCCGCCTATACCGGCACCTATGCGCTGTCCGGCCTGGCCGTCGTCGCCAGCGCGCTGCTGCTCCTACCCAGGCCGAAGATTCGTGCCGGCGTCATTGTCGCCCTCGCCCTGCTGATGCTGGTCCCCGGCCAGACGGCGGCCACGTTGCCCGCGACCAACACCACCCCCCGCGTCCGCGTCATCCAGCCCAATTTCCCGCAAGAGGTCGTCCGCAGCGAAGGCTATGACCAGCGCCTGCTCGACAAGCAGATCGAGCTGTCCGGCATCCCCGGCCGCGCCCCGCGCCTGATCGTCTGGCCCGAAGGCACCGTCAATTTCTACCTCGAGGACGGCTATCCGGCCGAGTGGTACCAGCAATCCCCCGCCCTGCTGCGCGCCCGCATCGCCAGCACATTGGGGCCGGGCGATGCGGCACTGGTCGGCGGCACCGCGCTGTTCTTCGGCGCCAACGGACAGGTCAGCGACGCCGGCAATTCGGTCTTCGCCATCACCCCCGACACCCGCATTATCGGCCGCTATGACAAGGCGCATCTGGTCCCCGGCGGCGAATATCTGCCGATGCGTTCGATCCTCCAGCCGCTCGGCCTGTCGCGCCTAGTCATGGGTGATATCGATTTCCGCCCCGGCCCCGGTCCGGCGACGCTCGCGCTGCCCGGCTTCGGCCCGATCGGCATGCAAATTTGTTACGAGATCATCTTCTCGGGGCAGGTCGTCGACCGCGCGCACCGTCCGGCGCTGTTGTTCAATCCCTCCAACGACGCATGGTTCGGCCGCTGGGGCCCGCCGCAGCATCTCGCGCAGGCGCGGCTGCGCGCCGCCGAAGAGGGCCTGCCGATCCTGCGTTCGACCCCCACCGGCATCTCGGCGGTGATCGACGCCACCGGCGGCCTCGTCGCATCGATCCCGCCGGATCAGGCCGGCGCGATCGAGGTGCCGATCCCCGCCCCCCGCGCCCCCACCCTGTTCGCGCGCGTCGGCAACTGGATGGCGCTGCTGGCGATAGTTTTGCTGTTCGGCCTCGCGATTGCCATCCGCCGCCGCACGCGCTAGGGCGGTCATATAAGGAAAGCTTTATATGCGGCATGGCAACGGCCGCGCGCTTTCCCTCTAACCAGAGGAAGTCCATGCGTTCCAATTATCTCTTCACCTCGGAATCGGTTTCCGAAGGCCATCCCGACAAGGTCGCGGACCAGATCTCCGATTCGATCGTCGACCTGTTCCTGTCGAAGGACCCCGAAGCGCGCATCGCCTGCGAAACGCTGACCACCACCCAGCTGGTCGTCCTCGCCGGTGAAATCCGCTGCAAGGGCGTGTTCGAAAACGGCGAGTGGGCAGAAGGCGCACAGGCCGAGATCGAGCGCACCGTGCGCGAAACCGTGAAGAAGATCGGCTATGAACAGTCGGGCTTCCACTGGGAAAGCTTCCGCTTCGAAAACAACCTGCATGCGCAGTCGGCGCATATCGCGCAGGGCGTCGACGCGTCGGGCAACAAGGACGAAGGCGCCGGCGATCAGGGCATCATGTTCGGCTTCGCCTGCGACGAAACGCCGGACCTGATGCCGGCCACGCTCGACTATAGCCACAAGATCCTCGCGAAGATGGCCGCCGACCGCCATTCGGGCGCCGCGCCGTTCCTCGAACCCGATGCCAAGAGCCAGGTCACGCTGCGCTTCGAAAACGGCAAGCCGGTCGCCGCGACCGCGATCGTCGTCTCGACCCAGCATGCGCCGGGCTATGACAATGGCGACAAGGAAGCCGAGCTGCACAATTATGTGAAGTCGGTCGTCGCCGAAATCCTTCCGGCCGACCTGCTGTCGGACGCGACCGAGTACCACATCAACCCGACCGGCAGCTTCGAAATCGGCGGCCCGGACGGCGACGCCGGCCTGACCGGGCGCAAGATCATCGTCGACACCTATGGCGGCGCGGCCCCGCACGGCGGCGGCGCGTTCAGCGGCAAGGATCCGACCAAGGTCGACCGCTCGGCGGCGTACATCACCCGCTATCTGGCGAAAAACATCGTCGCCGCCGGCCTCGCCAAGCGCTGCACGATCCAGCTCGCCTACGCGATCGGCGTGTCGAAGCCCCTGTCGCTCTATGTCGACACCCACGGCACCGGCACCGTCGGCGACGACGCGATCGAGAATGCGATCGCCGGCATTGCCAAGCTGGGTGGCCTGACCCCGCGCGGCATCCGCACGCATCTCGGCCTCAACAAGCCGATCTACCAGCCGACCGCCGCCTACGGCCATTTCGGCCGCAAGCCCGAGGGCGATCTGTTCCCGTGGGAAAAGACTGACTTGGTCGATGATCTGAAGGCCGCGCTGGCAGCCTGATCCATTACGGGTGTATTGGCTAGACAAGTCATTGAAATTGCGGGAGGTTCGCCGAAAGGGCGGACCTCCCGTTTTCATGTCCGCTCATCGGGAGGACATATGCACGACCTTGTCGGACGATTGTTCGCGATGGGATTATCGTCGCTGGCGCTGGTCGCCGCGCTCCCCGCGGCCGCCCAGTTCACCAAGAGCGTGATCGCCGCACCCGCCGATCAGCCCTATCGCTTCCGGCATAGCGGCCTCACCATCCCGGCCTCGCTCGACGGCATGCGGCGCGTGGCGATCGAACAGATTGGCGGTTCGGAACTCGACGTCTTCGCCAACTACCAGCGCGGTTCCGAAGCGGTCACCATCTATGTCTTCCGGATGGCCAGCGGTGCTGCGCCGGTCTGGTTCGATCGCGCGCGCGCCATTCTTGAATCCCGTCGCGACGTCTACGGCACGATTACCCCCATCCTTCCCCCGACCGCGTTCACCCCGCCGGGACAGGGCGTTGCCAGCGGCTTGATGGCGGGCTGGTCGGTCTCGCGTCCACCCTATCGCGGCACCGTCCTCGCCATGGTCCCGCTCGGCGAATGGCTGGTGAAGGTCCGCTATAGTAGCACGACGCTCGACGGTGCCGGCATCGCGGCACGGATGCCGGCGGTACTGGCGGCACTTACGTGGCCGACCGATTTCACCTCACCCGTCCCGGCGAAACCCGTCGCCGATTGCCCCACGCCGCTGGCGTTCCCGACCACGGCGAAGGTGCAGCGCGATCCGAAGATGCTGTCGGTCGCCGCCTTTACCGGCGGATTGCTGGCGGTGGGCCGCGCGCTCAAGGACAAACCGAAACCGGGTGTTGCCGCCGTCCCCGCAAAACCGGTCATCTGGTGCCGCGATCCCGCGACCGGGCCGGCCGGCGGCGTCTATCGCGCGGATGCGTCGGCCGACTCCTATCTTCTGGCGTTCAGCGATTCGGGTCGTGCCGCGCTCGTCCAGCCCGACCCGGCCACCGGCCGCATTACCAAGACCAACCTGCCCGGCTGGTCGGTGAACCTGATCGATGTCGGTAACGTGCTGGTCTATCCGCCCTTCACGGCGCTGCCCCGCCCCCGGCAGGTGATGGATGCGCTGCGACGCCCCGCGATGGCGCATGTCCCGAACTGGGGGAACGACACGAACCGCATCACGATCAATCCGAACGCGCTCGGCGAGAAGCGCTGAGGGCCGGTCGCTTTCCTACACGGTGCGGTACGTGTTAGCGCATCCGCTGTCGTCGCTGGACGGCCGCGCTGCGTCCCCTTGCAGCGTTCCGACCGAAGGTGACACCTGCCCGGCTTGCCGAGCGGCTTGCTAACCTACTGCGGCAGGTGGCTTTCTACCGATCCGAACCCCGCCAGCCCTTTCCGGGACAACCTCTCGGCACGCAAGTGTCAACT
Organism: Sphingomonas epibiotica; assembly: GCF_039615155.1. NCBI lineage: Bacteria > Pseudomonadati > Pseudomonadota > Alphaproteobacteria > Sphingomonadales > Sphingomonadaceae > Sphingomonas > Sphingomonas epibiotica. Next base: position 8,844 of record NZ_JBDGHY010000005.1, on the reverse strand, counting down.
TCCAGCACCCCGCACCCAGACAAACATCTGAGATAGTTGCGCTAAACCCTCGACCAAACGACAATTCGTGCAACCTTCGTCAATTTCCGTCCGGCACCGGCAGCACCTGTGCGACCACCGCCTCGGCAACCAGTCCGATGACGGCCCCGACCGCGACGTCGATCGGGAAATGGGTCCCCCGCGGCACCTGGATCACCGCTACCGCCGCCGCTCCGGCATAGGCCGGACCCGCAGCGTCGGGATATTCGCGCGCCACCGCCCGCGCCACCGCCAGCGCCCCTGCTGTATGCCCGGAAGGGAACGAGTTCTGCGGCCCCTCATCGGTATCGCCGGGCTTGGGCCGGTGATCCTCGCGGTCGCTGAACAAATGCGGTCGCGCCCGGTCGACATTGGCCTTGATGACCGATTTGGCCAGCGTCGCCAGACCATGCGCCGCCAGCATCCTGACGCCGGTCCGCGTCAGCCGCGCATCGCCTCGCCACAGCCCGGCCGCGATCGTCGTCAGGTTGATCGCAACCGTCGGCGGCTGATCTGCGACCTCGCTCAGCCACCCCGCGACCTTCACCACCGGATGGTCGTGCAACGCAGCAGCGACGCCCTGCCCCGCATCGATATCGGCATCGACCAGTTGCTTGGCCTGTTGCTTCGCCTTGCGCTTCTTGCCCATGGCATCCGAACCACCGGCGAAGACGGAAGCTCCCTTGTCGGATCACCGCCCCGCCGGGTAGGGAGCGCGGCAATGAACGATCCCACTACCATCCGCCGCCTCTATGGCCGTCGACAGGGCCACAAGCTGCGCCAGGGCCAGGCCGCGCTGGTCGAGGAGCTACTGCCGCGCGTTTCGGTTCCCGAAACCGGCCCGCTCGATTCGCATACCCTGTTCGGCGATGACCGTCCGGTAGAGGTCGAGATCGGCTTCGGCGCGGGCGAGCATCTGGCGGGGCAGGCGAATGCTCGGCCGCATCACGGCTTCATCGGCTGCGAACCGTTCCTCAACGGCGTCGTCGGCGCGCTCAACCATATCCGCGACGACGATTTGTCCAATGTCCGCCTGCATATGGGCGACGCGCTGGAGGTGATCGAACGTTTCCCAGACGCTTCGCTCGAGCGCGTCTACCTGCTCCACCCCGATCCCTGGCCCAAGGCGCGCCATGCCAAGCGGCGGATGATGAACCACGGCCCGATGGACCTGATCGCGGCCAAGCTGCGTCCCGGCGGCGAGTTCCGGCTCGGCACCGACGATCCGACCTATTGCCGCTGGGCGATGATGATCATGGACCAGCGCCGCGATTTCGAATGGCAGGCACGGACTGCCGCCGACTTCCTGACCCGCCCCGCCGACTGGCCCGAAACCCGCTACGAACGCAAGGCGCGGCGGCAGGGCCATGAAGTCTGGTATTTCAGGTATATTCGCGTTTGACGCCCTCCTGAGCGCCGCTTTCCCTCTGTAGACACTCCTTGATTGACTTCCCCGCGTTCCCTTGCTGTTCCTCCTAGTTCCCGCTACGGTGATTGCCACGTGATTGCCAGCGGAGGCGAGGAAGGTGGCGACAGGCAAGGTGAACAAGCGGAGCGTAGACGCCCTCAAGCCCGGTCCCGCTAGGACGTTCCTGTGGGACGAAGACTTGAAGGGGTTTGGCGTGAAGCTGACCCCAGCCGGCGCGTTATCCTATGTCCTGCAGTATCGGATGGGCGGGCGCGAGGCGAAGACGCAGCGCTATTCGATCGGCGCGCACGGCTCGCCATGGACGCCCGCCACAGCGCGCACAGAGGCCGAACGCCTGTTGGTGCTGGTGGCGCAAGGGATCGATCCCAGCGAAGCCGACAGGAAGCGCCGCGACGATGCGGTCACCCTGGCCTTCTCTGCCTATGCCGATCGCTTCCACGCCGCGTGCAAGGGCGACGGCTGGCGAGCGCTGGTCGCGCGCTGCCTGCGCATCCACGTCAAGCCGGTGCTTGCCAGCAAGGCCCTGCCAGCAATCACCAAGGCCGATGTGGTCGCGGTGTTCGACGCCATGCCAGCCGACCAGCAAGCGAACCGGCGCAATACCTTCGCTGTTCTGCGCCGCTTGTTCCGATGGGCGATCGGCCGCGGCGATCTGGAACGATCGCCCATGGAAGGCATGGAAACACCTCCGGCCGTTAGAGCGCGCGATCGGTGGCTGTCTGACAACGAGGTGGCACGCGTGTGGAACGCCGCCCCGGCCTGCCACCGCTGCTTCGGCCCAATCGTCCGCCTGTTAATCGCGACCGGTCAGCGGCGGGAGGAAGTCGGCGGGCTGGACTGGTCCGAACTGAACCGGGCGGACCGCCTTTGGCGCATTCCTGGCTCCCGCACGAAGAACGGGGAGCCGACGACGGTCCCGCTCAACGATCTGGCGCTTGCCGAACTAGACGCGGTCGCAAAGGGCGACAAATGGCCCAAGCGCGGCCGGACGTTCGCCACGTCGACCGGGGAGGCATTCACCGCCTATTCCAAGGGCAAGGATAAGCTAGACGCTACGGTAGCGGCAGACGGCAGCGACCCCCTGCCCGCTTGGCGGCTGCACGATCTGCGGCGCACGCTCGCCACTGGCCTGCAACGGCTGGGGGTACGATTCGAAGTGACAGAAGCAGTCCTGAACCACGTCGGCGGATCGCGGGCCGGGGTCGCTGGCGTCTATCAGCGCCACGACTGGAAGCAGGAGAAGCGCGACGCGCTCGACGCATGGGGGCGGCACGTTGCCGCTTGTCTGTCGGGCGTCGGTGAGGAGACAAACGTGGTCCCGCTCGCCGCACGGCGGGCGTGATGCTGGGGCGGCTAGGTTAGCTCCCGAACGGCTGGTTTCCGCCCAGCCTGCCGCCCCTTCCATTCTGCGGACGCCTACGGAGGGCGGTGTGCTTCACTGGAATGATCGTTCGACTTGGCCATTCGTGCCGCCCGGCTATTACTTTTTGCCCGAGGTATTCGAAGCGGTTGGCCGCAAGGTGTTCGGCGACGAATGGACCGGGCAGGAACGCAACCCAAGGCAGGTTGAAGCATTGCCGGACCCTGGGGTAATCTACGACTTCGCCACTTACGTTTTGGTCGACCAAGAAGGGGACGAAATAACGAACTGGGCACTATATTCGAAGTTTAAAAAGCGAGCAGCCCTCCTTGTCGGCTTGGACCCAGCAACTTGCAGCTTCCTGACTTACGCTCAGTGGGCTCTTGCGTACGAACGCTCCCTTTCGGAAGTGTCCAAAGCTGGTGAAGACGAGGTGCGCAGGATTGAGACTTTCAAAATCCTTCAGCGGCTGGCTAGTAGTGGACATCTTCGCTTTGAAGTTCATAATGACCAGGACGGCAGCATGCGTCCCGTCGCATCGCATATTTGGAACTGCCGCTTCGACGTCGTGCTTCCGCGGTTCGAACGGTCCGCTCTAAGTTCGAACATTGCGTATGCGATGGCGGCTCCACCCCAAGGTTCAACATCGGAAGATTTTTGGGACTCCTTCACAATTGACTTGTTCGTTCGAGAATCGATTCTTGCCGAGGTTCTTTCAAATATTTACGAACAGCCTTTTTCCGACGCGGATGCAAAAGCTGACCTAACTGAGGTCCGCGCAAATGAGATCCTTGCGCTCGCAGAACGAAGATCCAAACAAGCACCGGCAACACCGACGAGTTCGACTAACGGCCCGGACGGATCTAGCTCGTCTCAACAGGCTAACCTCAAGACCCCGTTCACGGACGACATTCGTTCAATAGTGCGAGAATGTGTGATACAACGCAAAGGCGCGGTTCCAACAAAAAAAGCCATAGATACGGCTTTCCCTGGCAACCATATCAGCAGACCTCGTGTAAGAGCACTTCACGCCGAGATCTGGGCCGAAGTTTACGGTGACAGACCGACGGTTGGAGCAAATTCGCGTGATGCACTGAGCTAATTCGCCGCAGCGAATTACGGCGCATTCCGGCGAAATTGCCGGCGAATTCTACTTCCTTGATGCTCTTTCCTGTTCCCCGGCAATCCCGCCGGGCAGGAGAAGAGCAAATGCAGAAGCTGCTCACCACCGCCGAGGCCGCGCCGTTGATTGGCGTCGCGCCCAAAACGGCTGAAAACTGGCGGTCACTGGGCTTTGGCCCCAAGTTCGTTCGCGCCGGACGCCGGATCGTTTACGATCCCGTCGACATCGAAACGTGGAAGGCGTCGCGTCGCGTTGCCTCGACCTCGCAGCCGGTAGCCGCGTGAACGATGCCTGCCGCATCGGCACGGGCGCCGCAGCCCAGTAAGAGGAAGGGCCGGACCGCCACAGTCCAGCCCCTCCAGAATTTTCAACGTATCAGCGCCACCGCAGATAGCATCACGGTCCTCCGCCGGCAACACCTCGCCGCGCTCGGCATGTCCGATCTGCGCGCTTTGCTCATCGCTGACCTAGCATGGGGAGCGATAGCATGACGGATATGCGACCGGAACAGCGGGCGGCCCTGCGCCTGCTTACCCACCACGCCGAAACGCTGAACGCTCGTAGCGCGCAGTTCCTCGGGCAAATGGTCGTCAACCGCAACCCCATGTCGGAAAAGCAAGCGGACTGGTTCGGCAAGCTGCTGGAACGCGCCGGCCTTCCCCCTCTCGATGACGGGAGCGACGCATGACGTACCCGGAAAATGCCGGCTGGAAAGGGTCGGCGGAAACCAGCGAGGACGCCGCCGCGTCGATCGACTGCGGCCGGTTGCAGCGCATGGTGCTGCGGACGATCCGCCGGGCGAAACGAGCCGGCCGGACTGCGGAGGAATGCGCCATTGCGCTGCGTCTGCCCCGCGTTTCCGCCCAGCCTCGAACCAGCGAACTGAAGGCCAAGGGCCTCATCTTCGATAGCGGCCGACGCCGCATCAACCGCAGCAGCGGCAGGCGCGCGGTGGTGTGGGTCGCCAAGGAGTACATGGCATAATGGCGATCGTATTCCAAAGGCCCTGCGTCGTCGTCGAAGACGCGCCGGTCGGCTGGGCCGTCTATCTCGACATCGACGAGGATCGCGCGACCCACCACGCGAATTTCGAGTGCAGACGCTGTGCCCGCGCCTATGCCAAAGGCCTCAGTCGCGGCAGCAGTTATCCGACTGAAGATCGTTCGACCCATCTTCCCGGCTGGGAGACGGACGCGCGCAGTGCTCAGGTCATCGACCGCGGGCCCGCTCGGGACTGGAAAGGCGAGGAGGTGGCGTTTTGACCTGCGCCATCATCCCGCTCGGCTATCACCAGTCTGAAGCTGTCCACGAACGGGCGGCGGAGGCGGTCGCAAGCGTGACAACCGTAAATATCGAGGGGAACAGCCATGAACCGCTATAACAGCGGTACGTCGCTGCCGCCTGAACTGCGCGCCGCGATCGACCGCATCCGGACGGACTTCTCCGTTTCATCCGTCGCCAAGAAGGCCGGGGTGAAGCTGGTTCGCGCCGGCAACGAGTGGAAAGCCTGCTGTCCGTTCCACGACGACGGAACGCCCAGCTTCTATGTCTATGCCAACGAACGCCGGTTCATCTGCTACGGATGCGGCGCAGAAGGCGACGTGTTGGACTTCATGCGCCGCGCCTATGGTGGCTCGGTAGTGGAAGCCATTCGCGCGCTTGACGGTGGCGCGCTGGGACCGATCGCGCCACCTGAACCCGCTCAGCCGAAGCAGGACTTGTCGAAGCTGGTCGCCCGCATTTGGAACGATGCCCAGCCGATCGCCGGCACCGCCGCCGCGCTCTATCTGCGTAATCGGGGTATCGACATGGAGCTGCCGGACAGCTTGCGGTTCGCGCGGCTGATGCCGCCCAAGACGCCGGGCAATGGCCTGTTGGCGGCGAACGGTCCCAAGCCCCTGCCGGCGCTGGTCGCGGCGGTAACGGGACCGGACGGCGCGCTCGTCGCGATCCAGCGTACCTATGTCACCGAGGACGGGCGCAAGGCGGCGGTGATCGCTACCGAACAGGACCGCAAGCCCAAGGTCAAATACAGCTTGGGGAACGTCCGTGGCGGCGCAATCCGGCTGGGGCCGGCGGTGGCGAGCATTACCGTCTGCGAGGGGCTGGAGGACGGTCTTTCGCTGGCGGAGGGGCTCGGCCGTCCGGTGTGGGTCGGTGCTGGCACGTCGATGCTGCCGGCCATGGCCTTCCCGAGCAACGTTCGCTCGGTCGTGATCGGCGCGGACAACGATGACGCCGGCCGGGTCGCGGCGAACGCGGCGGCGGAAGCCTATACTGCGCGCGGCCTGTCAGTTCGTGTCAGCCCCCCGCCCCCTCCGTACAAGGACTGGAACGCGTTCGTCATGGCAATGCGCGGGGTGACGGCATGAACCCCGCGCATGACATGCGGGCATGGATTGAGGCCACGCCCCCATTCGAAGCCGATCCATTCGCCGGTCGGCGCGCTGGCCGCGCAACGGATGCCGAATGGCCTGCCCCTGACATGAGCGTGCAGCGCGCGAACCTTGCGCCTGCCGTGCCGATCCCCGGCGACGTGTTCGGATCGCTGCTCCCGCTCATCTCGGACATGGCGAACGGTGCGGGCGCGCCGGTCGAATATGTCGCCGCAAGCGTCCTGGCGGTTGCCGCCTCACTCGTCGGTGGCAAGCGCTGGGTGCGGGCATGGGAGGGGTACGATCAGCCCTGCATCCTGTGGGCGTCGGTCGTCGGCGATCCGTCCTCGAACAAGTCGCCGGCTATCTCGGTGGCGGTGCGCCCGCTTCGCGCGATGGAAGTCGAGTTGGCCGAACAGCACAAGGTCGTGTTGATGCGGCACGCGGCTCTTGCCGAGCGCGCGAAGCAGGAGCGCAAGGCGTGGGAAAAGCAAGTCGAGAAGGCGACGAGCGCCGGTGAGGAAACGCCCGAAATGCCCGCCGCTGCCGAAACCCCGGAAGCCCCAGAGCGGAAGCGGCTGGTCGTGCAGGACGTGACGCCTGAAGAACTGGCCGCGATCCTCGCCGCGAACGTCAACGGTACGCTGCAAATGCGCGACGAGCTGGCTGGGTGGCTCGATGGCCACGATCGCTACTCGTCGGGTGGGCGCTCGCAAGCGTTGGAGTCGCACGGCGGCGAACCGTATGTGGTCGACCGCAAGAGCAACATGGGGAAGCCGCTCAAAATCCCGTTCAACGGGGTCAGCATCCTTGGCGGTATCCAGCCGGAGAAGCTGCGCGACGCCTTGCTGGGTTCGGCCGATGACGGATTGGTTGCTCGATTCATGTGGGTATGGCCCGAAGCGATCCCGTTCCGCCGCCCGACGCAGGTTGCGGATATGGCCCGCCTAGAAGCGATCTATCGGCGGCTGCTCGACGTGTACCGGCCGGAAGGCGAAATGGTCGTCATACCGCTTACACCGGAAGCCGCGGACCTGTTCGCCGAATGGATCCCCGATAATGACAAGGATGTACGCGAGGGCGCCGGCCTATATGCGTCATGGGCTGGGAAGGCGCGCGGGCTGGTGCTGCGGCTGGGGCTGGTTCTGGAATATTTGACATGGGCGGACGGCAATGGCCGGGAGCCTTCCTCGGTGTCCGTCCAGTCCATCAACAACGCGTTGCGCTTCGTTGAGGACTTCCTGAAACCGCACGCCCGCCGGGTATTTGGTGATGCCGCCCTCGCCCCTGTCGAGAAGCACGCGGCGGCGTTGGCAAGGTTCATTGTCGCCGGGCGGCTGGAGCGGATCAACGCACGCGACATACAGCGCAACGCTAAGCTGCCAACATTGAAGACCGCTCAGGACGTTGAAGGGGCAACGGAAGCGCTGACCGACGCAGGATGGCTGCGCGAAGCCCCTACGCGTTCCGGTAGCGCACCGGGGCGCCAGCGTCGGGATTATCTGGTCAACCCAGCGGTCCATGGCGTCGGGCGTGGCTAATTGGCGTGAGAAGGCGGCGGCGCTGCTCGACCCCCATGGGGCTGGCCCAAGGCCGGCCCCTTCACCGCCCCAACCGACACGGCGGTTCACCGATCTGCCGCCTGGGATTGCCGCCGCCGTAGCGCGGCTGCAGCGCACGCCAGGCCCGCGATTCTGTGGCGATGCAGCGGCGTGGGCGCACGTCATTGACGACGCAATCGCGCTGGCGGTCGACGGATGGGCCGGCAAGGCGCTGGCGCTGGGTTGGTCCGCCCATGACGTGTTCGGGATCGGCCCGCGTGACAGTCTCGACTTTGCCGGGCTAGCCGTGTGGCTGGCGGGGCGGACGATCGTCGTTCTGAACGCGGACAGGGCAATGGTACGGGACCGGGACGGAATGGCGTGTTTCGAGCGCGGCGGCTGGGGACATGGCCGCGACGCGTCTGAACCCCCTGTCCTGTTGTGGGAGTTCGGCCGATGACGGGGCTAATGTCACTATTGTCTCTATTGTCACGGCAGCGGCGTCTCGGTCACTCACCCTCCGCGCGCGTGTCGTACTAAAAATAGAACCTTATATCTATTTTATATATAACCTGCATGAAGGGCGAGAGAGGGAGAGCCGGCCTCTCTGACAATAGCGACGATAGCGCCAATAGGTCTGCGCACGTCGCCCCCGAATACCCTCAACCATCAATGCGCGGGTTTCCGATAGAGATCAGTCCAGTCGCCCCCTCCCTGCCCCCGCCGGTGAATTTCCGCACACTATAAAACGCGCGGGTCACCACTGGTGAAACAGAGTCGAAACAGAGCGAGGCGCCGACGCCGACCGCTGTTTGAACAGCGCGGTAACAGCGCGGGGGCGTCCTCAAATCTGAGGGCGTCGAATAACCGGACGCTAATGCGCGCGCGATAGGTATAGGGTTTGCCGCCCGATCTGGCGCAGACCCTCGGCCGGTAAGATACGGGCGGCTTGCGGACGATAGCCCCTGCAAAGTGCAGGCGATCTACAAGCGGCGGAC